>JAGAKG010000033.1 GCA_017625755.1 Clostridia bacterium | reverse complement strand
GGTTCGAATCCCATATCTCTCCCCAGATAAAGAATAACCCACCGCCAAAGCGGTGGGTTATTCTTTATCTCGAGAAAGCATTGCGATGAAAAACCCCGAAAAAGACGCTATGCGGATTTTTCTCTATTTGCGCTAAGCTAAACTTGGAGTTTAAACCGATTTCAGCGCAAATCTGGGTTCGAATCCCATATCTTCTTATAAAGAGTCTTTTAGCAATCTGCATACTAATACTTTTCTACAAATTAAAATTTATCGGTTGATCTTTTTGTGAAGTCTAAAAACCCCCACTCCAAGAAAAAGAACGCTTATGGACAAAAGCGATATTAAACATATAAAGTGAACATTTCCATTTGAGCATTGCTGCCAATCGTTAAAATTCACCTGATAGAAGCTGTTATTTGTACCAAACAATTTATCCGCAACATAATTTGTGAAATAATACACGACCGTGCTGAAAGCGATACAAATGCCCGTTTTGAGAAAAGCATCAAAGCGTAGCGCGCAAATGACGGCGCAAATCATCGCGGGAAGGAAGGCATAGCATGTGATCAATATCGCGGGAGCGACTCTGAAGGAATTCCAAATGTGAATATTCAACAGAAGTAAAATCGTTAAAACGCAAGCCGCTGTAAACGAGATTATAAACTTGAAGCGGGATACTTTTGTCTGAGATAAAAAGATAGGAACAAAGATAACCTCATAACCGATCAAAACACCGATACAAGCAGTTAAAAACCAAGATAATCCATTCGTATATACTGCGCAGGCAAATAAAAGCAGACAAATCGAAAGATATGTCGAAACAGAAAAAGCAAGTAGCTTTTTTGAATTAAAAAAGAAGGTAAAGGTCGGGATAAAGGAGTATGCACAAATCAGCGCAGCCAATACGATAAAAAACCAGGAGAGCGTATGATTTACGGCAAGGTTGCAAATAAAACAAGTTAAGAGCGCGACCGCGTATGATATGGTCGGAACCCAAAACCAGGTGCTGCGAATCATACGGAATTTCCGTGCCTCGTGCTTCATCTTCCTTGTGTCCGTGTCGGTTGAGGCAGTAATCAATTCGTGTTCGCTTATATCAAGCACACGGCAAATATCAGAAATCAAAGTGATATCGGGATAGGACACACCTCGCTCCCATTTACTCACCGCACCTTCGGTAACAAACAGCAGTTCTGCCAAATCTTTTTGTGAATAGTTTTTCTCGGTTCGTTTGATTTTTATAAACGAACCGAATGTTTTTTTATCAGTCATATCGGTTCACCTCCGTCCATCGTTATACACCAATTGAGGTTAATTGTCAATGGATTGTTAAGCCACCCCCGTATTTTAATATAGTGGCGTAAATTTCTTATTTATCATTCGTATACTTATACCTCTATTGTATCACAAAAACCGCAGAAAATCAATCTGCGGTTTTTGCATTGGTTTTTTTAATCTTTCTCCTATCGGTAGATTACGGATTACCAAAACTGTCCTTAAGAGTACGACACATACAAGTTGGAGCTTTTATATCATAAAATTCTCATTCCTCCGTCTTTCCCGTAAGATACTCAAGCGGAATATTATATTCCCTCTCGTATATCTCGCGCCAGACTCGGGAATTTTCCGCCATCATATTGGCGACATTCTTTCTGTAATTCAGATTTTCGTCGGGGTATATCGGCTCGGCTATATGTATCGTATATTCCTGAACGAAAAATCCGTCCTCCCCCATAATGTCGGAATCCTTCATAGTAATGAAGCAAGGCAACACAGGTACACCGTTCTTTGCCGCAAAGGTATAAGCTCCAGGCTTGAGGGGCTTAGGCTTGCGATAATTCCACCACATGCTCTGCTCGGGATAAACAAGCACGAAATGTCCCTCCTTCAGCAGTGTTCCAGTCGCTTCCATAAACTTGTTCAAAGTACGGATATTCGAGGAAAGCGGAAGCGTGTTACAATGTCTCATAAGGAAGCCGTAAAATCCAGGGAACGAGGTGTAATTTCCCTCTCTTATAACTCTGTAAAAGTTTCTGTCTGGCTGCTCAGCCGCCTCGTAGGCTATCTGAATAGCAAAACTGTCGAAAGCGTTGAAGTGGTTGCAGGTTATAACTGCTCCGCTCGTGAGATTCTTGAAATTCTCGATTCCCTTTATCTCCTTGATAATAAGCTTCTTCTCAGCGATAAGGTTGTTGACGAACTTTCTCGCTATCATAAACGCGAGCTTGGTCTTGACCTTCTGGTTTATGCCTCGTCTGTAATAATCTATCTCATCGGGCATAAGCACTCTTCCAGGCGGGTCTGCCTCAACATCCTCATCAAAGCGTCCCTCTCGCTCATACTGCTCTATCTTCTTCAGTATCTCAACTCTGTCAAGCGCTCTGCTCTGCTGATTTACTCTGTTGAGATAGTTATCCTCGCGGTTTGTCTCCTTAACGGCAAGAGCCAATAGATTATCGCAGGATATTCTGTCTCTCTCCCTCTCCTCGTCGGTATACGCATTCAAAACCTCACATATCTCCTCGTAAACCGAGGTTTCCTTAGCGTACTTCCAGAACACATCTCCGTGACGGCAGTCGGAATAGTGCCACGGCTTGCTCGTCATTATGTAATGAAGCACCTTCGCTTCCTCTATCGGATAGGGTATCTCGCCGAATATCTCGGTATTCCATCTCTGGTCAAGCCAGAAAACATGGTCCTTACAGATAAGATTGAGATAATCCTCGTCCTGCGTAACAACGAAATTATATGTATGAAGATACTGTATAAACTTATCAAGCACAAAGCGCAGACGGAACTGCTCGCAGTTGATAAGGAGAATACCCGCGTTGAAAAAATTGTGTCTGGAAATACCTATTACTTTCTCGACATAGGTTCCGTATTCGTCGACCTGAACCATCGCCTGCTCGTGGCAAGCTCCGACATAAGCGTCCTTGATATCAGTAAAATAAAGCTCACTCACATCGCCCTGAACGACTGTATCGCTGTCTATATAAACAGCCTTTTCGTACTCAGGGAACATCTCTGCGATAAAGAGACGGTAATATGTGGTCTTTGAATAATAGTCGCGTATCGGGAGTTTATCCGCTATCGAGTGAAGATAGTCGGTAACATCCTCAAAGCATACCTCAAAGTTATCATTCGCGAGGTCGTATACCCTCTGCATCATTTCCTCGGATATACCCGTATGCAGTACATAAACCTTATATTTATATTCACGAGACGCGTTCACTATCATAGAGTGAAGCGACACAACCGTATATTTAACGAAATTATCGTCACAGGCATAAAAAATCGGAATCAGCGTTTCATTCGTCTCATTCATCTCGGTTTACCTCTCTTGAAAATTTTTCCTTTAAGTAAATATATTCATACAAAATATCGTCAAAGCAGTAATAACCGAACACCTTATGCACACGGCTTACCTGCCATTGCTTGATATTGTCGGTATGCGGATAAGGAAGCCAGAAGAGTCGCTTTGAAAAATGTCTCACAACGGTATGCTTATGCAAAAACTTCTGGTCGTTAAACCTCTGCCTCAGCATCTTTTTTCTCGTCGTCGAGCGGATTATCGCGCTCTGGTCGGCAAAGACAAGCTTTTTAGTCTTTATCAGCTCTCTTGCCCTCTCAAGAAGTCCCGTTTTCTTCATCTCGGCAAGATTGAAAAGCAGAACGCCCGCGTTGACATAGTTCGGTGAGATAAGATATTTTCCGTAGTGGTCTCTCGCCGCCGCATATTCATACCCCTCCACATCGGTATCGTAAAGCAGGTGGACATCTCGGTTAAACATAATGTCGGCATCAAGATAAAGTATCTTATCGGGCAGCCCCTCTACCATATCGGCAAAAAGGCGTATCAATGTATAGGGTGAGCAATACGCGCCCTCGTTAGGGCACTTGCTGAACTCTCGCTCGTAAATATCGGTCACATCTATCTTTATCGCCCGATTTTCGGGATTATACCCCTTTATAACTCCCTCGAAAAACTCTATCTGCTTATCTGTCACAGGGAGATATGTGTCCTTTATATGAGACACATCCATAGTGAAAACATAAAAAGTAAAGGGCTCGCACGACTCGGTTCTGCGAAGGATAGAAAGAGCGCCCGTCAACATTCCGTCGAAAACCTTGTCGTTTCCGCAAAATAATATATTAACCATTTTCCTTTTCTCTCTTAATGTATTTTATCCTCTCAACGGTCGATTCCTTTGCCCTCTCGCTCATCTGCGCATGAACTCTGTCTCGTAGCTCCGCCTTCTGCCGTCTTGCGGGAAGCGAGCTATCGGGGTAAAAAGGGCCGTCGATATAAGTAACTATCCTCGGCTTTTTTGACCATTTCCGCTTCTGATAGGTATTCGTGAAGCAGAATGTCGGAACACCAAGCTTCACGGGGTATCCGAACGATGTATCGGGAAAATTCCGAATACCCGTATAAAACGGCCATATATGCGCCTCGGGATAAATGACTATCTTGTTATTTTCTTTTATTCTCTGCTCTATCGCCGCGATAAAGTTTCTGTACGCCTCCATATCGTCTGGCAGAGGGAGCGCCCCAAGCGATGGGGTTATTTTGCCGAGAATCGGCATCGACACATTATTCGGGTGAACTATAACATAAGACGGCTTCTTGACCCTGAGCAAATTCGGAATAAATGCGTCCGCTATATCCTGCGTGTGGTTGCCGTACATAAAATATCCGATACCGTCGAACTCGCGCAAAATCCTTTTGTTCACAATCTTATGGTGAAAAACCGCCTTTGTATAAATATAAGCTATCGGGGTCGCGACTATTCGATACCAGAAAAAATGCGTGAATTTTTTCCACGCCGAATCGTGACAGTAGACATAGCTTCCATCAATAGTTCGAGGCGTTATCTGCGCTGTCGAAAATTCGTCGTTAAGCTCATCCTCGTAGTAAATGACCTTACGCTTTTCCATCTCGCTGCGCCTCCTTTTTGAATTACCACGCAAAGTAGTTTCCGATACTATATTATCACAAAGTCATCAATTTGTCAATATATTTTTAATAAATTTTATTCTCCAAAAAGAGGTGTCTCACTTATTGGCAAGACACCTCTTGGTTATATCTATCTAAAATGGCTTCGCCATCTTTTTACCTGAATGGTTTTATGTTAAATTTTATATTAACCCCATCGGGAACGATTGATATTTTTATTTTGCGTAGTCAATAGCGCGGCTCTCTCTGATAACATTTATCTTTATCTGTCCCGGATACTTGACTTCCTCCTGGATCTTCGCCGCCATCTCACGAGCTATGACCTTCATTCCGTCGTCATTGACCTCCTCAGGCTTAACCATAACTCTGATCTCGCGTCCTGCTTGAACGGCAAACGCCTTATCAACTCCGTTAAATTCCTTTGCGATCTCCTCGATCTTTTCAAGTCTCTTGATGTAATTCTCAAGATCCTCACGACGCGCTCCTGGCCTTGCCGCCGAAATAGCGTCTGCTGCCTGAACGATAACCGCCGTAATAGACTTTGCGTCCACATCGCCGTGGTGCGCCTCTATTGCGTGAATAACCTCGCGGCTTTCCTTATATCTCTTTGCAAGGTTCACGCCAAGCTCAACATGCGAGCCTTCCATCTCGTGAGTCTGCGCCTTTCCGATATCGTGCAGAAGTCCCGCGCGCTTAGCTACAGTACTGTCAACACCAAGCTCGTCTGCTATCATACCCGCGATAAGCGAAACCTCGATAGAGTGCTTAAGTACATTCTGACCGTAGCTCGTACGGAACTTGAGTCGTCCGAGCATTCTTACAAGCTCGGGGTGAATTCCGTGGATACCCACATCAAATGTAGCTCTCTCACCCGCCTGCTTGATATCTGCCTCGACCTCCTTGGTAGCCTTTTCCACCGTCTCCTCAATTCTCGAGGGATGAATTCTTCCGTCGGAAATAAGCTTCTCGAGCGTGATTCTTGCCGTCTCTCGTCTTACGGGATCAAAGCCCGAAAGTGTGATAGCCTCGGGAGTATCGTCGATTATAAGCTCGATACCCGTCAGCTTTTCTATCATCTGAATGTTTCTTCCCTCTCGTCCGATAATTCTTCCCTTCATATCCTCGTTGGGGAGAGATACGACGGAAATCGTCGTTTCGGCAACATGGTCTGCCGCGCAACGCTGAATAGCGAGCGAGATAATGTTCTTCGCCTTTGTGTCGGCTTCTTCCTTGAACTGCTCCTCAAGGTCTGAAAGTCTCTGAGCCAGCTCGTGCTTGACCTCGGATTCAACTCTGCTTATAAGCTCCTCCTTAGCCTCGTCTGCGGATATTCCCGAAATCTGCTCAAGAATGACCTCCTCGCGCTTGAGCAACGCGTTGATCTGTTCTCTGACGGCTTCATTTTCCTTGAGCTTCTTGTCGAGCAGCTCGTTCTTTTTCTCAAGCCCCTCGGATTTCTTATCAAGGTTTTCTTCCTTCTGTGTGAGTCTTCTCTCGGTTCTGGATATCTCGCTTCTTCTTTCCTTGATCTCCTTCTCCGCTTCGTTTCTCTGACGCAGAATATCTTCCTTAGCGCTTATAAGT
Organism: Clostridia bacterium; assembly: GCA_017625755.1. Lineage (GTDB taxonomy): Bacteria > Bacillota > Clostridia > Oscillospirales > CAG-272 > HGM12713. Next base: position 18,894 of record JAGAKG010000033.1, on the reverse strand, counting down.
GCTTCCTTCTTCAATGACTCGGCATCTCTGAGCGCATCTTCTTTAATCTTTTTTGCTTCGTTCTCAGCCGAGCCTATCTTTCTTTCGCCGACATTTTTGCGTATTACTATTCCCATAACAACACCCAAAAGGATACCGACGACAGCCGAGCCTACCGCAAGCAAAATGACAACCCATAAATCCATATAGCACCTCCTTGTTTTTTATTTTGATTTCTTGAGCTGATGCCGCTTCCGATATGCTCACAAGGCAGAGTCAAACCGCTCCGCCTCCTGACAAAATCGGAAAGCTGCAGATTAATATCTATATATCATTCAATTACCGAAAAACACTTTCGCATCTTATGACACATATAGATATATTTTACACGATTTTGCAGCTTTTGTCAAGTATTTTATAAAATACGCCTACAATTTTTTATACAAAAAACAGACGGCAATCCTCGGATTGCCGTCTGAAAATATTGTGTTTTTTGAAATTAGTCTGCGGTAAGTCCCGAACGCTCGATACCCTGTACCAGATACTTCTGGCAGAAGAGGTATACTACGACCAGCGGAGCTATTATCATAATTCCGCAGGTATTTCTGATAGCGGAGTAATACAGGTTCTGTCCTGCGTAATCCGTTGTCAGCGAGGTGGGAATATCGACTATCTTCGGCATAAGCAGCGTCTTCGTCGTTGTGAAGAACAGGTTGGTATAGAAGTCATCCGTCCACTGCCACGAGAATGCAAACAGGAATACCGTTATCATCATCGGAACAGAAAGAGGAAGAATTATAGTGATAAATGTCTTGATTATACCCGAACCGTCGATGTATGCCGACTCCTCAAGCTCATCGGGAACTCCTCTGAAGAACTGTCTGAGCATAAAGATGTAAAGACCGTTCTTAAATGCGAGTCCGCAAAGCGAGAGAATTATCAAAGGCCAGTAGGTATTTGTAAGCACGATACCCTCTGTGGTAAACTTTTCCCATGTTTCAGGGAATATGTTTATCGAGGAAAGGAACTCATTTGTAATCGTCTTACCAAACAGGTTGATTCCGCCGCCGTGCAGGAACTGGAATATTCCGAGAATATCGAAATAACGGAAGTTCATAAACAGCGAGAGCTGGAGTGTCTGGTGAGGGATTACGAGCGAGAAGATTACTGCCAAAAATACGAACTTGTTTCCCTTGAACTTGAACTTAGCGAGACCGTATGCGACAAAGCAGCAGACGAAAGTCTGGATTATCGCGGTACTTGCCGAGAGCAACAAGGTGTTAGTAAACGCCTTGAAGTAATTCAGCTCGGTCCATATCGCCTTATACATATCAAGCGTAAAATGCTTAGGTATAAGTCTTACCGTAACATCGACGAAGTCCTCGGGCGCCATAAATGAGCCTGCTATCTTCGTAAAGAACGGGAAAAGAACTATATACGAAATACCAACGAGAAGTACCAGTCTGAACACAAACCAGACTACCTTCTTCAGGAAAAACAGCGAGAGGAATTTAGCCTTAAGTCTCTCTTTAAGAGGGGTTCTGTCGAACTCGACCTTGATCTTGTTCTTTGTTTCTTTTTGTACCTTAGGCTTGTTATCAACATTCTGTGCGTTCATTGTTTACCTCCTCTCAATCGCGTCTCTGGTAGAACACAAATGCCGAGAAGATACCGGCAAATGCGGCTATTATCAATATAACTATCAGGAAGTACATCCACGCCATTGCAGAACTCAAAACATTTCCGTTTGCTTCTTGGTAGGTCTTTGCAATAAATGTCATTACCTTGTTCGAATCGGTCGTAAACGAGTCGATAATGGTATAGACCGCATTTACAAGTATCATCGGGCTTATCATCGGGAAGGTTATCTTCCAGAAGGTTTCCCACGCTGTTGCACCGTCTATCTGGACAGACTCATATATCGCAGGGGATATCGACTGAAGTCCCGCAAGGAATATAAGCATCTGAACGCCCGAACGGTTTACTATGTTGTAAATGTTGTTTATCGCGCTCGAAACATAGGTTACCAAGCCTTCTCCGACCGCCATTCCTTGGAACATCTTTTCGATATCCATAGTTGATACGATTTCCGAGGCGGCACTTTGTCCCGAACCGTCTTCGATACCCGAAGCCTCTTCCATATATCCCGAAAGCACATTCTGCGCCTCGATGGATTCCATAATACCCGTTGAAAGAATAACGGGGATAAAGAATATTGCTCTGAACACTGCTCTGCCCGCCATCTTCTGGTTAAGCAACACTGCCATAAACAGCGAAAAGATAAGTATCATAGGAATGTCAAGCGCCAGGCTCTGCAAGCCCGTAAGCAGGGTCTGAACATAGTTCGGATCCTCAAGGAGTGCTACCTTATAGTTTGCCCAACCGACGGGGATAAGCTGGTATCCCCCTCCGGTTATGACCTTTATCTGATAAAAGCTGTACTTTATGGAATCTATCACGATAGGAAGATAGACAAGCACGAAGCCTATTACGAAAGGCAGTACGAACAGCCATCCGCCACGCGCCTTTCTCTTATCAAGAGAGGCAAATTTTCTTTTCTTAGGTGCTTTTACTTTTACATCTTTAGTCATTATATTTTACCTCCCTTTCTTACTTAGTGAACACGATGTATCCGTATGCGGAAACGGTGTATGTTACTCCGCCTACAACTGTTGTAACATCGTAGTTGTTGAAGTTGAGAATGAAGGATGTTCCATTCTCATAGGTTACGAGAACTATCATATTCTCGTCAGAAGCGTACTTGGAAACGGTATCCTTGATCTCAGGCTCCTCTTCCTTTGGCTCCTCTATATCAAGAACTACCTCGTAAGGCTCAACCTCGAGTCCCGCTATATTCTTGACCTGCTCATAGACATTCTCAGCATAAGCCTTTGCCTTCTGCGCCATCTCCACTGCCTGAGCGCGTGAGGATGCGGTAGTATCGATATAGGAATCAAGTCCATCGATATTTATCTCAGCATTGGTATCTATGATTGCCTGAAGCTCATCAAAGAGTTCCTGCGGGAAGTCTGTGTTGTCCTTAAGGTACTGCAGATATTCCTCAGCAGTCTTGTATGCCTCGGCTGCCTTGTATGCGCTGGTAGCTACTGCGTTTGCTCTGACATACAAACTTGCAACGGTCGTCTGAAGCTCTCCAAGTGCCGCATCGTATTCGGTCTTCTTGGTTTCCATCTCGGTCTTCTTAGCTGCCTTGTCAGCCTCTGCCGCTGCTTCATAAGCCGTTACAGCCGCGTCATACGCTGCCTTAGCGGTATCTACCTTAGCTATCTCAGCCGTAAGTGTTTTTCCAAGAAGGTCGTTTCCGTCAGCCAATGTAGCCTTAACATAAGCCAAGGCACCTGTGCTTTCGTTGTTTATCTTATCCTTTATGCCTGTTCTGCACTCGAGAAGCTTCTTTCTCTCTGCCTCTGTCTTTGCAGCGGCGATGCTTTCCTCAAGCTCGATGGTTGCCTCAAGCTCAGCCTTTGCGTCTGCGAGAAGCTCATCGTCATCAGGAACACGCTCACCGTCGATAAACTGGTGGTCAACGATAACGCTTGTCTGGAGACCGTTCATTATAGAGTTAAGCTCGTTGTAAATGCTTACAACATCATCGAACCAGATATCATATCTTACCGAATAATACTGGCTGAGAGTTATGCTCTCTTTAAGAATATCTGTATTCTGGTAGGAAAGAATGAAGTTCAGCGATGCTCCGTTCTCAATAGCCTTGAGCATTGCGTAATCAATGTTTCCTTCCATATTTATAGGTGTTCCCGCGAACTGAACATAGCCGTGGAGAACCATTCCGAGGAAAGGAACTGCTGCAGCTGCCTGCGAGAAGCGGCTGGAGTCAAGCGCTACATCTGTAATATGGTCGACATATTTCCAAGTGTATGCGTTTCCGCTGGATGTCATAACGCTATCGTAGTTCTCATCAAGATACTCAAATGCCTCAACAGTGAATCCCTTGGAGTCCTCGCGGTTATAAGGCTCATCCTCGTCAAAGTCGGAGTTGAGATAGGAACCGAGAGTGGATACCGAAATACCGATAGGCTCATAATCCAGATAATTCTCTGTGAGCTTTGTATAGAATCTGCTGAAGTATGCGGGAGATATAGCAAGCTCGAAATAGCTTATATAAGTCTGCTTTGTAGCACTGTATACTCGCTTACTTGTATATCTGTTGTCGATGGTCTTTACTGCGTGTGACTTGAGTGTAAGACCGTCAAAGAGTGTGTTATTGGAAACAAATGCGAAATCAAAGTCGGGATAAATTCCGATATCCTTTTCCTTCGCGAAGGTAAGCAGATCCTCAAATCCGCTCTTTCCGCCAACCGCGCTATCCCACTTGAGACCGTAAGGAATCTTTGCAGATGTCATACCGCCATTCGTGTAGCCCGTGAGGATAAAGTTGATATTATCAACCCCCTCTGCGCTCAGCTCGTTATACATTGTCTGAATATTCTCAAACGATGTAAGCGGAACCATTGTGTTTACAGGGACAGAGAGAATTCTCTTTGTTGTTTCTATCGCTCCGAATGTCTCGAGGTAAAGGGGAATATTTTCCTTAACATCCTCGTCTGTAAGCTTTGTGAGGATTTCGTTTCTTACGAGATAATCTCTGTAAGCCTCTGCCATTCCCACATAGTCACAGCGGTAATAATCCTCTATCTTCTTTTCCTCTGCAAGATCATCGTCTGTAAGCATTATATATCTTACCTTGTAGTTGCCTGTATACTTTCTCGAGGATACGACAGTCCATGTGTCGTTAGTTCCGACAGAAATAGCGTCCGCGATGTTATATGTATCCTGAGGTCTGGGATATACGAGCATCTTGACCGTGTTATAAGGGCTGGTTCTTACCGCGCAGTATGCGGAAAGCTCCATAAGAGCATCTCCCTCCTCAACTACTGCGAGGAATCCGCGGTCCTTTTCGGTCGTAACAACAGTCTCGCCCGTCTCGGCTGTCTCGTCGGGAACGACTGTCTCAAAGGTTTCGGTCTCATACACACCGAATACGGGATATCTGATTATCTCCTGATGTGTTCCCGAAATTGTGTGGTATGCGTAGTCCTGTCCGTATACCTTACCCGTAACCGTCGTAGAGGAGCCAAGCGCTTCTATCTTTTCAAAATCAAAAAGTGCACCCGAGCCGTCGGGGAAGAATATATTTCCCTTGTCAGGGTTCTTGCCCGCTCCCATATAAGGAAGTATCTCTATGCTGAGAAGCTGGTAAAGTGTCTCGTTGAAACGAATTCCGTTTGCGGGAAGTCTTACGCTTACACCGTACTCGTCGAGCGTATACTCAAGAGCCATCTTAAAGAGAGGCGGATTTTCGTCTTCGCTCTCATACTCTGTGAGCATATGGTCCTCATCAAGGTCCTCGTAAGAATAGCTGGGAGCATATTTCTTGATTATCTGCTCAAGTCTTGCCACCTCAGTGGTCTGAGTTGTGGAGTCAAGAACATATACAGCCATCTTCTTGGTGATGGGGTAATTCTTGTGGAGGTCGTCTATCGCCTCCTGAGTTGTCTGCACAGACGCGTCCTTCAGAACGAAGTAAGCCTTGAGCTTCTTATAGTCGAAGTTGTTCTCTCCGCCCTCGTCCTTGAGCGCCTCTGCGATAACATTAAGTATCTTGGTCTCAAAAGAGGATTTCTCTATCTGACGGGGAACGAGCATTCTCGACTCCTCGCGTCCGATAGTATACTCAACTCTGATACCGTTCTTGATGTTCTTTACATCAACCTGTCCTCTGGAAGCAGCCCACTCATAGCTGTAATATGTATTTTCGTTACCCGTTGCAAGGTCGGTATACTTTACAACCAGCTGAGAAAGCAGCTGAGATTTTATACTGTCTGTCGGAGCTTTTCCGTCAATAGATGTGGGGGAGTTGATGTTGTAGGGGTTTGTGAAAAGTGTCTCCCCTGTTTCTACGCAATAAGTTGCGACCTCTCCGCTGTACGCATCGACATAGAGACGGTATCCGTCCTTTTCAAAACGGAGGTCCATCATCGAAAGCTTTTTCTCAGGAGTGTCTATCAGTTCAGGCGTCTCTAGGGAGCCCTCGGGGAGAATAGTCTCACCCTTGAGATAATCCATAGTCGGATTTGCGTTTGTAGTATTATATGTGTATACGGGAGCCTCTGTCTCCGTTGACTCCTCTGCGCCCACAGTAATAACGAACGCGCCCAAAAGCATAACCACAGCTAAGAGAGTCGATATTATTCTTTTAGTTACCATATTAATTATCTTCCTCCTATCTGTACTATGCTCGGTACTGAAGCTCTGTTACAATGTTCGTCACGAAGCTTACGAGCTTGGTAAGAAGTGTTGAGAACAGGATAGCCACAAACATTATTATGACCATTCCGAGAATAGTTCCCAGCGATGTAAGAACATTCTTTCCAAGCGAGTAATCGTGTGTGACCATCATACCAAAGAAGATCAACAGTCCTACCCAAATAAATGAGAATGTAATGAGAAGATTTACGATGTCTGCCTCTGTTGCGATAACGAAGTTAGATGCTATCGTAGCCGGGATTATAAGCAACGGCAACGGAGCAAGCGAGTAAGTCGAAGCTATGAAGATATCCTTGAAGCTTCCCTCACCCTCGAACAGAGTTGTGAGACACCAGTTTGCAACCATCCAAAGCACCAGCGGAATAACAACGCTGAGAGCGGTAGCAAGTATCGTAGTGTATTTACCCTGAGGATTGAGAATATATCCGCGTCCTATATTCTGGTAATAGAATGCAAGAATTGTTACGCCGAGAATTGTTACGCCTGCGCGTACCGAGCCTCTCTTTTCGTGCTTCAGATCCCAGAAGCCGTCGAAGGGATGGAACATCAGGTGGAATACATAGAGCAGCTCCTGCTTATATGTTCTCTTTTCACCCGAGGTTGCCGCCGCCTTGTTGACCTTCTTGGCGTATTTCATAAATTTCGACCAGATAAGTATGAGAGCGATTGCTATTATCGGAATAAGGATAATATACTTGGAAATCCATTCCTTTCTTATTTCCTTATACGCGTTCGAGTAGTTCGCGGTATCATACGCATCCTGGTAATAATCAACAGCTCCTTCATAGTCTCCGCTTCTGTAAAGCGCGTTTCCTATTCCAATGTAAGCTGTGTCGAAGTTAGAGTTTCTCTTGAGTATCTCGGTCCAGTCGTCAATCGACTTATCGTACTGACGGTTATTCTGATTTTCAAGTGCCTTTACCAGAATATCACCGTACTCTGTACGCTGGAATACCGAGAATGTCTTTGCGGTCTTATCAAGGAGAAGCATATTGTCGCCCTGATAGGTTACGCCTGCAAGACCCTTATTGGAAATGTTTCCGAGCTGACGGCCCGTGTCGCCAAACGCAAAGAGAAGGTTTCCGTCATAGTCGTATGTAAATACCTTGCTTCGCTTCTGGTCAACTATCGACCAAGTTGCCTCGGGACCTATCGCAACATCCACAACGGTCGAAGGACCTGTTATCGTATCTGTTACGGATACCTTTGTCAGGTCTACCTCACCCGAAGGAGGATAGAAGCCGTTACGCCTCATTATCTCGTCGCCCGCAGCGTTGAGCATCTTTACGGGAGCATAGTCGCCCGAAGAGGACTTGCCCGTGATTGCCGATGCCACGCTCGACTCCTCGATAGAGGATGTGGTTACATAGATAAATCCGTCGTCGTTTATCGAGATGTTGTTAAACTCTGTGGAAACGATACTACCCGAAAGAGCTCTCTGCTCCTCGGTCTGGAATCTTCTCCAGATTATCTGCCAAAGGCTTACAGTTGCCTTCTGCGCTCCGATAAATCCTGTAAATTCACCCGTATCGGTCATAACTATAATTCCCTGATAGGTCGTCGAGGATACGACATACATTCTGTCGTACTGGTCGACTGCAACCGCAACAGGCTTATAGACCGCGCCCTCATCAAAAAGCTCGGACTCAGGCTGAGGAATTATGGAGAGGAAGTTACCGTCGTGGTCGAAGGTAACTATTCTGTTTGCGTTGGTATCACAAACGAAAATTCTTCCATCAACGGTCTCTCCGTTAACTATCTTATCAGATGTTACAAACACACCCTGAGGCGCCGAAAGTCCATCGGGCACGCCCTGGTCGTTTGTAAAGTTCTCGATAATGAATTTAAGCTTGTAATAACGGTCAAGAACCAGAATTCTGTTATTATCGGTATCAGCGATATAAACATTCTGTTTATCGTCGGTTTCAAGGTCCGACGGGCTTGCCAAGGAAAGCTTGGCGGTAAATTCCTTGCTCTTTGTATCAAGGTCGGGATAGTACTTCTTCATCGCAGAAGCGTCTGCAATTCCCATATAGGACGAGTCTATCGTCTTAACGGGGGTATACGCATCAGGAGAATGAAGCGCTGTTCCGTTTATTGAGTAAGTGTATGTCTGATAAGGTGCAGCTGCACTTGCAGGAAGAGCAAATATCATAACAAGCACAAACATCAAACATAATATAGATGTTAACTTTTTCATATTCTCCTCCCGAATTAGTCTTTCATACCACTCGAGCCCATCGTTTCAATAATGTTGGACTGCGAAATTACAAATACAAGAATCGGAACCATCATCATTATAACGGTTGCCGCAGCACTCGCTCCCGCACGCTTGATTCCTCCAGCCGTTATCTGCTGAATAGCGTAGTTGAAGGATTTAAGCTCCTCGGAGTGAATGTAAATAGATGCTCCTCTGTTCCAGAGATCCTGGAAGGAGTAGATGATAAGCGTAAGCCATGCGGGCTTAACCATCGGCATTGCGATTACCCAGAAGGTCTTGAGCTCACTTGCGCCGTCAAGACGCGCACTTTCAAGTACCGAGTCATTAACATGAGTATCCATAAACTGCTTCATAAGGTAAAGTCCCAGAGATGTTGCCCACGCGGGAATTATGATTGCCCAGTAGGTATCTATGATCTGGAAAGCACTCATAAGAATGAAGCTTGTTACGGCAGTAACCGTCTGGTGGAACATAAGGGAGGTTCTTACAAGCTTGAACATTCCTCTGCCGCCGGGGAACTTGATCTTCGCCATCGCGTAAGCCGCAAGAGACGAGAGGAACAGGTTTCCGAAGGTTCCTGCAACAGATGTGAATACCGTATTGAATATGTATCTCGTAAAGGGTACTACGGATGTATCCATAAGCGAGAACAGATCAGTATAGTTCTTAAATGTAGGTTTGGATACATAAAATCTCGGGGGGAACATCCACAGCTCGTCAAGAGGCTTGAACGACTGAATGACAACATAGTACATAGGAAGGAACATAAAGATTCCCAGTATCGTGAGCATCACGGTTATTCCCATATCTCCACCGACAGAGCGGGCGAGGACGACCTTGTGTTTTCTTGTTCTTAACTTTGCCATATCACTCACCTACCTTCGACAGAATCTTCTTAACGAGCATATTCGCTCCTATCATTACAAGGAACAGAATAACCGCTATCGTTGACGAGTAACCGATCTCAAATCGCTGAGAACCGTAATCCTCGAGGTGGTGCATAATGGTATGCGCCGCATAGTCGACAGACGGGAATCCGCAAAGCGCGGTTACTATTCCGCCAAAGCCGAACGATGAGGTGATCGACATAATAGCACCGAACATCAGCTGAGGCTTCATACTGGGAAGAACGATGTACCAAAGCTCCTGCCATCTGTTCTTGATTCCGTCAACCGCTCCCGCCTCAAAGAGCGCGCGGTCAACACCCTGAAGACCTGCGATAAAGGACAGGAAGGAGGTTCCCAGAGAGGTCCAGAGTGCGACGATTATACAAAGGGGCATAACCCAGTCGGCATCCTGGAAGAAGTTGATCTCGGCGTTTATTATTCCGAACTTCATCAGCCAAGCGTTTGCCCAACCGTATGCGTCACTCGAGAAGAGTGTACCCCATACGAGGTAAACCTGACCTGAAATTGAGGGTGCGTAGAATATAAGTGTTACTATCGCTCTTATTTTAGGCGAAAGCTCGTTTATGAACCACGCCACCATAAGTGACATAATGTATGATGCAGGTCCTACGATAGCCGCGAATATGAATGTATTCTTTGCGGCGAGCAGAAAGATGTCATCATCAAGGAACAGCCTGATATAGTTGTCAAGACCAACGATTTTAGGCAACTCAAGCATATTAAAGTCCGTAAAGCTTATCAATATTGAAAGCGCAACGGGTATAACTGTAAAACAGGTAAAAATGAGCATGTACGGCGCAACCATAAGATATGCGACCCAGTTACGCTTGATTTCTTTAAGCGTCCACTGCATTTTTGACATATCCTTGCGCGCAACAGCTTTTTTTCGTGCCGTTTTCTGTGACATTTACTTATTCTCTCCTTCCTTGATTATTTATACGCTTCGTAGGATTCGAGCGCGTTAGCCGCACTCTTTACATAATCGATAACATCCTCGAAAAGGTCTGCATCAGCTTCCTCAAGTGCTATCGCAAGAGCCCTAAGTGAAGCATAATCTTCGGTGCTTCCTCCGTCCATCGTGTCGATAGCTCTTTCACAAACAGCGTCATAGGAATTGCTATACGACGAGGAAGCCTGAATCTCCTCAATCGCTCCGATAGCCTGAAGCATACGCTTCTCTGCAAGCGTCTGACCTACATAGTCGAGCGTTTCAAGATCAAACTCCTGACGCTTACGAGTGATTTCCTTATTAATAGTAGTTATATAACTCTGAAGCTCCGTTACGGGGTCTGCCGCATTGTTATAAGCAGCAAGGAACGCGAAGTTGGTGTAACGGTCGATGATATAGCTTCCGGGGTAGTTGGGAATAGACGCGAGGTTATTGAACTGAGCCGAGAGCTGAACATATTCCTCGGTAGTCCAAGGCATACTCTCAAGAGCCGCCATATTAGCGGTAGCGTGCTTAGCGGAAGGACCGATAAGCGCAACCATTTCGTTGGAGTAGTCAACCTGACACTGAGCGCCTGCGTGCCACTTCATGAACTCCCACGCGCCCTCCTCGTCCTCGCAACCCGTGATCATTACGATTGCGGTGACAGTCGAAACCGAAACATTGTTTATATTACCCTGCTCATCCTCGTATCCGGGCATCGGGTAGAATCCCCAGAGTCCCTCGATCTCGGTAGCAAATACCTTGAGCTGGTTGTATGTTCCTGTGTAGACCGCAAATCCTATGGGCATCTCACCCGTTCTGAAACGGTTTGCGAAGTCATACTTGTAGGGGAACGAGTACATTGTAAACATGTTACACATTGTGTTGAACGCCTCGAGCGCGACATTGGAATCGAGGTTGATTCTCATTCCGTCGTCGGCATAAAGCTCGCCGTCCATCTGATAGAGGAATACCTTATAGTCGGTATGCATACCTATCTGCATGTTGTTCGCCTGAAGTATCGGAATAGCCTCAAGAACATCGTCCCAAGTCTTAGGAACCTCTATGTCAAGCTCAGCCAAGACATCCTCACGAACGAACATCATATTAAAGTTCTGAGTCTCGGGAATTCCGTAATAGTGGAATTCTCCCGTGGAGTCCTCAATTCCGAGAACTATCATCGCCGCCTCGTTGAAGTCGCCGATAGCCTCGTCGAAATCTTCCTGATCCTCAACGGGTACCAAAGCACCTCTGATAGCGTAGTTGATAACATCCGACTGTCCGAGACCGATATAAACATCAGGTCCCATACCCGAAAGTATCGAGGGAAGCAATGTTCCGCCCGAGACGAGCTTCAGGTCGATAGCAACTCCCGTTTCAGGAGTGAAGTCGTTATTTACAAGGCTTCTGATAACCTGAGACTGGTCGCGTCCGTATGCAAGCCATACCTCAACCGATTCGCCTTCCTTGATCTCCTCCATAGCGCCCATACGGTCGTAGTTTCTGAAGAAGCTCTTGAAAAATCTTGTGAACTCATAAACAATAGCCTTCCAGAAGCCCGCCTCTGCCACGGGAAGCTCTGCGCTCTCTCCCTGAACGGAGATAAGGTCGAGCTGGAGGGGCTGAGTCTTAGCGTCTCCGAGCCATGTACCGAGTGAACCGATATTCGACTTAAGCTGTTCAAGGTTCTTCGCAACCTCATCCTCGTCGGTTCCCATTGTCTCGAGCAGACGAGCTATCTTTTCAAGCGTAGCCGTCATCGAGCTCTTGTCTCCCGCTATTTCCGCAAGGTCCTCAGCGACCGAGTAGAGCGTACGCGCCTGAACGATAAAGTCTATCATCGTGTCGGGCATAACTCTGTTAAATCCGTAGTCACGGTTCGCGTCGGGATTAGAACCTGTAAGCTTCAATATATTAAGGTAGTCGGTGTTGATGGAGTCAAGCGAATTCTGGACCGTATTAACGATCTGACCCATACTTCCGAGAGTCACCTCAAATCTCAATGTGTAAACGACATCTTCCTTGAAATAGAACTTGAATCCGTCAAGCTCTCCGTCGTTAAGTGCATCGGACTGCCAATCCGAAGAATATCCAAAGCGAAGGTTACCTGCTTCAGCAAAAGGAACTCCGTTGTAGTATCCCTTATCTCCCTCTTTTACGGTAGAGTCACTGTAAATATGGAGCGAGCGGGATACGAACATACCGTCAAGCAAAGCCTGACGATAGCGCGCAGCTATCTGATAAAGTCCGCTGTTATCAACAGTAAACTTATACTCAACCCACTGACCTGCCGTCTGCCACTTTTCACCGCCTATGGTATTAAGAACGGTTCTGTCGGTAGCTGCGGGAGAGGTGATAGCGCTGGTTCTGTCCTCCAGCGGATAAATCGTCTGAGAGGATGTTGCCGAGAAATACTCAGCCTCTATCTTTATCTTATCTGTTCCCTCGGGCTCGTCGCCGTAGATCTCCATATATTCTTCATAAGTAATGTTGCCCTTGTGAGGAACAAGTCTCACGCTGGAGATAGCGATAGGCTCGTTGACCGATTCAAGCGAAAGCGTAACGATTCCGTTCTCGTCGGGAGCTATAACGAACTCAAAGGACTCCTGATAGAAGCCATTCGCGTCTCTGAACTCATAAGATGTCCATACGGGAGCCTGCGTAAGGCTGGCGCGTATCTCGTTCTTGTCGATATCCTCGGTGAAGAAACGAACTGCATAATCGTCTATAAATGCCGAGATATCCTTTGTCCACACATCGGGCATTTTATATATAATGTAGGTTCCGTCCTCGCCTCTGTCCTCGGAATACGCCTCTATACCAAGCTCATCTGCCTTTGAAAGATATTCAGCCGCAGACTCGCCCTCGCCGAGCATAAACTCTCCGTCGCTGTATACATTATGCCATACCTTAGAGATAGTAAGGTAGCGAGCCTCCGCAAAGGGAACGGCTCCGTTTACCATAAATACTCTTTCGATAGACGCAGCCTTGTTCTTGACAGGGTAATAGTCTATAACAACGCTGTACTTAGCCGCGGTCTTGACAGCATCGGTCTTCCACGAAACTATACCGTTTCCGGGGACATAAAGACCCGAAATACCGTCATACTCCTCGACATGAGCCACAATATTCTTGTCCACATCGTCACCGAGAACGGTGTCCTGTGTGTAGACAGCCTCAGCGTCCTTGCTGAGCTTGAACTCATAATTCTTTGTAGCGTCGATAACGACCTCCTCAGTCGCACGGTCTACATCTGCATTGTCCTCAAGATACGAGTCGTAAGAGATAGCGTTGAGAAGATCTCTGATATCGCTTATCGAGGTATCCGTCACAGAAGAGTTAGTATCAGCCGCGCCAACACTCACGCTTCCGCAAAGCAGCAAAACCAAAGCAACCGCAAAAGCTGTTATCCTTTGAAATTTTGTCTTTCTCATTGATTTTTCCTCCTGCTGAAATTGTTCAGACGCCCGTACAAGAAAGGGATACGAACGCCCATGATGTCCGCATGTAATATTCGCAAGGCGTGCCGTCGGCATACAGCCCGACCTGCAGCGAACACCGTTAGATAACCAATGCTGATTAGCATCGTCAAAGACAAGACACCAAAAAGGGCGAAAACCGCCCTTCAAAAGCCATTTGCCTTAAATCATAATGGTATCTTACCACAATCAAGCAAAAATGTCAAGGTGTCACATCGCACTCTGTAAGCGCGCATTTCTTTAAAATTATACTTGTCCGAAATTCCTTTTATTACCTATCCGAAACCCATCTGTTATTTTTGACATTACACCTCGAAAAGGCATTTTAAAGGTAAACCAAATTTACTTGATAATATAATGCCGTTTAAGCGTATATGCAGATTTTTGTGCAACATTACCCATTTTTGCCATCTCGTTTACAAAGCTCAAGATATGAGTAAATTAAATTTACTGCGTCGAAAATCGGCCGCATTTTAGGATTTTCGTTCAAAGCCTAATTTTTTAGGCGTTTTGCACAATTTTCGACTCAATTTTTCTACATGCATAAATTTTATCATTTTTTCACCTTCAGCGGTTCATTTTCGCTCTTTTTCCCGCAAATCGGCGTTTTATTTACTGTTTTTATCATTTTTTACTTTTTTATCCATTTTTGTTATTTATATACAACACTCTCACAAAAATAGCAAAAAAGAGCAGATGCATCGCCGTCAAGCAACGCATCTGCCCCATTTTTTCTTTTTTATCTCAAAAATCCGTTTACTATTTCTTCCTCTGCCTCTTTTTCGGTAAGTCCAAGAGTCATAAGCTTTATAAGCTGTTCACCCGCAATCTTTCCGATAGCCGCCTCATGTATAAGCGCCGCATCAGGGTCAGACGCAAGTATCTCGGGAATCGCCGAAACCTTGGCGTTATCCATTATAATGGCGTCGCATTCGGTGTGTCCCGTGCATTTGTTATTGCCCAAAATGCGCGAAACAAAGGTCTGCTCGGAATCATCTCTCGCGACCGAGCGCGAAACCACATGAGCACCCGAATTTTCTCCATTCAGCTCGACTTCAAACTCGGTTTTCGCGAACTGCTTTCCGTGTGTCATTATCTTTTCGCTGACAACTATCTTGCTATTCTTTCCCAGAACCGCCTTGGTAACCCTGTCAGTAGAGTCCACGCCCTTTATCTGCGCGGTTTCCATCTCAAGATACGCCCCCTCGGCAAGCTCTGCGTAGGTCGTGGGATTCATTATATTCTGTCCGTTTCCGTCCCCCTCGCCGTAATGCTTCTCAATATACTTAACCTTGGCATTTTCACCGAGATAAAAGGAGTGTATTCCGCTATGCTCGGACGCTTCCGAGCCGCCGTTGTGTATTCCGCAGCCCGCTACGATAGTCACATCGCAGTCGCGACCTATGTGAAAATCGTTATAAACTATCTCTTTAAGCCCTGTCTGAGAGAGCAGAACAGGAATATGAAGGCTCTCATTCTTTGTTCCGTCCTTGATGTATATATCAATACCGGGCTTGTCCTCCTTCTTAACAATATCAATGTTTTCAGAGGAGTTTTTGCCGTAAAGGCTTCCGTTTATTCTGAGCGAATACGCCCCCTGAGGAACCTCATGTATTCCCGCGATCTGCTCAAGAAGATTCTTCTGAATACTATCCATATCACACGCCCTCCTTGGTAAATCTGCAACCCGCCTGAACATCCAGAAGCTTAGGTAAAACCTCGTCCTTCGAGCCGTATTCGGCAATTCCACCATCAGACAACACCACTATTTTATCAGCGATATTGAGAATACGCTCCTGATGCGAGATTATCACTATGCTTCCCTGCGTTCTCCGGTACATATTTTCAAACACTTTTATCAAATTATTAAAGCTCCAAAGATCGATCCCCGCCTCAGGCTCGTCAAACACCGAGAGCTTGGTACCTCTGGCGTTTATCATAGCTATCTCTATACGCTTCAGCTCACCGCCCGAAAGAGAGCCGTCAACCTGTCGGTTTATATAATCCTTGGCGCAGAGCCCAACCTCTGAAAGATATCGGCAAGCCTCGGAAACACTGGCATTCTTGCCCGCAGCAAGCGACAACAGATCCTTAACGGTAATCCCCTTGAAGCGCACAGGCTGCTGAAAAGCAAAGCTTATGCCCGCTCTGGCGCGCTCAGTGATGCCCTCCTCGGTGATATTTTTGCCGTCAAAGTATATCTCGCCCGCCGTCGGAAGAATAATACCCGCGATAAGCTTCGCCATCGTGGACTTTCCGCTTCCGTTAGGGCCCGTGATAGCCACAAATCTCTCGTTTATCGTCAAATTTATGTTTTTCAGTATCTCCCGTCCGTTTGGCGCGGAGTAAGATACATTTCTGAATTCAAGCATACAGTACCTCTCAAAAAATTACAAAAAGCAACGCGCCCGCGTTGTCACATAATTATATAACATTTTTATATTATTTTCAAGTATTAAATCAAAAAATCTTTTTTCTTTTTCTCCTACAAAACCAATCCCGCATTTTTCGAGATTATTTTTACAATAAAAATATATGAATTCATTATTTTACAATATAAATAATATTTTTTATGAGTTGTTTTTTGATATAACAAAAAATATTTATTTTGCGTTTTTTCTATCTTGTTCCCGCTTTGAATACTCGCAGCCGCAGTAATTTTGTCTGTAAAGACCGTACTCCTCGGAAAGCTCGCAAGAGCGCTTATAACCGTTTCTCTTTTTAAAATCCGAAAAAAGATAGTCAACGCCGTATTTTTCGGAAAGCTCCGCGCCTATCTCGTTGAGCCAGACGCTATTTTTGTACGGGCTTATAGAAAGCGTAGTCGTAAAGTAATCAAACCCCTTCTCCGACGCGTATTTTGCGGAGCGCTCGAGGCGCAGTCTATAACATATCTTACATCTCGCTCCCCCCTCGGCTTCCGCCTCGTACCTCTCTACTGCGTTGTAAAATTCGGCACTATTATAATTGCTCACAACAAGTTGAGGTTCTCCCCTTAACGGCATCTCTCCGATAAGCCTCGCCAGCTCCTCGGCGCGAAAAGCAAATTCGCTCTCGGGAGATATATTTGGATTGTAAAAATAAAGTGTTATATCAAAATACTCCGAAAGATATTCAAGAACATAGCTTGAACAGGGTGCGCAGCAAGCGTGAAGCAAAAGCTTTGGTCGTCGCCCTTCTTTTTTTATTTTTTCAATCGTATCGTTCAAAATAAGCTGATAATTGATTTTATTCACTCGTTTATCCTCAAATATAAATATAAATTTTCGTCACATAAATTCGTTTATATGATATTTTTGATTTTCAAACAGTATAAGCTTTCTTTTACCTATGCGCTCCGCCTTTCTGTTTATCGCGCATATATGCACCGAGATATTGTTCCGCTTCTTTTCGGCAAATCCGCAGCGCTCAACAAGCTCGTCGATACCCGCACAGCTCGCAGAGACAAGCTCCCTCAATATTCTATATTCCGCGGGTGTCAGCTTCATTTGGTAGCCAAGATAAAGCGCATCGCGGGCAGATTCATCAATAACAAGAAACCCTACCGTAATCAAAGCTATCTCTCCAATCATATTTTTCTCATATTTTCTTATCACACATTAGATTTTACCACATATTTCTCATTCTGTCAAATATCATATTTTGACAAACTCCGACAAAATAGCATATCATTATGTGTGAAGCATTGCGACCCGATACTCTCGGACAAACGCAACGCAAAAAATCCGAAAGGAAGACTATTATACAATGTATACCGAAAACGACTTCATGACGCCTCGCGACAGAGTCAGCGAATCTCTGATGCGCAAAGCCCTGAACAACAGTCCCGCGCCTACGCCCCAGAGAAACGAGAGAACGACCTGGGGACTTGAGGGCTACCCTCTCGCGTCCGTCTATGCGCCCATCCAGGAGTGGCGAAACCTTTATGATAACGAAACAGGCTTCAACCGAGGAACGATATTCAAGGAATTGGATCTTCCCTTCCTCTGCGGAGAGAGAAAAGGAGGCAGTTGTAATGGTAGATAACAGCAGAAACTGCAGAGCCTGTGCTAATACTAACGGCGGCAACGGCGGCTCAAGCGGAAATAACAAGGCTATGCTGAAAAAGCTTCAGACGGTAGATTTCGCCATAGTCGAAACCGTTCTTTATCTTGACGCTTACCCGAACTCATCTGCCGCACTTTCATATTACCACAAGCTTGTAAACGAAAGAAAGAGACTCGTGGAGAGCCTCGCAAAAAACGGTATGCCCATAACAAATATGGACAACGCGGACACAAACAACTGGCTTTGGGCAAAGGGTCCCTGGCCCTGGCAGACCGAAGCTAACTGAGAGGAGATGACGATATGTGGATATATGAGAAGAAGCTTCAGTACCCCGTAAAAATAAAGAACCCCAATCCCCAGCTCGCTCAAATCATAATTTCTCAGCTCGGCGGTCCCGACGGTGAGCTGGCGGCGTCTATGAGATACCTTCACCAGAGATATTCCTGCCCATACGACAAAATAACGGGAATATTGACCGATATCGGAACCGAGGAGCTGGCGCACCTTGAAATAATAGCGGCGATACTCTATCAGCTCACCCGTAACCTCAGCGAGGACGAGATAGCGAAATCTCCGTTTGCGACCTATTTTGTCGACCACACGACAGGGCTTTACCCCGTCGCCGCCTCAGGCGTCCCCTTCGATATGAAATATGTCGGAATTAAAGGCGATATACTGACCGACCTCAACGAGGACCTTGCGGCAGAGCAAAAGGCGAGAACAACCTACGACAACATTCTCCGCTTGACCGACGATCCCGATGTACGCGACCCGATAAAATTCCTCCGCGAGCGAGAAATCGTTCACTATCAGAGATTCGGAGACAGCATAAGAATCGCGCAGGACAATCTTGACTCCAAGAATTTCTACGCGTGCAACCCATCGTTTGACAAGAATATGCCCCGACGCGGATAAATCCTTTCCGTGCCTTAATTTGTGCGAGGAGAATATCCTTTCGTGTAGCAAATTAGCATAATATAAGAAAACTCGGTTGTGCCGCACAGAGTGCGGCCCCACCGATAT
>JAGAKG010000032.1 GCA_017625755.1 Clostridia bacterium | reverse complement strand
TCCCACAGAGATAATCTCTGCAAGTATCCGCGGACCTCAGGATGTAACCGATTCGGCAAAGGCGGGCGCGCACATCGCAACAGTACCCTACAAGGTAATTCTTCAGATGACAAAGCATCCCCTCACCGACGCGGGTATCGAAAAGTTTATGGCTGACTGGAACAAGACATTTAACAAGTAAGATATCTTTTTTGGCAGTTGCTTCGGCAACTGCCTTTTTGTTGTTTAAAAATCAAATAATCTGTTGATTTATTTTATATTTTATGTTATACTTATATGGAGAATTTTCTTTTAAATTTTGCGGAAAGAGGGTCAGGCGTTCGCCTTGGTATTGTATGGATAAAAAAATCAGAATACTTGCCGTTGCGGGCGCTACGGCGAGCGGAAAAAGCAGTCTTGCGCTCGAGCTTGCGCGGCTTTATGGCGGAGAGATAGTTTCCTGCGATTCGATGCAGGTATACAAGCGAATGGACATAGGCACAGCTAAGCCAACCGCAGAGGAGAGAGCGGCTATTCCTCACCATATGATAGATATTGCCGAGCCCACGGAGAACTATTCCTGCGCCGACTATATAAAAGCGGCGGCGAGGGCTATCGAGGATATATCGGGCAGGGGTAAGCTCCCAATAATTTGCGGTGGTACGGGGCTTTATCTCGACGCGCTTCTGCGCGGCTCGGATTTTTCGGAGGACAGCACACCCGACGAGGCGGTGCGGCGCGAGCTTTTTGAATTTGCCGAGACGCATGGGAAGGACGCGCTTTTTGCCGAGCTCCAGCGAATAGATCCCGAGAGCGCCGCGGCGATACACCCGAATAATGTCAAGCGTGTTATCCGCGCGATTGAGATATACAGAACGAGCGGAGTGACGAAATCCGAGCTTGACAGACGCTCTCTTGAGTCGCCGTCGAAATACGACGCCGCGGTCATAGCCCTGCGGTATAACGACAGAGAGCTTCTCCGCCGCAGAATAGATGCGAGAGTCGACGCTATGATAGCTATGGGGCTTGAGGCGGAGACTCGCGCGCTTATGTCCGAGGGTGTGTTTGAGAAAAACACCACCGCGGCTCAGGCTATCGGATATAAGGAATTTTTGGGATATTTCCGAGGAGAGTCGACCTTTGAGGAATGCGCGGAGCTGCTCAAGGTGGCTACTAGAAAATACGCCAAGCGGCAGATGACTTGGTTCGGCGGGAAAAAATATGTCGAATGGATAGATGCCGACACCGATATGGGTGTAAAAAGTTTTAAAGAGATTGTAAATTCTGCGTCGAAGCTCTTTTTCGGCGATTGATTGTGTGATACAATATATAGATATAGATAGTCAGAGAGGAGGCGAGGACTGTGCGTATAATGCGTATAAATATGAACGAAAAAACGCGGCATATGTTATACAGAGCGGCTGCGGCACTTGCGTGTGTTGCCATAATTGCATATACGATATTTCACATGGTAAGCCTTTTTTCTGCTGAGCTTTCAACCGTCGTTGTGGGACCGTCTACCGAGGAGACGAAGCTCGAGCTTGACGGATATATCTTCCGCGACGAGACACTTGTTACGGCAAACTACGGCGGAGCTGTGGATTATATTGCCTACGACGGACTCAAGCTCGCGGCAGGAGAGCCGATAGCTGTCGTTTACGAGCAGGGAAACAACTCGGCTTTGAACGGAAGCATAGACGAGCTTGATGAGAAGATAGCAATTCTTGAAAAGAGCGTGGCGAAGGGCGTTTCACTTTCCGACCTGCCTGATGTGAACAGGTCACTCGACAACTCTTATTATACCGTAATGAAACAGCTTGCCGACGGTGATATTCGCGGGATATCGTCGAATATCGACAGTATGACCTCGCAGATGGGGCAGGTGAGCGTTCTGACAAACGAGGACTCTCCCGTGCCGACGACGCTCGAATATCTCCGCAACGAGAGGACGAGGATATTGGCGGCTGGCGGAAACAGCGTTCAGGTGAACAGTAATAGAAGCGGATACTTTTATTCCGATATCGATGGCTATGAGGGGCGATTTACGATAGCGGCAGCTGAGGCGCTTACTCCCGACCTTTATTATGAGTACGCGTCGTCAGACGCGGTTCCGCTCTCTCAGATGCAGAATGTGATAGGGAAAATGGTATATGACAGCAGATGGCTGTTTGCGGTTATGGTATCGGGCGACGATGCGAATTATTTTGAGGAGGGCGAGAGTTACACAACGGTGTTTACGGGAGACGGAGATGTTACCGTGCCGCTTACACTTAACAGAATCACCCGCGACACCGATTCGTCATCGGTTCTGCTACTCTTTGAATGTGACAGAATGCCCACGGGATTTTCCTTCGCGAGGGCGCAGAGCATTGAGATAGTGGTCGACAGGGTGACGGGAATAAATGTTCCGAAGTCTGCGGTGCATAAATCAAACGGAAACCTGTATGTATATATTCTTCAGGGAAGCGTGGTGCGTGAGCGCCGTATTGAGGTGATATACGAGGGAAGCGACTATTATACCGCGCTTGACGGAGTTGAGGCGGACGAGACAGACGCTTATCTTCAAAGCAACGATACGCTGATACTCAGCGGACAGAATCTTTTTGACGGAAGGATACTCGAATAGTATGGATTACTCATATCTTGATAGGAATGTAGCGGATATAAGGACTCGAATAGAGAGAGCCTGTCAGTCTGCGGGGCGTGAGAATGATGTTATGCTTCTGGCGGCGATAAAAAGCGCCGATGCCGATGAGGTTAAATATATTCACGAAAAGCTGGGAATAAATAATGTGGGAGAGAACAGAGTTCAGCAGCTTCTTGAACGGTATGACAAAATAAAGAGCGACGACCTCAACATACATTTTATTGGAACGCTTCAGACCAATAAGGTCAAATATATCATTGACAAGGTCTGTATGATACACTCGCTCGATACGCTAAGGCTTGCCGCGGAGATAGACAAGCAGGCGAAGAAACACGGTATAGTGATGGATGTGCTTGTCGAGATAAACAGCGGCGAGGAGGAGAGCAAGAGCGGAGTGCTGCCCGACGAGGCAGAGGCGTTTTGCCTTGAAATCGGGAAATTCGACTCGATAAAATTGCGCGGATTTATGACAATGGCACCAAAATGCGAGAAAAAAGAGGATTATTGTAAATATTTTTGCAAAACTTATCAACTTGTTCTTGACATTTGGACAAAAAAACTGCATAATATAGATAGACCGATTATTTCGATGGGTATGAGTGAGAGCTTTGAGGAGGCGATAAGCTCGGGCTCGGACATCGTGAGAGTCGGAAGAAGGATGTTTGAAAAATAAAAATACATAAATTTCGGAGGATATGATGAAAATTAAGTTTACACGCAAGGACGCAAATAACGGATTTGACGATTTCGCAGGTGAAGAAGAATACTTCGGCGGCTTCGAGGAAGAAGAGACCGTTGCTGAGGACGATGGATTCGCAAACGGAAGCCTTCACACTCAGGCTCAGGCACCTGCGGCAAACGCAGCTCCCTTTGGTGCGGCAAACGCAGTTTCGCTCAAGATAGTTAACCCTAAGGGTTACAGCAGCGCAGCTGAGATTGCAGATTTCCTTATGAACGGAAATACCGTTCTGCTTAACATTGAAGGTCTTACGAGAGAGAACGCAGTCAGACTGCTTGACTATCTTTCGGGCGCAGTTCATGTTGTTGGCGGCGTTATGACCAAGGTAGGAAAAACAACCATAGTTGTGGCTCCTAAAAATGTCGATGTCAGCAGCATTGAGGCAATGGTAGGTTCGGGCAACTGATTTTGGATATTTTACAGGCTGCACCACAGCTTTGCTGCGGTGCCGCTTGTTTTAATGGCAAGCGTTTTAGAGCTTAGGAGGAACGGTTTTGGAGATTTTTCTGGCATTGATAAAGAGCGTGGTGGTAATATTTCTGACTGCGGTTGAGATCGCTATGCTGATAAGAGCGGTGATGTCGTGGTTTGCGTTTGAGGAGGGAAAATTCTCAAACTTTCTCTGCGCGATAACCGAGCCCTTTATATATCCATTGAGACTGTTATTTGAAAAAATGAATTGGTTTCAGAACAGCCCGTTCGATTTTGCTTTTCTTATAACCTATAT
Source organism: Clostridia bacterium (assembly GCA_017625755.1). Lineage (GTDB taxonomy): Bacteria > Bacillota > Clostridia > Oscillospirales > CAG-272 > HGM12713. Next base: position 21,822 of record JAGAKG010000032.1, on the reverse strand, counting down.
GATAATATCCTGCATAACGATTTTTCTGGGTTGAAATTAAGATTACGATATGGTAAGGGAAGAGTTTGAGGTCTTGTTCGCGCGGATAGACGATATATGCAGACGCACTGAGCGCGGTGAGCTCGGCGTAAGCAGCTTTCTGTCTCCACGCGAACGGTTTTTTGTAGAGAAATATCTGTTGCAAAGAGGTATGTCGGGGCGATATATCGCATACGGCGGATATGCCGATGCGGAGCGGCGCAGAGTATTTATCCTGCCCGACTATATTCAGAAGGCGGAGAGCTTTTCGGATATAGAGCCGTATATCGACGGCTCGCCCGTGTGCGCCGTCAGAATACGGGGAAGCGGATACAGACGGCTTACGCACAGAGACTATCTCGGCTCGGTACTGGGACTTGGAATCGAGCGGGAGAAGCTTGGAGATATAGTCTTTGAGGATACCGAGAGGGAGGAAGCCCTTCTTTTTTGCGACGGTGTGATTTCGGACTTTATTCTCGGAGAGCTGAAAAAGGTGGCGAGCGATACCGTTAAGGTAGAGGTAGCCGAGCTGCCGCCCGATTTTGAGCCGAAGCGCAGCTTTGCTCATATTTCCGACACGGTGGCGTCGGCGAGAATAGATTGTATCGTGGCGGCACTTTGCTCTCTTTCGAGAGAAAAGGCATCGCAGGCGGTAGGCGCGGGACTTGTCGAGGTGAATTTTGAGTGTGAAACACGCCCCGACCGCACGGTTTCGGCACCCGCACTCGTTTCTGTGCGCGGGTACGGAAAATTCAGAATAAATTCGGTGTCGGAGCAGACGAGGCGCGGAAGGCTTCGGCTTGACGCGGATAAATATATTTAAAGGAGTTCCGAAGGTGTTAATTTGGAGTTTGATTATAATCGGAGCCGTTTTGATTGACCAGATAACCAAGATACTTATATCTGTGTTCCTCGGTCGCGAGGAGTCGCTGGTCATAATAGACGGAGTATTTCGCTTTACCTATGTTGAGAATGAGGGCGCGGCGTTCGGAATGATGGACGAGCATAGATGGATATTTATGGTGCTTTCGGTCATAGGAATAGCGGCGGTATTGATATATTTGTGGAAATTCCGCCCCAAGAGCAGGTTTGCCTGCGTTGCGCTCAGCCTTATCGTAGGCGGCGGTATAGGAAATATGATAGACAGAGTCCGTCTTGGATATGTTATAGACTTTATTGATTTTTACGCCTTCCCGAATTTCTGGGTTTGGGTGTTCAATGCGGCGGATTCCTTTATCTGCATTGGCGCGGGAATGATAATAGTTTATCTTGTCGCAGACCTTGTTGGGGAGTTCCGCGGCGCGAGAGCAAAGCAAAAAAGGCTCGTCGCAAATAAGGCGGTTGCCGAGAGCGCAGACAAATCCGAGAGCGTTGAGAGCGCCGAAAGCGCTATGTCGTCCACGGATACCGTAGACCAGACCGACAGCGGAGACGGCAACAATGGCAGCAATGAATGATTTTGAAAAGGATTTTCTTGACGGAGAGCCGTCTGATATAATCGAGCTTGAAGCTACCGATGCCCACAAGGGGCAGAGGATAGACAGCTTTATCTCTGCGGAGTGCGATATGACGCGCTCGGCAGCGGTCAAGCTTATCGAGAGCGGAAATGTGAGCGTAGATGGGGAGCTTCCGAAAAAGAATTATAAAATGACGGGGAATGAGCGAGTCTCGGTCGTGATTCCCGCGCCGCAGGAGTGCGAGGCAAGACCTGAGAATATTCCGCTTGATGTGATTTATGAGGACAGCGATATAATCGTGGTCAACAAGCCCGTCGGAATGGTAGTCCATCCCGCGGCGGGAAACACATCGGGAACGCTTGTAAACGCTCTGCTTTACCATTGCGGCGGAAGCCTGTCGGGAATTGGCGGCGTGATAAGACCGGGGATAGTCCACAGAATAGACAAGGATACGGCGGGACTGCTCGTTTCCGCGAAGAACGATGACGCGCATCTTTTCCTCGCCGAGAGGATAAAGGAGCATAAGGTCAGTCGGATATATTACGCCATAATTCTCGGAAATATGCGTGAGGAGAGCGGAACTGTAAACGCGCCTATCGGGCGTCATCCAACCGACCGCAAGAAAATGGCGGTCATAAGAGACGCGACGCGTCATTCCCGCGAGGCTATCACGCATTGGAGCGTCGTTGAGAGGTTTGGACGCTTTACCTTGATAAGATGTGAGCTTGAAACGGGGCGTACCCACCAGATAAGAGTACACATGGCGAGTATCGGACACCCTCTTTTGGGAGATACTGTTTACGGTGGCGGCGGAACCGAGTTTGAGGCAAAGAACAGAAGGCTGATAAACGGTCAATGTCTTTTTGCGGCGGAGCTGACGCTTGAGCATCCGAGAACGGGAGAGCTTATGACATTTCGCGCGGACTTTCCCGAGGATTTTTCCGCGGTGCTTGACAAGCTGAGAAAAGAATATTGCTGAGAGATACGGTATGAAAAAATTCGAGAATATAATGATAGTCAGCGACCTCGACGGTACATTTTTTTCGAGCAGTACCGAGGTAGTGCCGAGAAATGTTGAGTGGATAAGATATTTTATAGAGAACGGCGGACTTTTCACATTTGCGACGGGCAGAGTGGCGGCGCACCTTACGACGCGTATACCGAAGGCGTGCGACTATGTCAATTTTCCCGCGGTGACCTGCAACGGAATGGTACTTTTCGATATTGCCACGGGGAAAGAGGTCGAGGAGCACTTTTCTGATGTGGACAAGATAATAGAGACGGTAGAATTTTTCCGTGACAGATATCCGAGTCTTGGTTACAGAGGGCATACGCGCGAGGGCGTGATCTATTTTCAGCCCGACAATCCCTATATCAAGAGGGAGCGTGAGACAAGCCGAATGCCTATGAAATTCCTGCCGTTTGAGGAATGGGGAAATGAAAAGCTGTATAAGCTGACCTTGCGCGCCGACGGCGATACCCTGGAGAAGGTCAAGCGGGAGCTTGAGGAAGCCTTCCCGAGTGTATATACGATAAGTCTTTCTTGGGTAGACCTGCTTGAAACACAGCCCTATGGAATTTCAAAGGCATCAATGCTTGCGGACATCAAGGCGAACTTTTTGCGTGAGGGAAGGGAGATAAAGCTATATGCCGTTGGAGATTACGAGAATGATATCGAAATGCTCTCTATGGCAGATGTGGCGGTATGTCCCGCAAACGCCATAGATTCTGTAAAGAGGATATGCGACCTTTGCCTTTGCGACAACGACACCGGCGTTATCGCCGATTTGATTGAATATTTGGATAGAAATTAAAGAGGAACGCGAGGGGAGCTTTCGAGGAAAGTTTCCCTCGCGCTTCCTTCAAACCTTTCTACTGGCATAAAAACGAACCCCGCATTGGTAACACCGTTACCAATGCGGGGGGTTTGTCTTAAATTATTTAATTATTTTCTGTAAAGCTTGCCCGAATCGCGCAGGTATGTGATACAGTCTGTTACCCAGTCTGTCTGGAGAATGTCGTAGCCCTTATCAGCGAGCCAGCCCCAACCCTTTGCGGGGTCATCGATAAGAGAGGTGTGGTCGTCGTGTCCGCCGACAAGAGGTCTTGTGAGGCTGAACAGAATAGGGTTTACCCAAAGAACCTTGCCGTTCTTGTGCATCATTTCGATGTATGCGTCGTCGGTAACGGGCGCGTCGTCCTTCGCAAAAACGACCTCGCTTCCGACATAGTTTATCTTTCTTCCGCGGCACATCTCGAGCGCGGTATCAGTCTCATAGGAAACCGCAAGGAAGGAGATGTCGGGAGCAAGCTCCTCGGTTGCGTCGTATATCCAGGTATTCTTGACCTCTCCCTTGAGGATTATCTGGTCAACGATGTTGTGGCGGCGTATGCTTTCAACAAGCTCGGGGAAGCAGGAGTACGCCTTATCTGTATTTATATAGCAACGACCCTTGAATGTCTCGAAAAGCTCGTCAAGCGTGGGAACAGGTAGCTTGGAGGTCTGATTTTTCAGCGCCTCTATCTCTGCGTTAGTCATTTTTGTGATATCACAGTCGTAGCCAAGCATCTTTTTCTCGGTACCGGGGTGGAAGACATAAAGCTTACCCTCAGCCGAGCGAGCAACATCTATCTCAATTATGTCGGCACCCGCCTTAACGGCTGCCTCAAAGCCCATCATCGAATTGAATGTGATTATACCTGCGTTGTATCCGCCGTGAGCAGTTACCATAACCTTTTTTTGCGAGCGTTCAAACAAGCTTTCCATAAATAAAAGTCTCCTTTGGTTGAATTAGTTGAATTTGGATAATATTTTCCGAGAAAAAACTCGGCTGTTCAAGGGGATTATAGCATATTTTTCCTTTTGTGTCAATCGCTATAATACATTTTTATACAAAAAGCGCAATAAAATCAACTTTATCCGATAAGCAGAAAAAAGAGCAAACTTTTTCAGGTTTAGCACTCGTTTTTTATCAAAAACTAAATTTACAAAAGTGATTTGAGAGGAGACTGAAATGAAAACGAATATCAAAATTTTTTCCTTTTGCATAATAGTTCTGCTCCTTGTGTCCTCTGTGGAAAACGCCTTCGCCGAAAGCCGGGGCGCAATAGGGTGGTACTGTACGAGAAACCGTGACCACAGGCAGCCTATTGCCGACGCTCAGCTCAGGTATGTCGAGGACTACGGCGGATATTATATAGATAAGAAGCACGGCGACGAAAACGAAGAAAAGGTGGTATATCTGACCTTTGACGCGGGATATGAGAACGGAAATGTCGAGAGAATCCTCGACATTATGAAGGCGGAAAATGTCAAGGGGGCGTTTTTTGTTCTCGGAAATCTGATAAGCAAGAATACTTCTCTTGTGCGGAGAATGGCAGAGGAGGGACATACCGTCTGCAACCATACCAATCGGCACAAGGATATGACAACGGTGAGAAATATAGAGGATTTTCGCGCCGAGCTTGAGGCGCTTGAGGTGCTTTACCGAGAAAATATAGGCGGAGAAATGGCGAAATATTACCGTCCGCCCGAGGGGAAATTCAACGAGACCTCTATGAAGTTCGCGCATGAGCTTGGGTATAAAACTATCTTCTGGAGCTTTGCGTATGCCGATTGGGATAACGACAGACAGATGTCGCCCGAGGCGGCTAAGCAAAAGATTATGGACAATATTCACAACGGCGCCGTGATATTGCTCCACCCAACCTCGGCAACCAACGCCGAGATACTCGCAGATGTGATAAGAGAGCTGAAGGCTCAGGGCTTCGGGTTCGGTACGCTTGATGAGCTGACCGCATAGAGAAACGGGCGATGATATGAAAAGAGCAGCTTTAACGGTTTTTCTTGTGTTTGGAATTATCCTGTCCGCCATAGCACCTACAAATGCCACGGCGGGAAATGTTTTTGCAAAAAACAGCTCAGCCACAGGAAAGATAGCGCTTACCTTTGACGACGGTCCGCACCCGATATACACCCCGAAAATCCTTGAAATCCTTGAAGAATATGAAATTGACGCAACCTTTTTTGTGATAGGAAGAAATGTTGAGAATTATCCCGATGCTTTCCGCGCAATTCTCGGCTCGGGGTGTGAGATAGGAAATCACACCTACACGCACGGAAATATAGGCGGTATGTCGGAGAGCGAGATATGCCGCGAGCTTGAGCTTACCGAGCAGGCGATTGCGAAAATAGCGCCCTTGCGCCCGACTATTTTCCGTCCGCCCGAGGGGGCGTGCGGGAGTGCAATCGAGCGGGCGAGCAGAGAGCGGGGATACGACATAGTCCTTTGGAGCATAGATACGCTCGATTGGGCGCATACGCCATCGGATATCATAGCTCGGAAGCTTCTCGGAAATATTGGCGACGGGGATATCATTCTTATGCACGACTATGTCTCGCGCGGAAATACCACGCTCGGCGCGCTCAGAATAATTATCCCCGAGCTTCTCGCGAGGGGGTACGAGTTCGTCACCGTGAGTGAACTGCTCGGTGACGAATGAAAGGGGAAATTTTCCGACTTGTTGTTGACATATCGCACAAAATGTGATATAATTTTCCAAACGTGAAAAATGTAATAAATACAGAGCCTTGGAGGAATATTATGCCGCTTATAGATATGCCGCTCGAAAAACTTATGACCTACGGCGGAAGAAATCCGCGCCCCGATGATTTTGACAGCTTCTGGGATAGCTCGATTGCCGAGATGATGAGCGTTGAACCCGACGCGAACTTCGTGTCCCACGAATTTTCGTCAAAGACAGCCGATTGCTACGACCTTTATTTTAAATCCACTAAGGGTGCGACTGTACACGCGAAATTCATACGCCCCAAGAATATAGAGGGAAAAGTTCCCGCCGTTCTTCATTTTCACGGACTTTCGGGAGCGGCTGACAGTTGGAAGAGTCTTATAGCCTACGCGTCGCAGGGATTTTGCGTCGCATCGATGGACTGCCGAGGTCAGGGCGGATATTCCGAGGACGTTGGCGGCGTTGCGGGAACGACTTATACCACGCCTTTTATCAGAGGACTTGACGGTGAGCCCGAGAACCTGTTATACAGAGATATTTTCCTTGATACGGCGATGCTTGCGAGAGTCGTGATGGGACTTGATTACGTTGACGAAGCGAGAGTCGGCGTGTTCGGCGGCTCACAGGGAGGAGGACTTTCAATCGCCTGCGCGGCGCTCGTGCCCGAGATAAAGCTTTGCGCGCCTCTTTATCCCTATCTTTCCGATTACAGGAGAGTCTGGGAGATGGATCTCGCCAAGGGAGCTTACGAGGCGATAAAGTATTATTTCAGAAACTTTGATCCAAGCCATGAGAGAGAGAACGAGATATTCACCAAGCTCGGATATATAGATATCCAGTTCCTCGCTCCGAGAATACGCGCCAAGGTGCTTATGGGAACCGGACTTATGGACACTACCTGTCCGCCGTCCACGCAGTTTGCGGCATACAATAAGATAGTATCCGAAAAGGAAGTCAAAATATATCCCGATTACGGTCACGAGGGAATAAAGGCGCACGACGACCTCGTGTTCAATTTCCTTGCGGAGCTTTGATATAGTTAGTATAGCTTGTTTTGGGAAGCCTTTTGCGAAAAGGCTTCCCAAAGCTCTTTATAAGCGTTTTTTACAATATTTTTTCTCGCTCTTGAAAAAAAGTTCAAAGTATGGTAGAATAAATCAGTAATCACACTACCGTTCAAAAGAGGAAGATATGGAGCTTAAAGAAAGATACATAAGAGCCAAGAGAAGGCTTTTTGACATAGCGTACGGGGGACTTAACGAGAGGCAGAGAGAGGCTGTGTTCACCACCGAGGGGCCTCTGCTCGTGCTTGCGGGCGCGGGAAGCGGAAAGACCACCGTTCTCGTTAAGAGGATAGCCTTTATTATAAAATACGGCGATGCCTATTTCAGCGAAAGAGTTCCCGCAAACCTCTCCGAGGAGAGTGTTGCAAGACTTGAAGCGGCGGCGAAGCTGCCTCGTGAGCAGATTGAGGAGATTCTTCCCGAGTTTATCACAAATCCCTGCGAGCCTTGGCGAATGCTTGCCATAACCTTTACAAATAAGGCGGCAGGAGAGATAAAGCAAAGACTTCTTGCTACCTTTGACGACGATGAGGTGGCAAACTCTGTTTGGTCGGGTACATTCCACTCGATATGTATGCGAATACTCCGCAAATACGGCGACCGCATCGGTTATTCGTCGGGCTTTACCGTTTACGATACCGATGACACGAAAAAGTGCATATCAACCGTTATGAAGGGGCTGAATATCGACGATAAGACCCTTCCGATAAAGTCGGTTATGAGCGAAATAAGTAAGGCAAAGGAAAAGCTTATCACGCCCGAGGTTTTTGCTCTCGAATGTGCGGGAGATTACAGGCTGCGTCAGATAGCGCGTGTTTATAAGGGCTATCAGGAAAAGCTTCGCGCTTCTAACGCGCTCGATTATGACGATATCATAATGCAGACTATCTTTCTTCTCCGAGAGGACGAGGAAGCGAGAGAGTTTTATGTAAATAAGTTCAGATATGTCTGCGTTGATGAGTACCAGGATACAAACCTCGCGCAGTTCGAGCTGACTAAGATACTCGGCTCGGGGTGCAGAAATGTTATGGTAGTCGGCGACGACGACCAGAGTATCTATAAATTCCGCGGCGCGGATATAAGAAATATTCTTGAATTTGATAAGACATATAAGAATGCCAAGGTGATACGCCTTGAGGAAAATTATCGCTCGACAAAGCCGATACTTGACGCGGCGAACGGTGTTATTTCAAACAATAAGGGCAGAAAGGGAAAGACCCTCTTTACCTCTCGTGACGGCGGAGAGAAGATTACTCTCAAGTGCTGCGAGGACCAGAACGGCGAGGCGAATTATATCGTTGACGAAATAACCCGCTCGGTTGCGAGGGGCGAGAGGTCATACAGAGATTTTGCGATACTTTACAGAACCAACGCGCAGTCGCAGACGATAGAGCGCACATTCGCCAAGAGCGGAATCCCTTATCGCATACTCTGCGGACAGAGATTCAACGACCGCAAGGAAATAAAGGATGTGCTTGCATACCTTCAGCTTATCAATAACTACCGTGATAACGAGCGTCTGAAGCGTATTATCAACGAGCCAAAGAGAAAGATAGGTCTCACCACGATAGACGCGATAGAGACGATAGCCCGTGAGCAGGACTGCTCTATGTTTGAGGTGATAAAGCACGCGAATAAGTATATGGCGCTCTCGCGCTCCGAAAGCAAATTGCTCGCGTTCGCCGAGCTTATAGAGGGGCTGCGAAATCTGCTGAACACCGATATCACGCTTGAAGCCTTTGTAAAGCAGGTGCTTGACCGCTCGGGATACCGTCAGATGCTCATTGACGCGGGCGAGGAGGAGCGTGACAGGCTTGACAATATCGAGGAGTTTATCTCGGGAGTGATTGATTACGAAAAGCGACAAGAGGATAACGACGCGGAAGCGACGCTGACGGGATTTCTCGAGGAAAACGCGCTTGTGTCCGAGGTCGATAAATACGACGAAAGCGCCGACGCAGTAGTTATGATGACGATACACTCGGCAAAGGGGCTTGAATTTCCCGTCGTGTTCCTGCCCGGTATGGAGGACGGAATTTTCCCCGGTATGCAGAATATACTCGCCTCTGACGCCGAGATGGAGGAGGAGCGCCGACTCGCTTATGTGGCAATCACGCGAGCAAAGGATAAGCTCTGCCTGATACATACCCAGCGCCGTATGCTCTACGGCAGGACATCGTATAATCAGCTCTCAAGGTTTGTTACCGAGATTCCCTCGGAGCTTATCGAGAAGGTTGGGGAGAGCAGACGGCAGTATTATACCGAAACGGCAGTACCGAAGCCGAGGGCGTACAGCCCGTCGAACGCGTTTGCGACGGAGAAGGTTACCGTCAATAAGCCCCTGTTTGCGCAGAGCGGCGCGAGGGAGATATTCCGCGAGGGAGATATCGTATCTCACGCGAGCTTTGGCAGAGGAGAGATACTCTCCGTCAAGCCGATGGGCGCCGACACACTTTACGAGGTAATGTTCGATAAGGTCGGCACAAAAAAGCTTATGGCAACCTACGCAAGACTTAAAAAGATAAATTGAGGAAAGTTCATAAATAAAAACCAACAGGCAATATCAACCGCGGTTGATATTGCCTTTTCTCTTTAAATAATTTGAGATAATATTTTTATACAGGTTATTTTGTTGGTTGAAGTGTGCTATAATTATATGGTATAAAAATATCTCTATCAAAAAATGACAATCTAAGTTTGCGAAAGCTTGAAATTTTCACAGTTGGTGACCTGCTATTAATATAAATTTGCAGCTTCTTCGCAACTGTAAGTTGCGAAATCTAATCAACCTAAGTTGGTTGACTATATATATTAAATCCGATATCATATATGAGAAAATACTTTTGGCGCAGTTTTTGAAGAATCCGTGTTCATAAAGCCTTTTGGGGCAATATTATATTTTTTTAGGAGAATTATTATGACAATAGGTGAAAAAATCGCAAAATTAAGGACGGCAGCAAATATTTCACAGGAGCAGCTTGCAGAAAAGGTCGAGGTATCCCGTCAATCGGTTTCAAAGTGGGAAATGAATCAGGCAATGCCGCAGATCGATAAGGTTTTGCTTCTCTGTGAGCTTTTCGATATCTCCGCAGATGAGCTTTTGCGTGATAAAATCGAGCTTCGCGGGATAGAATCAAAGGAGCGTACCTCAAATAAATATTTCGGAACAGATGGATTTCGCGGCGAAGCTAATGTAAATCTTACCTCTATGCAGGCATATAAGGTCGGACGCTTTTTGGGTTGGTACTATTCCCGAAATACAGCCGAAAATACCAATTACCGTCCTAAGATCGTCATTGGAAAGGATACTCGCCGTTCAAGCTATATGCTTGAATATTCTATCGTTGCGGGAATTACCGCGTCGGGGGCTGACGCCTATATGCTGCATGTCACGACCACTCCGAGCGTTTCTTTCGTAACGAAGCAGGATGAGTTTGACTGCGGAATTATGATTACCGCGTCCCACAATCCCTTTTACGACAACGGAATCAAGATCATTAACCGCTACGGAGAAAAGCTTAACGACGCTACCACAGCGCTCATAGAAGCCTATCTCGACGGTGATATGAAGGAGTTGGGGCTTTCTTGTGACGACCTGCCTCTTGCAAAGCGTGAAAAAATAGGGTGTATCGTCGATTATGTTTCGGGTAGAAATCGGTATGTGGGATATCTGATATCACTTGCCTCCAATTCCTATAAAAAACTCAGGATAGGACTTGATTGCGCAAACGGAGCCTCATGGATGATTGCGAAAAGTGTGTTCGGAGCGCTTGACGCGCATTTGACGATTATCGGAGCTGAGCCCGACGGACTTAATGTAAATAACGGATATGGCTCTACTCATATAGAAAGGCTCTGCGAGCTTGTAAAAAAACAGCATCTTGATTTTGGCTTTGCCTTTGACGGAGATTGCGACAGATGTATCGCGGTGGACGGAGAAGGAAATGTTGTCGACGGAGACGCGATGATGTATATACTCGGAAGAAGACTCAAAGCGAGAGGAATGCTGAACAATAATACGGTAGTGGCAACGATTATGTCTAACAGCGGATTTGTTAACAGTCTCAGAGAGATAGGAATAAATTGTGAGCAGACAACGGTTGGAGACAGATTTGTATACGAGTGTATGCAAAATAACAATTACAGTTTGGGCGGAGAACAGTCGGGGCATATAATATTAAAGAAATATGCAACTACGGGAGACGGACTTCTTACCGCCATAATGATATGCGAGGAGGTCTGCGATTCAAAGCTTTCGCTTGCGGAATTGGCTGCTCCCGTGAAGCTTTATCCGCAGTATACGAAAAATGTGCGGGTTAAAAACAAGGCGGCGGTCTTGGAGGACGGAGCTGTTCTGGCGGAGCTTGCCGAGGTTGAGAAGCTTATCGCGGGAAAGGGCAGGGCGCTTCTTAGACAGAGCGGTACGGAGCCTGTAATTCGAGTAATGATAGAAAGCGAAAGTGAAGAAAAATGCGTTGAATACGCGGATAGAATAGTAGATATGATCATAAAAGGGGGACATGGCGTTGAGTGAAAGGGTAAAAACAGAGGAGTTGTTTGAGTGTAAGACGGAGTATCTTAAGGCGCTTTTTGCCGCAGCCGAATATCCGTGGGAAATGCTTCCCAAAATCAAAGAATATATTCTCGGTTTGATAGACGAGGGAATCGAGGGATATACTCTGATTGCGGAGGGTGTTCTTGTGGGGGAAAATGTAAAGATATATCCCACGGCTACGATAGAAGGACCGACGATTATTGGCTCAGGCAGTGAGATACGCCCGGGCGCATTTATCAGAGGGAGCGTTATAACGGGGGAAAAATGCGTTATCGGTAATTCCAGCGAGCTTAAAAATTGCGTTTTGCTGAACGGCGTTCAGGTTCCGCATTATAACTATGTCGGAGATTCCGTTTTGGGAAATCGTGCGCATCTGGGCGCGGGTTCGGTCTGCTCGAATCTTAAAAGCGATGGCAAGAATGTCGTGATTCACGGGGACGAGGAATACGCGACGGGGCTCCGTAAGGTAGGAGGTATACTGGCAGACGGCGCCGATGTGGGCTGTGGATGCGTGCTTAATCCCGGGACGATAATCGGAAGATCCACCTCGGTATATCCGAGAACATCTGTAAGGGGTGTTATCGGAGAGGGGCGTATCGTAAAGAGTATGGACAATATCGTAAAAAGAATATGATGGAGGGAAAGAATATGAATTATGTTGTAGTAGATACATACGAGGAGCTTAGCAAAAAGGCTTCGGGCATTATTGCGGCTCAGGTGATAATGAAGCCCGATTGCGTTTTGGGGCTTGCGACAGGCTCAACGCCGCTCGGAGCTTATAAATATCTGGCGGAGATGTGCGCCGCGGGAGAGCTGGATTTTTCGGAGGTGACCTCTGTTAATCTCGATGAATATGCGGGACTTGACGGTTCTCACGAACAGAGCTACCGATATTTTATGGATACAAATTTATTTTCAAAAATCAACATAGACAGAAATAAAACCTTTGTCCCGAGCGGAATAGCCTCAGACCTCGCGCATGAGGGGGAGGAATATGACAAGCTCATCGAGGGGCTTGGCGGTATTGACCTTCAGCTTCTCGGAATAGGGGTTGACGGACATATCGGATTTAACGAGCCCGATAGAGTTTTTATCGCCCAGACCCACCCCGTAAATCTTGATGAATCTACTATTGATGCCAACGCTCGCTTCTTTTCCTCAAGAGACGATGTTCCGCGTGCGGCGATAACGATGGGTATGAAGTCAATTATGCAGGCAAAGAAGATACTGCTTATCGCGAACGGACAGAACAAAAAGGCAATCCTGGAAAAAGCATTCAGCGGTCCTGTTGATCCTATGGTTCCCGCATCAATCTTGCAGCTTCACCCCGATGTGACAGTGATTTTTTCTGAAAATTGAGATGTAGCAAAAGGCAATATCACCTCTCGGTGATATTGCCTTTTAAAATATCCGAAGAATATCAAATTTTAGGTTGACAATATCCTAAAATTTATGTATAATAATATCGTAATTAAACAAGGAGGTATAAAAATGAAGTTGAACACAAAGCAGATAGTTTCGATTTCCGAGGCTAATCAGAATTTTTCACGCGTGGCGAGAATGGCGGAGAAGCACGGCGAGCTTTATATTTTCAAGAATAACAAGCCGAAATACAAGCTTGTGGACATAGAGCAGGATACGGAAATTGAAATGAGCGAGGACGAGAAGATAGATTTTGTGGCGGCGCGTATTCTGAAGCTCTACCGCCCTGCGTTCGAGGAGCTTGCGAAATAAGTTGAGAGTTGAAAATTGAAAGTTGAAAATGAGGAATCGAATAAAATGATAAAATTATCGGAAGAAAAGGTGCTTTTGTTGCATAGGCTTATTACCGACCAAACGGGTGGCGAGCCTAATGTGCGGGATATGGCGCTGCTCAATAGCGCGCTCGAATCGGCGTTTGCCACATTTGACGGCAAGGAGCTTTATCCCACGAGGGAAGAAAAGGGAGCGCGGCTCGGCTTTGCGCTGATTTCAAATCACGCCTTTGTGGACGGAAATAAGCGAATAGGAATGTTCATTCTTTTGACATTTCTCGAGGTAAACGGCGTCAAAATCCGACCGACAAACGAGGAAGTCGCCCGTGTCGGTCTTGCCGTCGCGGCGGGAGAGATGAAATATGGGGAATTGCTTGAGTGGATAATTGAAAATGAATAAGCAAAGGCAATATCAAACCGATTTGGAATGATATTGCCTTTTGTGTTTTATTTTCTAGACTGTTTAGTGTAGCTAGTATAGATGTTTCGATTGCTTACTTTAAAATGAAATAAATCCTATATCATCAATTGTTACATTTATTTCGTTAAAGTCATAGTTAAAGTTTATTAAAATGTGATCAATCATAGTTGATGCCATACTACGAATATCAGCTTTTAAAGAAGTAGGCGCGTTACAATAATCGTAGCCTAATAAGTGGTTTTCCGTGAACGAAGAAGCGGTTATTGTGCCAGACATCATATAGTCATCTGCATCTAAATATAACCAAGCATAAGATCCGTCAATTACATCAACAATAAATCCACAAAATGCTGTATAATTGTTCTGTGATATACCAACCGTAAATGAAATGGTTTTATTCTCGACATCATAATATGCCGTTCTTTCAATGTAAAGCCCGTTGCTTTGAGTTTTTTCAAAAGTTAAGGTATATTCTCCTGAACTGTATGTTCCGTTTGCAACAATATAATTTTTTAACTTTGTATAAGTGTCACATTCTTTCTCATAAAGCTGAGTTACGGTTAAAGGTGTTCTATAGATAAGCTTGTCAATTTCGGATGTTGAAATAGCAAAATTGAGATTTTGTGAATCTCGAACAGTCCAAGTATTTATACCGATAACTTCTCCGTATTGATTTATGAGTGGTCCACCAGAATTTCCGCTTGAAATTGCTGCGTCATGTTGAGTGTATATAACATTGTCGACTTTTCTGTTAGTATATGTAATAATGCCTTGTGAAAAAGTTGCGGTTAATCCCTTTGAACTACCAAAAGCATAAACTGATTGTCCAACGAGGTGGTTACTTTTACAAATCGAAAGGGGTGTGAGATTGTTTGCGTTGATTTTTAGGACTATAAGATCGATGTCTTTATCATACGCCAATACTTGTTGGATTTTATATACGGTTCCATTGATTGTTATCTTAGCGGAGTAAGCTTCTTCAATTACATGGTAATTCGTAATTATTTTTCCATCTTTGCTGTATACGAATCCAGTTCCAAGAGCGAGTTCAACTCCAGACTTATTGTATGTAATTATTTCTCCTACCGACTGTTTTGTTTGTTCGTATATTTCATTTGCGGAAAGGGCTTCCATAGAGTATTTTTCCGAGTAGCTCTTTTTGCATTTGACGCAAGAAAAAGATTTTAATCCACTTTGCGAACAAGATGCAGGAACGGAAATAGTTTCTTTATAATTATGCCCAAGAGCGCTACCAGATGTTGTTTTGCAAATTGAGCAAGTTTTCGGTGTTGTACAAGTAGCGGATTTCCAAGAATGTTCAAGTGCCGTTCCTTCTGTTTTGCTACATATCGAACAAGTTTTTGGTGTTGTGCAGGTCGCTTCTTTCCATTCGTGCAGACACTCTTGTATCGTGGTTGCTTCTGATTTTGCTATTGTTGTTTCTTTTATCGAGGTTGGGGTTTCATCACAACTTGTAAAAGTGAACGAACAAGTAATTAAGAAAACGATTAATAGTAAAGCGGTGATTTTTTTCATTTTAAGTCTCCTTGATTTGATTAAAACATTATTTTAACTGGATATATTAATCACATTTTTTGCATTATAACATATTTTTTTAACCATGTCAATACCTATGGGTAAATATTTAGCTATAAATATCTTCTTTTTTAGTTATATATGTTGTATTCTAAATATATAATAAGAAAAAGGAGAGCCTATGAATATTGATTATAAACTTATAGGGGATAGAATTAAGCGTACCCGAAAAAGCAAAGGTATGACGCAGGAGATTTTAGCTGAAAGGTTAAATGTTTCTATTGGATATGTTAGTCAGGTAGAGCGCGGAATTACAAAGATTAGTTTAGATTTGCTAGGCGCTATTTCGTCAATTTTAGATTGCGATGTTGCTTATTTGATATCAGAAAGTGCTCTTAACTCAAACGGATATATGGAAACAGAACTTATAAACGAGATACGAAAGTTAGATAACAAAAAGAGAAAATTTATTTTGGATTTAATAAAACTTACAAATGAAAATTTGTGAAATGAAAAGGCAATATCAACCGTGGTTGATATTGCCTTTTGCGTATTTTGTGTGGGTTAATCCTTGATATATTTCAGGAAGATTCCCGTTCCTTCTTCCATATCCGCGCAAATCGTTTTCGCGTTCTTGAACACCTCGCCCGTAAATTCGTTTCGACAGGTCATAGGCTCTCTCAGAGTTATTTCCACCTTGGCTGTTTTGCCCGAAATCACATAAACAAAACGGTTATCGGCGTGTACGGTGCAATGCGCGGGCGCATAGAGGTGTACTCCCGCCGATATGAGCAGCTCTCTCATAGCTTCTACTGTCATATCGGACGGCATTGCGCTCAAGATGTGAGTGCGACCGTTCGCATCGCACAGCTTAGCGGTTTTTATGCGTCCGTCAGAATAGTGTGCGATCGGAGTAATATCCTTATCGGGGTTGACATAGAGAACGGGGAAGCAGGAGTCAGCATGCTCGGCTATCGCGCCCTGAGGGTATTCTCCGAGTGAAAAGCCCGTGAGGCGACGAACATTCTCAAATCCAAACGAGCCGTCCGCTTGTTCAATTATACCCGCGGCATAGTTCCACACGATATGGCAGTCAGAGCTGGTTCTTTCCAGAATCTTATGTAGCTTTTGCGAGTCGGCATAAAATGCGTTCAAAAAGACTATCATCTTATATTTTGAGAGATCTATCTCCTCAAGGTCGGCAGTTCTGTAAAGGTCTACGGGTACACCGCTTGCCTTAATGGTAGATCCCGTGTATCCGATAGTTGCGTCGTGAAGAGCGTAATTGGGACGCATATGGTGCATAACATCTTCGTTGATAACGAGAAGCACCTCTGATACGCTCTTGTGAGTATCTTTTTCGCGATATAACTGCTTAGAAGTTTCGTTCAAGAGAGCGATCTCGTTTCGTATCTCCTCACTGTCAAGCCATCCGCCGCCCAGATCCATCCACCAATATCCCTGATGGAAAACGATATTTTTGGTAAACTCTCTCCAATATACCGCTCTTGTCTGCGCGAAATTCTTTGCGGGGTGGTCGAAGCCGGGGCGAGAGAGATTTTTGCAGATATGAGTTCTGTTATCTATCTCGTCTATGTATAGCTTTTTGCGGTTGATTGAATTGGGAACGCTCTGTCCGAATCCCGGCTCGGTGGGGCCGACTCTTACATATCCCTTCGGCGCGGCGATAAAATCAATATATGGAGAATTGAGCAAACGCTCAAAGCCTGTGTGCGGCGTATTCGCGCTGTTGTTGGGCTCTGAGATATATCCGTGGAAAACACCTGTTACCTTTTCGGGTACGATATCCTTAACTACCTTGCCGAAGGCTTCAACTGCGTCCATATTGGTGTCGCGAGAGAACTCGGAGTAGATAACACACTTCTCGTCCTGCTCGGTATGATAAAACAGCTTGTCGAGAGTGGGATAGCCAATATGGAATTTGTTATTCGGAATAGGTTTGTCGGTGATGAAAAACCTTTCGTCTATGGCGGGGATACTGTCGTAATTCTTGCCGCGCTTTGCCGCGTATTCGATAAAGGCTTTTGTTGCGCTGATTCCATAGTCGCCCTTTTTGCGCGGATCCATAATCCAGGTGCCCCACTGAGAGGTCTCACCGTGAGTGCCGTAGGCAATATGATATCCTATGATATTTGACGCCCATTTTGAATTTTCAATATGCGTAACTAAGCGGTGCAGTGCCTCGGATGCGTCCTTGACCCATTTTTTTGAGGAAAAGCTTTGCCAAGCGAGCAGGTCTGTCTCCTTCCACGGATGAGAGCCGTGAGGTGGAGTGTCTATCATAGCGACGATCTCCTCCTTAGTGCGCGGCCCCTCTGCGTATACGAAAACATCCTCGGGGTTTTGCGCGCACCATCCCGCGGGAACATTCAGGCAGACTCTCGGCATAAAAAGGATATCGGGTGCCGTGGAAAAAAGAAGCTCAAACAAATTGTCGGTTTCGGTGTAGTCATAAGTGTCGGGCGCTATCCAGCCCGTGGGGATTATGCTTGAATGGACTACGATTCCCTTATCAAACATTGCTTTGTGTCTTTTTGCATGTTCTGCGTCATTGATACAGTCGCTCTCGGTTCTTTTTACCCGCGAGTGTGTCCAAGTGCCCGAGAGTGCCCATGTACCGAAGGGTGACCAGAATATTGGATTTTCTCTGAGAAATTCAATTCTCTCCTCAAGATTACGAAATTGCATAGATGTTTCCTCCATAGCTTTATTGCTGTTTCTTGTATTACCAGCCAAACTCATCGTAATGAGGTTCCACTACGGTCTTGTTGTAATCGTTTCCTCCCGGGAAATTGGCGCTTTTGAGGATGCCCGGTGTGAAGCCGTCGGCAAGCATCTTTTCTACACAGACCGAGGTCAGACTCCACATAATATAGTCGGACGAAATACCCGATGCGGCGGCGAAGTAAGCCTCGATGCCCTCCACCTTCAGCATAGCCTCGGCGGCAGGGGCGCAGTTATCCAAAGCCAAAGTAACGAACTCATAGAGCTTCTTGCCCGATTCGTGTACGGGTTCGACCTGAGTAGCATAGGTCATGCTGGTCAGAGCGATAACGGTCACACCCTTCTGCATAGCGTCCCAAGCCAGGTCAACCACCGATTTGGTGCGTCCCGAAACCGAGGAAACGAACAGAACATCTCCTGCCTTCAATTCGATATCTTCGCTGTACTGCTTATAAAATATGGGACCTCCGCCGCGGTATACGAGATCCATTTCGATTCCGTGAACAATGTGTCCGAGATAGACCTTATTGCCGTTCTCAACGGCATTTGCCACAAGCTCGCCCGCCTTGATGATCTTTTCTCGCTGGGTCTCGCGGACGGTTTTGAGAAGGCTGTTTATAGCCTCGTGATATCTGTCAATTAACATATTTGTGTTCTCCTTGTTCACATATAGAATATCTGATCTTTGTGCTCTTGGATTACGGCTTTGTTGTATGCATCTCCGCCGTCTATATTTCCGCTCATAAACACGGGGGGCTGAATTCCCTTGTTCCACAAAATCTCCGACGCGCGTGCGGTAACGGCGTTGAGAATGGCTGCGCCAACCACAGTGGAGGAAGAAGCCAGCTTCTGCTTAAATCCCTCCAATTGAATGGTTGCATCACCCAAATCTCCGTGGTTATCAATCAGAATGTCCGCAAAATCGTGGAGCATTTTCCCTGAGGGGTGGCGTGAAGTGACGCTGGTAGCGGTGTTCATATTGGTTATGACGATCACAGTCATACCCTTATCACGGGCGGATTCTGCCATATCAATGGTCACGGCGTTTCTACCTGATACAGAGTGAATGATGAGTACATCGCCTTCTTTTACAGGCTCATTGTTCAGAATGATCTTTCCGTAGCCAGGAATTCGCTCCATCTCGCTGGTCATAGTAGGGGGAGAAAGCTCCAGCATCATGCCCGGGGCACGGATGGGATTGATGGTTACCATACCGCCCGTGCGATAAAATAGCTCTAGGGTGATCAGCCCCGCGTGGTTACAGCCAAAGCCAAAGATAGCTTTCCCCTCCTCGTTGGCGGTTGCAAGAATCTCGGCGGCTTTTTCCATATTTGCGGATTCCTTCTCGAAGACCTCGGACAGAATCTCGCCAATACGGTCATAATAGGTTTTGATTACGCTCATAACGAATATCCTTTCTTTGTATTGTATTTAGATATATTTAAATTCTCGGAAGCCCCGTGTCAGCTCGTCCTGAATCTCCATCAAGGAAAGACCTTCGCGCAGGCAGCGCAGGACAGTGCATCCTACCACGGGCTCAAAGAGGGGCCTTTCCACCGTTGTGTCGGGGTATACCAGCTCGAGCTCACGCTTGAACACATCAAACATGTGCGGAGAGCCTTTCCAGGCACCACCCATAATGACGACATTTCCGTTCCAATCCTCCCGTCGGGATTCGATCACAGTGCGAGTTTGAAGCGATAATTCAAGGGCGGCATCCTCGTAGATACGGAGAGCGACGCGGTCTCCCTCACCTGCCGCCTTCGCGCAGAGAGCCGCGGCGGAGGCAACCTCATGCCGTGCATCGGGATTACCCGCAAGATGGGCTACAATATCCCACAATTCGGTGAGCTTCCATTTTTCCATCACCAAGTCGTATAGTATGGATTTCGGCCCGCGACCGTCTTGGGAATAGATTGCGGACTTGATGGTTCTCAGACCGATATCATATCCGCTTCCTTCGTCGCCCAAAAGAGGCCCCCAGCCACCAATTGTCGCAAGCACATTACCGTCACGAACCAAGAATGCATCCGCTCCCGTCCCTGACAGAGCGACCGCACCGCTTGTTTTCATAGAGGCGGCAAGACCTACTATGGGTTCGCTGTGGAAATGCAGCTGTTCTACTGTGGCGAAGCGGGAGAGCGCTTCGCTCACGATATCTCTCGCGCCGACAAGACAAAGATCTGCTGCCGCAATCTCGGTGATGGACGGCTCGCCGTTTTGCCCTTGCAGTAGGTCTTTTACCATACTCTCTACATTGGCTTGAACGATATCGATAGGCTTGAACAGGGTATTGATACCAGCCACACGACCGCGGCGGATGACGCGGAAATTCTCGTCGTAGAGAATCGCTTGAAGCTTACTGCCACCACCGTCGGCGGCTATGTAATATTTGGACATGATTGATCTCCTTGCGATATAGATTCGCGGTATAGTTATACTAGGCACAGTATAGCCTCGAAATATCCGTTTGTCAAGCGGTTTTTGAAAAATAAAAATAAAAAAATATTACAAAAAATTATATTGTCATACAGGGGCGTTAACACCGAATGATTATACTCAAAATCGATGATAAAAGGCAATATCAACCGATTTTTCGGAACGATATTGCCTTTTGTTTTTGGACAGTCGGGGGTCTCGCTGCGGCTCGGTCACGCTCGCGTTCTGACACCACACTCTGGTGTCATTCATTGCGCTCGCGTCGCTTTGCTACGCCTGTCCCTACAATTTCAGATTTGCGTCGGTAGGGGTCGGCGCCTTCGACGACCCGTTTATCCCGCCAGTTCTCCCATCTGCTCAAGCATATTCTCAATAAATATTCCATACCCTGTGGCGGGGTCGTTTATCAGCACATGCGTCACCGCGCCGATTATCTTGCCGTCCTGGATGATGGGGCTGCCGCTCACGAGTGTGGTCAAGTAGGGACAACAGTTTTTTACAAAAAGTTTATATTTCCAAGAATTTAATGAGAATTGCTTGAAGAAAAGATGTATTTGTGCAGCAAGTTTTCAATATGATATTGACAAGAGCTAAAAGGTATGATATAATCTTGTTGAAAAGTAATTGCACAAAAACACAAAGTTTTCAGAAGGAGGACATATGGAAATCAAAAGAGATCGATACTTGAATCAACTTATACAATTCAAATGGGATGGAATGGTAAAGGTCGTAACCGGAATCAGACGCTCGGGAAAGTCCTATCTTTTGAATGTTTTATTTAGAAATTATCTGAAGGAGCAAGGGGTAGATGAGGATCATATTTTGTTCTTTGCTCTTGACAATGATAAATATTTGAGATACAGAAATCCTCTTGAGCTTTCTGCATTTGTCAGAGGACTCGTTGAAAACAATAAAGAACAATACTATCTGTTTGTGGATGAAATCCAAATGTCGGATGCCGTGGACAATCCCTATAATCCCGACGGCAAAAAAATCACATTTTATGATGTTCTCAACGGGCTGAACGCACTTGAAAATTTGGATATTTACGTTACGGGAAGTAACTCCAAAATGCTTTCCTCGGATATTTTGACCGAGTTTCGAGGAAGGAGCGACGAGATCCGCGTTCATCCGCTCTCGTTTGCAGAATATTATTCAGCGGTCGGCGGTGACAAACATGACGCATTTGACGAATACGCCTTTTACGGTGGTATGCCTCTTGTGATTTCTCGCCCCGATGATGCTGCTAAAATGAAATACCTTTCTTCGCTTTTTGCCGAGGTATATTTAAAAGATATTGTTG
>JAGAKG010000031.1 GCA_017625755.1 Clostridia bacterium | reverse complement strand
TCCTGAGCCAGGATCAAACTCTCGAATGTTTTGTATATTAAATGCCACCCTCTTGGGTAACATCTACTATCTTTTGTATTCGAGCTTTTTTATCTTAGCTTTCTTACTTTTGTTGAGTATATATAACTCGATTGACGAGATCAGTATTTCGCACTTGCAATGCTTTGTACTTCTCTCTTGTTGTTCAATTTTCAATGACCGCGCCACCCGCTCCAGCGGACAGCTTGACTATTATATCACATCACTTTTCCTTTGTCAACACTTTTTTGCAAAAAATTTCAAGTTTTTTTATTATTGTATAAGTTAACAATAAAGAAAAAGAAAATGAGGGCGCTTTATGTTAACAATTCTGTTCAGAACGATAATTATATATATTTTTCTGCTTATAATAATGCGTCTTATGGGTAAGAGGCAGATAGGAGAGCTTGAGATATCCGACCTTGTGACAACATTTCTTTTATCAGAAATAGCCTCGCTACCTATAACCGATACTAATATTCCCGTCGCATTTGCGATAATCCCTATGGTAATACTTCTGACATTTGAGGTATCCTCGTCGTGGATACTCTCACGCTTCCCTTTTTTCAAAAATTTCCTCTCCGCCCGCCCCGCGACACTTATATCAAACGGAAAAATAAACCGCAAAGAGATGCTCGCGGCGAGGCTTTCGCTTGACGAGCTTATAGGTGAGCTGCGTCAGAACGGAATTTCCGACATTTCCGAGGTACGGTATGCAATACTCGAGCAGAACGGAAAAATCACGGTAATACAGAAAGAAGAAAAAAAGCCTATATCGGCTGAAAAAATGAAGATCGAGGTATGTGACAGCGGTATGGACAGGATAATAATAAGCGACGGATACATCAACCGCCACAGTCTCAGGGCGCTGAAGATGTCAAGGGCAGATGTTGAAAAAATACTGAAATCAAAGAAAATCGAACAAAAGGACATCTATCTTATGCTGATAGACGACGCAAAAAATGTAAAGATATTCAGAAAGGACGGAAAATAGATGCGTTCCTTTATTATAACGGTGCTACTTTTCATATTGGTCTGCGCCGTGATAGTTATTAACAATAATTATATAAGGAGCTCGGCGGAATACATCGCCGAGCGTGTGAGTGAGGAGTACTTTGAGGAAAATCCCGAAAGGGCGATATCCGAGCTTGAGGATTTTTGGAAAAAGAATCATCCTATGATAAGTATGTCGGTGGGATTCAAGGAGCTTGATAGAATGTCCGACCTGATAATAGACTTGAAAACCTATCACATGCTCGGAATCGACTCCGAGGTTGTGCTCACTCGGGTCATGATTGTGGAAACAGCCGACGAGATATCACGCCTTGAGCGTTTCGGGCTCGAAAATCTGATATAAAGCTGACGGAGTATGCCGCGCTGACATACTCCGCCGTTTATATTTACTTATTCATTATATATTCGTCGATAGCCTTTGCCGCTGTTTTTCCCGCGCCCATTGCAAGTATAACAGTTGCCGCGCCAGTGACTGCGTCTCCGCCCGCAAAAACGCCTTCGCGTGAGGTTTTGCCCATCTCGTCTGCAAGGATACCTCCCCAGCTCTGTGTTTCAAGTCCCTCGGTAGTGGACTTGATGAGGGGGTTAGGCGATGTTCCGAGTGCCATAATGACACAATCGACATCAAGCGTAAATTCGCTGTTCGGCTTTTCTATCGGCTTACGGCGTCCCGATGCGTCGGGCTCACCAAGCTCCATTTCAACGCAGGTCATACCGCAGACGCTTCGGGTGTCGTCTCCGAGAATAGCTTTTGGGTTTGTGAGGGTCTTGAAGATTATTCCCTCCTCCTTCGCGTGTTCGACCTCCTCGCGTCTTGCGGGAAGCTCCTCAAGACCGCGTCTGTAAACTATATAGACCTCAGCACCGAAGCGCTTAGCGCATCTTGCCGCATCCATAGCGACATTTCCTCCGCCGACGACCGCAACCTTTTTCGCTCTCTGAATGGGGGTTGCGCTATCCTCACGGTATGCCTTCATAAGATTTATTCTCGTAAGGAATTCGTTAGCGGAATATACTCCCCTGAGATTTTCTCCGTCAATTCCCATGAACTTTGGAAGTCCCGCGCCCGAACCGATAAAGACCGCCTCGTAGCCATACTCGCCCTGAAGCTCGTCGATAGTTATCGTCTTTCCTATTACGGTATTCGTTTCAACCTTCACACCGAGCGCGCGCAGACCTTCAATCTCCTCCGCGACTATCGACTTAGGCAGACGAAATTCGGGAATTCCGTAAACCAAGACACCACCCGCGAGGTGAAGCGCCTCAAATACGGTTACATCGTAGCCCTTTTTTGCAAGCTCGCCCGCACAGGCAAGTCCCGCAGGACCCGAGCCGACTACCGCAACCTTGTGTCCGTTCGGGCTTGGCTTATCTATCTTTTTTTCAGCGAGAGAATTGTGTCTGTCCGCGACAAATCTTTCAAGCCTTCCTATTGCGACAGGCTCTCCCTTAATTCCTCTTACGCATCTCTGCTCGCATTGGCTCTCCTGAGGGCAGACTCGTCCGCAAACCGCGGGGAGAGAGCTTGCCTCGGTGATTATTTTATACGCTTCCTCAAACTCTCCCTGCGCGACCTTTTCGATAAACGCGGGGATATGGATATGAACGGGGCAACCGCCGACGCAAGGCTTATTTTTGCAGTTCAGGCATCTCTTTGCTTCGTCTATCGCCTGCTCCTCGGTATATCCGAGTGAAACCTCGTCAAAATTCTTATTTCTTATATCGGGTGCCTGCTCTGGCATAGGGTTCTTTTTCAAGGACATATTCGGCATTATTTTACCTCCGAAGAAAAGAGATTGCAGGTCTGCTCATATGCGTGGCGCTCAAAATCGCGGTATGTTCCGCCTCTTGCCATAGCTTCGTCGAAGTCTATTTCGTGTCCGTCAAACTCGGGGCCGTCAACGCAGGCAAATTTTGTTTTTCCGCCAACGGTCAGGCGGCAGCCGCCACACATTCCCGTTCCGTCTATCATAATGGGATTCATTGAAGCGACTGTCTTTATGCCATATTCTTTTGTGAGCTTACAAACGAATTTCATCATAATAAGCGGGCCTATGGTTATGACCTCGTCGTATTTCTCTCCGCTCTCAACAAGGGAGCGAAGCGCGTCGGTAACGAGTCCCTTCTCTCCGCAGCTTCCGTCGTCCGTCATAAGCTTCATAACATCGCTCACAGCCTCGAACTCTTTTTCAAATATCACAAGGTCACGATTTCTGAATCCGACTATCGTATGCACCTCGGCACCAAGCTCGTGGAATTTTTTAGCTACGGGATAGGCGATAGCGCAACCGACTCCACCGCCGACAACGGCTACCTTTTTTATTCCCTCGGTCTTGGTAGCTCTGCCGAGCGGACCGACAAAATCGCAAAGGCTCTCGCCAGCCTTCATATGAGCGAGCTTCTCTGTCGTAGCTCCGACTCGCTGAAAGACGACGGTTATAGTTCCCGCTTCTCTGTCGTAATCCGACACGGTAAGCGGTATTCTCTCTCCGTTCTCATCGGTACGGAGAATTATGAACTGCCCGGGCTCCGCCTTTTTAGCTACGGCGGGCGCCTTGACCACCATAAGGCTGACGGTGGGATTGAGTTCCTCGTTTTTTAATATTTCATACATTTCGTTTTCCTCATAATCAATTTTAAGTAAACATACTAATATTGTAACAAAAAAACAAGCTTTTTTCAATAGCTGAAAAAAATTAGACTATGTCAAATTGCAAGATTTTTTAGCGTAATATCCTCGTACTTGTGTAAAAAAAGCAAAAAACAGAGACGGCGTCTTTATACACGCCGTCTCTGTTTTGCGTTTTCCGCTTCAGATAAAAAGTTCAGATCAGTCCTGAGCTTTTCTTCTTTCCTCAAAACAAGCACTGCAGTATACAGGTCTGTCGTTAGAGGGCTGGAAGATTACTTTCGCTACGCCGCCGCACTGTGCACAGGTTGTCTCGAAGTACTCTCGCGGAGCCTTTGCAGCATTCTTCTTTGCGTCACGGCAAGCCTTGCAGCTCTTGGGCTTGTTCAAAAAGCCTTTCTCCTTATAGAACTGCTGCTCTCCGGCTGTAAATACAAACTCGTTGCCGCACTCTTTGCACACAAGAGTTTCATCTACAAACTCGCCTTCAGTCTCTGCTCCGACTTTTACTTCTTCTTCGTACATGATTTTACCTCTCTTTGTAGAATGGAATTGTTCGCCCAAAGGTACTCCGATAGTTCTGCACCGGCGGACTAGCTACAGGCTTTATCTGATTCGGCTTTGCCGTATCATTCTCATTTTCAGCCAAGCAATTTTCTCAGCTTCTTGCGAATTCGGTATATCGCGTTGGCTACCGACCTATCGCCGTTACCAACCAGCTTACCTATCTCCCTCGCGGTTTTTCCAGATGCGTACAAGCACCAGACGCGATATTCATAATCGGACAGATTTTTCCGTATCACAGAATCTATCCGCCTCAAGCTCTCCTGCTCAATTATGTTCGCCGACGGGTCCTCAGCACCCGATGTCCCGTCGTCATCTATCATAGGAACCGAGCTTTCAGCCCTGCGCTTTTCAAGCATTCTCCCCTGAGATATCAAGGTGTTCGTTACGCATATTTTTGCGTAAAGCCCAAACTCAACGCCCTCGTTCTCAAGGTCATAGTTCAATATCGCGTTATAAAAGACCAAAACCGCTTCCTGATAAAGATCTTCCCTGAACAGCTCGTCCTTGCAAAATCTCGCAACTGCCGAATCAAGCAACGGGCGATACATTTCAAGCATTCTGGCAAACGCCTCCTGGTTGCCTTCTCTGACTTGCCCGATCAATTCGTTGACTTCGGCTCTGTTTTTATTTTCGTTCATTCTTTATCCTCACCGAGATAAGACAGTTTTTTACATCTATATTATTCATTACATTTAATTATACCATTAATTTGTATAATGTCAAGAGGTAATTTTAAAATAATTTTGTCGAAAATCGACTAAAATGTTTTTTATGAAGCATTTTTCACAAATCAATCGTGGTCATTTTGTGATTTTTTTGCAATGCGAAAGAGTTTTTTTATATATCCGATATTTTGAGGTAAAAAGTTTGTTTATTTTCACATAGGCTCAATCGAACAAATAATTGACATTTCCCGCCATAAGTGCCAAAACTCCGCGGTAAATAGCCTCAGGGCGCTCGTAAAAGTTGTTTTTCATTCTCTGCGCTCTGTCGAGTGTATCCACCGTGAGCGACTGGAAAAATATTATTTTTCCGTTCTCGGTAAAGGAGCAGCTTATTTCATATTTACCGCCCTCGACTGCGTTTATATCGCACTTGATAGTTATCCCCCTCTTTTTGAAATCGAGGTATCTGAGTGCTCTCGCAAGACTCTGGTCGAGAATCGTGGAGAGGATATCTCCGTTAAGCTCTCTCGCCACACACTTTCCCTTTTCGGTCACAACATAAAGTGTTTCCCCGTCCACATCAACGCTCTCTATCAGACCGCCGTCGAGCATCTCGCCAAATCCCTCGGCAAAATCAAGATACATAACATAGTCGGTCTGCATAACTATATCGTTTATCGTGATAAAATCGAGCGGATAATTGATATTTTCAAGAAGATACAGTACAAATATCTTCACATTTCTCGTGCTTCCTATTGGTGATGCCATATATAATTTCCTTTCCGTGATACCGTTTTATATATTCAAACACACTTCTGCTTGAATATTCTATCATATTTTGAAAAAATTTTCAATATATATTTGCATTTTGTGCGGAAATGTGGTATTATATATCTATTAATCAAAACTTTTTCCTAAGGAACGGTACAAAACTATGGTAAAAATAGCTATTCTGGGATTCGGTGTGGTCGGTAGCGGAACCGCAGAGGTCCTTACCGAAAACAAAAAAATCATTGAGGAGCGTCTTGGCTGCGAATACAGCATTAAATATATTCTCGACCTCAGAGATTTTCCCGACAGCCCCTTTGCAGAGCTTGTGACGCACGATTTCAACGATATTCTTAACGACGACGAGGTCACCGTTGTCGCTGAGATGATGGGCGGCTCTCACCCCGCGTACGATTTTTCAAAGGCTTGTCTTGAGGCGGGAAAGCATGTCATCACCTCTAACAAGGAGGTCGTATCGAATTTCGGCGTTGAGCTTTGCTCTATCGCGGCGGCTCACGGCGTAAGATATCTTTTTGAGGCGAGCGTAGGTGGCGGTATTCCCGTTATCCGTCCTATGATAAACGACCTCGCGTCGAACAAGATAACAAAGATATGCGGTATCCTCAACGGAACCACAAACTATATTCTCACCAAGATGCGCGATGAGGGAGCTTCCTTTGCCGACGCGCTCGCCGAAGCGCAGAAGCTGGGATATGCCGAGGCAAATCCCTCTGCGGATGTTGACGGTATCGACGCGGCAAGAAAGATAGTTATTCTCGCGGCTCTCGCTTCGGGCAAGCTTATCTCTCCAAAGTCGATATACACCGAGGGTATCACCGCTATCTCCCTGCTTGACACAAAGATTGCGGAAGCAATAGGCTGCTCGATAAAGCTTATCGGTCAGGCGCGTATCACCGCAGACGGTCTTTGCGCTCTCGTCTCTCCCTGTATGGTACCTAAGTCAAATCCGCTCTCGAGAATAGACGATGTTTTCAACGGCATACTCATTGACGCGAATATGGTCGGAGAGGTTATGTTCTACGGCCCCGGTGCGGGCAAGCTTCCCACGGCGAGCGCCGTCGTTGCCGACATTATAGATGTTATAGCTCACAGAGACGCAGAGCAGAAGGTCATCGCTTGGGAAGAAGCGAAGGATTGCGACCTTGCCGACTTCAGCGAGTTCTCCTGCAAGAGAGTATTTATTACCTCCGCAAAGCTTGAGCTTCCCTGCGTCAAGCAGTTTGTTACACTCGACGGAGCCTTCGCGTATCTCACCGACGAGATGACCGAGACAGAGGTCGAGAAAATCAAGACATCAAACGCAGACGCTATCCTTTCGGTATTCAGAGTGATATAAAAAGCATATAAAAAGCGTGTCGTATTTTTGACACGCTTTTTATATTATACCGTTTTTATCCACTTTACGCAGAGCGGCATCCAGGTTGTGGCATGCTCAATTATTCTATCGGATATGCCCTCGCTCGTCTCTACTGTACCGAGGGACGCGCCGTGTACGCCCGAGGGATAAATGTGCGCTTCAAAGAGAATCTTATTCGCCGCAAGCGCGTTCATAAGCAGAATAGAGTTCTGTATCGGAACAGAACGGTCCGTGGTGGTATGCCATATAAACGCGGGGGGAGTAGTTGAGTCGACATGAAGCTCGAGCGAGAAAGGCTCAATATCCTCCGCGGTAGGGTTCTCTTTACCCGTAAGCTTCTTGAATGAACCGAGGTGTCCGTACTGACCGCCTGAGATAACGGGATAGCAAAGCACCATTCCGTTCGGACGGTTGATACCCTCGGGAGCCTTGCCATCATCAATGCCGAGAGCGGCTCTGACGGGCGCGCTGTTCCAGAGTATTCCGCAGGATGCCGCAAGGTGTCCGCCCGCGGAAAATCCTCCGATAAATATTTTATCGGGATTTGTGTTATGCTCCTTTGCGTGTTCCCTGACATACTTTACCGCAAGCGCCGCCTGAATCAGAGGGGCGAAGTCTGCTGCTTCCTCATTAAGCGTGTATTCAAGAAGGTATACATTCATTTCCGCCGCAAGGTACTGTCTTACCACAGGCTCTCCCTCGTGGGGCGCAAGTATACGGTAGCCGCCCCCGGGACAGACTATCATTGCGGGTCTTGGCGCTATTTTGGTCGCGCCGTCGCAAACATAAGTGGTAAGTGTGCAATTCGGGTATTTTTCACTGAGCTTTATCTTTTCGTGTAACATATCATTCTCCCTCTATTTGGTATTATTTATCCAACGAATAGAAAGTTCCATCCAAGTTTGTATGTGCTCGAGCACCTTTTGTGGACGATTAGCACTTGAGGCAACCGTTCCAAGGGAAAGTCCGTGTATACCCTCGGGGTATATATGTGCCTCGAACGGTATTCCGTGGTCGGTGAGAGCGTCTATCAGTATAATAGAGTTTTTTATGTGTACGACATTGTCCGCAAAGGTATGCCAGACAAAGACGGGCGGTGTCGTTTCGTCGATATGATGCTCGAGAGAAAATGGCTTCATTTCTTCCTCGGTGGGGTTTTCTTTACCCGTAAGCCGTTTAAACGAGCCGAGATGTCCGTATTTACCCGAGGTTATAACGGGATAGGAAAGTATCATACCGTTCGGGCGGTTAATGCCCTCGGGGGCTTCTCCCGCGTCAATTCCAAGCGCCGCTCTGACGGGCGCGCTGTTCCAGAGTATTCCGCACGCCGCCGCAAGGTGTCCGCCCGCGGAAAAGCCGCTGATAAAGATTTTATCGGGATCGGTATTATGCTCCTCGGCGTGTTCTCTGACATATTTTACGGCGAGCGCCGCTTCGATTATAGGGGCGAAATTCGCGGCGTTCTCTCCTACCGAGTATCGAAGCAGATAGACATTCATCTCCGCTCCGAAATATTTTCTGACTATAACCTCGCTCTCGTGCGCCACTATCTGTCCGTATCCGCCACCGGGGCAGACTATCACCGCGCGCCTTGGGGCTATCGGAAGCGATTTATCGCAGACATAGGATGTGAGGGTACAATCGGGATATTTTTCACTGAGCTGTATCGTTTCGTATATCATTTGAGACTCCTTTTGTTATTTTTCTAATTATACCACAAATAGTCCCATTCTGCAATAAGCTCCCAAAAAAAGACAATTTTATTTTCAAGTTCTATTGACAAGCGCGTTTTTTGTGCTATAATATATTCCGTGAGACACCTCTCACATAAAATTCGTGTAGAAGAGTAAGAATACAGGCGTGAAGTGCTTTGCGGACGGGGAGTTGCCGCGAGGACGAAAAACGGTCATTCGTTTGCGGTTTGTATTCTGCATCCCGCTTCATACGGCATAAGGTCGGATATTCTCCTTCTTTCTCCTTAGCCATATGCAGTTGAGGAAAAGGAGGTATTTTTTATGTCAAAAAGCTCAAACAGACTGCCGCGGTCTATCGCGGTTCTCAAAAATCTCAAGGCGCTCGCCTGCGCCGCTCTCTTCGCCTCGCTCAGTATCGTCTGCGGAAAATATCTTGCGATACCCATGGGGCAGATACTCCGATTCAGCTTTGAAAATCTTCCGATAATACTCTCGGGAGTGCTTTTCGGCCCTATTCTCGGAGCTATCACCGGAATTCTCGCAGACCTTGTCGGGTGTCTGCTCGTAGGCTACGCCATTAACCCTATCGTCACCCTTGGAGCGGCGACTATCGGTATCGTGAGCGGGCTTGTTGCAACGGCTATGAAGAAAAGTCCCCTCGGTGCAAGGCTATCACTCTCAGTTGCGTTTGCGCACATTTCGGGCTCGGTAATAATAAAAACCTTCGGTCTGGCTAAGTGGTACGACCTTCCGCTTTATGAGCTTATGCTCTGGCGGCTTCTCAATTATCTTGTCGTCGGTATACTCGAATATATAATTATTTACGCTATACTCAGAAGCAGAGCGGTCAACTCACAGATAGACCTTATGCTTGAGGATTAATGAAAGGTGAGAAAAATGAACGCTACCGAATCGATAGAATATATACACTCTATAAGCTGGTGCTTCTGTAAGCCCGGGCTTGACAGAATATCTACGCTCTGCGATATGCTCGGAAATCCCGAAAAGGAGCTGAAATTTATTCATGTTGCAGGAACTAACGGAAAGGGCTCCTTTTGCGCTATGCTCGACTCTATTCTCCGCTCCGCGGGATATAAGACGGGACTGTTTACCTCACCGTATATCAAATCTTTCAACGAGAGGATCTGCTTCGACGGTATGCCGATATCCGACAATGACCTTGCCGAGGTGACCTCCTTCGTGCGTCCGTTTGCCGATTCGATGCTCGAAAAGCCTACCGAATTTGAGCTTATAACCGCAATAGGGTTTGAATATTTCAGACGCAAGGGGTGCGATGTCGTTATACTCGAGACGGGCATGGGCGGTCGACTTGATTCGACGAATATTATAGAGTCTCCCCTTCTCTCGGTAATTACGGGAATCGCGCTTGACCACACCGCTTTTCTTGGCGACACGGTTGAGAAGATAGCCTACGAGAAGGCGGGAATTATAAAAAAAGGTTGCCCCGCTCTTTTCGGGGGCAACGACGATATAGCTCTCGGAGTTATTTCGGATTATGCGAGGGAAATTGGCTCTGAGTTGTTCGTAACAAGCAGAAGCGAGATAAAGAATATCCGCGCGTCGCTTTCGGGCACGAGCTTTGATTTCAGGGATAAAAAGAACCTGTTTATCAAGCTTCTCGGACTTTATCAGCCGCTTAACGCGGCAAATGTGCTGAGCGCGGTTGAAATACTCGGCGGTATGGGAATGGACATTCCCGACGCGGCTATCCGAAAGGGACTTGAGCAGACGGTATGGCACGCGCGATTTGAGGTTATATCAAGCGAGCCGCTCGTGATATACGACGGAGCGCACAACCCCGAGGGAATTGCCGCCGCTGTGAAAAGTATCAAGGCGTATTTTGGAGAGAGCAAGGTTTATGTTCTCAGCGGAGTTATGAAGGACAAGGATTACAACTGTATCGCTCGCGACCTCGCGACGGTTGCTTCCCGCGCCTTTACCGTCACGCCTGACAATCCGCGTGCGCTTGACGCCTCGGAATACGCAGATGTCCTCTCTGCGCACGGAATCCCCTCCCAGGCATTCACTTCTCTCGGCGAGGCGCTCAGGACTGCGATAGCTGCCGCAAAACGCGATTCCGTCCCCCTGCTCTGCCTTGGCTCGCTCTATATGTATTCCGAGTTGATTAGAGAGTTAGAGAAAATATGAAAATATAAAGAATAAAAGAATATGCGAGGGGGACTTTTAAGGAAAGTTCCCCTCGCGCTCCCTTAAAACCTTTTAAAGCAAAAGGTTTTGGTCAAAGCAATATAGCTTAGCTAAATTCAACGCTTCTTTTTAATGGAATCTCCCGTCGGACACACGATGTTTGATGAAATCAAACTCGGTATAAACGCCTTGGCGTTTATGTGCCTACGCGACGGGAGATATTTTTATTGTATTCACCCTACTTTTCCCCGCCGACACATTTATGTGTCATTCTGAGCGGAGCAAACAATCCTGTGAATTGTTTGCGCAGTCGAACCACGCCTTAGCGTGGTAACGCCGTCAGGCGTTAGAATCTGGCGGAGTAGGCTACAAACAAAGTAAGTTTTTCCCGAGAGATTCTTCGCTACGCTATCCTTAATCCTATTTCCTATAATACACATAAAACGCGATTATTGTGCGCATTTTTCCGCCATGCTCGAGGTCGGGTCCTGTGAGGACTACTCCGTCTTTTGAGAGAAGCTCGCTTGCCTGAAGCTCGTCCACCTGACATCTGAAAAGCACATCTGCGGAAGCGTAAACTATAAATTCACCGTTGCGGATATTAAGTCCGCCGTTTTTACCGATAACCGTTTCAACATCGTCGATACGCTCGGTAACATATTTTATATGCTGACCGCAAATCATTTCCGCCATCTCCCGACGATATTTTTTGCTGTCGGGATTTTTGCTTTTTGTGAGTCTTTTAAAGAGTCCCATATATAAATCCCCCGAAATTATTTTCTGCGAAGTATCACGGCGGTATTGCTCTTGACCGTGCCGTCAAAATCCTCGCCCGATATCAGCTCTGTATATTCTCCGTCGAGCGGGAAGCTCATATCCTCCTCAGACCTGTTAACCGCAATCCTCACCGAGCAACCGTTCTTTTCTCGCAAATAGGAAATGAAGCCGCCGCAGGTGTTGGTTATCTTAAAGGAACCGTCGGCAAAAACAGAATTTTCAGCCCTTATCTGACCGAGTCTGCGATAAAACGCAAGCAGGTCGGTATCCTCTCTGCCCCACGGGAATGGCATACGGCAGAAGGGGTCGTGATATCCCTCAACGCCTACCTCGTCACCGTAAAAAACAGACGGGACTCCGAATACGGTATACTGAATTACCGCCGCCATTCTGAGCAGCTTTTCTGCCGCCGCTCTCTGGTCTGTGTTCATTCTCTTTGTTGCAAGCTCGTCATTGCTGAGTCCGTCACCCGAGACGCTCTCATCGCATATCGAGCCCAGAACGGAAAGTATTCTCTCGGTATCGTGCGTTCCGAGAATATTCATAAGGCTATGGCAAACATTCTCGGGATAGGAAGAATAAAGCTCCTTGAGCGTATCTCCGAGTATCTCTGCGTCGCCGTATCTGAGGTATTCCACTATGCCGTTTTTTAGCGGGTAGTTCATAACGCTGTCAAGCTGTCTGCCGCCGAAATATCTTCTCCGTCTGCCGTACGCGACCTTGTCCGCCGCGTTTTCCCATACCTCTCCGATAATTATTGCTTCGGGATTGGTCGCTTTTGCCGTTTCACGCAAGCCGTCGAGAAATTCGTCGGAAAGCTCGTCCGCAACATCAAGACGCCAGCCGCCAATTCCCTTTTCGAGATATTTCTGAACAACGCCGTCGCGTCCGACAAAAAACTCTCTGCAGGTATCGTTTGAATGGTTGAGCTTGGGCAATATATCTATTCCCCACCAGGATTCGTAGTCCGAGGGATAGTTTTTGAACTTATACCAGCCGAAGAAGGGCGAAGATGGGTCGGAATACGCTCCGACTCCGCCGTACTTGCCGTATCTGTCGAAATATATACTGTCGTCACCCGTATGGTTGAAAACTCCGTCGAGTATTATCTTCATACCGCGCTTTCCCGCTTCCTCGACAAGCTTATCAAACGCGGCTTCTCCGCCGAACATACCGTCTATCTCAAGGTAATTTCCCGTATCGTATTTATGATTTGAATACGCCTTGAATATCGGACTGAGGTAGATTACCCCCACTCCGAGCGAAGCGAGATAATCAAGCTTTTCTATAACCCCCCAGAGATTTCCGCCGAAGAACATATTATTTGTGTATCTGTCTCCATTCTGCTTTGGGTACTGCGGAATACCTCTCTCCCAGTCGGGATTCATCACCGCGTCGTCGCGCTTCGCGACCTCGCCCTCGCCTCGGCAAAAGCGGTCGACGAATATGTGGTACATAACCCTTCCGCGGAACCATTCGGGCGTGGAAAAGCCTTTATCGGATATCAGAAGGCGAAATCTTCCGCCCGATTTTCCCGAAAGTTCAAAATCAACATTGTTATAAGTATCGGTAAACAGAGTGTCTGTTCCGCGAAGAAAGAGAAACTCGTAATAGAACAGTCCTTCGTATCCGTCCTCGCACCCATCTGCGGGAAAAAGCTCCGCGGTATAGGTATCCCACCCCTCCGAGGTATCCTCAAAGCGAAGCGGAATATCTCGGTCGCACTCTCCGTCGCAGTTGATACGCATTACCACCGCAGACGCGCCCAGATGTCTTGGTGCCTTTACCGTAAATATTATTCTTTTATCCGAGGGAAACGCGCTCTTTTCCGACACATCTCTCCCGTCTACCGTTTTGGTTATAATCGGAGAGGATATTCCCTCCGAGCAGATTTTTGTTAACATAGATTCTCCGAAGGGGCTGTCTTATCTTCTGATTAGGACAGCCCCTTGCTTTTATTATTTATTTATCAAGTCTTTTGAGGTTCCAGATATCACGCGCGTAATCGTTTATCGAACGGTCTGCCGTGAAGTATCCTGCTGCGGCTATATTGAGAAGCGACATACGGTTCCACTTTGTCTTATCCTGATAATCCGCCATAGCTCTTTCGTGAGCGGTACGGTAGGATTCAAAATCGGCAAGACACATATAGGGGTCGGAAACTCCGCTTCCCGCGATAAGATAGGTCGCTATCTCGGAGAAGGACTCGCCGCCAAAGCCAAGATTGAGCTGAGCGATTATTCTCTTGAGTCGCTCGTTGTTGGTGTAGAACTCCGCAGAGTTGTAGCCTCTGAGCCAGATATCGTCGACCTCATTGCTTGTAAGTCCGAAGATATACATATTGTCCTTGCCTACCGCGTCGAGCATCTCGACATTCGCGCCGTCAAGCGTACCTATGGTCATAGCTCCGTTTATCATAAGCTTCATACAGCCCGTTCCGCTGGCTTCCTTACCTGCCATTGAAATCTGCTCGCTTATCTCAGCCGCGGGAATGAGCGACTCTGCCATACTTACATTGTAGTTCTCAAGGAATACGACAGCAAGCTTTTCTCTGAGCACGGGATCCTGCTCTATTTCGCGTCCGATAAAGTATATGAGCTTGATTATATTCTTTGCCATATAATATCCGGGGGCCGCCTTCGCGCCGAATATAAAGGTCTGGGGCTGGAAGTCCATATTGGGATTTTCCTTGAGGTCAAGGTAAAGTCCGATAATATTGAGAGCGTTGAGAAGCTGACGCTTATACTCGTGAAGTCTCTTTATCTGAACATCGAATACAGAGTGAGTATTGAGCCTTATTCCCGTTCTGCTATAAACCTTATTAGCAAAGGCAATCTTGTTGTTATGCTTGATATCTCTTATTCTCTCAAGTATCTGCTTATCGTCCGCAAACTTAGCGAACTCGGCAAGCTCGAGGGAGTTGTGTCTGTAACCCGTTCCGATACAATCGTCAAGCAGAGACGCAAGCTCGGGGTTGGAATAGCAGAGCCAGCGGCGGTGTGCGATTCCGTTCGTTACATTGCCAAATCTCTCGGGGTACATATTGTAGAAATCCTTGAAGGTCGAGCGTATGAGAATATCCGAGTGGAGCTTCGATACTCCGTTTACAGAGTGAGAGCCGATAACCGAAAGGTTAGCCATTCTCACCTGACCGTATCCTACGATACTCATCTTGGAAATTCTTCCCCAGTTCCCCGGATAAAGCTTCCAAGCCTCCTGACAGAAGCGCTCGTTTATCTCCTTGACGATAGCGTAAATTCTTGGGAGCTTGAGCTTGAACAGGTCCTCGTTC
The DNA here is from genome assembly GCA_017625755.1 of Clostridia bacterium. Lineage (GTDB taxonomy): Bacteria > Bacillota > Clostridia > Oscillospirales > CAG-272 > HGM12713. The sequence goes on along the minus strand of JAGAKG010000031.1, from coordinate 42,605 downwards.
CAGGTTTCAAGCGCTTCGGGCATAACGGTATGATTGGTATAGGAGCATACATTGATGACCATATCCCAAGCCTTTTCCCAAGGATAGAAATACTCGTCAACGAGTATTCGCATAAGCTCGGGGATACAGAGCGCGGGGTGAGTGTCGTTGATGTGGATAGCGACCTTATCGGGAAGATTATCAAGAGTACCGTAAACCGCCATATGGTCTCTGATAATACTCTGACAGGATGCAGAAACCATAAAATACTGCTGAGAAAGTCTGAGCAGCTTACCTGCGGTGTGGTTATCCGAGGGGTAAAGCACCTTGGAGATTATCTCTGCGTTTGTGCTATCCTCCATAGCCTTTGTGTACTGTCCCTGAGTAAACAGTCCCATATTGAAGTTATTAATATCTCTTGCTTTCCAAAGTCTGAGCTGGCTTACCGCCTTACTGTCGGCTCCCGATATCATCATATCGTAAGGAACTGCCTCTATCTCCTCGTAGTCCTCGTATTGGATGCCGAGGTGTCCGTTCTCCCAGCTCTCAACTACTCGTCCGCCCATTTTGACCTTATATATTCTGTCGGTTCTCGGAACGAGCCATACCTCGCCGCCCGGAAGCCATATATCGGGAAGCTCTATCTGCATTCCGTCAACTATCATCTGCTTGAAAAGACCGTACTCATAGCATATCGAAAATCCCGTAGCGGGATAATCAAGCGATGAGAGCGAGTCCATAAAGCAAGCCGCTAGACGACCGAGACCTCCGTTTCCGAGCCCCGCATCGGGCTCACATTCATAGATATCCTCAAGGTCGAAGCCAAGCTCACTAAGCGCTGCTTCATACTCCTCAGAGAGTCCGAGATTGCAAAGATTTGTTTTGAGTGAGCGTCCGAGCAGGAACTCTATGGACATATAGTAAACTCTCTTTGCTCCCTTCTTATTTACCTCGTGCTTGAAATCGCCTCTCTTTGATGTGAGGATATCCTTTACTGTCATAGAAGCGGCTTTGTAGATCTGCTCACGGGTAGCGTCCTTCGGAAGGCAGCCGAAGTATCTGGACAGCTTCGCCTCAATATTTTCTTTTACCTCTTTCTTGTTCGGAGTATAATTCATCTGTTTAATTCCCTTTCAACTGTTGATTCGCTAATTGTTTACGCGTTATTTTTATTTTTCAGAGAGATGCGTACATATCAAGATATTTTTCCGCGGAGTTTTTCCACGAGAAGTCTGTTCTCATTATCTTGCCTATAAGCTTAGTTCTCTTTTCTTCGTTTCTCCAGAGGGCTACCGCCGCGAGGGTTCTTTCCTCAAGCTCACGGGAGTCATAGTTAGCAAAGGTAAATCCGTTGCCCATTATCTTTTCGCCGCTTTCCCAGTATCCCTTGATAGAGTCATAAAGTCCGCCCGTTTCTCTTACTACGGGAATAGCTCCGTATCTCGACGCGATCATCTGAGAGAGTCCGCAAGGCTCGCTCTTTGAGGGCATCATAAATACATCTGCCGCCGCGTATATACGCTTGGAAAGCGCTCTGTCGTACATTATCAGAGCTCTGACCTTATCTCCGAAGCGTTCCTCGAGCTTATAAAAGAAGCTTTCGTATTCTGCCTCGCCCTTGCCGAGCACCACGAGCTGAACATCGTTATTCTCTACGATATTGTATATCTTTTCGGTAACAAGATCAAGTCCCTTATGGGAAGCAAGTCTTGTAATAAGCGCTATCATCGGGACATCCTCTCTCTCGGGGAGTCCTATTTCTCTCTGAAGCGCAAGCTTATTCATAGCCTTCTTTTTCAATGAACGCCAGGTAAAGTTGACCGCAATATCCTTATCGGTCGAGGGGTTATAGTAATCGTAGTCGATTCCGTTGAGTATTCCGCAGAGCTTGTGCGCGTTCTCGTTGAGAATACCGTCAAGTCCGTGAGAATATTCCCAGGTGCGAATCTCCTCGGCGTATCTCGGACTTACAGTAGATACCTTGTCCGCGCAGACGATTGCCGCCTTCATGAGGTTGATACAGCCGCCGTATTCCATAAGTCCCTTTTTATCCGCGTCAAGCGCGAACACATCACCGAGAATGGCGAAATCGTATTTACCCTGATATTCGATATTGTGAATGGTGAATACCGTCTTGATATCCGAATATCCCTCGCGGTGTCTGTATCCGTTGTTAAGGTAAACAACACTGAGCGCCGCCTGCCAGTCGTGGGCGTGAAGTATATCGGGATAGAAATCTATCTTCGCAAGCATCTCAAGTGCCGCGCGGCAGAAGAAGGCAAATCTTTCTCCGTCGTCGTAATTGCCGTAAAGCGTGTCTCTGAAGAAGTAATATTCGTTGTCTATAAAGTAATAAACGACTCCGTCCTTCACAAGACTCTTTACTCCGCAATACTGACGACGCCAGGCAAGGTCGACCTCGAACTCGGCGACGGTCTCGCACTTGTCCTTCCACTCCTGCCCCATAGCGCTGTAATAAGGAACGACGACCCTGACATCGACATCATCTCCCGCCGTAGCCTTTATAGCCGACGGAAGCGAGCCGAGGACATCACCAAGACCTCCCGTTGCCGCAAAGGGCATTGCTTCTGCTCCTACAAATAATATTTTTCTCATATAATATATAATCTCCTTTTTTCGTATTAAATTCCGCTTTCGGGGGTGTCGCAAACAAAATTTGCGGCACCCCCGTTTGGGGCACAGCGTCTCAAACAGCGGCTCTGCCTCTGTTTTTATTCTTCTCCGCCCCGCAGATTATTATCAAACGATAGTACCCTTGGACACAAAGAATGGCATTGTCGTATGTCCCGAAAGGTTTCTTCCGTCTTTTATAACAACATCCTTGTCTGCTACCACGCAATTGAGCTGCACATTGTCTCCGACAAAGGTATCCTGAAGCAGAATCGAATTTCTGACAACGGCACCCTTGCCTACTTTTACTCCTCTGAATATTATCGAGTTTTCTACCACGCCCTCTATCTCGCATCCGTCGGCGATATAGGAATTTGCCACCTTTGAGCCCTCCTTATAGAGCGTGGGAGCGGAATTTCTTACCTTCGTGTGTATCGGTCTGCCCTCAACCGAGGTAAGTCCGGTTCTCGCGTCCTCGCCGAGAAGCTTCATAGAGGAAGCGAAGTAGCTTTCGAGAGAGGTTATCTTAAGGAAAAATCCCTTATAATGGTATGCGTATACCGTTCCTCTCTGAAGTATCTTCGAAAGCACATCACGGTAGAAATCAATGTATCCTCTCGAAGCAGCGTCGTTGACGAGTCCGAGCAGGTAGATACGGTTGATTACCATAATATTAGTGCTAATTTCAGAGCTTCTGTATTCATTAGCATTATATGCAGATATGTCTGTAATAACATTATTGCTATCAGAGCTTACCGAATATACATCCTCGGGACGGAACTTTTCGCTGGGCTCAAATTCTCTTGTCACGATAGTGATATCCGCGCCCGTTCTCTCGTGCTGAGCAATTACATCCGAGAGATTGATGTTGCATATAGTGTCACAGTCGGAAAGCACTATGCAATCCTCTGTGCTTTTTGAAATGAAGTTGGTAACTCCTATAAGCGCCTCAAGACGCGTTGTGTAAAGACGCTGCGCCGTGGTGCTTGTATAAGAGGTTATGAAAGGCGGCAAAATCTTGATTCCGCCCGAACGACGGGCAAGGTCCCAGTCCTTTCCTGTACCGATATGGTCCATAAGCGACTGATAGTTATCGTGGGCTATCACCCCTACCTTGGATATTCCCGAGTTCACCATATTGGAAAGCGGAAAATCTATAAGGCGGTATCTGCATCCGAAGGGTACCGACGCCATAGTTCTTCTTGCCGTAAGCTCAGGCAGGCAAGCATCGTGTATGTTAGCAAAAATAAGTCCTGCAACTGTCATTTTTTCAGCCCTCCTTTACTTCCGATATCATCTGGTCATCCGCAATGCAGGAATTATCGGCAATCGCTATTCCCGAGCCGATAACGGTAACTCCGCGGGCGGTGTTCTTATCAACGCCGACAGTTGCGTTTTTACCTATTCTTACATTCGAATCAAGTATAGTATAATTTACCTGCGCTCCCTCCTCAATAACGCAGTTATCGAAGATAACCGAGTCGCAGACGACCGCGCCCTTCATTACCTTAACGCCCGAGCCGAGAACCGAGTTCTTTACCGTTCCGTAAATATCACAGCCCGCGGTTACCGAGCTGTTCTCAATGACGGCGTCTGCTCCGATATACTGAGGCGCGTTAGGCTCGTGACGCGAAAAGATTCTCCAGCTCTCGTCGTTAAGCACGAGCGCGGGATCGCTTCCGAGCAGGTCCATATTTGCTTCCCAGAGAGAGGATATCGTTCCGACATCCTTCCAGTATCCCGAGAAGGGGTACGCGAACATTCTCTCCTTTGCCGCAAGCATTGCGGGGATAATATTTTTACCGAAATCGTTCGAGCTCTTCTCGTCCTTTTCGTCGGCTATAAGATAATCGAAAAGCTTCTTCTTAGAGAACACATAAATTCCCATCGACGCCTTTGTGCTATCGGGCTCCTTGGGCTTCTCCGAGAACTTATATATCTGTCCGTCCTCGTTGACGCTCAGTATTCCAAAGCGGCTCGCCTCCTCGATCGGCACATCTATGACCGCTATCGTACAGTCGGACTTCATTTTCTTATGGAAGTCTATCATTTTGGAATAGTCCATCTTATAGATATGGTCACCCGAGAGGATTATAACATACTCGGGGTCGTATCTGTCAATAAACTCAAGATTCTGATATATCGCGTTTGCGGTTCCGCTGTACCAATCCGCACCCTTTTTTCCCTGATAGGGAGGCAGTATTTTTACTCCGCCATAGGTTCTGTCAAGATCCCACGGCAGACCGTTTCCAATGTAATCGTTAAGTACCAAGGGTTGGTACTGAGTGAGAACACCCACCGTATCAATTCCTGAATTGATACAGTTAGAGAGAGGAAAATCAATGATTCTGTATTTACCTCCAAATGATACCGCAGGCTTTGCCGTCTTTTCTGTCAAAGCGTAAAGTCTGCTTCCCTGTCCTCCTGCAAGTAGCATTGCCACACATTCTTTTTTTCTGAACATAATATCCCCCTTGAGCCTTATGGCTAAATTTTTTCGTTCTTCGACGGTTTTGATATTCGCTGTTTATGTGTTTTTGCTTTCTTGGTTTTAACTGTTTAACTGTTTTTGCGTCGTAGTACCGTAGCTCCGAGCGGCGGCACTCTCATTCTCACCGAATCGGGAAGGCTATTCTGCGACATTCCCGAGCTTACTAGCGTTCCACGGTTGAGAACTCCGCCTCCGCCAAATTTCTCGCTGTCGGAATTGAATATCTCCTCGTACTCACCCGAGCAGGGTACCCCGAGCAGATAATTCTCTCTTACAACAGGCGTGAAATTTATTACGACTATAAGCTCCCTGCCCGACTTGTCGGTTCGTCTGTATGATATGATACTGCGTTCTCTGTCGCAAGATTCTATCCACGCAAAGCCCTCCTGCCTACCGTCCAACTGCCAGAGCGGCGAATTTTCAAGATACAGGTTATTAAGCTCTGCGACATAGAGCTGAAATCTCGCGTGAGCCTCGTCCTTCAAAGCGCTCCAATCTATCGTGCCGTCGCCGCCAAGCGACAACTCGGTTCCCATAAAGCAGAGTTTCTTTGAGGGAGTCGTCATCTGATAGGCAAGCGCCGCTCTTGATGCGGCAAATCTCTGCCAACGGTCGCCCGACACGGTGTTGCAAAGGCTTCTGCCATCTGCGTCCGATATGGGAAAGACGGTCTTTTCGCAATCCTTCGAGAAGAGCGTTATCTTTTCATGATGATGCTTGCGAAACAAGGAATCCTCCGCCAGATAATCAAGCAACGCTCTCATTCGCGGCAGGTCGCACTCAAAATCGAAGTCACAATTCTCTCCGCCGAGGTCTATCCCTTCGGCAATCAGCAACGCCGTGGGAAATGACGCCCTGAGCGTCAGGCTCAGCATAGAGAAAAAGTTTGTCCTATCCTGGGGCGACTTATCCGTGAGCCATTTTGGCAGATACGCCGCGCTTATTTTGAGTCCGTCGGCGTGAAAGATATCCAGGCAAGCGAGCGCATAGGATATAAGTGCCTTTTCATTATCCAAGGTCGTATTATCAAATCGGCACACAAGGATAACTCCTATCCCCGCCTCGTGCATCTGATCAACGAAAGGCTTCAGAGCATCTGCACCAGAGTGCTCGAGCGCGTCTCTCGGACATATATGAGTGTACCCCATCTGCTTGACATAGGTGGCAAGCTCGGACGCGAGTATAGTGTCGCTATCGAAGCGCTTCCAGAGAGAAAGCTCAAGCTCGTATATATTCAGGGGAAGATGTGAGATATGCCCGCTCGTCCTTTCGGCATAAGCGCGCCACCCGCCGTCTCTCCAGATATATCTCTCGGCGCTATCCGCCCCAAGCGAGGAATATACCCTCTCAAGCTCGGCACCGAGATACTCCCCAACGCTGCATTTTGTTCCGTTATAGAAGAAAAAATCGTTATTTTCGATTGTATTTTCCCCCACCTGAACATCACACCTTTCTGCTTTGGAAAACAATCATATATATACATATATAATTTTATCACACAAAAGCAATTATGTCAACGAACAAATTCACAATTATTTAATTTTTATCAATATTTTCACAAGATGTTGATTTATTTAGTTGTTTATGGTAGAATATCAACATAAAACACTTTATAAAGTTTATGAAAGGGTGTCTGTAATTATGACAAACAGAGAAAAATTTCTTGAAATATACCGTTCGTGTATAACCCGCGAGGGGAGCGACAAGCTTCTTGAATTCCTCACATCTCCCGAAAAAAGCGATTTTTTCACAGCTCCCGCGAGTACACGCTTTCACGGCGCATACGAGGGCGGTCTGCTTGAGCATAGCCTCAATGTATACGAGTGTCTGTGTGATTTTGTGAAGCGTCCCCGCTTCAGGGATAAATACGGCTTCAAATTTTCAGAGGAAAGTCTTGCCATAGCGGCGCTTCTCCACGACCTTTGCAAGGTGAATTTCTACCGCACCGAGATGAGAAATGTGAAAAAGAACGGCGTTTGGGAGTCTGTGCCTTATTATACGATAGACGACACTCTGCCATACGGTCACGGCGAAAAATCGGTCTACATAATTTCGGGATATATGAAGCTCACTCGCGACGAGGCGTTTGCTATAAGATATCACATGGGATTTTCGGGTCCCGAGGACGCAAATCAGGTCGGCCGCGCGCTTGAGATGTTCCCTCTCGCTTTCGCGCTTTGCGTTGCCGATATGGAGGCCTCCTACTATATGGAAGGCATTGAGGCTCCTTTGAGCTGACCGAGGCTTATGAACACGAAAAAACTTATTGAGGCGGCTTTTGCGGCGAGAGAGCGCGCCTATTCCCCGTACTCGGGCTTTTCGGTCGGCGCGGCTTTACTCACCAAAAGCGGACGGATATATACGGGCTGCAATATAGAATCGGTATCGTTCACTCCCACCTGCTGTGCCGAGAGAGTGGCTTTCTTCAAGGCGGTAAGCGAGGGAGAGCGGGATTTTGAGGCGATTGCGGTAGTTGGCGGAAAAACAAACGACTCTGCCTTTGGTATTTGTCCACCTTGCGGCGTTTGCCGTCAGGTAATGGCAGAATTCTGCGGTGAGGATTTCAAGATAATTCTTGTCGACAGTATGGATAACGAAAGCATCTACACGCTGAATGAGCTGTTGCCGATGAGCTTTAAAAACGAAATATGAGGTCATAAAATGAAGAAAAAGCAAAAAGGGCTATGGCTCGTTTACACAGAGCGGATAGCGCCCATCGTATCACATATATTGCTTGTTATACTTATGTTTATACCCTCGGTTCAGTACTCTATCAACAATGAGAAAAGACAGGTTTTATCCCCCTGGGAGCTTTTGGGTACTTGTTGGGCGAAAACGAGAGAATATCTTTTTTCGGCGTCCTCGCAGCAAACTAGCGAGGGGAAGCTTTTCCAACAGGCGGTGTTGGTCACCGTAATAATCCTCGTTCTTCTCTTTCTTATAGGCATTGCCGTGAGTATTTGGGCGTCTTTTGTATCGCTACGGTATTACAAAGACAAAACGCCCTCAGAGGAAGCCGAAAAGGCAAAAAATATATTTACGGCAATAATTCCAAACCGCTTCGTGCTGTCGCTTCTGCGTGTCACCGCAGTACCTCTGTTCTTCTTCCCCGACATTCTTGTAATTCTCTATCGAAGGCTTTTGCTTTACGATGTGAGTGTTGATTTCACCTTGATACATTGCGGTATTATCGCTCTGCTTCTCTTTGTCGCGGTAACAGTCATAACGATTATCTCGGCTAAATACGAAAAGCGGCTGAATATGAACATATTTGCCAAAAGAAAGGTCAAGGATTCAGACGACGAGGAGGAATACGATGAGGACGGTGCCGAGGGCGACGAGAAGCCGACGCTCAGACATATGCAGGACGAGTCGGTGCAGGAGCAGACAGAGCGACTCCGCGGGCTTTTAGGGTATTCCGAAAATGATAATAAAACAGAATAAATCAATGGGTGTCTCAAATTAACGAGACACCCATTTTATTAGTTATTTTTATTCCTTTTGCTCCTCTTCTTCCTCTCGCTTGAAGCACATAAATATACCCACGCCGATAACCGCAATAACTACGGCTACCACCGCAACGACAAGAAATGTGTTTTCTTCCTTCTCTCCGTCGCTCTTATCGACCTGAAGCATATTTCGTATTCTCAGGCGTTCCTCTGAAATGAGCGTTTCAAGCTCCTCGGATATATACTCCGAGCTATATCCCTCCATTGAGGCGAAGCAAAGCTTATATCCGCTCTCCTCCCCCGACAGACATCTGACGCCTATCTTGATATAGTCAGCCATTGAGACCTCGCAAAAATCAGAAATATCAAACAGCACCGTCTTTTGCTCATAAGCTCGACACAGCTCGGTTATCTCGGCAGAATTTTTACCCGAGCCGAAAGCTATCCTTATCTCGTAAAGCGCACCCTTGTCATTATCGTCATTTTCAATACTGAAATTCAAGGACATATACGGCGTATACACAAAGTTTTCGGGGTACTCATAGTTGCAATATATCTCGGCGAAATCGGTCGGATTTTGTGTTTTGCCAAGAAAATGCGCCTGCAAAGACCTTCCGCTTATATCGCTGTAATCTATCTTCAAGGAATCACAGAGGCTTCCGCCAAACCATTCTGAAACGGCGGTATAATACGAAAAATCATAGTATGAATAATTACCTATAATATTTTCCGGCATAGTGTCGAGCTTTTCAAGCTCGAGTATGCGTCGGATATCGAGTCTTCCGCTATACATATCGTCTATTACCGCGTACCAATTACTTGCCCCAAGCATATCAAGCTGAGGCGCGGTTATCGCGAAGCTATCGGCAGTATCGATATATTTAATAATATTGGATATCTTGGAATATCCGATATATATTCCCTCCTTCTCGCTCTGAGCAAAGGAGACGACGAATGAGCTTATTCTTTCATTTGACATAAGCTTGAAATATGAATACGCATACGCGCAGGAAAGTACATTACCCGATATATTAGTCGGAACACTCCATACAAAGATAAAGCTCTGCGGCGAGCTATCGTATTTCGCCCTGAGAGTATCAAGATACGCCGAATAGAGCTTTGCGTTATCGGCATTTATTATCTCCTCATTACTCTCGGGAGAAAAGCCTTTTTTGTTAAGTATCGTTTCCTCGTTTATTCCGTAAGGAATCGACGAGGTTTCTATCATACTTGAGAAGGAAAATCCGTCAGAGAAGCATTTATCGAAAAATTTGCATATATTCTCTAAAAGCTCGGACGGCTTAGATACTACCGCGGAATAGTCCTCCGCTCCGTATGTGTTTTTATCGCTGAGCGGTATGACTATATCTATCGAGGGGGTTATCGCTCTTGCGACGGTTCCAGCAACCATCATATAATGAGCATAATTATCGGCATAGCTCTCAATATCGCCAAGCTCCGCGCTGTAACCCGTATCAACCGAGCTGCCGAGGATAATTCCGCTTATATGGGAATCATTTCGGGTCTCGTATCTGTCGCATATAAAATCGGTAAAGGCTACTATGAGGTTCACAGACTGTTCCGCGCTCATATCGGGAAGCGCGTATTTTTCTGTATCGGGCACATTCAGAACGGCAATTCCGCTCTCTGCGTCCGCGCTTATAAGAAATTGCAGATATACCCTGCTTCCCGTTGCCGCAAGGCTTTTAACACTAGCGTCAAGCTCTCCGACATACGCCTTATCGAAATAAATATACGAGCCCTGAATCGCATAGAGATATCCCGTCGACGAGCTGCCGAGTAGCTTCTCAAGATATACGGGAATTATCGCGGTTCCCACTCCCGAGTCTGTCGCTGACGATACGAGCGAGGTTCCCACTCCCTTATATGCGGTCTTGTCCTCGGCGTCATAAGTATAACTCGTTTCGACATTCGCGTGCTTCGGCTCGTCTATCAGCTTCAGGTCTCCGCTATCGTTATATATAACTACGGCATAACGCGAAAATCGCTCTGTATTGGTCTTTGCGTCGACCTCAAACTCAAATTTTATTGAAATATCCGCGCTCGCGAGTGGCTCCGCCTCGGGAGCGGTGACTATATCGTAAAGCGTTTCACCCTCCGGTACGGCAAAGAGGGCTATTTTATAATCGTTATGAGTGACCATTACCTCGTGGTTGACAGTGCCGCTCACTCTAACCTTTTCTTCCTCGGGAAGATAGATACAATTGTGAATATCTCCGATATTTTCACCCGAATTTGCAAGTTCCTTTTCGTCGATATCAAACACAGAAAAATCGGTCGCCGATACAAGCACCGAAAAGCATTGAAAAATCATTACCGCAACTATTAAAAAAGATATCAGTCTTTTCATATCTGCACCTATTCCTCCTCAATTTTATTTACTCTGCCGTCGCAGAGCATCACTCTTAGTTATTTTACCATATTTATTTTCTAAAATCAATTGATTTTGCAAATTTTGTTACCCTCATATTATTTTAGACATATATTTTCAAAAGTTGCCGAAAAAAAGGTTGAAAAGAAGCGATATATATGGTATAATGAATTTGCGCTATTATAGCATAAGGATTTAAAAAAATTCAGAGGAAAAGAGGCGAGACGGTGAAAAAGATATATTTTCTTCTTTCGAGAACGGGTACTGTTCCCTCTCGCATGATCCATTCCCTTATGGGCGGAAAATACACGCATGCATCTATCGCCGTGCGCCCCGCAACAGATGAATTTTACAGCTTCGCCAGAAAAAAGATAAACAATCCCCTCATCGCGGGATTTATAGTCGAGAATATTCACACATTCGTATTTTCCAAGTTTCCCGACTGCAATTGCGGTCTTTACTCGCTTGAGGTCGACGACAAGGCGTATGACAGGATAACCGAAACTATTGATGCATTTCTTGAGAGCCCTGACCGCTACGGCTATAATTTTCTCGGTCTGCTCCCCGCAAGGCTTGGTATAAAGACAAACAGAAGGTATAAATTCACCTGCTCACAATTCGTCGCAACCGTTCTCTGGCGCTCCGATGCCGTCGAGCTGCCCAAGCATCCCTCTCTTATGATGCCTAACGATTTTCTTAAAATAAAGGGCATCGAGCAGATATACGAGGGGCGGATAGGTGACTGTAATTTTTCGGGCGTTGCGCCGAGAGCGAAAATCTCCGCCGAGGTTTGATAAAAAATCTTTTCAAGTTTTAAAAAAGCTCTTGATTTTATCAAATCAATGTGATATAATAGTCTGCGTTGCGGGTGGTTTTCAGCCGCAACGCAAATAATACGCCGGTGTGATGGAATTGGCAGACGTGCTGGACTCAAAATCCAGTGGTAGCGATACCGTATCGGTTCGACCCCGATCACCGGCACCAAAAAGCACTTGCAACCGCAAGTGCTTTTTTCAATAAATATTATATCCCCCGCAGACATTTGTCCGCGGGGGATAGTTATAGTTCTAATGTATCTTATCAGAACAGCGTTGTGGGAACGAAGAAGTATACACAGAACAGAAGTGATACTATGATAGCTACCACCGAGAGATCCCAAGTGGGCTTTTCCTTCTTCGTGATAGCGTACTTAATAAGACCGAAGAGGTACGCAACAACAGTCATAAGTGTGTAGGAAACGAGACCGACACCGATACCCTTTGTGATAGAGTACGCAAGAACCATTACGACTATGGTAAGGAAGGCAGAGGTTGCCTTGATAGCATTGCCGAAGTCGATATTCTTTATGTTACCCTTCATCATAAGAACTCCAACATAGATAAGAGCGGCTGCGGTTGCAGCGGAAGGAATAACTGCGAACAGGGGCATTGCGAAGATTGCCGCGAAGAAGAGTCCTGCGGTTGTGAGAGCGGTGAGACCCGTTCTTCCGCCTGCGGATACGCCCGCGCCCGACTCAACGAAGGTCGTAACGGTAGATGTACCGAGCATAGCGCCCGAGCAAGTAGCGATAGCGTCACTCATCATAATCTTGCCGTAGTTGTGGGGCTTGTCGTTCTCGTCGGAAAGAACTCGGTTGCCTGCGCAGCATCCAACGATAGTTCCCATCGTGTCGAACATATCTATCATACAGAAAGTAATAACTATCATAATTACCGAGAATACAGATACGCCTGCGGGAGCTACGCCGTCTCCCGTGAATACATCAACGAAAGAGCCGAATACTGTGAACTCACCCGTGAAGAAGTTGCCGATATTCTCCCAGAACTTCCAGGATATACCAGGAACATCTCCTGCGAGAACCGAAAGGTTGGTGATACCGAAGGGGATACCGATAACGGTAGCTCCGAGAATACCGAGAATAACCGCACCCTTTACATGAAGCTTATCAAGGATAGCGATAAGGAAAAGTCCGATAAACGCGAGAATAGCGGTTTTCGCCGTATCCCAGCTTGTGAGGTTTACCAGCTCAATCTGGGTGTAAGGATTAGCCACTATAATGCCTGCGTTCTGGAATCCGATGTACGCAATAAAGAGACCGATACCAACAGAGATAGCGCCTCTTACCGCAACGGGCATACCGTCGAAAACAAGCTCACGGAATGTCTTACCCTTGATCTTGATAAGGGAAAGCAGAAGGAAGCAAACACCCGAGATAAGCACGAGGAAGAACGCCTGACCAGGAGTGAATGCCGCAGCGTAGCCTGCCCAACCACCGATAAGTCCGCCGACCATCGAGTTGAGTCCCATACCCGAAGCCTGTGCCAAGGGCATCTTTGCGAGGAACGCCATAAGAAGTGTACCGATAATTGCGCCGAGAGCGGTCGCGATAAACGCGCTCGACCAATAGGGACTGTCAACGCCACCAAAAATCTGGTTAGGGTTGACTGTCAGAATGTACGCCATTGCGAGGAATGTGACAACACCCGCTATAAGCTCGGTTCTGACACTTGTTTGCTTTGCTACGGGGTCAAAGCCCAATAGCTTACCAAATTTTTTCATATAAACCTCCTATTTCGTGCTTATGCACGATTTATAACTATATTATAATACACTTTTAGCAAAAAGAAAAGAGATTTTTAAAAAATTATGTATTTTTTTGAAAAAATTGTCGCATTTTTTGCGTTTTGAAGGTATTTGAGAAAAAAATTAATATTAGGAAGCAAAAAGACATTACCCCCGAGGCTATACAGCCTCGGGGATCAGTCTTTAGAATGTATCTTTATTTTTCTTTTTCACGATTATAATTGCGACAGCAAGTCCTCCGCCAACAAGCGCAACCGCAATGAGTGTTACCAGAACAATAACGACAACACTATTCCCCTTTGGTTCTTCTTCGTCAATAGTTGGCGAACTATCCTCCGAGCCGTTATTTTCTATTTTGTTTATTGCGATAGTCGTCTTATCTCCCGTAAGCTCTACAGTACAGTATCCGTCAGCGTCGACATCATAACCCTCAGCTCCGCTCGGAAGATAGAATTTTACCGTCGTTCCCTTCTCTCCCGAGAGAACACATTCGCCCGTGTCGAAATGTATCGACGCCGAGATGGGTGCATCTGCTTCAATGAGATTTGTGCCATTATATGTCAAAGCCTTTGCGTCTGTCGCGGAATATCCGTTATAGCTCTCTCCGCTTATGCCAAACAGCGACGCCGAGGTTCCGTCAGAAACAAGTCCCACAGCGCTTACGCCTGTCGCCTTTGATACAAGCACGAGGTCAGACAGCTCTCCGTATGCGACCCTGACTCCGTTCTGCTTAGCACTTGTAAAGGACTCGGAAACCGTCGGTGCCACCGCAATATTTTCAGAGCCCGCGTGTCCGTTTATCGGCGCGATTACCGCGCAGAAGCTATCGGAAGCAGCCTTCTCACCACTGCTCACGGTAATGAGCGAGCCAACATCGTTCCACGAGCCGTAGGAAATATCCGCCTTGGTATCAAACGACACCTTAACTGAACCGCCTTGTCCCGAAAGCACGAATTTATCGTCGTTCATGCTCTTGCCCTTCAACAACGAGCCGATAGAGCCGTCTGAGTTGACCGTTCTGAGCAGAGTTATATTCTCAGCGTTAAGCACCCACGAATATTCGTGAGCCGTAGTATCCGCCGAGACGAGATCGTCGGCAATAACATAGTACGACGCTCCGCTATGATTTACCATAATAAAGCTTCTGTCGAACTCGGAAAGCGATTTATACGCGCCTCCCGCACTTCCGAGGAGATAGGAATATGCCGAGCTGTCTATCATATTCTTCAGCGTTCCCTTGCCCTTATAATCCTGCGATTTTCCGTCTACATAAACGGTGCTATGACCATATGAAAGCGTATAATCGCTCTTAAATCCGCCACCGTAATCCTGATATCCAGGGTCTCCGAGCAACCAGCCCGAGCCAAGCGAAAGCACAAAGCTATTCTGGTCGTAATGGCTATGTCCCTGAGAGGAATTATTCGCAACGCATACGAGAGTCATATCCTTTCTTCCCCAGCCTGTGCGGAGAACTCCCCATCCCACATTTGGAATAATTCCCCGTGTGAGGTTAAATCCCGTTCTCGCGGTATATTCATCGGGAGATTCGGTTCTCATATTCTTGCAGTAATAAACGATTCTGTTGAAATCTGTAACCTCAAAATTACGGGTGCTGATATACCATCCCGCGAGGGCATTTCCCTGCTCTCTATTCATAACGCACGCCGTTATATAGAAATAGGTCGTACTATAAACATCCGAAATATCAGGACCGTAGCCGTTGCCATTCTCGGCAGACATAACCGCCCATACAAACGCGGTATCCATATACTCGCTCGACATAAGCTTCGTATCCCCAGTTACGCGCTTGATGCAGTCAAGCGCTGAGGAAATAAGGTCCATCGAATAAGAGGTATAGCTGAGCCCCTCCTGACTTTCAGATGAAACTCTTTCCTTCAGATACCAGTCGATATATTCATACGCTCTTGAAAGGTACTTCTTCGCGTCCTCGTCCTTATCAAGCACAAGGCAGCTTCCTATCGCAAGGGCGGTCGCCTTGTTTACATAATAGTTGTGGTCGGTAAACGCCGAAAGGTCAGCATAGAGCTGGGAAAGTCCCTTCTCCTCGAGCGCCTTGACGGCAGCTGTCTTTTGTGCATCTGTCAATCTGTCGTAGCACATATCGTACACCGTTGCGACACCGACTGTAAAGTATCCCGTTTCAAGAGATGTACGGTTCACCATCGGATGCTCTGTCCAGGTTGACCACGCGCATAGCGAGGTCATAAGAGCTATCGCTCTGTCGGCGTACTTCGCCTCTCCCGTAAGTGAATACGCCAAGGAAAGCGTCTGCATCATATCCTTCATCTGATTGCCCATTTCTTGCCAATAGGGATAGTTGCTTCCGCTATATCCCGTGGGAGGAGAGGTAAAATGCTTCTCCGTGAAAGGTATCGTGAAGGTCACGGGGGTTGTGCTGTAATATGTCATCTGAAAGCTATCCTTCTCCAGAAGTGTATCTGCCTCGGCGATAAGAGAGGCTACGGTCTTTGAACCTGTAAATCCGCAGGCGTTTGCAGTTGTCTCGCTCTTGAGACCCTTTAGCGTATTAAGCTCGTCGGCGGTAAAATAAAGTCTTGGATAAGCCTCTGTTTTTGCCTCGAGGTCGAGAAGGTTCTGTTGTGTGTCTTCGCTTTCAGCTTTTATTCGTATGTTATCAAAATACATTATACCCTTATTGGTCTTTCCGCTATAAAGCAATATCGTGGTAGCGGTTGCCTCCTCGGGTACACTCACCTTAAAGGTTACGGTAGTCCATTTTCCCGTTACCGTAGCTGTTGAGCTTACATTGTTTATACGGTTACTCAGGTTATAATGGTCAATTGTCGTTCCGTTCCAAAACTCGACATAGACCGTGGCATTACCAGAATCGTTATAAACATCAACGAGAATGTCGTAATATTTTCCCTTTTCAAGTCCTTCTATTTTCGGACTTCTGAAGTTTCCTGTGTAATTTGAGCCTTCGTCGGTTATTTTTATCGAATTGTTACCGTCACTCGCCTGCTCTGTTGAGAGGTCTGTGCGCGAGCCTCCACCTGGGTTTGTCCAATTACCCTTGCCGTTTTCAAAGGACTCAAAGAAAACATACTCGTCCTTTGCCAATATTCCGACGCTGCTTGATATAAGAAGTGTGAACACGGTAGCCACTGTCAGAAGGAGCGCTACCGCCGTTTTTTTCAGTTCTTTGCGCATATTTCTCCTTTTGCCGAGATAATTCGGCAAACGCCTTATAAGTTGGGATATATTTACACAAACTGCCGCTCCGGAAATATACCGGAACGGCAGTCTGTTTAAGCAATACTATACTGTAATTTTATTACCGTATACCGTTTTTATTTTAGTCCTCTTTGCGTTTTCTTGCAACTGCTACTGCAGATACAGCAACTGTTGCGATTGCCGCAAAGGAAGCAATCGTGATAGATGAGCCGCATCCGCTATCCTCTTCCTCTGTCTCCTCTGCGGTTGTGTTTGCAGCGGTAGTAGCAGCGGCTGTGGTAGAAGCGGTTGTGTCTGCGGGCTTGTTGGGAGTTGTGGGAGTAGCTGTGGTTGAGCCTGCTGTTGTATCCTTGGGAGGCTCACTGGTTGTCCAGAGCTTGATTTGTCCGATAGAAGCGGGAGCTATTCCGTATTCGCAAGCAGCATCAAGAATACCGAACTTCTCTGTGCGGTCAACCGCGCCGAGAGCGTTGGGATACTGAGTGAGATCGTAAATAACTGTTCCCGTGGTCTTCGTGGGATCAGATGCAAGAGCAACATTTACAGAAACCTTATCGCCCTTTACAACATAGGTAACGGTAAGCTCTGTGTTAGCGGGCTGTCCTGCAAGAATACCCTCTCCCTCTGCCTCGGCTGCGTTTGCCGCAGTGTCGGGAGTAGGAGTCATAGATCCTCTGTATGTCTGGTTATCATAGTGAACGCCGACTATGTAGATAAGTCCGTTTTCAACTCTTACATAGAAAGTAAATCCGTTACACTTCTGATTGCCCCAGTAATCAACATCGTCCCATACGAGGTATGCCGCAACACGGCAACGGTTGTCTGCATTGAGCTTGATGTTATACTGAAGCTTGTAGTCCTCGGTTACAAAGCCCTTATACTTAGCCATTGTATACGCGTCTGCATACTCTGCGGAATCGGTTCCTGTTCTTGTGAAGTAACCGTTCTCAACCTTGAATGCCTCGCGGTTGATAGCCTTGGGAACCATTATATCCCAATCGGTAGTATTGGCTTCAAGCTCAGTGCTGTATGCCCACTCACCCTCTTCAAGCTCGGTCTCAGGAACTCTCTCGGGAATACCTATCTTGGAGAACACGAGATTACCAACGGTAACACTCTTGCTTCCAACATCGGTGATAGCAACATTTGCGGGATCTGTTACTAATTCAAGTGCAGGGAAAGTATTTGTGAGGTCGAATACAACATTAGTTGTGAGCGTGGGGTCATCAAGTCTGGTAACAACCACATCAAGCTTCTTTGCAGCATAGTCGAAGTCGTAGCCTATACGAAGCTTTACTGTGCCCTCAGCACCTGCGAGAAGTGCAGTGTTGGAAAGCTCGTCGCTTCCGTCAGCCTTCGTTCCCTTGTATGCTGCATTATAACCAACGGAAGAGTTGTCATATCCCAAAACACTGAAGTTCATAGTCGCGGGGGTCTCTCCTGCTGCCGCAACGGTAGCAATATTGAGAAGTGCACCTACGGAGTGTCCCTCGGAAGCATAGGTACGGCAATTACCGTTGGAAAGCTTTCTCCACTCCTGCCAATAGAAGTGAGTGTAAGTCGAGCCGCCGACAGCAAGCTCTACCTCATAAGAGAACTCGTAGTCCTTCTTATTGTACTCGCCTGCGCCTGTGTACTGAAGCACTTGATTTCCTGATGTAGCGGTGTTCTTAACCGTGTAGGGGTTATCTGCGTTTGCGGCAAATCCTGCAAGCGCTGCATAGTTCTTGCAGTTGAAGCCCTGAACAAAGTTTATCTCTGTACCGTTGAGCTTAACAGTATTTATCTCCTCAAGAGCGGTTGCTGAGCCGTTATCCCAGTCAGCAATTGCCCAACCCTGAGCGTCGGTAACGCCCGAAAGAGCTGCATCGTTGGGTGTGAGGTCAAAGTTCATAGTGATGGTCTTTGTTGAGTCGTCAACACGGGTAACGACAACGGTAGCGGTCTTTGCTTCATAGTCAAAGCTGATGTTGTAGTTGAGCTCTGCATTTGCCGATGCGCCCGCAAGAAGAGTCTCGTCTGTCTTGGAAGCAGCTCCGTCAACAAGTGCCTTGGACACAGCAAATCCTCCGGGAGCATAACCCAGAACCATATAGGTTATACTTGTTCCGCTATAAGTGGTGTAAAGACCAATGCCCACAGACTTGCCCGAGGAAGCATATGTACGAATGACATTGCCATCCGCATTGGTTGTTCCCCAATCCTGCCAATACAGGTGGTTCATCGTCTCACCCTTGTTCTCTGCGCCGAGCTTTACATTGTAGGAAAGATCGTAGTCCTTCTTGTTGTAGTCTGCGCTTCCCGCATACTGAAGGACCGCATAAGTTCCCGCAGCTGCGTTCGCATTCTTTTTAGCGGGAGCGTTGTCAGTTCCTGCTATCGAGAAGCCCGAACCAACTGCGTAAGATTTCGTATTGAACTCAGCTGTGAGATCAACATAGCTGTCTGACGCAACATCCACTGCCGAAGCGGGAACGATTGCCAGCGCCATCGGAATCAACATCATAAGCGCCAATACGATTGCCAGTACCTTTTTCATAAAAAATCCTCCTTTTAATTAAGTAACTGGTTAGTTATATTATAACAAATCAAATTATGATTCCCCTTCCCCCGCATTACAAACAGCTCGAGCGAAAAGAAATCAATAAGTTGATTGTATAATAACACAAAAGCGGTCAAATGTCAAGCAACATTTTTTTACACATTAGTCAAAATTACACAAAAATCAAAAGAAATGCCTAATTTAGTTTGACCGCCAAAAGAATCTTCAGATTCCCCCGTTTTTTCTTCGTTCGGGGTGCTTTTTTCGTCTTTGAGAGTTTTCAGTAGATTGTTTCGCTAAAAAACTCGAAGTTTTTGCAACACAAAGATTGTATCAAGGCACCTCTATTTTTAAAAAACTTTGTTTATTTTGCCCTGCTTTTTGGCGATTTGACCGAAGACAGCACACCTCAAAGCATTTTGCTATTCTGCTTACTCTCCGATTATCATTATCTGTACTGTTCTCTGTCTTGCTCTTGTTTTATCCCAGTCGATAAAATAGATAAATCCAAAATCTCCAAGATCCATACTTCCGTCGTCAACAACGATAGTCTGGCTTCTTCCGATAATCGACGAAATAAGATGTGCGTCGGTATTATGACATCCTCTCGCGTCCTCGCCATGCTCCTCAGCAAATTTAAGTGCCTTGGGGCCCGGGTGGAGATATATTCCCTCTCTGCTACAGGTGGGAACCATTTTTTCAAACACATCAACAAGGTCCTGCTGGAGTGTTTCAAGCCCCGTCATAGACATATCAAACGCGCATTCCTGCGTAATTACGCTACATGTGGTATGGTGGGAATAAACTACCACTATACCGTTCTGTAT
Organism: Clostridia bacterium; assembly: GCA_017625755.1. Taxonomy (GTDB): domain Bacteria; phylum Bacillota; class Clostridia; order Oscillospirales; family CAG-272; genus HGM12713. Next base: position 22,495 of record JAGAKG010000031.1, on the reverse strand, counting down.
ACCCGACTCGTCAAGAGCCTCCTTAGCCTGTGCCGTTACATTGTGGAATGTGCAGATTTTATCATTAGACTGAAGCTTTATTGCTTTCTTGAATACCATTTTATTTCCTCACTTTCCCTGCTTTGCAAGATCGTCCGCCGCGCGTCTGGTCGCGGCTATCATTTCGTCTATCATCGCTATCGGATCTTCTGCGTTCATAATTCCCGACGCCGCGCCTGCCGCCTCGGAGCCTGCCATTATGAACTGATATACCTGCTCACCGTTGGTTATTCCCGCTGCCTGCTCGACCATAATGTCGGGATAAACGCTCTTTATTTCCTTTATCGACGCCGCAACATAAGACATATCGCTGACGCCGTTTCCGCTACCACCGATAAGCTCGGTAGGCTCGGGATTAATTATATCGGGGTGAAGCTGAGCTATCGCCTTAGCCTCAGCTATCGTATCCGCGCACGCAAACACGAGCATATCGAGCTCTCTCGCACGGTCTATCGTCTGTTTTATCTGAGGTATCGACATAGGCTTTTCGCAATGGTTTACTACCACGCCTTCAGCTCCCGCCGCCTTGAGTCCCTCTGGAAGTATGTCTGCCATTCCTCTGCCAGGGCGGAGCGTATCCATATAGGGCGCAAGCACTATCAGGTGCTTGGTGTTCTCAACGACTCTGCGTATTTCGATAGGAGAGGTAATAAAAAGAACATCTATATCGTACTTCTCCGCCGCCTTATCCGCCGCTATCGCATATTCGAGCACCTTGTCACCGTAAACATAGTTTTTGGTTCCTATCTCAAAATAGGGGGTTCTTATCTGTCTTTTCATATTATAATTCCTTTCGGTGGATTAATTAAATGCCTTTATATATTTCTGATACTTCTTACGGTAAAATTCAACATTTTCCGTCACGGGAAGGTCTCGCCTTGTGATCTTTACCATTTTCTTTGCCGCCGTACGGTAATCGGGATATATTCCCGCGCCTACCGATGCCATAACAGCCGCACCGACGCAACAGGTATCGGGCTCATCGGTTATAAGTATCTCGCAATTCGTAATATCGCGTACAAGTCCTCTCCACACATCGCTGTGCGCGGTTCTGCCCGTCATTATCAGCTTGCTTACCTCGCAACCGAACTTTTTATACTCCTCGAGTACGGTCTTTGCCTCAAACGCGATGCCCTCCATAAGGGCGAGCGCGATATCGTATTTGTCGTGAGACTGTTCGAGTCCGCACATTTTAGCCTTCATATTTCTATCGGTATGCGGAAATCCTGCTCCCGCGAGATATGGTGCGAACAAAAGCTCCTTCGCACTGTCGCGGCGTGTTGCCGCGCCCGCGTCTATATCCGAATAATCAATATTTATTATATTCTTATACCATTTTAGTGCCGAGCCTGCACTGACAAGACTTGCCATAACTCCGTAAAGTCCCTCTACGGGATGTATTCCCGGTGAGACTCTGCTCGGCGTATAAATAAGCTTATCGGAAATTCCCAACACCACCCAAGTCGTTCCCGTTGCCACGAGCATATCGCCCGCCGACACCGCGCCAGAACCGATTGACGCGCAATACTGGTCGTGAGCGCCGTTTATGACCTTGACATCTGTGCTGAGCCCGAATGCCTCGGCACACTCGCTCGTAAGTCTGCCCACGAGAGTACCCGCAGGGGCTATCTCGGGAAGCTTATTTTTATCTATTCCGAGATAATCAAGTATATCGGCGTCATATTCTCCCTTTTGTATATCCATCAAGGAGCGTATTGCGGTATTGGTGGGGTCCGAAACATTATTCCCCGTCATACGGAAATTCATATATTCGAGAGTTGATACAAAGGAAGCTGCCGCCTCAAAAACCTCAGGACAATACTCTCTGAGCCAAAGTATCTTCGGAACATCATTCGCGCATCCGAGCGGCCAGCCCGCCTTACGGTAGAGCGTTTCTTCTCCAAAAACGGAAATCAGCTCGTCTACCTCGCGCTGCGTGCTTTTGTCCATCCAAGTGATAACATCGCACAAGGAATTGAAGTTTTCATCGACCGCGAGCATACTCGCACCCTGTGTTGAGAGAGATATCGCTTCGATAAGAGAACTATCGACTCCGCTTTCGCTTACCGCTTTTTTTACAGCGTAGCAAGCTGCGTCGTACCAATCCTCAGCTCTCTGTCCGACCCGTCCTCCGTCTCCGAAAATAAGATCGTATTCTTTATATCCCTTACTGTAAATATTTCCAAGCTCGTCGCAGACAATCGCCTTTGTTCCTGTCGTGCCTACATCAAGTCCTATCACATAGCGCATACATTAAATCCTCGGTATTTTTTACTCTTTATTCGAAGAAAAGCTTAGGTGGATTTTGCCGATGTCTGACGCGACGCGTATGTGCGCGAAATCTCCTGCTTAAGCTCCCCACCTCTGAAAAAGTTCTCTATATCGTCCGCAAGTGCCATTGTCACTACCTGCCTGCGGTCGTAAGTGGGACCGCCCATATGCGGAATACATATAACATTATCAAGATGTCTGAGCGGATAATCAAGAGGCAGGGGTTCCTGCGCCTCATAGACATCGAGAACCGCGTTAAATCTCTTCTTCTCAAGCTCCCGTATGAGAGCCTGCTCATCTATAACGGGGCCTCTGGCGGTATTTATAAGAAGCGCTCCGTCCGGTATCATAGAAAGAAGTCTTTCATTGACCATGTGATATGTCTTATCAGTCATAGCCGAGTGTATTGAGATTATCTTACAGGTGCTGAACACCTCCTCGATAGATGCCGTCTCAAATCCGTATTCTTTTTTATCTTCCTCTGTTATGTAGGGCTTATCAACCACCTTGAATTTAAGTCTGAATGTTTTGCCAAGCTTCATAAAGCTCTTGGATATCATTCCAAAACCGACGATTCCAACGGTCTGATCGAGAAGTCCCTCCCATATCTCGCCCTCATACCAGCCACCCTCTCTTGAGCGCTGAGTAAACTCAGGGATACGGCGAAGTGAAGCGAGAGCATAGGCAATGACCGCCTCGGCAACAGATTCAGCGTACAGTCTGTTTCCGCTTATTACCCTTATTCCCTTATCGTAAAGGTAGTCTGACGCAACGGGGGTAACTGCGCCGCCCGTATGTGCGAGAAGCTTCAGGGTATCGTTACCCTCAAGAACATATTCGTCTAGAAGTCCCGTACCCCAACCCGTGAGCGCCACATCCTTACCCATAAGATGCTCGCGAAGCTCGTCGGGTGTGTAATTTCTTCCCGTGGTATTATATTCAACCTCTCCAAGCGCTTCAAGTCTTGCACAAACATGAGGCGGAAAGAAGCTGGTTCTGACAGGTCCCTCGGGAACCGTAACCAAAATCTTCATAAATCAAGTTCCTTTCCTGCGATTTTATCATAGAAAAACCTTTCAATAAACTTGAGAAAATCGGTGGACTTTCTACACCGAGTTATTCCTTTGTGAGATAACTCGTTATCGATTGCTTGATAATTTCCTTGTGTGTGCGAACAACCTTTTCGTCGTCAAGGTCCATTCCAAGCAGATGGGGGAGTGTATATTTGTTTGAAAAATACGAGAAAGCTCCCGTTATAAGAGCAAACACGACATGGCGTGTTTTAACATCCTCGCGAAAAACGCCCTCGCTTCTTCCCTTTCTCACCATATTTTCAACCGCCTCGATAATAGGCGCTTTATAGGCTATTCCGATATTCTTCATCGTCCTTGCCTCATTCAGGTTTTCCCACATAATTATCTTAACAAAATCGGGATGTGCAAAAAGAAAGTCAAAATATCTGTCAACTATAACCGATATCATATCAAGATAATCGTGGTTCTTATTGACTATATCCGCCTCAACCAATGACAGAGTTTCATATTCGTATTTTATAACGCTCTCGTAAAGCGCGTCCTTTGAGCCGTAATACTGGTATATCATACCCTTGTTACAGCCTGCGTCTGCCGCGATAGTGTCTATTCTCGCGCCTGCAAGTCCCTTATCAGAAAACTCTTTTATAGCCGCGTTGAGTATATTCTGTTTAGTCTGTTTTGCATTTCTCTCCATATTCAAGTCTCCCTATAAAATCAACAAATCAATACTTTCCGTTTCTCGCCTCAAAGTGAGTGGGCTTTCCAAGCGTCTTACCGCCGTTTTTCAGCCATTCACCCTGCATATCTATAAGCTCGCCCGCGCTGATAGCAGGATATCCGAATGCCTTTACGCACTCCATAGTGTTGACAAGATATGCGTCATTCTGAGGTTCACCCTCAAACACAGGCTCTATTCCGAGTGCCTCGCCGAGCTTTTCGGCGACATATTTTACAGAGACCATCTCGGGCCCCGAAATATTCATTTTAACAACGGGAGAATCTGCCAGAAGTATAGCTCTGAGCGCATATTCGTTTGCGCTTCCCTGCCATATGTAATTGAAGCAAGCATTTCCGAGCTGTATTGGCTTGCCCTCCATAATATTCATACCTATATCGCAAAGCACGCCGTAATTGAGCGCGACCGCGAAACAAAGTCTGTATATAAACACCTTCGTTCCGTAACGGTTTGCGACATACTCAAACGCTCTCTCCCTCGCAAGGCAGCTCATAGGATATTCTCCCATGGGAACTACGGGGTCCTGCTCGGTGCAGCCGCAACGGTTGACAGGACTTATCGGATATATGTTTGCCGAAGAGAAAACGACTATTCTCGAATTCTTATATTTGTTAGCGACGAAGGCGGGAAGCGTCGAGTTCATAGCCCAGGTCTCCCACTCATTTCCATCTGTTCCGAATTTTTTACCTGGCATATAAATGATATTTTCAACATCAGGAAGCTTTGAGAGCGCCTCCATATCAAGAAGGTCTGCCTTTATAACGGTAACTCCGCAATCGCGAAGATAGCGACAAGTCTCCTCGGAGCTGAAACGAGATACCGCATATATCTTCTTATCAACTCCGGTTGCCTTAACTGCCTTAGCCGCAAGCTCACAGAGAGTGGGACCCATCTTTCCACCCGCACCGAGTATCATTATATCGCCCTCTATTTTTTTCATATCTTCTATAAGCGCCGCTGAGGGCTCTGTCATCATAGCGTTAAGCTGTTCGTTTGTCAACATCTCTTTCTCCTATCTGTAAATCTGACTTTATTTTACCGCTCTGTTTATTATTTATCTTTTGCCGTTATTTCGGTCATAATTTTCCCGTATTTTAATTGCCGCCTCGGCTCCGTTCGCAAGGAGATCTATAACCGTTGCCGTCATTATCTTGCAGGGCAGTATGTGCGTGACATAATCATCTGCGCTGCAAAACTCCTTACTGTGCGCCCCTCCGCAATAGCCTCCGAAGGTTGGCTGTATCGACGGTATCTCAAGGCTGAGGTCGCCCATATCCGTTGAGCCGACCATATCTACGCCGTGATATATTCTTTCCTCAGGAATAAAATCCAAGGCGTTTTTCTCAAACAGCTCTCCGAGCGAGATATCCTGTTTGAGCGGAGCATAGCTTCCGATATCCTCTATTTCGACCTCGGCTCCAAGTGCGTACGCCGCTCCCTTGATAGCTCTGTCTACCTTAAAGCAAGCGTCCGCGATAGCCTCGGGAGTTGCTCCTCTGACATAGGTTTCCATAGTAACATCTGCGGGAACCACATTGACAAGGTCGCCACCCTTGGTTATTATCGGGTGAACTCTTATTTTATCCTCGTCTCTGAATGTCTCGCGCATAGCGTGAATACACATCATTGCCGCCATAGCTGCGTTTAGCGCATTTATTCCCTCGTGAGGCGCGCCGCCCGCGTGAGCGGACTTTCCGATAAATCTTATTTTCTTTGCCACAAATCCGAGACTTTTACAGTCTATATAGCAGCTTCTCTCGGGCTCGTTGGGCTGTGAGTGAACCATCATAGCGCAGGAGATATCCTTGAAAAATCCCTTTGCTATAAGCTCTTTTTTTCCACTGAGCTCCTCTATCTTCCCTTCCTTGCAGAGGGTATGTCTGTAATCAAGCTCAACAAACTCCTCTGCGGGTACTGCAAGAAATGTAACATCTCCCGCGAGATACTCCGCAACTCCGCTGTTCTTCAGCGCATCGGCGCATCCAAGCAGCTGTGCTATCTGAATATTATGTCCGCAGGAGTGCGCCGCACCCGTTTGCTTATCCGCTTTTGGGTGATCTGCGGTAAGGACAGCGTCAAGCTCTCCGATAACGCAAACATTCGATCCCCCGCTCTCGCCTCGCAGGCGCGACACGACGCCCGTAAGCGCCACGCCGCGTACATCTGCGAGTTCGAGTCTGTTCATTTCGTTTTCCACATAAGCCGAGGTCTTTACCTCTCTGTATCCAAGCTCGGGAGTCTCCATTATTTTCTTCCCATGCTCGATTATCCTGTCGCTTATGCTTTCGATGTAGTCAAAAGCACGCTTCTTCAGTTCCTGTATTTCCATATCCTTACCGCTCTCACCAAAGGAGCGCACCCTTTCTTTTTCCTTATTTTACTATTTTACACTTAATCTTCCAAACTGTCAAGTGTTGTTATGAGAGTATTGAGCTTAGGAGTCATCATTCCTCTCTTCTGGCTTACATAAGAACCGAGGTCCTTCTCCGTTCCGATTACAGGGAAAGGCCATGTGATCTGAGTTGAATAATAAGCTCCGAAATCGCAGGTGATCGAAGCAACGACGATATCAAGCATTTCCGTGGACTCGCCGTCCTTCATATTCTTAGCCTTGAGTGTGGACTCAAAGTATGTAAGTGTAACATTTCTGTATGTTTCAAAGCAAAGCAGCTCTAGAACTGCCGACGCCTCCACATTCTGTGTTCCAGCTCTCGGAATAGCAAACTGAGAGTGTACTGCCTCGGACGAGGTACCGTAGTTCTCCTGATTGCTGTTAAACTTGGGAAGCGGAAGCACTCCGTATTCAACATCCATAGCTCTGAGCGTAGTTGAGTAGTGCAAAAGCTCTGTTATAAACATAGCTCTTCCACCCTGGAACATATCCATAGTATCGGTTCTCGCCTGGTCATTTCCGCCGGGAACATAAGCTCCGCTCTCCGCCTGAAGGAACTCATAGAAAGCGCCCCACTTATCGAAGTTTGTGGAGTTGTCAAATGTAAAGATTATGTTTCCGTTAGCGTCACGCTCGGCGACTGTCGCTCCAAACGCCGCGGGGTATCCGTCACGACCGCAGGAGAACGAAGGAGAAACATATCCGAAGGAGTCGCCGAGGTCGGGCTCTCCGTTAACAGCTCCTGTATCATCCCATGTGTTTAAAATGAAGCTCTTGAATTTATCAAAAGTCCACTCGTCGTTCTTTACTATATCGTAAATATTTACGCCCTTATTCGCAGCTGCGAAGGTGTCTTTATTATAGAACATTACAAACGCACTGTCTATCATCGAGAGCGAAAGCTCGCCCTCTATGGTATAGAGCTTATCTCTATAAGTACACTCATTAATGAAGTTGGTATTCCACCAGGGCTTTTCGGTGTCGATATAATCAAGAGAATGAATATTTCTAAAATATCCCTCCATTGCCAGGGGAACGAGAGCATAATTAGGACCTGAGACGATATCATAGTAATCGGGGCCGTTTGCATTGTTTCTTATCTCTGACATATACTCGCCCTGAGTTGCCCAGCTACCCGATTTGGGAACTATTTCAAGTTCTACATTCAAGGTCTTTTCAACATACGCATTTCTGTTGTATATTGCCTGCGAAAGTCCCTCATCGGCAACAAGGTCGGGATTTATCTCAAATGATGTATCCTCTCTGTCTCTTGTGAGGTATCTGATAAGCTTTCCGCCAAAATCAAGCGTAGGAAGCGAGCTCTGCGCGTTCTGACGGGTTATACTGTCGGTAAAGCTTCCGTCTCCCGTCTGAGCTACGGTTGTGGAAACAGTTGTTTCATCCCCATCTTTGTCGTCCTTGGAACAGGATACGAAGCAGGAAAGAAGCATCAAAAGCGCTAAAATCAAAGCAAATACTTTTTTCATTTTCTTTTCTCCTTAAATAAATTTTATTCAACAGGGTAAATTTTTATCTTGCCGCCGAGAGCGCTGAAGTTAAGCATACCGCTCTCTGCATCGACAGACTTTCTGCATATCTCGACTCCGCCGAGGGTTACGCTCCACTCGCCGACCGCAAGTCCTGAAATATGATAATTCCAAGCTTTGTGCATCTCGGGCGGAGTTATTTCAATAGCCTCTGAAAGCGACTCCCTTCCTCTTGGGAAGAATAACGCCTCGGACAGCACGAACGCGCCGACTGCCGCATCGCTCTCATAAAGCCTGGGGCTCTGTTCTACAAGCTCTCCGTTATCGCAAACGAGCATAACATTCAAAAATTCATCCTTTTCGTTCGCCTCGGGAGGAGTTATTTCCACTCTGCCCCAACCCGTCTCAGCACTCGCCTTGAGCTTTCCGTTTATCGGAATGGGGTAATTCACGCCGTTTATGAGAAACTCTCGTCCCTCTCCGCCAAGCGCTTCAATTCTTGCGTCCCGAGGAAGCAGCGTATGGTTTATCAACATTCCGTCGTAACTCAGGGGAAATCCGTGGAAGCTTTCAGGGCTTCCTGTGCGTCTTATCACCGTCTTGTTTCCGATTATCTGCGGCTCCTCCTGACAGTGAAGCATAAAGGTCTTTTTGAAATCAGCGTTTGAGGAAACGACCTTGTCACTAACGGCAAATATCGCGTGTACTCTCTCGTCCTTGATTGGAACGAACATCATTCGTCTGATGACCTCACGCACCTTTTTGCGGTATGCCTTTGTGATATCTCCCGCAATATATACGCAGGCGGGATCTTCGTCGTGAGCATAGACCTCACCCATCTTGAACTCCTCGTTTCCGAGCCAATGCTCAAGGTCCATTACTTCACCCGGTATCATTATCTGTCCGCCGCTGTTCACCGCCCGTCCGTTCGTTTCGTCGGGATCGTATATCAGCAGGCAGTTATGCGCTATCGTCTGCTTATTATAGCTCATATCGTGAGGTGAGCCGTAATGCACATAAGCACCCGAATCCGAAGCGAGTATTCCTCGGTAATATATTTGGAACGCGCCGAAGTCCATATGATGATGATTTGCCGACCAAAGTCCGCCAATCTTCATAAACACCATAACATCTCTTGAATCGGGACTGATATCCCAACCGGTTCTCGCGACGGTTATTCCGCAGGGATCGGGATAGTGCTTTATGAGAGGATAGTGAGAAAAGTCCTCTTGCTCGCCAATACTCGCATCGTCAAATATCATAAGCTGAACCGGAGTAAGCGTCAGCTCGTTATAGAAAAATCTGTCTCTCCTGCCTATCTTTTTGAATGCCTGAGCCAGATATACGGGATCTTTGAAAAGGTTTCCCGCATAGAACCACGGGAAGCCGTACTGATCCCAGCGTCCGCCAAGCTCTGCGTAATCGTCACCATCTCGAAGTCCCTGACCGTCAGGTCTGCGATACATAAGCCACTGCGCGGGCAGAAGCTTCATTTTTTCGGAATATATCAGCTCTCCCGTCATTCTCTCAAACAGCCAAGCCGACCATAGATCCCAGGTAAAGCGATATCCGCTATATGAGCTTCCCTGAAGCGTGGCTTCTGTTTCATACCAATAATTTCTTACGGGAACATATAGCTTGAAAAATCTTCCCGCCACGAAATTATAGATATCGGGATAATCGTCGTAAACCGCTATGGCAAATGACAGCCAATCGCGCAGAAGCTGTGCCTCCGCCTGATGTCCGACCACGACGCCGTATTTACATGGGGGCATTCCTATCTCCATTCTCGGAGCAATGTTATTCTCTATCGAGGCTACTATATAGTATTTATTCTCATCGCTCAGTAGCGGATTACACCAGTCGTATACCTCCGCCGCTGTGAACATCGTCTGCCCCATTGCTCTGTAATCGTCCGCCAGACCGTCAAAGCAGGCTTTGTCCATGTATTCTTTAATTGAAGCTATCGCATCAAGACCGTATTTCGTGTCTCCAAAAAGAAGATACGAATACGCCTTCGCTTCTATAACTCCGAGCGCCCTTCCGCTTCTCGCGGCATCAACATTCATAACCGATGAAAAGTCGGTATCTCTCAGAGCTTCAAATTCCGCTTTTGCCACCGCATATTCGGGGCATTCGAGCTTTTCCCTGAGTTTCCCGAGAAGCTCCTGCGTAAGCATAAGCCTTGGATGGCAAGCGGGTGGCAATATGCTCGGCTTTGGATATTTATCCGAGGGCATAGCCTCTATTCTTCCCTTTACCCCGTCAAATTTCATATTCACACTCTTTTCCTCGCTATGTAATCCTTTACGAATTCGTCATCCGTGAGGTGAGGATACATTCTTAGTATTCTGTCTATCTCCTCCATCTGTCCATCGGAGAGCTTTTCGTGTTCACACAAGCAATGTATATGCTTCATAAGTCCCTGACGGCGAAGTATCTCGTGGATTCCCGAAATACAGCCCGCAAAATTATTCGCCGCATCGAAGATAACTCCGTTTGCGTCGGTTATCTGCGGTGCGAGCACCTTCAGCTCGGGATCGTTGGGATCAGCCTTTATTCTCTCAAAGAGCTTAACGACATTATTCGTCCACACAGTCCAATGACCGAGCAAGCCGCCCTTGAATTTCTTCGATACGGTTTTTCCACCGTCGGTAAATGTATAGTCCGAAATAAGGTCATAAATTATATTATCGTCATTTCCCGTGTAAAGAGTTATCTTATCCGCTCTCGACGAGAATGCCGCCGCACGGACAACATCTATCGTGGAATATCTGTTGAAGGACGCGCACTTGATTGCGACCACATTTTTTATCTCGCAAAAGCGAGCCCAATAGTCATAGGAAAGATATCTTCCGCCGACCGCCTTCTGAAGATAAAATCCTATCACGGGCATAACCGCCGCAACCTTCTCCGTTCTCTCGAGCAGTTCGTCTTCGCTAAGGTCTCCAAGACCGCCGGGGCTAAGAAGAACTGCGTCAAATCCGTATTTCTTCGCAACAAGTGCCTCGCTTACCGCCTGCTCGGCTTTTCCGCAAACACCCGCCACGCGAACTATCGTTTTTCCTGTTTTCTTTTCGTATTCGTCTATCGTTTCCGACACGGTTTTCAGTATCGGTTCAAAGAGCGAAAACTCGGGCAAGCGTATCTCAAACTGAGTGCTATGCACAGCCGTTGCGATACCGCCGACTCCCGCCTCAAGATAATATTCCGTGAGAAATTTCTGCCCCTCGGGATCGAATTTTTTATTCTCGTCTAGCACAAGTGGCGTTGCAGGAATTACCGTTCCCGCCGAAAGTATTTCCATAGCCTTTTCGTGTCTGTTCATTTTTATACCTTTCTGCGGTCTCTGCCGCCAAACAATTGTCTTTTTAAGAAAATATAATTCTACCTACAAACACATTATAACACAGTTTATCCGCGTTGTCAATATGTAACTAACTGTTTGTTTATGTTTTTTATATATGTTCATCAACCCATTCCACGAGCCGATGAACATATATGTATCACTATTGACTATTTAAGTATAACAGTCTTATCGTTGTAGTATCTGAGGAGCTTTTTGCTCTGCTCTGTTGCCTCGAAGAATACGAGCCTCTTTTTACCCTTCTCATCGGTTGCGTAAATATAGTAAATATCATACGCGTCCATAGAGGAGACATGATATACCTTTTCGGCATCCGTGATGCTGTCGGCATCTCTCTGATATTCGCCGCTGTAAGGCGCTATCTTTTCGATGTCCTTGATGTGATAGTTGAAAAGCTCCTTACGGGTAAGTCCGCCGTAAATCACGGAGAAATAGATATACGACTTTTCAAAAGAATAAACATATTCGGGCTTGACATATCTCCATGTGAAGAATACCACCACACATGTCAATACCAGTACAAGGCACATCACAGGAAACAGCTTAAAGGTTGCGCAGAGTGCGCAGAAGCCGCCTGCGAAAACAACATAGGCAAGTATAAACAGAATACGCTTCACAAGCAGCGCTCCCTTTGCCTTAGGTCTTACGATGTAGTCATAGTAGTTGGGGTCATCATTCTTGGCATACGCCGATCTTCTTGGTTCTTTGCTCATTTTTGGTTCCTCTCCTATAAAGATTAATTTGATTATGATTTTATATTAACATACGGTTACAGTATGTTATTTCATTCCTGTTTATCTCCTTCGCCGTAAAGCTTAGCGAGTCCGCCCTCGGATGTCTCCTTGTATCTTGAGTGAAGGTCTATACCTGTTTCATACATGGTTTTAACTATCGTATCAAAGGACACCTTGTTGGTATTTCCAAGCACTCCCGCAAGGTCGGAGGCGTTTATTGCTCCGAGTGCCGCAACGGCGTTACGCTCGATACACGGTATTTGAACGAGTCCGCAAACGGGGTCGCAGGTAAGTCCGATATGATGCTCCATCGCTATCTCCGCCGCGTATTCAAGTCTGTCAAGGTCAAGTCCCGCAAGCTCAGATAGTGCCGCCGCTGCCATAGAACAAGCTGTTCCAACCTCCGCCTGACAGCCACATTCCGCTCCGCTCAGCGATGCGTTCCGCTTGACGACATTTCCAACCACCCCCGCAGTCGCAAGAGCGCGCAATATCTCTGTGTCGCTATATTTATTTTTATCCTGCATATATTTCAGCACCGCGGGAAGAACTCCACAAGAGCCACAGGTGGGAGCCGTGACTATAGTACCGTTATCGGCGTTCTGTTCGCTGACCGCAAAGGCATAGGCAGATACAAGTCGGTTCTCCGCTGCGGTGCCGCTCTCACTCGGACTCGCCCTGTATATCTTGGCAGCTTTACGCTCTACCTCAAGTCCTCCCGGCAAAAATCCACTCTTGCCAAGCCCCTCTTGTATTGATTCCTTCATAACCGCCCACACACAAGACAGATGCTCATAAATATCCTCCTCGTGCATCTCTGCGTATTCATAAATGCGTATTCCCTTTTCTCTGCAAAAGCTCAGTATTTCATCAAAATTCGTTTCCTTATATATATCCGCATCCGTCTCTGCGCTCTGTCCCTCAATGGCAATATCTCCGCCGCCTATACTCATCACTCTGCATCTGCCGATTTCCCTGCCATCACGATAAGCCGCAATATCCATCGTATTCGCGTGAGGCAGCTCAAAATCTGCTTCGGATATAAATTCTATCTGAGACGGTGTCGGAACAAAGCTCTCGCGCAAAACTCTGTCTGTCCCGTGTCCGAGCCCCGTTTTTGCGAGTGAGCCGTAAAGTTTTACCTGAAAAAGCTCCGCTTCGGGGTATTTACTCCTGAATATAGTCGCCGCCTTTTGCGGTCCCATGGTATGAGAACTGGACGGTCCTTTACCGATTTTATAAATATCTTTTATCGATTTCATAGATTTCCTCCTCATTACCTCTTTTTTCTCTTGACATAGCTTTTTTTGTGTGGTATTATTTAATTATGAAAACCGCTAAATAACCAGTTGGTTAGTTTTCCGTTTAAAATATATTCCCCACTAAGGTCAGGAGGAAACTAAGGTGAAAAAAATTGCTATTATCGGAACTGAAAACTCACACGCATCTGCATTTGCTTCTATGCTTCAGGGCAACGAAAATGTTAAAATAATCGGCGCTTTCGGAACAGATACCGAGGCAAATGCCCGATTTTATGAAAAATTCTCAATAGACTGCTCGTCTCCCTCTCCCGACGCGTTTGTAGGACAGGTCGACGGAGTGATGGTTACATCCCGAAAGGGCTCCACTCACTTTGAAAGCGTTATTCCCTATCTCACCTCGGGAATGACAGTATTTGTTGACAAGCCTATAACCGTCAGCACCGACGAGGCTCTAAAGCTCTCGGAGCTTTCCGAAAAAAACGAAGTCAAGCTCTGCGGCGGCTCCTGCCTCAAATACGCCAACTCGCTAATACGCTTATCCCGCGCTATTGCGAGGAGTGATGAGGATATCTGCTCTGCGGCGTTTTGCGCCCCTCTCGATATCGAAAGTCCGCACGACGGATTTTTCTTCTACGCACAACACCTCGTTGAAATGTGCCTTTCAGTGCTTGGAAACCGAGTAAAATCCGTATACGCGATGCGCAATATCGACAAGGTGACCGCAATTTTGAATTACGGAGACTTCTCCGCCACGCTCGCATTTGGATGCAACATATATACCGCTTCGGTAACCTTCCGCAATTTTGAAAAGCACGCGACGGTAAACAATGTAGTAAGGCTTTACGCCAACGAGCTTTCATATTTTCTCTCTCTCCTTAACGGAGGTAAAATGAAATACTCATGCTCCGAGGTTGTATACCCTGTGATAATACTCAACGCCATTTACGATTCCTTTACTCAGAACAGGGAGATAAGAATAGATTGCGTATGACGCTCTTTCAGTAGATAGTTTACCATACCGAATATCTCTTGTCAAGAGGTATTCAAAATTTCAAAAATAATTTACAAGGAGAAAAAATATGGTCGAATACTTCAACAAAAATCAGAGAGACACCGAATTTTTCAACGAACACATAGCTCCGCGTATGCCGAGCGAGCTTTTTGATATGCACCTTCACATCACACGCCCGAAGGACACCTCAGGAATCTCGCAGGAAGCGGTAGACAAGGATTGGGCGCTTCAATGCGGATATTCTATGGACATTGACGACTTAAAGCATTACTGCGAAACGCTCTGGTGCGACAGACGGGTTTCGGTAACAGCCTTCCCTTTTCCCGTGAGAGGAGTCGACCTGAGGTCGGCAAACAAATATCTCGCCAAGCTTCTGAAGGATGAAAACAATCTCAACGCAAATGTTTCGGTACGCGCCGCAGCTATGTCGATAGCCCCCTCGTTCGACTGCGATGAGTGTGAGCAGCAGATGCTCGACTACGGATTTATCGGATATAAGCCCTATCCCGATTTGGTTTCGGGTGAAAAGGGCGCCGATATCAGCATTTTCGATTTTATCCCAGACAGATTTCTGCGCGCTCTCGACAAGCACAAAAGAGCGGTCATTCTCCACCTGCCTCGAGCAAAGAGAATAGCCGACCCAGATAACATAAAGGAGCTTCTGCGAATGAGGCAGACCTTCCCCGATGTAAAAATAATAGTTGCGCACTACGGAAGAAGCTATAACATCGAGGTAATTGAAAAGGCTTTCGCTGAGTTCGGAAGCGACATAAACGGATTTTATTTTGACAATGCCGCAGTTCTCAATCCCGCCGTTCACACCTTTATGCTTGAGCATATCCCACACGACAGAATTTTCTTCGGCACAGATATGCCGATACTTATGTGGCATGGAAAACGCACTTGGCAGAACGGAACATATCAGAATTTTTCCCGTGAGACTTTCAAGTGGAACTCGGGCAAGACAACATCTGCTGAGGAGGAGGAAAAATACACATTCCTGCTTTACGAGCAGGCAAAATATCTGCTTGATTCGATATATT
The DNA here is from genome assembly GCA_017625755.1 of Clostridia bacterium. Lineage (GTDB taxonomy): Bacteria > Bacillota > Clostridia > Oscillospirales > CAG-272 > HGM12713. Next base: position 7,118 of record JAGAKG010000031.1, on the reverse strand, counting down.
CAATCGGCGGACGCGAGCTTGCGGAGGATATATACTGCAACAACGCCAAGCGCTTTCTTCGCGGCGTAGGCTGTAATGTCTGAAAGAAAAAAAACAAATACTACAACAAGGAGATAAAACAATGAAAAAAATGCCCAAGGCAGGTTTTCTGCCTCTTTATGTAAAAATATATGATGAAAGCACACCTGAAATGAGGGTAGTAGTTGACAAATTCGTTACCGAAACCGCTAAAAAGCTGACCAATATGGGTATAGAGCTTGTCTGCGCTCCCGTGTGCAGACTAAAAAACGAGTTTGAGACGGCTGTTGCTTCCTTTGAGGAAGCAGATGTAAACTTTATAATCACGCTTCACGCAGCTTACTCCCCCTCGCTTGAATCCTATGAGGCGCTCTGCTCCACTTCTCTACCCATTCTTATGCTAGACACTACATACAACTATGAGTTTAAGCCTTATTCCTATGCCGAGGGTATGCTATACAACCACGGAATACACGGAGTTATGGACCTCTGCAATCTGCTGCGCAGAAATCGCAGGCAGTATGAGATAGTCGCGGGATTTTTCGGCGAGGAGAACCCCAATTACGAAAAACTCAAAAAGAGAGTTATGAGCTTTGCGAAGGCTTGTCTTATAAAACATACACTCTCACATTCAAAGGTAGGACTTGTAGGTGAGCAGTTTGACGGTATGGGAGATTTCAGAATTTCCTTTGACGATCTTAATGACTCGCTTGGAATCAAAGTAGTACAGTACGATGTTGAAAAAAACATTGAGCTTATCAACTCGGTGACTGACGAGGAGATAGAGGCAGAATACCTGCTTGACTGTGAGAGATTTGAGATGGTTGCGGACAGAGATACATATAATTTCTCTACACGCGCTTCTCTGGCAGTTCGCAAATGGATCGAAAACGAGGGGCTGGACGGATTTTCAATGAACTTCAAGTCAGCGAGAAAAGGAACGGGATTTCCGACTATGCCCTTTGCCGAGGCGAGTATCGCTATGAGCCGCGGCATTGGATACGCGGGCGAGGGTGATGTCCTCACCGCCGCCTTTACCGCCTCGCTTATGAGTGTATTCGACGAGGTATCATTCACCGAAATTTTCTGCCCCGACTGGAAGGACGGTTCGCTTTTCCTGAGCCATATGGGAGAATACAATGTAGCCCTTTCAAGCCCCGAGAAGAAACCCGTGATGGGGGTTAAGGATTTCGTATTCGGAGATGCCGACAATCCTACGATAGTTCTCGCCCCCTTCAAGGCAGGCCGAATAGTATTCCTAAGCCTTAACCCTGTTGAGGACGGCGGCTTCGAAATATTCTCGGCTACGGGTGACATGCTCTACACTCCCCACGAAAATCAGCAGAACACCGTTGTAAACGGTTGGTTCAAGCCCGATATGCCCCTTGAAAAATTCCTTGAGGAATACAGCTACGCAGGCGGTATGCACCACGCGGCTCTTATTTACGGTGGAGACGAGGTCGCAGATGTAATCGAAAACCTGAAAAAACTGTTTTAAGCAGTCATCACAAGGAGAACCTTTAACCCGAGGTTCTCCTTCTTTTCATAAACAAATGGGAAATTTGATAAAAGGTATTGCTTTTTTTATTTATGTAGTGTATAATAGAGAAAATATATCTTGATTGGAGGTAGATAGCTCTCATGGAAGGCGACAGTTGCGAGGACGATAACTGTAATGACAATTTTATAAATTTTGATATATAGGGTATGCTCGGAAATGCGTGAGGCGTTCGGGTATACCTTTTTGTGCTTAAAAAACAAACTAAAATAATTTTAAAAATTAAAGGAGTATTAAATTCATATTATGAATATCCCCTTATATATCGCCATAATGGCGGTACTCATTCTCTTTTCCGCATATTTTTCGGCAACCGAGACGGCATTTTCTTCTCTTAGCAAAACAAGGCTCAAGGTTATGAGCGAGGAAAGCAAAAAAGCCGCTCTCGCATACACAATATCCGAAAACTACGACAAGCTTATCTCCACCGTTCTTATCGGAAACAACATAGTAAATATAGCGGTGGCATCTCTGGGCACAGTTATGTTCGTAGACATTATCGGCGAGGGCATCGGAGCTACTGTATCAACAGTAGTTGTAACTATTATCGTACTTATCTTCGGCGAGGTAACGCCCAAGGGCATCGCAAAAAACAACCCCGAGAACTTCGCGGTATTCTCCGCCCCAATAATAAATCTTCTTATGATATTGTTCACACCTCTGTCCTTCATTTTATCCAAGCTCAAAAACCTCATTTCCAAGATTTTCAAGAGCAAAAAGAGCGCGGGAATGTCACAGGAGGAGCTTCTCCTTATCGTTGACGAGGTCGAGCAGGAGGGCGTTATCGATGAGGACGAGAGTGAGCTTCTTCACAATGCTATTGAGTTTTCCGAGCTCTGCGCCGAGGATATTCTCACTCACAGAGTTGACATTGAGGCGGTATCGATAGATGCCGACAAGAAGGATATCGCGCACATCTTTTCCACCACGAAATTCTCTCGACTTCTCGTTTATGAGGATACTATCGACAAGATAGTCGGTGTTATACATCAGAAGGACTTTTATTCCGAAACGGCGATAACGAGACAGTCTATCAGAGATATTATGTCCACCCCGATATTTATACTTAAAAACGAGAAGATAGATGATATTCTCCGTAAGCTCCAGCAGGCAAAATCGCACATCGCGGTCATTCTTGACGAGTATGGCGGAACATACGGAATAGTTACGATGGAGGATATTCTCGAGGAGCTTGTCGGAGATATATGGGACGAGCACGACGAGGTAGTCGAGGAGTTCACCGAGGTCGAGGAAAATATCTTCCGAGTTGACGGTATGATGAACTTTGAGGATTTCTGCAAGGAGTTCGACATTGAGGCAGAGTCGCAGTCGATTTCTCTCGGCGGTTGGGTTGCCGAGCAGCTCGAGCGTATTCCCGAGGCGGGCGACAGCTTCGACTTCGGAAAGCTTCATGTTACGGTTACCGACACAGACACCAACAGAGCCTCGCTTATTGAGATAAAAATAAAAGAGGAGGCTCCCGAGGAGGAGCTTGTAACAGAATAATGTTTTTAGGCGTTGTCTTTTGACAACGCCTAAAGTCTTTTGTAAATTTTGCATTTTTTATTGACTGAGCCCCGAAACGGTGTTAAAATAATACCGTACTTCTTAAAAAGGAGCTTTATATGGATAATATCATTGAAATAAGCGGACTTTCCAAAAGCTTTGGTGATATCAAAGCCGTCAGAGAGATAAGCTTCAGAGTAAAAGAAGGTGAGCTCTTTGCCTTTCTCGGCGTAAACGGAGCGGGAAAAAGCACGACAATATCTATAATCTGCGGTCAGCTTGCGGCAGACAGCGGAAGCGTCTATGTAAGCGGACTTGACATAAAGCAGGACATAGAAAAAATAAAAAGTGAGCTTGGGGTAGTATTTCAGAGCTCCCTGCTCGACAAATCACTCTCGGTGAAGGACAACCTGCGAAGCCGCGCCGCGCTTTACGGTATATGCGGAAAGGCATTTGACAAGAGACTCTCCGAGCTTTGCGAGATGCTTGACCTCTGTGAGCTTCTGAGCCGTCCTCTCGGAAAGCTATCGGGCGGTCAGCGACGCAGAATAGATATCGCAAGAGCGCTTTTGCACTCTCCGAGAATACTTATTCTTGACGAGCCGACCACGGGACTTGACCCGCAAACGCGAAAGGCTGTCTGGCAGGTGATTGAAAATCTGCGACGCGAAGAAAAGCTGACGGTATTTCTCACGACGCACTATATGGAGGAAGCCGCCGACGCAGATTATGTTGTGATACTCGACAGCGGTGAGATAGCCGCCGAGGGTACGCCGCTTGAGCTGAAAAATAAATATACAGGCGATTTCATAACGCTTTACAATGTCTCCGAGGAGCAGATAAAGGAGCTTGGAGTCGAATACGAGGTTCTAAAAAACGCGCTCAGGATATCTGTTCCGAACACAGCCGCGGCTACCGAGCTTATCACTAAGCACCCCGCCCTCTTTACCGATTACGAGATAACCAAGGGTAAAATGGACGATGTATTTCTCGCAGTAACGGGCAAGACACTCACGCACGACGGAAATGCGGAAGCTGACAGAAAGGAGGGTGAAAAATGAAAACATTGACAGCTCTTATAAAGAGAAATTCAAAGATGTTTTTCAAGGATAAGGGAATGTTCTTCACCTCTCTTATCACACCTCTTATTCTTCTCGTTTTATACTCAACCTTTCTCGCGAAAGTATACAAGGACAGCTTTCTGATGTCACTCCCCGCAGGCTTTGAGGTGAGCGACAAGCTGCTAAACGGCGCGGTTGGAGCGCAGTTGTTTTCTTCCCTGCTCGCGGTCTGTTGCGTAACAGTCGCCTTTTGCTCGAATATGCTTATGGTCCAGGACAAGGCAAACGGAACGATAAAGGACCTGACGGTCTCCCCCGTACGCTCCTCGACTCTCGCACTCGGATATTATATCTCCACAGCCATCACGACGCTTATAATCTGCTTTGTCGCAATGGGCGTCTCACTCATATACATAGCCGCTACGGGCTGGTTCCTCAACGCAGCCGATATACTTATGCTCGCGCTTGACATTTTCCTGCTCGTAATGTTCGGTACGGCGTTGTCGTCGATAATCGGATTTTTCCTCTCGTCGCAGGGGCAGATATCGGCGGTCGGAACGGTTGTGAGCGCGGGATACGGATTTATCTGCGGCGCGTATATGCCGATATCGCAGTTCGGCGACGCCTTGCAGAAGGTCATATCCTTCCTGCCTGGAACATACGGCACATCTCTGCTACGCAATCACGCAATGAGGGGCGTATACGAGGAAATGAGCGCGCAGAATATCCCCGACGAGGTAATCGAGGCAATGAAGGACGCGCTCGACTGCAACCTTTATTTCTTTGAAAATCAGGTCTCTCTGCCTGTTATGTATATAATTCTCGGCGGAAGCGTGGCTCTGCTTATGGGCGTTTATGTTATCATAAATATCGCACTTGCAAAGAGAGCGAAATAAAAATTACAATGAGAAAATGGAGAAAAGGATATGAAAAAGATACTTGCTTTTATTATTTGCATTTTAATTTTCGCAAGCTTAATCGCCTGCGAAAAAGAAAAATCTCCCGAAGGAGAGCAATCAAAGTCCGCTACGGCTTTAATTCTGAATAATTCAGATGATGAAAGCGATGGTGGGAATCCTTCTCCTAACACCCAAACTCTTGCCCATCAGGCGTTTGTGGCAGCATTGAACAACGAACTTACGATACGCTATTCGGTAAGCAATTCTTCAGGCACATCGGACATCTACCTTAAAGATATAATGTATACCCCGACAAGTTCGACCTTAACACACGCAACAGTAGATATGGACGGAGACGGAACAGACGAAATGGTGCTTCGGTACGGTAACACGAAAATTCTTCTTAAATACGATAACGGCATCGTATACGGCTTTTATTTCTCGTCGAGCGCTATGGAGAATATTTATTCCAACGGTTCTTTTTCCTGGTCGTATTACGGCGATCAGAATTCATACGGACTCAGCAGGATTTCCTTTGCTAACGGAAAGTTGAAAATTCGGGAGCTTTGCAGATATGACTATGATGGAAATTATACCTATTATATCGGCGGAGCCGAGGTTACTTACGAGGAATATTGGGATTACCGCGAGCAGAATACAAATGAAAGCGTACCATTCACAAGCCTTGATATTTCTTTGCTTGACGAGGGCAAAGCTATCGCCATTGCTTCGGAGAAATTGGGAATAAGCGAGGGAGACTTCGACGAGGAAACGGGATACCGTTATCATTTTAACGCTTATAAGTTCGGGAATTCATATCATGTTGAATTGTCTTGGTTTGTAGCAAACGAAGCCCACTATCAAACATTAAAATGTGTTTTAGTGGATATCTCCACGGGTGAGATTTCTCCTTGTAACGAGCCCCACGCTAAAGGATAAGCTTTCATAAAAAACGGATACGGCAGAGCCGTATCCGTTTTTTCTTTAATTTAAAGAACTCCCGTAACCGTTACGGTGAGCGAGGAGGGGGTTACTACGACATTTCCAGTAGTAATATCCTGAGTTATAGTCGCCGCGGGAAGCGAAAGCGAATACTGCGATGTCGCCGCGGGGAGAGTAAGCACTCCACCCTCGTAGGTATAATCGGTCGCGGGTACGCTAACGCCGTTTACCTGAACGGTAATATTCTCGGGCGCGGGGTCAAAGGCGTCGGTGAGAACTATATCGGTCGCCTCGGCGTTGCCGTAGTTATTGATAACAAAGGTGTAGGTCAGCGCCTCGCCCTCAACAACGCTTGAGGGGGTCATAGACTTTGTGATAGTAACATCGGCGTAATTATCAACCGTCACGGTGTTCGTATCGCTCACGGGAACTGTAATTCCGCCCGCGGTCACACTTGCCGTGTTGGTTATCGTCGAGCCCTCTGCGAGGGGCGCGTTATCGTTAACAAGCGCTCGGTAGAGTATCTGCGCGCGAGAGCCCGATGCGAGTGTGGGCAGCGTAAAGCTTACGCTATTCTCTGCCACCGCAGCCGCGATATCCCCGACGAAAACGCCGTCGACGAGAAGTATTGCGGGGGCAACGAAGGTAAGAGGGGTCACTGTGAATGTCCCAAACTCGTAGCTTCCGAGATTGTCGGTGACCGTCACGCCCGTGAGCGCCGAGCCGCTTCCATTTTCAAAGCTTACCGAGTAGGTTACCGTGTCGCCAAGGCGGTATACATTCTCTATCGAGACCTTCTCTACCGAGAGTGCCTCCGCGAGTGTCGCCGTTGCTATATTTGAAAGGACAGACGCGCTTTGTCCGTTATAACGGTAATTCAAACTTGCCTGATTTGTTATGATTTGTGCCATCAAAATTTCTCCTTAATATATTGAGCCATACACGGCTCAGTACATTATATTCGGAAATTTTAGAGCTTGACAGTATTATAGAAAGTCAAGACCACCGGCCGTGCCGGTGGCTTGCACAAGCCCCCTTAGGGCATGTCATAGGCTGAGCCTATAGGCTCGTCGAAAAGTCTGCCAACCGCACGACTTTCACAGGCATGCCCCTAAAGGGGCTTTATTTTATTTG
>JAGAKG010000030.1 GCA_017625755.1 Clostridia bacterium | reverse complement strand
TTGCTTCTACTGCGGAATGAGCCTCCGCGTCTCTCATCTCACCTACGCAGATCACGTCGGGGTCAAAACGGAGGGCTGCCATTACCAAGTCCTCTTGGGTAATGTCGTAGATGTCCTTATCCGAGGGGCGAGACAGCGTATGCACCACGTTATTGATGACTCTGCCCTGCTCGTCTCTCTTGACAAGGGAAAGCTCTCTTGCACCGCTTTCAATCGTATAGATACGTTTACTGTCGGGGATAGAACCGAGGAGAGAGTTCAGAAGCGTTGTCTTACCGGAGCTTGTTCTACCTGCAACAACGAAGGACACACCGTAACGTAAGCAAGTCTCAAGAAAGGCAAGCATATCGTCGGTGAGTGATTCTGTGTCGATGAGGTTTTCCCTATCTACTCTCTGCGGATGAAGCATACGGATAGAGACCGCAATACCTCTGTCTGCATCTACAATAGGTTCTTTCAAAGCCGTAACACGAGTGTTATTCGGCAAATGTCCTTGCGCGATGGGAGCCGCATTGTCGATAATCATACCCGAATGGTGAAGCAGCTTCTTTACAATGTCGATGGCGTGTTGCGGAGAGAAAAAGTGTTCCTCTGCCTTCTCAATACGACCGTCAAGGTGTGTCAAAGCCACATCATCCCAACCGTTGATATTGATCTCCTCAAGGTCGGGGTCTGCAAGGTACTTAGTGAGGATCGAATACTCCGCCATTTCGGTGAAAAGGCGTTCTACCAAGCCTTTGGTGTCATACCCCGCTACCGAATAACCCGTATCATAAAGATACTTTCCGATATACGCTTTCAGCTCGGCGGTCTTGCTTTTGTCGATAAGTGCTGCCGCGTAATTCTTCGCAATATAGCTCTGTGTGAGTCCTACAAGCGAAGATAATTCGATCTGTGCCATAACTTACACCACCCTTTCCGCGATTGCTCGAATCGTCTGCATGAACTTCTTATCCTTCAACGGTTCATACAGATTTCCCTCCATATACTGTTCTGTCAGTGAGGAGCAGTAAGGAACCGTAAAGGCGATCTTTCCAAGATGAAGTCTCGCATCAGCGGCGGCAAGATTAAATTCCTCGCGGGGAATGTTCATCACCGCCACATCGTTTTCGCGGAGATAGCCGTGAGAAGCAAAGATCTTCTGCTGAGACATCTGAAAACTCAAGCACTTGAGATCGGGCGTAGACAGACGAATGACCTGCTCCGCTTTTTCAAGTGCTACGCTTGTAAGGAAGTTGGAGTCGGGAATCGACATACAATCCACGATCACGTAGTCCGCGATACCTACAAGCACATCATAGAGATACTTTGCTTTTTCTTCCGTATAATCGGGAAAGGAGTGTTTGTTCTCGCTGTCCTTATATCCGAGATACCCGAGGTTCATTCTGTCCTTTGTCATTACCATATTGGAAACAACGTCGTCAGCGAAAAAGTCGGGTTTGGTAAGGATAGTTCCCACCGAGAATACATCCTCGGAACGGAAGTTGGGAAAGATCACGGGAATGGTAGGTGTCACAATATCGGTAAACACGACGATAACAGCACTTTTGCCACGGGAGCGATTGTAAAGAGCTTCCGCGAGTTTTACCGAAAAGGTGGTCTTGCCACTATCCGGCGAACCCCATACTGCTATCAATTTACCCATTGTTCTCCTCCTCCGTTTCCTTCGGTGTGTTGTCGATGGGGTTATTCTTCAGATAATCGTCCTGCACCTTGATATATGCGTCTGCCTTATCCGTTTCCCCTCTGTAAACAAGCGTAAAGTGGATGGTAGTCACAGAATTGTAGTGTGCCAAAAGCTCTGCCTGCTCGGGTGTAACAAGTACCGTAACAGTAGCGGCTTTACCGCCCTCAACGATCTCGTCCTTATCCACACCTTCGTTTGTGGTTGTGGTAATGACCTTAACGTATTTCAG
>JAGAKG010000029.1 GCA_017625755.1 Clostridia bacterium | reverse complement strand
TACTTGATCCTCCTTTGATGTTTTTATTGTTTGGTTGGCAGACCAACTTTATTATACATCAAAGGAGGTATTTTTTCTACGCATAGCTAAAGCTTTTTGGCGCCACCAGCACTGCTGGTGGTTGATGGGACAAAAATCAAAGAAACCGAGCCATAGGCTCGGTTTCTTCTTGTGCTCATAGGATAAAATTGCAACTTATTTCCTTCAATATGAAGTTAAGTACACTCTTCCCAAACCGTGCGTTGACCGCCCACTTGTTTGCCGCAAACACAAACGCCATGCTTCAATGGCAGGCGAAATTCCGCGTCCCACTTTTCAGGCCATACGGGAAAGGGCTCATATTTATCTCCATCGGTTTGCAACAATGCCAGCCTTAAACAAAGCGAAGTCATTCCTCCATGATCCTGATCGGGAGTTTCGTCAAAGTTAGGTCCCCAAAATGCAGGAAACAGCGCGCGTTTATCGGTCATTCCGCTTTGACGGATCAAATGCTCTACCGTTTCCGATTCCAAGCCAAGCAGAGCGGCATCGACGGGATCCTGACTCCAGCCACCGTTATGGCGGTAGGGGCGCTTATCATAGGTACGGCGGGCAATATCCAATCCATCTTTTCCAAGTCCGTACAGCTCATAAGGAAACACGGCGTACAGAGCACAATTTTCCACGTTTTGGGCTCTCGGAAAGATCTTGATCTCACACGGCGCCAAAATAATTCCGTCATCTGTATTTTCAACAGGCAACTCCGGAATTGCAGGAAGAACACTGTCAACCAGACTCATTAAAGTCGGTGGAATATCTGACATCGTATTCAGCTTCTCGCACACCGCTCGCAAGCCCGCAACATCCGGCGCATCATTCACACACATCTGCCACGTTTCCAAAGAAGAAACCGGAGTCATTACCATTTTTCCGTTAAACCGTTCAAAATGACGGTCAAAAAACAGAAGCACTTGCTCTATAAATTCAAGCATAAGCTCTTTTCGAGACATATCCCCCGAAAGATCCATATATTTCAGCATCATATATGACAACTCCAACATGCCGTTATAATGATACCTGATATATCCGTTACAAGGCTCTCCGCGGCGCAGTGCCTTACCACCTTCTCCACGGCGAACACCGTTTTCGTCCTCGAAGCCGTAGTTGCTGTTGGCATACAGTCCAAAGTGCGATACAGTTTCGGGGATCAAAATTCCCGAATGTCCAAAGTAGATCTCACACCTCGCCCTTGCAATCGGGATCATATTAAGATACATATCAAAAAATGGGATCATGGAGCCATAGTCGCCCATGTACAGAAGATACCAGTACATAATGCGCGTGTTTTGGAACCAATATGGTGCTCCCCATCTTCGGGCATCATAATTTCCCGGATATCCGTCCATCTGATCGGCGGTAAAAAGCAGACCGTTAAACTTCATCGGCGCATTTCCTCTGTCCGAACAGTGCGTCATATAGCGTTGATACAAAAAAGCCTTTGTTATCTTTTCTGCCTGTTCATCTCCTGTGACGACAACGTATGATTGCTCCCAAAAGCTTCTCCAACTTTCCTCGTGAGCAGCGTAGCTTCCTAAGCTCTCGTTTCCGTAATGCTCATAAAGCGAATCCAAAGAATCTGCCAGTTCTTCGGCATAATCGGTAAATCTTGTTTCAACGAAAATCGACGCATTGATTTGCTTTTTGGTCGTTCCGATCAAGCAATCCTGATTGGGAGACATATCCGGCGAATACATACCTGCTCCAAACGTATGACCCAGCAAGGGATCCTTTTCTCTGCCAATATATTCCTCCATATGCTGATTTTTCAATGAAAAATCATAACAGCTTTGAGAGTTACGATGGATCTGAGCGACACCGCCGTTTGGGGTAGTTGTGATGATATCCGCGCTTTCTACAATATTGCACTGTCCTCCGCGCACAAAGTAATTGGAAAAATCATTTTTCGGATCAATAGGCATATCACGATAATTGACAAAGCTTACCTTCGCATCCACAGACTTCTCGGTGTTCAATACAAGACGCAAGCACGGTGCGAGCGCATCCGCATATATTCTCAATTTGTTATTTCCGCTAACAATGTCAAGAACTCCATCTGCAATATTCAAATCAAAATTTGCACCTTCCGTGAAAGGACACGGATCGATCGACAGCACAATGTGCGCGACCTTCAAAAGACGGTACAATTCACTCCATGAATCGGTTTTTGAAATAAGAATATGGATGAGTCCATCGGGTGTCAGCCATACATTTGCACCAATATCTCCGTTTCCCAATGGTAAGGATTTCATAGCATCGTCCATTACTCCAAAATATTTAAATGAGTAATTTTTTATACGGTCAGCAACCATAAAAAGACCTCCTTGAACTACGTTATTAAAAGCAGAAACAACCTTATAACCGACATGACAAATAAAGTCAAGACCTGTTCTTTTAAACTATCATAAATTATAGCATAGCCACCACGGGATGTCAAGCCATCGCGTACCCTTTTTTGTTGTGCTCATAGGATAAAATTGCAACTTCATATTTTAGTGAAATATTCGGCGTTGCCGAATGTGAAATAATTCACTTCGTGAATTGTGAAATATTGCTCCCTTTGGGCGCAATGTGAAATGAAATTCGCCTCTTCACATTTGCGCAGCAAATATTTCACAGCGTCGCTATTTCACATGGCGAAGCCATATTTCACTCGCCGAAGGCGAATTTCGTTGAAAAAAGCACTTGCGTGAGCAAGTGCTTTTTTCTGGTGCGAGAAACGGGACTTGAACCCGTACGGTGTGAACCACACGCCCCTCAAACGTGCGCGTCTGCCAGTTCCGCCACTCTCGCATATCGGTCGCCGTTATCGGCAACAGATAATATTATACACTTTTTTTAGAAATTGTCAATACCTTTTTTGAAAATTTTTTGACATTTTTGAAATGTATCTCAAATGTATAAAAAAGTCGGATAAAACGCCAAAAATATGGTCAACTTGCTCTCTATACTTTAGCAAATCACTTCAACATTCCGTATCCGCCCGCGTACTTGCTGACCTCGGAAGCAACCACAAAAACCTTATTATCGCAGACGCGGCGTATTTCCTTTAGCATCTTCGGTGTTTCCTTTCGAGGGATGACAATGAATATCATATTCATTTTATCGGTGGAGCCGTATCCGTCAAAAACAGTATATCCTCTGTTATTCTCTTTCAAGTACGCTATAATCTTTTCAGTACTGTCATCATTTGCAATAAGCTCTAAGTTCGATGTTCCGAGCGCTATTTTATTCTCTATGGTCGAGCCGAGGAAAAGTCCTGTGGCGTAGCCTATGCAATAAAAGGCGAGCAGAAAGAGGTTATCTCCGAGTGTTCCAATAATAGTAGATATAACGAGTCCCCAAATAGTACACTCCAGAAGTCCGAGTCCTGCCGCTTTTAGTCTCTGTCCTTTTACCATCATACAGGTTTTAAGTGACTGAATAGTTATCTCCACTATTTTTGCGGCGCATACGATAAAGCATACCACAGCGGGATGCAGATTTGCCAAAAATTCCGACATTTTATTTCTCCTTTATGTATCAAAATCAAATTCCATTGAATTATACCATACTTTTGATTAAAATTCAACAGTATTTTATATCCATATCCCGGAAAGCTGTAAATATATTACTATTAATATGAAAACAAGGATAAAAATGACCTCAAAATATTGACAACAAAGACAAGTTGTGATATAATTTTCTATGTTTTTATTATATCTTATATTCGTCACAGTTTGGAGCTTATTATGTTTTTGGATTACACTATTCTTGTGATTTACGCCCTGGCTATGGTAGCCGTAGCATTCTACACAAAAAACCGTTCGGGCTCGGTCAACGACTTTTTGCTCGCAGGCAAGAAAGGTCTTAACGGTTGGATGACTGCGTTCGCTTACGGAACAACATATTTTTCCGCCGTTATATTTATAGGATACGCAGGTCAGTTCGGTCGCTCTTTCGGACTTGCGTCGGTATGGATAGGCATTGGAAACGCCATTATCGGTACGCTTATAGCCTGGCTCGTTCTTGCAAAGAGAACAAAGAATATGACTCAGCGTCTCGGCGCGAAGACTATGCCCGAGTTTTTTGAAAAGCGTTACGGAAGCAAGACCTTGAAGATGGTTTCGGCAGTTATCATTTTCATCTTCCTTATCCCATACTCTGCCTCTGTCTATAACGGAATAAGCAGTTTGTTTGAGATAGTGTTCGGTATCGACGGTTGGATAGTTATGATAGCGCTTGCCGCTCTCACCGCCCTCTACCTTTTCTTCGGCGGTTACTTTGCGACCGCGCTTTCGGATTTCATTCAGGGTATTATTATGATAATCGGTGTTGTCTGCATGATATTCTGCTATATGAATCACGAAAATGTTTCTTGGAATATCTCGGAGCTTGCAAGCAACCCGAATCTCACCTGGTTCACCTTTGGCGCGGAAAACAGCGGCGGACTTTACGGAACAACAGTTTCGCTCATCGCGCTGATACTCCTCACCTCTCTCGGTGTATGGGCTCTTCCTCAGACGATACATAAGTATTACGCTATCCGCGACAAGAAAGCAATCACTCAAGGCGTTGTCGTCAGCACAGTGTTCGCTTTAATAATCGGATTTGTTGCATATTTCTCAGGCGCTCTCAGCTACTATTTCCCCGACATTCTTATGACAGATGCAGGCCCCGTCAAGGACGCGTTTGTCATTCCAACGATGCTCAAGGTAGTTATCCCCGCAGGTCTTACGGGTGTTATCGCAGTTCTTATTCTCTCGGCGAGTATGTCAACGCTTTCCTCTGTATCTCTTGCGAGCGCGTCGGTCATAGCCGTTGACATCTACAAGGGAGGTGTCAAGAAAGAGGCGAGCGACAAGAAAGTAAATACCGTTATGAGAATTCTCTGCTTGATTTTCGTAATCATATCTGTCGTACTCGCAATACTTAACGAAAAATTCGGCATCGCCGCAATAGCTTATATGATGGGTATAAGCTGGGGTACTCTGGCGGGTTGCTTTATGGGGCCCTATGTCCTCGGAGTTATCTGGAGAAAGGTTACAAAGCCCGCCGTATGGTCATCTATAATAAGCTCTCTCGTGCTTACCGTTACACTTATAGTAATATTCGGATACGATAAGAACGGTTGGAGCTGCACCTTTGCAACAGCCCTCAAGGACGGCGTTGCAACCTCTCCTCTCATAGGAGTTATTTGTATGGTATTCTCTCTCATTATAACATTTGTGGTCAGCCTTCTCACAAAAAAGCCCGATGAGGCGATAATAAGCGAGGCTTTCGACAAGCATTTTGAGGGTGAGATAATATAAGCAAAATAAAGACAATAAATAAACACAGAAGGTACGAAAAATGATTTGGTCAAAAGAAGAAACAATGCCACGCGAGGAGCTTGAAGCGCTTCAGCTTGAACGACTGCAGGAAACTGTCAACCGCGTTTACGATAAGGTTCCCGCATACCGTAAAAAGATGGACGAGGCGGGGATAAAGCCTGAGGATATCAAAACTCTGGCTGACCTCTCAAAGCTCCCATTCGTTACAAAGCAGGATATGCGCGACAACTACCCCTTCGGTCTCTTTGCCGTTGACAAGGACAGTCTGGTAAGAATACACGCCTCCAGCGGAACTACGGGAAAGCCTACGGTCGTAGGATATACAAAGCAGGATATGGAAACCTGGACAGAATGTGTTTCCCGAATCGCTTGTATGGGCGGAGCAAGCTCTCACGATGTAGCTCAGATATGCTTCGGATACGGAATGTTCACGGGAGCGCTCGGACTCCACTACGGACTTGAAAACATAGGAGCGGCTATCGTTCCCTCGTCAACGGGCAACTCGCAGAAGCAGATAATGTATATGCAGGATTTTGAGACTTCGCTTTTGGTCGCAACTCCCTCCTACGCACTTCGCCTTGCCGAAGTAGCTCGTGAGATGGGTCTCGAGCCGCAGAAAGACCTGAAGGTGAAGATAGCTCTTGTGGGAAGTGAGCTTCTTACAGACGCGATGCGCGATGAAATGCACAAATATTGGGGAAAGGATATCCTTATCACATCCAATTATGGAATGAGCGAGCTGATGGGTCCCGGTGTCTCGGGTGAATGCCTTGAACATTGCGGAATGCACATCAATGAGGACTACTTTATCCCCGAGATAATTGATCCCGTAAGCGGAGAGGTACTTCCCGCAGGCGAGAAGGGTGAGCTTGTTATAACCTGCATCAAAAAGGAAGGACTTCCCCTTATAAGATACAGAACTAAGGACATCACGCGTCTTTTCTACGAAAAGTGCAAATGCGGAAGAACCTTCTGCAGAATGGAAAATCTTTCGGGAAGAAGCGACGATATGCTTAAGATACGCGGAGTCAATGTGTTCCCGAGTCAGATAGAGGAAGTTATACTCAGCGTTGAGGAGCTTGGCCCTCACTACGAAATAATTCTCGAGAGAGAGGGATATCTCGATAAGCTTACGGTCAAGGTAGAGCTGGCGCATAGCACAGACTCCTTCCCCACCCTTGAAAGAATAACCAAAGAGGTTAAGGACAAACTGAAATTGATCCTCGGTCTTGACGCAAAGGTAATGCTGGAATCCCCCAACACCCTGCAGAGATTTGAAGGAAAAGCAAAAAGAGTAAAGGATTTAAGGAGCAAATAAAATGGCTGATAAAAAAACTATAATGCTCGGTAACGAGGCAATAGCAAGAGGCGCTTTTGAAGCGGGAGTTAAGCTCTCCAGTGCTTACCCGGGAACGCCGAGTACGGAAATAAGCGAATATCTTGCAAAATATGAAGAAGTATACACAGAATGGGCGCCAAACGAAAAGGTAGCCGCAGAGGTAGCTATCGGAGCATCTATCTCTGGCGTCAGAAGTCTGGCTTGTATGAAGCATGTCGGTCTTAATGTAGCGAGCGACCCACTCTACACCTTCTCATACACCGGTGTTAACGGCGGTTCTGTGTTTGTAGTTGCGGACGACCCCGGACTCGCAAGCTCGCAGAACGAGCAGGACACTAGAATGATCGCCCGCGCCGCTCATGTTCCCGTGCTTGAACCCTCTGATAGCCAGGAGGCTAAGGATTTCGTAAAGCTTGGTTACGAGCTTAGCGAAAAATACGACACCCCCGTAATTCTCCGTACCACAACGAAGCTTGCTCACTCTCAGAGCTCGGTTGAGCTTTGCGACAGAGTCGAGGTTTCCGACAAGGAGTACGCGCGCAATGTAGCAAAGTATGTTATGATGCCCGCATCCGCTATCGGACGCCACCTCGTAGTTGAAGAGCGTGAGGCAAGACTTGCTGAGGACGCAGCAACTCTTTCGGCAAATAAAATGGAAATAAACGATACTAAGATAGGCTTTATCACCTGCGGTATCGCATATCAGTATGTCAAAGAGGTATGCCCCAACGCAAGCGTATTAAAGCTCGGTCTTGTTAACCCCATATCGAAAAAGCTCGTTGCTGACTTTGTAAATCAGGTCGAGACGGTATATGTATTCGAGGAGCTTGAGCCCGTTATTGAGGAGCAGGTTCGCGCTTGGGGATTTGATGTTAAGGGCAAGGAGTGCTTTACCCGTCAGGGAGAGTACAGCGCGAATATGCTCAGACGCGTATTGTTCGGCGCCGACGAAGCTGTTTTCGACAAGCTGGAAGCGCCCAACCGTCCGCCTATTCTCTGCCCAGGTTGTCCTCACAGAAGTGTTTTCTCGGTGCTTAACAAGCTCAAGATACATGCTTCGGGTGACATCGGTTGTTACACGCTCGGAGCGGTTGCCCCTCTTGGAGTTATCGACACTACCATCTGTATGGGCGCGAGTATCTCGGCGCTCCACGGAATGGAAAAGGCTCGCGGAAAGGAATATATCAAGAACTGGGTAGCCGTTATCGGAGATTCTACCTTCTTACATACAGGTATCAACTCGCTCATAAATATGGTTTATAATAAGTCCACGGGTACGGTTATGATACTCGACAACAGAACCACGGGTATGACGGGACATCAGGACCACGCCGCTACAGGTAAGACACTCAAGGGCGAGGAAACTTATGCTATCGACCTCGCGGCTCTTTGTAAAGCGGTTGGCGTTCAGAATGTTATAGAGGTAAACGCCTTTGATGTAGTTACACTTGAAAAGATCATCAAGGAGAGCGTTGCGAGCGACACCTTGACCGTCATCATCACCAAAGCTCCCTGCGTTCTTCTCAAGGGACAGAAGTTCCCGAACAAGTGCGAGGCTGACGCAGATGCTTGCAAGAAGTGCGGAATGTGTCTGAAGATCGGCTGTCCCGCAATCACAAAGCGTCCCGACGGAAAGATAAGCATTGACGCCACGATGTGCAACGGCTGCGGTCTTTGCAAAAGCTACTGTAAGTTCAATGCAATAAAAACGGTGGAGAGATAAGATTATGACGAAGAATATTATGATCGTAGGTGTTGGCGGACAAGGCACCCTGCTGACCAGCAGAATTATAGGTAAAACCGCTATGGAATTGGGATACGATGTGAAAATATCCGAGGTTCACGGAATGGCGCAGAGAGGCGGAAGCGTCGTTACATTTGTAAGATTCGGTGAGAAGGTAAACGAGCCCGTGGTCGAGGAAGGACAGGCAGATGTTATCATAGCCTTTGAGCGTCTTGAGGCTCTCAGATACTCCCATTTTCTCAAGAAGGACGGCGTTCTTGTCGTTAACGATTGCAGAATAGATCCGATGACCGTCGTTATCGGAGCCAAGGATTACCCCGAAAACATAATTGAAAATCTTAGCGAAAAGCATTCGGTATATACAATAGACGGACAAAAGATCGCGCTTGAGCTTGGTAACAGCAAGGTACTCAACTCCGTTGTTCTTGGCTATGCGGCAGGCTTCATAGGATTTGACAAAGACATTTGGTTGAAAGTGGTTGAAGCAACTGTTCCGGCAAAGACCATCGAAATAAACAAAAAAGCTTTCACCTATGGGTATGAAGCACAACATTAAGGGGGAAAATAGCAATGATCTGGAATGAAACCAAAGAATGTATGAGCCGCGATCAAATGTCGGCTCTGCAGAGCGCAAGACTTGTAAAACTGGTAGACTATGTTTACCACAATGTAGAATTCTACCGCAAGAAGATGCAATCAATTGACCTGATGCCCGCCGACATCAAATCCATTGAGGATATCACCAAGCTTCCCTTCACCACGAAGGATGACCTCAGAGACAATTACCCCTTCGGTCTTTTTGCGGTTCCTAATACCGAAATCGTCAGAATTCACGCATCAAGCGGCACTACGGGTAAGGCAACCGTTGTCGGATACACAAGATACGACCTAGATATATGGGCTGAGTGTGTGGCAAGATGCCTTTCTATGGCGGGTGTCGGCAAGGACGATATCATTCAGATCGCTTACGGATACGGACTTTTCACGGGCGGCCTCGGAGCGCACGGCGGTGCTGAAAAGATTGGAGCTACCGTCGTTCCCATGAGCACGGGCAACTCCAAGAAGCTCACCACAATGATGGTTGACTTCGGAGCTACCGCTATCGCTTGTACTCCTTCTTATCTGTTGCACATATCCGAGGTTCTCGCGAGCGAGGGACTGCTCGACCGGATAAAGCTGAAGGCTGCTATTTGCGGTGCTGAGCCTTGGACCGAGAAGATGCGCAACGAGATAGAAACAAAGCTCAACATAAAGGCTTACGATATCTACGGACTCAGCGAGATAATGGGACCGGGTGTTGCCTGCGACTGTGAATTCCACAAGGGACTGCATGTTTGCGAGGATCATTTCTACCCCGAGATACTCGACACAACAACTCTCTCCCCTGTCGCTGAAGGCGTTACAGGCGAGCTTGCCTTCACAACTCTCACCAAAGAGGGGATTCCGCTTATCCGTTACAGAACCAAGGACCTCACAAGCATTGACCGTACCCCCTGCGAGTGTGGAAGAACAAGCGCGCGTATCTCGCGCTTCAAGGGACGCGTTGACGATATGCTTATCATTCGCGGCGTAAATGTATTCCCCAGTCAGATAGAGGCGGCGCTCATCGAGGTCGAGGAGGTAACACCTCACTATATGATGATAGTTGACCGTGTAAATAATCTTGACACGCTCGAGGTTCAGGTCGAGGTAGACCAGAAGTACTATACCGACGAAATCAGAGCTATCGAGGCGCTTACCAAGAAGATAGCGCATGTTATTCAGCAGGCGCTTGGAATCAACGCAAAGGTCAAGATAGTTGAGCCCCAGACACTTGTCAGAAGCGAAGGCAAGGCAGTTCATGTTATAGACAAGCGTAAGCTTTATTGATCTAATATTTTTTAACTTGGAGGAATTAATTATGTTTGCAAAACAGTTGACTGTATTTATCGAAAACAGATCGGGCAGATTGTCCGAGGTGCTTCATGTGCTCAAGGAAAACAATGTTAACATTCTTTCGCTCAGCCTTGCGGATACGACCGAGTTTGGTCTGCTCAGACTTATCGTTGACAATGCGGCTCTCGGAAAGGAAAAGCTCTCTGAGAACGGATTTTCTTCCCTTCTCTCAGATGTTTCTATCATCAAAATACCTCACGAGGTAGGAAGCCTTCAGTCGCTTCTTAAGATAATCGACAACAACGGTGTTAACATTGAATATATGTACGGTCTCTCCATCGAATCGGACGAAGCGTATGTTGTACTTAAAGCGTCGGATATCGTAAAGGTTGATGAAATACTCACCGCAAACGGTGTTCACACAATTACTTGCGAGGAGCTCGCAAACATCTAAACACGAGAGGCAAAAATGATAATCGATTTTCACACGCATATATTCCCAGATAAAATTGCGAAAAAAACGATTGAGCTTCTTTCGGAAAAAGGCGGTATACCGCCTTTTTCCGACGGCTCTGTTGACGGTCTTATATCTGAAATGAAAAAGGCGGAGACAGATATCTCTATAACCCTTCCCGTCCTAACAAATCCAGCTCAGTTCGATAGCGTAAACCGCTTTGCCGCTGAGATAAACAAAGCATTTGCGGACAAAGAAAGGCGGCTTATATCCTTCGCGGGTATCCACCCGAGGTGCGAGGATATCGAAGCTAAAATGAAGTTTATCAAGGAAAGCGGATTTCTCGGAGTAAAGTTGCACCCCGACTATCAGGGCGCGTTTATTACAGACGATGGATATGTAAAAATTCTTGAGTGCGCTAAGGAATACGACCTTATAGTGGTCACGCACTCGGGCGTCGACGGCGCTTACAGAGATATGCCCGTGCGTTGCACACCGAAGCTCGCCAAGGAGCTTATACGCAAAGTTCCATACGCAAAATTCGTTTTGGCGCATTACGGGGCTAACGAAATGTTCACCGAGGTGCTTGATGAGCTTTGCGGAGAGAATGTCTATTTTGATACCGCGTATATACTGCGTTTTATCGACGAGAAAACCTTCAAGGATATATTAAAAAAGCACGGTGAGGACAGAATTCTTTTCGCCACGGATTCGCCGTGGAGCAGCATCAGGGGCGATGTGGAAATCATAAAATCATTTTCGCTTGACAAAACAACTCAAGAGAAGCTCTTTTATCTTAACGCAAAAAAGCTTCTCGGAATATAGGTGATAAATATGGGATATAATCAGAAAATGTTCGGGCTTGGAAGTAAACGCTCGATTATAAGAGAAATATTTGAATACAGCAAGGCGAGAGCCGCGGAGATAGGCGCTGAAAATGTTTTTGATTTCAGCCTTGGAAACCCCAATGTTCCCGCCCCCGCGGAGGTAAACGATACCATTCGTGAGCTTCTTGCTACCGAAAACTCCGTGCTTTTGCACGGATATACCTCTGCTCAGGGAGATGCGGGGGTCAGAAAGGTAATTGCCGACAGAATAAACGAAAAATTTGGTGTCGGTATATCGCCCAATCTTATCTATATGACCTGCGGAGCGGCGGCATCGCTCTCTATATGCCTTAAGGCAGTAATTGAGGAGGGAGAGGGCGATGAGTGTATCGTATTTGCGCCTTTCTTCACCGAGTACAGAGTGTTTATCGAGAACGCGGGTGGAAAAATAGTAGTAAGTCAACCCGAAGAAAAAACTTTTCAGGTAGATATCGCGGATTTTGAGAGCAAGATAACCCCCTCAACGAAGGCGGTTATTGTAAACTCTCCCAACAATCCGAGTGGCGTCGTTTACTCTGAGGATACTGTCAAAGCGCTCTGCGAGGTGCTTGATAGAAAGTCACGCGAATACGGCAAGGTAATATACCTTATCGCTGACGAGCCTTACAGGGAGCTTGTTTACTCGAATGTAAAGGTTCCCTATCTTATGAATTATTACAAAAACACTCTCGTATGCTATTCATTTTCCAAGTCGCTCTCGCTCCCCGGTGAGAGAATAGGATACATAGCTGTTTCCCCCACTATGGAGGACGGAAGCAACATCTATCTTGCTGTCTGCGGTGCAGGAAGATCTCTCGGATATGTTTGCGCCCCCAGTCTTTTCCAACAGGTCATCGCCCGTTGTATTGACGCCAAGGTCAATATTGAGGCGTATCGTGAAAACAGAGACCTGCTTTACAATAATCTCACGGCTTACGGATATGAGTGCGTCAAGCCCGACGGTGCTTTCTATCTCTTTGTTAAGGCACTCGAGGATGATGCTTACGCTTTTTACGAGAGGGCGAAGGCTCACGAAATACTCGTAGTTCCCTGCGACGATTTCGGAGTCAAAGGATATGTGAGAATCGCTTACTGCACCTCTCACGATACAGTTGTCGGTGCTCTGCCCGCATTTGAGGCGTTGGCTAAGGAATACAAGAGATAACTCGGAGAACTAATATGGGATTGTTTGATTCACTTAAACCAAAAAAATATACGCCCTATACCATACAATACACCTTGAAGAAATGCGAGGGTATTATTGCGGGAAGGCACGAGGTTTTCTGGGGTATAAAGGACGCAAGCATAGCTTCGGGAAATGATGCGTTGGGTATGAAGGTTATACTCCCCAAGGAGCATAACGGACTTCCTGTTCGTATTGTTCTTCCAAGAGGACTCGTAAATATGCCGCTTATTATAAACCTCGACGATTCAGACAGCGTGATTGCGGTCAGTTGCAATCAAGGAAGCGAGCGTGGCGCGCCAAGTATTTCCTTGGGCGTGAGGGCTATGCGCTGGGACGGTGTTTTTATGACCAAGGATCCGTCACACGAGCTATTTCGCTCGTGTTCTCCGAGCGCATCGGAGCGCGCCTTTGTTATGACACATCGCTATTGGCGCAGTGACCTTAACGCAGACCCCGACGGATATAGCAAGTGGATAAGGGAGCAGCTCAGAGGCGATGGCAAGGAGCTTTCGCGCATCGGCAGAGACAGCGTCAGCCTTGTAAGCTTTGAGGATAACGAAAGCATAAACTGGAAAGAAACGAATAGATACATCGCTCGGGTCGCTTACGACCTGAACCCTTTCGCATATAAGATATACGACGAGGAGTGCGTTGTGACTAAGTCATTAGGCGGTCGTCCTCTTGCCTGATGTGTTATATACATAAAGATAATAACCAAACGGAGAGAAGAAAACGGTTATTCCGCTATCTTCTCTCTTTTTTATCTTCATTTGCTTAAATCTTCTTTTTGCTCTTGATTTTTTTGTGCTTTTATGGTAAACTTACTTATATATTTTATTATCTAAGGAAACGCTATGAATTTATGTGACATAAAAAACATCCGACAGCTAATGGCTATGTTCTCTCTGAATTTCAGAAAGGAATTCGGGCAGAACTTTCTCACAGATAATCTCGTCGTAGAGGATATTGCCGATGCCTGCTGCGAGGACGCCAACAGTACCATTTTGGAGATAGGTCCCGGTGTTGGCTCGCTCACCAAGGAGCTTGCTCTGCGTTATCGCAAGGTAATCGCAGTCGAGATAGACAACGGGCTCATTCCTCTGCTTAAATATACGCTTGACGAGTTTAAAAATATCAAGGTGGTAAACGACGATGTTATGAAGATAAATCTTCCCGAGCTGCTCGCAGAGCCGCTCGCCGAGGGGAGCGTATCTGTTTGCGCTAATCTTCCCTATTACATCACGACTCCGATTATGATGATGCTGCTCGAATCGGGGCTACCGTTCGAGTATATCACAATAATGATACAGTCCGAGGTTGCCGACAGACTCTGCGCCAAGGCAGGAAACAAGGCGTACGGAGCAATAACCGCTGTGCTTAATTACTACGGCACGGCAGAAAAGCTCTTTGTTGTAAAATCCGACAGATTCGTTCCCGAGCCTAAGGTCGAT
Organism: Clostridia bacterium; assembly: GCA_017625755.1. Lineage (GTDB taxonomy): Bacteria > Bacillota > Clostridia > Oscillospirales > CAG-272 > HGM12713. Next base: position 42,721 of record JAGAKG010000029.1, on the reverse strand, counting down.
TCAACAGTTATCAGAATTAAGCTCCACAAAGAAAAGCCCTACCGTCCGCTCGACGAGGCGACATTCTTCAGAACCATACGCGCGGCGTTTGAGCAAAGGAGAAAAACGCTTCCAAATGCGCTCTCCGCGGTTTTCACTGAGCTTTCAAAGGAAGAAATAACCGACATTATCACAAACAAATGCGGGCTTCCCGCAGATATACGCGGTGAGAGACTTGATACGGCTCAGTTCACAGCTCTTTCCGACGAGCTGTTTCGAGCTATCGGAAAATAGAGTTATCTCTTGACAAGACGGCAAAAATGATATATAATTTACAGAGATTACAATTAAAAGAAAGGTTTTATAAAAATGACGATTTATGACGAACTCGTTGCCAGAGGTCTTATCGCTCAGGTAACAGATGAAGAAGAAATAAAGGAAATGATAAATAACGGCAAGGCTGTTTTCTATATCGGCTTTGACCCTACGGCTGACAGCCTTCATGTCGGTCACTTTATGGCACTCTGCCTTATGAAGCGTCTCCAGATGGCGGGAAACAAGCCCGTTGCGCTTATCGGCGGCGGTACAGCTATGGTCGGAGACCCCTCGGGACGCACGGATATGCGTCAGATGATGACTAAAGAGACTATCGAGCATAACTGTGCTTGCTTCAAGAAGCAGATGAGCAGATTTATAGATTTCTCAGAGGGCAAGGCTATAATGGTAAACAATGCCGACTGGCTTCTCGACTTGAATTATGTCGAGGTACTGCGTGATGTCGGAGCTTGCTTCTCTGTCAACAGAATGCTCTGCGCCGAGTGCTATAAGCAAAGAATGGAAAAGGGTCTTTCCTTTCTTGAATTCAACTATATGATAATGCAATCCTATGACTTCTACCACCTTTATCAGACTCTCGGCTGCAATATGCAGTTTGGCGGAGATGACCAGTGGTCGAACATGCTCGGCGGAACAGAGCTTATCCGCCGCAAGCTCGGTAAGGACGCTTACGCTATGACTATCAATCTTCTCCTCAACTCCGAGGGTAAGAAGATGGGTAAGACGCAGTCGGGCGCAGTATGGCTCGATCCCGAAAAGACCTCTCCTTACGATTTCTATCAGTACTGGAGAAATGTTGCCGACTCCGATGTTCTCAAGTGCATCAGAATGCTCACTTTCCTTCCCCTTGAGCAAATTGACGCTATGGAATCCTGGGAGGGCGCACAACTCAACCGCGCGAAGGAAATTCTTGCTTACGAGCTTACCACTCTCGTTCACGGTGAGGAGGAAGCAAAGAAGGCAGAAGCGAGCGCAAAGGCTCTCTTTGGCGCAGGAAGCGATGCTACCGCTCCCATAGTAGAGCTTTCCGACGAGGATTTTACAGACGGAGTTATCGACATCGGTTCTCTCTTGGTTAAGGCGGGGCTAGTTGCTTCCAAGTCCGAAGCAAGACGCGCTATTGAGCAGGGCGGCGTTGCTGTTGAGGGTGACAAGATAACCGATTTCAAGGCTACATTCACCAAAGCAGACCTTGCAGACGGCAAGACATTCCGCCGTGGAAAGAAGAATTTCAAGAAGATTATCAGCAAGTAAAAAGCATCAGGGTGTAACCTCGGCTACACCCTGAATTTATTAAACAAAGCAGGCGGTGCATATGCACCGCCTGTTTGTTTTGAATCAAGCAGGATTATTTGTCCTTCTTATCGAATTTAACAATACCAATCTTGATATAGTCTTCGCCTTCTTCAAAGTCAAGAGTCTTGCTGTACTCTTTAGCTACTGTGTCATCACCCTCGAATTCGAATGTGATCTTATCCTCGCCGATAGAATATGTTCCCTCGCGAGAAGCCGTACCTTCTTCGACAACAACTCCAAGAGCCTTTGTCTCAACGGTCAGAGTAACCTTGTTACCCGAAAACTCATATGTGGTAACGATACCCGAGCCTGCGATAGTCGCATCGTTAACATACTCTCCCGAAAGCTTCTTTGCGCAGGATGCGAAAGACATACAAAGCATAAGAGCAACCATAACGAGCGCCAATACCTTTACTGATTTCTTCATAACTGATATCCTCCTATACAGTAATATTGGTACAATAGTATTGTATCACTTTTTTTCAGCATTGTCAAGTTCTTTGAAAAGATTTATCTGCAATTTTTTCATAAATAAGCCATATTGATACAAAAATTATGCAAAGATAGACAAAACTGTTCCCAAGATAAGTATACAAGGTGTAGTCATTTCTGGCATACACATCTGCGCTTATCTGCCCTTCTGTGAGCGCGTCAAGCGAGTCGACTGTCTTTCCCGTGGGGGTAATTACGGTGGATATTCCCGTGTTTGCGGCTCTGACAACATATCTTCCGTTCTCTATCGCGCGGAGCTTTGCCTGCGCGTTGTGCATATAGAGTGCGGCGGAATCGAGGAACCAGGAGTCGTTGGTTGAAAGTGTGATAATCTCCGCGCCCGCAAGGGTTGAATCTCTAGCAAGCTCGTCGTAGATAGAATCAAAGCATATAAGCGAACCGAGATTTGCCTCGTCAAGGTGCATAACATTTGCGCTCTCGCCCTCGGCAAGGTCCTCGGAAAGCATAGCGATCTCGGTAAGCGGCGGAATAACTACCGCAAAGAATTCCCGCATAGGAACGAACTCTCCGAAGGGGACGAGGTGGCGTTTGGAATAAACGGTATCGTGCTTCGTGCCGTCAGGCAGAAATGCCACTATCGAATTCAGCTCAACATCATCGTCGTTGTTGGTGAACGCGCCGACAAGCACGGTAACATCATTCTCACTCGCAACTCTGCTCACGAAATTCGCCATTGATTTTCGTGCCTCGAGATTATACGGCAAGGCGGATTCTGGCCAGACAACGATAGTCGCTCCCTGCTCTGCCGCCTCTTTAGTATATTTTTCGTATACTTCAAGAGTCCTGTTTGTCATCGAGCTGTCCCATTTTTCCTGAGAGGATATATTTCCCTGCACAGCCGATATTCTCACTGGCTCACCCTCGTCCTTATCGGTGAAGTATATTGCTGTCCCTGTGAGTGTATTGAGAAGGAAAATTCCTGCCGCAACAGACGCGAATATTTTTCTTTTTGATAGATTCAATATGGCGTACGCGACAAAAAAATTCACCGTCACAATAAGAAAAGTAACAAAACAGGAGCCGAACAACGATGCGCTCTGCGCGCCGATAAGCCATCCCGTCTGTCCTATCGCGAGTCTTCCCCACGGAACACCCGCCCAGGTGAGTGTTTGAGTCCATTCAAAGATTGCCCAAAGTGCCCCCGCGATAAGCGCACCGAGGGCGGGAAGCTTTTTTGTACGCCTGCTTCTTGAAAATTCTCCAAAGATAAGGAATACAAGTCCACCCGCGAGCGACTGAAGCACCGACAAGCCTACCCACCCCGCGAGAACAACGGAGAGCGCCGCGGGCTTGGTCATTCCGTCGATAAAGTCAAGCGGATAGAGATTTACGAACCAATGGTAATTCACAAGATAAAAGCACATAAAGAAGAAAAATCCGTAGCCGTAAAGCCCTCTGCGGCGAACGCTACCGTCCTGGGTTATCTTTATAAGCGCTATCGCCGAGGGAACGAGCGATACCCATTCTATAATTCCGATTTGAGGAAAGACGAGTGTTAGTCCCGTAAGAGCCGCGCCAAGCGCAAGCAGACCGAATCTTATTGCGCGCCGATGGCTTTTCTCAGTCGAAAATAATTTTATATTCATCGAGCCTCCTCCGTTTTTTCTAAAAACCAAATACTGCTCTTATCTATCATAAAGCTCTTTCCCACAAGATAGGAGAGAATATTCTCCTCCCTATCCTCTAAGAATTTAAGCTTATAAGCATAAAGCGCCTGATATTTATAACCTCTGTGCTTCTCGTCTCGATTTACGCCATATTTACCGTCTCCAAGCAATGGATGTCCGATATGTGCCATATGGGCGCGTATCTGATGTGTGCGCCCTGTGATAAGCTCGACCTCAAGCAAAGACTCTGCCTTTCGGCTCTCAAGAACGCGGTATGCGGTTATAATCTCCTTTGCACCCGAAAATCTTGAGTCTCTTACCTCTACCATATTTGCGCCGCTATCCTTTCTGAGCCACGCGTACATAGTATCGCTTTTCTTTTTAGGAGTTCCGTGCACAAGACAAAGATAAAATTTTCTTATCTTGTTATCCCTTATTTTTTCATTCATAACGCGGAGAGCCTCGGCGTTCTTTGCCGCTATGACGATTCCGCCCGTGTTTCTGTCAATTCTGTTACATAGCGCGGGAGCGAATGAGTTTTCCTCCGACGGATCATATTCGCCCTTGGCGAGCAGATACGCCTTAATATGCATAATAAGCGTATTCTCCTTAGCCTCGGAATCCTCGTGGACAAGAACCCCCGGGCGTTTATTGAGAAGTATTATATTTTCGTCCTCATAAACTATATCAAGCTTTGGCTTTATTCTTTCGAGCGCGCCTGTATCATTCTCGGGAGACTCGAAAAATTCGTCTCTTATAAAAAGCTGTATCTCGTCGCCCTCGCAGAGAAAATAGTTCTGCGCTGTCCTCTGTCGGTTCACCTTTATCTTTTTGGTGCGTATATATTTATACATAAGCGACTGCGGCAATCCCTTTACTGCCTTACTCAAAAACTTGTCAAGTCTCTGCCCCGCGTCGTTGCGGTTGACCTTTAAAATTCTCATATCAAATCAATGGGACTGCCGCAAAAGCGACAGTCCCTGACCTCTCTTAAAGTGTTCCAAAAATTCTGTCTCCGGCATCGCCAAGTCCGGGGACTATATATGCGTGCTCGTTAAGACACTCGTCAAGAGCCGCCGTGTATATATCAATGTCGGGGTGAGCCTCCTGCACAGCCTTAACTCCCTCGGGAGCGGCAACAAGACACATAAAGCGTATATGCTCGCAGCCTCTCGCCTTAAGCATACTGAGCGCGTCTACCGCCGAACCCCCCGTAGCCAGCATTGGGTCAACGAGGATAACTATGCGGTTTTCTATATCCGACGGAAGCTTACAGTAATATTCAACGGGCTTATGCGTTTCGGGATCGCGATAAAGTCCTATATGTCCTACCTTTGCAACGGGAACGAGTCTCTGAAGTCCCTCAACCATACCAAGTCCTGCGCGAAGTATCGGAACAATGGCTAGCTTTTTACCCGACACTGTCTTTGCCGTCATTTTTGTGAGAGGAGTTTCAATAACAATATCCTCAAGAGGAAGATCTCGGGTAAGCTCATATCCCATAAGCATAGCAATCTCGTTGAGAAGCTCTCTGAAATCCTTCGAGCCTGTCTTTTTATTTCTCATTATCGAAAGCTTATGAACTATAAGAGGATGGTCAACTATATGCAATGTGCTCATTTTTATGTTCTCCTTTTGTTTTGTTTGTTCTTTGTTTATATTATAATCCATATCGCGACATTTTTCAAGTATCTACGCGCAAATTAAAGCTCTATTTCATCGGAATCCGAGAGAATATTTACCGAAAAGCTGTAATCGTTGCTTATCGCCTTTATATCCTCAAATTTTGAATCGGGTGCAACATGTGTAAAATATACGCTCTTCGCCTTGCAGGTATCAAGATAAGGAAGCATATCGGATATACCGAAGTGCGCAAGCTCACAGACGAAGGCATCTATGCTCTCCTCGGCAAGTATTGCGGGAAAATCCTTCTCCTTAAGTCCCCTTGAGAGGTCGCCCGAGAAAAGTATTTTCTTACCGTCGGACTCAACAAGAAGCCCGTACGACGGGCGCGCTGTACCGAGGTGCATATTCGGTATAAGCGAGAGGCGAATATTTTCGTCCTCGTAAACAAAATCCTTATCTACGGTTATGAATTTTATTCTCGACTCCTTGACCTTCGAGCCGCTCGTTGCAAGAATAAGATTATTCACGGCATCACTCACGCTTTGCTCTGTAAAATATACATTTATCGAGTAGTCGGTATAGTACCAGTTGATAAGGTCGGTAAATTGAATTATACCGTAGATATGATCTCCGTGACCGTGTGTTGTAAACAGACAGCGAACCTTGTCTATATCTTTACCGCGCTTCAGAAGCTCCTCGATTATCGAAGCTCCCGCGTCGATAAAGTATATAGCGTCTCCCGCCTCTATCATAGCGCAGGAGCAATGTCTCTCTGCCGACGGTACACCGTGTGATGTTCCCAAAAAAGTAATTTTCATAAAAGCACCTCTCCGAAATATTATTTCCTTCTTAAATTTTACCACCTTTTTATATAATTGTCAACCGCATTCGACGACTATTTTAACATCTCTTATTTACAAAACCGTTTAAATGTGGTATTATATTTATATATCTATTTCGTAATCATAACTAAGAAGGTTTTATAGATGCAAGAAAAAAAGCTTACCGCGGGGATATATACCCTGGGGTGTAAGGTAAATCAATATGAATCCGAGGCGATATCTGAGGAGCTTGTCTCGAGAGGAATAGGTATCGCCCCTGCTTCCGAGCTGTGCGACATATACATAATAAACACCTGCACGGTCACGGCTGAATCCGACAGAAAAGCGTGTCAGTTTATCAGGCGTGCGATACAGAAAAATCCCAACGCGTATATTTTAGTAACGGGATGTCTGGCACAGGTTAATGCCTCGCGAATTGCCGATATAGCCGGAGTCGACTATATATGTGGAAACACCGATAAGCTCTCGGTTGCCGACGCGGCGATGAGTCTTATCTCCTCGGGAAAGAAAAACGCTCGTGCCGAGAGCAATGTCAAGGAAATCGAAGGCGCTCCCTTTGAGCGTATGAGCATAACCAAATTCGAGCGCACCAGAGCATACATAAAAATTGAGGACGGCTGTGAGAGCCGTTGCACTTACTGTATCATTCCCTCCGCAAGAGGAAAGATCCGCTCAAAGGCGATGCGTGATGTTATCGACGAGGTCACCGAGCTTGTTCTCGGCGGTTGCCGTGAGGTAGTGCTTACGGGAATCGAAACTGCGTCATATGGGCGCGACCTCGGAGATTGCGACCTCGCAACCCTCCTTGAGGAGGTTGACAAAATACCAGATATCGGGCGTGTCCGTCTCGGCTCTCTCGACCCTTCCCTGATAACCCCATCGTTCGTCGAACGGATTGCCCCGCTGAAATCCTTGGCTCCGCATTTTCATTTGTCCTTGCAGAGCGGAAGCAGTCGGATCTTAGCTCTTATGAAAAGAAAATATAACGCGGATATGGCAATGAGAGGAATAGAGCTTCTCAGGGCGGCTATCCCCGATGTCAAATTTACCACAGATGTTATCGTGGGCTTTCCCGACGAGAGCGAGGAGGATTTTGAGCGAACGGTGGACTTTGCAAAACGCGCAAGGTTTCTTATGATGCATATATTCCCGTATTCAAAAAGAGCGGGAACGCCCGCGGCAGTTATGTCAAATCAGATTGCCACGGACATAAAGCGCCGCAGAGCCGCAGAGCTTGGTTGCGTCGCAAAGCAGATACGGCGTGAGCTCTTAGATGAGCTTGTGGCAAACGAACCTGTAAGAGAGGTTCTCTTTGAGACATACAGAGATGGTATCGCCTACGGTCACACGGCTGATTTCGTCGAAGTGGCGGTACCTGCGCAAAGACCTATGCACTCAGAGCTTCACTCGGTTAAAATTCTCGGAACAGACGGCGATATCTGTTCGGGAACACTTATTTTAGATTTGGAGGCAACAAATGGATAATACCTTTAGCAACACACAGATAAATTGTGATTCTCTTGGCAGGAGAGTTGGAGCAGTACGCGGCTTCTCAAGCTTTACACCGCGTATGTTAGATTATATGAAAAACGACCTGAAGCTCGCTATGAGTCCCTCGACGCTCTCGACTTGCCGTAATTATTACAACAACACAAAGCAAAGTGATATTCAACTCAGCGAGATATATCTTCTTGATGAAATTATCAAGGGAGCAAGTCTGATTCCAAACACAAAAACTGTTATAGACCTGCTCGCCTCCGACGAGGAAATAATCTCCACATACAATGACCTTATATCCAAGCATCATTATGTCTGCGGAGAATTAAAGAATCCTATGTCACTCGGAGCGATATCAAGAGTAAGCTCGACATATATGAAAAAGGTTGGTGTGAGCTTCGAGCAGGTGAGCGATAAGGCGATTCCGCTTTTCACGCTTGAGAACCGAGAAAAGCTGTTTGTGACGCGTAACGCAAACAGGCTTCCGCTCGAAACGGCGTTCCTCATTCTCACCCCTGAGAGCGAGAATACCGAGTATAGCTCGAGCTTTAAAGCTTTTTCGGGCACAGAGGCTTTCTCAAATCTTGTATTGAGAGCCGAGCGCATAGACGCGCGCGGTATCGCCTATGCGCTGTCAATGATGACAGAAGGAATACTCGGCGACCTTTATTCTATTCCCGAGCTTGAATATCCGTCGGAGCTTTCCGCGCTTGCCACCGCGCATCACGGAAGGGTTATTATAGCTCTACACAAGTCAAATATCCCCACGATATCCGCTGCCGCTCAAGCTCACGGTCTTAACGCAACATACTTTGCGAAATCGGTTCGCACGAACAAACTCACGCTTCTTAACAACCGTAATATCTCGATGTCGCTTGACAGCGCGCTTATAAGAATTATAGGCAATTCGGTTTTCGGCGTGACATTCAATGTCGGCGAAACGGTAGCTCCCGCCACATACGAGCGCTCCTCTGTTATTCTCAAAACTTCAAGAGGACGCCAAATGCTCGGCTACGGCGATATAGTATCCCTATCGGGTGTATTTTACTCCCCACTGCGAGCAGAGCTTTCGCGCGACTATTTTATGTCGGGAATAAATGCGGTTATAGATACCCTGCTCCCGCTTATCGCCTGTGGTGCAAAAATTGGAGCTATCTCTCTGACTCTCAAATATATTCTGTCCTCGCTTAAAACGCAGGAGGACTACGGAGACGCGCTATCCGCGATTCTCGGAGTATACAGGGCGCTGGTCGAGCTGTGTGTAGCAGACTCGCCCGAAATCGAATACACGACCGACGGAGCAAGCGCGATAAATTGTCTGGCTAAGACAAAAATCCCCGAAAAGGCGGCTCCATCGCACTTCAAGAGAGCGTCTGACGAGGTTTACCTGTTCTCGTTCAACAAAGCGGAAAACGGTATGCCCGACTTTGAGAGCTTCAGAGGAATGTGCGGACTTATAAACGAGCTTATTCTCTCGGAAAAGGTATCTGCCGTCAGAGCCGTAAGCGGAAAGCTTTCCGATACTCTCGAGGCTATGAAGGGCGGATTTGAACTTGTGTGCAACCCCTTGGCGGCTAATATGCTTGAAGAAAGCTATCAGGGATTTATCGTTGAAGCTAACGAGCCTCTGTTCTCGGGCATTCTGTTGGGAAGCATAAAAGCAGAAGAAATACCCGCCGAAGCCGCAGAAACGGTGTGAAAATTTATAAAATAAGCATAAAATAGCTGTAAATTTGCATACTTTTATATATTTTTAAAAAATCTGAAAAAAACTCTTGCATTTTGGATTTTTTTATGTTATAATATTTACCGTTCTATGATTTCTATAAATATGTATAGATGCGCTAGGAGGTGTCAATATGGCAAAATGCAGTATTTGCGGAAAGGGCGTTGTGTTCGGTCAGGCTGTTTCACACTCACACCGTAAAACAAACAGAACATGGAAACCTAACATCCGTAAGGTAAGAGCTATTGTTGACGGTTCACCTAAGACCGTTGCCGTATGTTCTCGTTGCCTTCGTTCGGGCAAAGTTACCCGCGTTTAATTGCGGATCGTTAATCTAAGATGCAATTGTCCGCAATAGTGGATAATAAAAATGCATAAAGCTTTGAAAGCGGACGATTATCGTCCGCTTTCAGCTTTTTATGCGCTATTGGAGGTTCGTTTTGAAAACTGTTATAGTCGACAACAGAATACCGCAAAAATGTGCAGATGCCCTCACAGACTTTGGATTTTCAATAATCCGACTTCCCTCTTTTTCTGCTCTGCCGCAGCCCGTATCGGCGCACCCCGATATGCTTCTCTTTTTTGCAAAGGACACGGTCTTATGCCACAGAGAGTATGCGGAAATAGCCGCTCGCGAGATTGAACAGATTTCAGCTGCGGGATATAGAATATCGGTAAGCGATGAAAAAATATCCGATAGCTACCCCGAGGATATCCTATTTAACGCTCTCTCGCTCGGTGGAAAAATATATTGCAAGGCGGACAGTGTATCGGGGCTTATAATTGATTTTGCGAGGGAAAACGGTATTGAGATTCGCAATGTAAAGCAAGGATACGCAAAATGCTCTGTTTGTGCCGTAAGTGATAACGCAGCCATTACATCGGACACAGGACTTTGCAAAGCTATGCGCGAGGACGGCGTTGATGTTCTTCTGATATCCGCGGGAAGCATATCACTCTCGGGCTACGACACGGGATTTATCGGCGGTTGCTCGGGTAGCGACGGTGAGAGGATTTATTTCTCGGGAAATATCGCGCTTCACCCCAACGGTAAGGCTATTGCCGAATTTTGCGAGAAGCACAGCAAAAAAGCAGTTTCCCTATCAGCTGAGCCGCTTTACGATGTTGGAAATATGTTTTTTATATAAGCACATAATAAGTCAAAAAATGTCTCTCGCCTGCCCCTCGGGATTCTTCGCTGACGCTCGAGAATGACGCGAGGGGGATACTAATTACGAGAATATAAAAAGGAACCGTTTCGGTGTAGGCGGTTCCTTTTTTATATGTCTTACATAGATTCTATATTTGCTTGTTTACCATTTCAATTCCCCGCCTAAGGATATTATGTCTTGCGGCGAATGTAGGGGAGTTGGTCACCGAGCCGCCCGCAACGAGAGAGCCTATGGGATAAACGCGGGCAATTTTCTTTATTTTCTCTGCTATGCTCTCTGCCGTATCTCCGTTTTCGTACAAAAATCCGCAAAGCACTCCAGCGTCGCCATATCTTCCGCAAAGCTCGGAAGCCACACGGAAAAGTGTCTCTCCTGCGGCAAAAGCTCTGGTGTTCGGGAGAACTTCTCTCTCTGCAAAATATTCTATCATTTTTTTAGCCGAGTGGTAGTTTTCGCCCAGATAAACGAACATCGAAAGCTCCCGCCGTTTTATCTCCTCGCATAAAGGATAAAGCATACCCGAGATAAATTCGCTGCGGGCGCTTCCCTCGCCCCTCAAATAAGCCTTGTAGGCTTCCTCGGCGTGGTATTTATCGGTTCTGCGGAAGTCGATATCCGAGATATCAAGCGAGACAAAATCCGACTTGACCGAAGCTATAAAATCAAGATTTTCACTTATCAGCTCAGCGTAACTCTTGGCTTGCAAGGTTATGTGAAAGACATTCTGCGGTATAGCTTTCAGCGCAGGGTGATTTGAAATTTCTTCGTTTTCGATTTTTTTACACAATCCGCGCCAAAGCGTGCGGATATCCATTGCTGTAACATCCTCGGAGATATCGAAAAAGAGGTTCAATTCCTCAAAAAAAAGCTCCCTGACTCCGCTTCCCCGCATATTGGAGAGATTTGACACAAACGCCGAAAAAATCTCAAAATCCGACATTCCACAGGTATGGGCGCCGCAAAGCGTCAGCATACGAAGCTTATCCGAATCAATCAAAAGCTGGGTTGGATTTGTGATTATATGAAGGTTATTTCTCGGCTTGGCAAAGCATTCAAGCACGGGTATATTTATTTCTTTATTTTCAGCCATACGCTCACCTCCCTCACTCTCTAATAAAATTATAACAGATAGGATATATTTTTTCAAGTATTAGCGCAAAAATTAAAGAAAAGTATAGACTTTAGGGCGCATTTGTGATATAATATAATGTAATATTGATTTTTGGCGGTGATATTTTGAAAATAATCAGTATATGTCCGCAATCCTTCGCATCTAATTGCTACGCTTTGGTGTCTGGCGGACACGCGCTCATCGTCGATCCGTCGGTATCAGCGCAGGCTATTATGAACGCCGTTGCGGCTGAGGACGCAATTATTGACGGAATACTCCTCACTCACGGGCATTTCGACCATATCGTGTCGCTTGACACTCTGCGGAAATGCGCTTGCGTCGGAGCGGCGATACACAAGGCAGACGCGCCTATGCTCACAGACGGCAGAAAGAACGCGTTTTACACCTTTTTCGGTCAGGACAGAGCCTACTCCCCTGCCGAGAAGCTCATCACGGACGGCGAGGAAATTTCGCTTGGAGAGGAAAAGATAAGTGTAATACACACCCCCGGACATTCCCCTGGTTCGGTCTGCTATCTTTGCGGAGACATTATGGTGACGGGCGACACTCTGTTTGCCGACACGATAGGCAGGTGTGACCTTTGGGGCGGAAGCGACGCGGAAATGCTTGCGTCTCTTGAGTTGCTTCGAAAATACGACCGCAAAATAAAGATATACCCAGGTCACGGTCCGTCTGCCACGCTCGGCGACGCGCTTGACAATGCGGCTTACTATATAAATTGACAAGGAAAGGAAACAACTATGGATTATAAAAGACTTGCGGAGCTATTGTTCCCGAATGTAACGCAAACACCTGCGGATATGGAGTCTCTTTACCCCGCGCGACAGCTCCCCGAGGGAGCTAAGGTAACGCGCTTTGCGCCGAGTCCCACGGGATTTGTTCACTTCGGAGGACTATTCCCCACAACGGTTGCCGAGAGACTTGCTCACCAAAGCGGAGGAGTTCTCTATCTTCGAATCGAGGATACCGACGCGCGCCGTGAGGTTGCGGGAGCGGCTGAGGGACTTATAAAAACCCTTTCTAGATACGGAATAGATTTTGACGAGGGCGCTATCCTCGACGAGAGTGGAAAGGTAAGCGACAAGGGTATTTACGGGCCTTACAAGCAGAGTCTGCGCGGTCCTGTTTATCATGTATACGCAAAGCAGCTTGTATCCGAGGGTAAGGCATACCCCTGCTTCACAGAGGCGGCGGAGCTTGAGGAGATACTCTCGGTAAACAAGAAAGAGGAAATAAAGAATACCGACTGGCAGGCGGAAGCCGAGGCGAGACGCGCTGAGATGCTCAAGGCTCGTGAGATAACGATGGACGAGGTCGAAAAAAATATTGCGGCTGGCAATCCGTTCGTATTGAGAATTCTCGCGGACGGTGACAGCGAAAGAAAGATAAAATTCACCGACCTTGTTAAGGGTGCTATGGAGATTCCGGAGAACGACGAGGATTTCGTTCTTCTCAAGTCTGACGGAATTCCCACATATCACTTTGCGCACGCCGTAGACGATCACCTTATGGGTACCACACATGTTATCCGTGGCGAGGAGTGGCTGCCGAGTCTTGCGAAGCACCTTCAGCTTTTCAGATATCTCGGATTTAAAACACCCAAGTATCTCCACATAGCGCAGATAATGCGTCTTGACGAGAACGGAAACAAGAAAAAGCTTTCCAAGAGAGATATGGGCGCGAATATGGACGACTATACCGAAATGGGCTACTGTCCCGAGGCGGTATGCGAATATGTTATGACGCTTCTTAATTCCAACTACGAGGAATGGAGAATGCAGAACCCCGAGAAATCCTACAAGGAGTTCCCCTTCAACATCAAAAAGATGTCGGTTTCGGGTTGTCTGTTCGATTTTGCGAAGCTTGAAGATGTGTCGAAAAATGTCATATCAAAAATGGATGCCGATAAGGTTACCGACGCTGTGACCGCTTGGGCGCTCGAGTTTGACGCTCCCTTCGGTAAGCTTCTCTCGGAAAACCGCGATATGGCTAAGGCTATATTCTCTATCGGTCGCGGCGGAAAGAAGCCGAGAAAGGACCTTGCGACCTGGCGTGACGCCAAGCCTTATATGGGATTCTTCTTCGACGAGTATTACGAGGTCGAATCTCCCTATCCCGATAAGTTCCCGAAGGAAGATATCAAGTCTGTCCTCACAGAATTTCTCGCAACATACGAGCCTGCCGACGATATGACGGTTTGGTTTGACAAGATAAAGTCTATCGCAGAGAAAAACGGTTACACTACCGATATGAAGGCATACAAGGCATCACCCGAGAGCTTCAAGGGTAATGTTGCGGATGTCAGTATGTTCCTGCGACTTGCGGTAACGGGCAAGGTAAACTCCCCAGATATGTATTCGGTAATGCAGATACTCGGCAAGGAAAAGGTCGAGGCGCGTATTCTCACAATGATTGAAAAACTCTAATAAATGCAAAGGAAGATATAAAGCTATGGAAGAAATTATTGCCGGCAATTTTATACACGACATTATTGATGCAGACCTCAGAGAAGATCCCAATATAAAAATACACACCCGTTTCCCCCCAGAGCCCAACGGATATCTCCATATAGGCTCCGCAAAGGCTATCCTCATAAACTATGAGACTGCCAAGAAATACGGCGGCAAATTCAATCTCAGATACGACGACACCAACCCCACAAAGGAGGATGTTGAATATGTTGAGTCTATATACCGTGACCTTTGCTGGCTCGGTGCTACTCCCGACGGCGGAGTTTTCTACGGCTCGGATTATTTCGACAAGTGTTATGAGTATGCCGTCGGTCTTATAAAGGCGGGCAAGGCTTATGTTTGCGACCTGAGCGCCGAGGAAATGAGAGAATACAGAGGAACTCTTACCGAGCCGGGTCAAAACAGCCCTTACAGAGACAGAAGTATTGAGGAAAATCTCGACCTCTTTGAGAGAATGAAGAACGGCGAGTTCCCCGACGGCTCAAAAACTCTGCGCGCGAAGATAGATATGGCGTCCTCTAATCTCAATATGAGAGACCCCGCTATCTACCGTATTGTTCACACCTCTCACCACCGCCAGGGTGACAAGTGGTGCATATATCCCCTCTATGACTACGCTCACCCCATTCAGGATGCGCTTGAGGGTATCACATATTCGCTCTGCTCTCTCGAATTTGAGAATCACAGACCGCTTTACGAGTGGGTTATCGACAATATAGGAATTTTTGACCCCAAGCCCAAGCAGAGAGAGTTTGCAAGGCTTAATGTAACCAACACGGTAATGTCCAAGAGATATCTCCGTTACCTCGTTGAGAACGGTATGGTGGACGGTTGGGACGACCCCCGTCTCCCCACTATATGCGCCCTCAGAAGACGCGGTTATACCCCATCATCTATCTTCAATTTCATAAGAGCGGCGGGTATATCCAAGGCTAACAGCCTAGTCGACATTGATATGCTTGAGCATTCGATTCGAGAGGAGCTTAACGCCACCGCGCCCAGACGAATTGCTATTGAAAATCCGATAAAGGTAGTTATCACAAACTACCCCGAGGACAAGACCGAATATTTCGACCTGCCAAATAATCCTCAGAATCCCGAGGCGGGTACGAGAGCGCTTCCCTTCACACGCGAGATATATATAGACGCGTCCGACTTTGCGGAGGTTCCGCCTCCCAAGTTCTTCAGACTCAAGCCCGAGGGTGAGGTTCGTCTGATGGGCGCTTATATCATCAAGTGCGGCGAGATAATCAAGAACGAGGACGGAAGCGTCAAGGAGATTCATTGTACGGCAGACCTTGAGACGCGCAACGGAAATCCCGTAGATGGCAGAAAGATAAAGGGCACTATTCACTGGCTATCTGTTCCCTACGCCAAGGACGCAACGCTTATGCTTTACGATAAGCTCTTTACGATTGAGAATGTCGGCGCTATTCCCGAGGATAAGACCTACAACGATTATCTCAACCCCGATTCGCTTGTTAAAATAGAGAACGCAAAGGTCGAGCCCGCGCTTGCAGAGGCAGAGGCGGGAGACAAGTTCCAGTTCGTGAGAAACGGATATTTCTGCAAGGACACAAAATACGAGAACACATTCAACCGTGTTGTGGGACTGAAGGACAGCTATCCCAAAAAGCAGTAAGTAAGCAACGGTTGCGGATATCCAAGTTTGGGATATCCGCAATCTGAAAGGAATAATTATGCTAAGAACCATTTTGCTGATTTACATAATTGCTATTTCGGTGATCTCGGTTATAGTTTGTTGCTACGATAAGTTTGCGGCAAAGCATATAACCCGTCACCGCACACGAGAATCCTCTCTGCTACTCTTTTCCGCGCTGGGCGGCTCTGTGGCTATGCTGATAACTATGCTTATCATCAGGCACAAAACAAAGCACGCAAAATTTATGGTGGGTATTCCGATAATAATTATCATTCAGGCTGCCGCCGTATTTTTGCTCTTTAAATTGCTCTAAAAACCAACTGAAAGGTATTATAAAATGAGTCAGGATTTTTCAAATTTCAGCTTGATATTCCCAAACTCCGAGACACAGCACGATCACTATAACGGAAAAAACATTCCAGATATAAATATGTTCGTTCTCGAGGAGCTTGGACTTCTTGAGGTATTTAGTCTCAAGAACAGCGACCTTGACGAATATTTTACGACAGACGCCGAGGTTATCAAATATCGGTTGGATGTTTTCAGGGATATGCTTGAATGTCCCGAAATAACAAAAACACTCAACAGGCTTATTCCGATACTCTCCGATATTATGGAGCTTCGCCGCCTTGAAGCGGATAGTGGAGACACATCCTCCTATCTTGAGAGTATAACAGAGATAGAGCTTTATATTTCCTGCATAGAAACGCTTTACGACGGACTTTGCCCGCTCAAGGATAAGCTGAAAAGCAAGTCTTTTATCACACTTGCGGAGCGAATCGACGAGCTTGCTACAAGCGATTACTATAAAGACCTTAACGCAAAGCTCTCAGAGCTTACTAACAGAGTTCGCGAGATAAAGAGCGTTACCATCGGAGTAAATCTCGATGCTCAGCTTCGCCCATCAAGTGCCGGAGTGCTTTCGATAAACTCGGAATCTTTCCGTTCGGGCGATGTGATAGAGAAAATTCTCCGTCTCAATTTCAAGGAGGACGAATACACCTGCATTGCAAACCTCGTCCCCTTTGGAAAAAAGCAGTCTGAAAATCAAAAGACTGCGCTCTCTCTGGCATTCAATTCCGCGATAAACGATGTTTACCATCAATCTCTGCGCTCCTGGAAAAAGATAGTTCAGGCGTATGTGCTTGAAAACACCGATTTTCTACTCAATCTTATGCCCGAGATAGAATTTCTCGTTAAGGGTACAGACTTTATGCGTCAGCTTCTTCATAAGAACTGCGCGCTCTGTATACCAAAAATTATCAATGCGGAAGATAGGTGCTTCAAGGCGACCGAGCTTTACAATCCTTGCGTTGCGCTGAAGGTTGACGATGAAATCGTCACTAACGACATTACCTTTGACAAGGAAAACGCGCTTATATATGTGCTTACGGGTCCCAACCGAGGCGGTAAATCGGTTATAACCTGCGCTATCGGTATTTCTCAGGCGCTTATGCAGCTTGGAATGTTCGTCCCCGCAAAGCGAGCGGAAATCAGTATTGCAGACGCGATCTTCACCCACTTCCCCACGGGAGCCGATGATACAATCGACAAGGGTAGACTGGGCGAGGAATGTGCGCGTCTTGGTGAGATATTCGACGCGGTAAGCAAATACAGTCTCGTTCTTCTTGACGAATCTCTCTCCTCCACGGGCTCCTTCGAGGCGTCATACATTGCCGCAGAGGTTTTGGCGGGACTCAGCCGTGTGGGTTGTCGTTGTCTGTTCTCTACCCACCTTCACGAGTTGGCGGCTGAAATAGACAACATCAACGCGCGTACTGCCCCCGAGGGCGGTGTTACCATAGACACGCTGGTAGCGGGCATTGAGGAAGGAAAGCGCTCCTTCAAGATAGTCAGAGCGAAGCCCGACGGAAAGAGCTATGCACGCGATATTGCCGACAAATACGGACTTTCCTACGAAAGTATATTGAATAAGATAAACACTAAATAAATCTTCTTATAGAAAGGAAGTTTGCTATGAATAGTGAAATACTTAAACTTCTTGAAAATGACGCGCGTCTTACCGACAAGCAGCTCGCAACGATGCTTGACCGTGACGAGGCGGAGATAAAAAAAGAAATAGCTGAGCTTGAGGAAAACGGAACTATCGTAGGCTATAAGACTATTATAGACTGGGAAAAGACTGAGCGAGAGTCTGTCACCGCAATGATAGATGTCAAGCTCACACCTCAGCGCGACAAGGGCTTTGACCGCGTTGCGGAAAAGATATATAACTATCCCGAGGTTCAGGCGGTATACCTTATGTCGGGAGCCTATGACCTCTCTGTTCTCATTGAGGGAAAGACGATGAAGGAGGTTGCCTTCTTCGTCTCGCAGAAGCTCTCCACAATCGACGCGGTAACATCTACGGCAACTCATTTTGTGCTTCACAAATACAAGGACAAGGGTATGCTTTATGACGCGCCCGAAAAGGACGAAAGGGGGAACTTTAACTGATGATAGATTATAGCAAGGTTCTCTCAAAAACCGTTGTTGATACCCCGAAGTCGGGTATCCGTAAATTCTTTGATTTGATGAGTACGATGAATGATGTCGTCGGACTTACCGTTGGCGAGCCCGATTTTCAGACCCCTTGGCACATTCGCGAGGCGGGTATTGAAAGCCTTGAGCGCGGAAAGACCTATTACACAGCAAACGCAGGTCTTATGACGCTTCGCTCCGAGATAAACAATTATATGACGAGACGCTTCAATGTCTCCTATTCCCCAGAAAAAGAGGTTATAGTGACGGTCGGCGGAAGCGAGGCTATCGACATTGCGTTCCGCTCGATTATCGAGCCAGGTGACGAGGTAATAGTTCCAACTCCCTCTTTTGTTTGTTATGCTCCTTTGGCAAGAATGGCAGGCGCGAAGCCTGTTATACTCGAAACAAAATTTGAGGACGGCTTCAAGATAAATCCCGAAGCCCTCAAGGCTGCTATAACCGACAAGACAAAGCTCTTGGTTCTCCCCTATCCCAACAACCCCACGGGCGCGATTATGACGCGCGAGGAGCTTGAGGATATTGCCGAAATTCTCCGTGATACGAATATTATCGTTCTCTCCGACGAGATATACGCCGAGCTTACATACACGGGCAATCATTGCTCGATAGCTTCTATTGACGGTATGTGGGAAAGAACTATCGTTGCGAGCGGATTTTCCAAGGCTTACGCAATGACGGGTTGGCGTCTGGGTTATATCTGCGCTCCCGCTCCTCTCGCTGAGCAAATGCTGAAAATTCATCAGTACGGAATTATGTCCTCCCCCACGACCTCGCAGTTTGCCGCTATCGAGGCTCTGAAAAACGGCGACGAGGATATAGCTATGATGCGCGAGGAATACAACCGACGCCGCAGATACATATACAACGGTCTCAAGAGCATCGGAATTGAGTCCTTTGAACCCGAAGGAGCATTTTATATCTTCCCGAAAATCGGAGATTTCGGTATGTCGGGCGAGGATTTCTGCAACAAGCTCCTTTATGATTACAAATGCGCAATAGTTCCCGGCGGTGCCTTCGGCGCGGGCGGCGAGGGCTTTGCGCGTATATCCTACGCTTATTCAATCAAGCACATAACTCAGGCGCTTGAAAGAATTGAAGCTTGTGTAAAATCACTTTAAAATAAGAAAAAACGGTGTTTCGATATTGATTCACCGTTTTTTATATGAAATTAAGGGAGCATCTCCTTTTGTGGAGATGCTCCCTATCACTTATGCGTTATTCTCTAATCACAGACCGCGCTTAACATAGGTTGTGTGGAGAATTTCGTGTGCCTTATGGCTGTTGGGCTCGCCGAAGTACTCGTCGTAGAGCTTCTTAACAGCAGAGTTCTCGTGAGACTTTCTTACATCAGATGTAACATCGTCGTTATAAAGAACTGCTGCACGAACTGCACGAAGGTCGATAGACATTCTTACATCAGCAGGCTGAATGGGCTGACCGCCGCCGTTTACGCAACCGCCGGGACATGCCATGATCTCGATGAACTGAACATCAAGCTCGCCAGCCTTAACTGCATCAAGAACCTTTTTCGCGTTCTTTGTACCCGAAGCAACCGCAACATTGAGAGTGATATCTCCGAGCTTGTAGGTTGCGAGCTTAACGCCCTCAACACCACGAACCTCGTTGAACTCAAGCTTCTCAAGAGGCTTGCCCTCGATAACCTCAGCCGCTGTACGAAGAGCTGCCTCCATAACACCGCCTGTTGCTCCGAAGATAGCGCCTGCGCCAGAACCGATCTCGAAAGGAGTATCGAAGCTCTCGTCGGGAAGTGCCTTGAAGTTGATTCCTGCTGTGCTTATCATTCTGCCAAGCTCACGGGTCGTAACTGCGACATCAACATCGGGGACGCCCGCAGCTGCCTGATTAGGTCTGCCAACCTCGAACTTTTTAGCTGTACAAGGAATTGCGGATACGAAGAATATATCCTTAGGATCCCAACCCATCTTCTCTGCGTAGTATGTCTTTACTACTGCGCCGAACATCTGCTGAGGAGACTTACAGGTCGAGAGATTGTCTATGAACTCAGGATAGTAATGCTCGCAGTACTTGATCCAACCGGGCGAGCAGGATGTGATCATAGGAAGCTTTCCACCGTTCTTAACGCGTCCGAGGAACTCGGTAGCCTCCTCCATGATCGTGAGGTCAGCTGTGAGGTTCATATCATAAACGCCGTCAAAGCCGAGTCTCTTGAGAGCTGCAACCATCTTGCCCTCGCAGTCTGTTCCGGGCTCGTAGCCGAAGCACTCGCCGATCTGCGCACGAACAGAGGGTGCTGTGCAGATAAATACATGCTTTGTGGGATCTGCGATAGCTTCTCTTATCTTATCTGTATCGTCGCGCTCGTAGATAGCGCCAACAGGACAAGATACTATACACTGTCCACAGTTGATACAAGAGGTTTCTACCAAAGGCATCTCGAATGCGGATGCGATATGTGTATCAAATCCACGGTCATTAGCGCCTATAACGCCAATTCCCTGAACATTCTTACATGCCGCTACGCAACGACGGCAAAGGATACACTTATTATTATCACGAATGATAGGAGATGCGTCGTCGATAGCATATTCAATTCTCTCACCCTTGAATCTTGTTTCGTCAACGCCGTATTCAAGGCAGAGCTTCTGAAGCTCACAGGTGGTGCTTCTTACGCAGGAGAGACATTTCTTCTCGTGCGTGGAAAGAACCAGCTCGAGGTTTGTCTTTCTGGACTGCATAATCTTGGGGGTATTTGTCAGTATCGACATACCCTCGGTAACGGGATATACGCAAGCTGTTACGAGTCTGTAAGGCTTTCCTCCCTCGGATACCTCAACAAGGCAGAGACGGCAAGCGCCAATCTCGTTGATATCCTTGAGATAGCAGAGTGTGGGAATGTCTATATTAGCAGCCTTAGCAGCTTCAAGAACCGTGGATCCCTTCGGTACGGCATAGTCTACGCCGTTAATTTTAACATTAATTGTTTCCATGTCCACTGTTCTCCTTTCTTATTCCTTATAAATTGCTTTGAACTTACAGCTATCCATACAAGCTCCGCACTTGATACACTTTGCGGTATCAATGGTGTGAGGATTCTTAACGGTTCCGCTGATAGCTCCAACGGGACACTTTCTAGCGCAGAGCGTACAGCCCTTACACTTGTCAGGGTCGATCTTGTACTGAAGCAGGCTCTTACATACGCCCGCGGGACATTTCTTATCAACGATATGAGCAACATACTCGTCTCTGAAGTAACGGAGCGTGGAAAGAACAGGGTTAGGAGCTGTCTGTCCAAGTCCGCAGAGAGATGCGCTCTTGATGTAGTTGGAAAGCTCCTCAAGTCTGTCGAGGTCTTCCATCTCACCGTTTCCTGCGATGATCTTATCGAGTATCTCAAGAAGTCTTCTTGTACCAACACGGCAAGGAGTACACTTTCCGCAGGACTCGTCAACCGTGAAGTCGAGGAAGAAGCGCGCAAGGTCAACCATACAGGTATCCTCGTCCATAACGATAAGTCCGCCCGAACCCATCATAGAGCCGATAGCGATAAGGTTATCGTAGTCGATAGGAGTATCGATGAGAGATGCGGGGATACATCCACCCGAAGGTCCACCCGTCTGAGCAGCCTTAAAGGTCTTTCCGTTAGGAATACCGCCACCGATCTCCTCAATTACCTCGCGGAGAGTTGTTCCCATAGGAACCTCAACAAGACCTGTATTGGTGATCTTTCCGCCGAGAGCGAATACCTTAGTTCCCTTCGATTTCTCAGTACCCATAGACTTGAACCAGTCAACGCCGTTAAGGATTATCTGAGGAATGTTAGCGTATGTCTCAACATTGTTAAGAACAGTAGGCTGTCCGAAAAGTCCCTTTACTGCGGGGAAAGGAGGACGAGGACGAGGCTCACCTCTGTTACCCTCGATAGAGGTCATAAGAGCTGTTTCCTCACCACATACGAACGCGCCAGCGCCGAAACGAATGAACATATCGAAATCAAATCCGGTTCCGAAGATATTCTTTCCGAGAAGTCCGTACTCACGAGCCTGCTTGATAGCAACCTCAAGACGGTGGATAGCGATAGGATACTCCGCTCTTACATATACATAACCCTCGTTGGCTCCGATAGCGTAAGCCGCGATAGCCATAGCCTCGATAACCGCATGGGGGTCACCCTCGAGAATCGAACGGTCCATGAACGCTCCGGGGTCACCCTCGTCTGCGTTACAAGCGACATATTTCGTTACATTTCCACGGTTGCCCGATGCGAACTTCCACTTAAGACCTGTGGGGAATCCGCCGCCTCCGCGTCCGCGGAGACCTGAATCGAGAATTGTCTGGATAACATCATCGGGAGTCATCTCGGTAAGTACCTTACCAAGAGCCGCATAACCGTCCATAGCTATGTACTCGTCGATATTCTCGGGGTTGATTACACCGCAGTTACGAAGCGCAACTCTCTTCTGCTTCTTATAGAAAGCAGTCTCGGAGAGAGAGGTTGCGTGATGGGGGTCCTCCGACTTTGTCTCGTGATAAACGAGTCTTTCAACGGGACGACCCTTGAGAAGATGCTCCTCAACGATCTCGGGAACATCTTCAACCTTTACGCAGCTGTAAAATGTTCCTTCGGGATAAACAATCATAATCGGACCGAGTGCGCAAAGTCCGAAACAACCTGTTCCGACGACCTTGATCTCGTCCTGAAGACCTTTTGCAGCGATCTCAGCATTCATCGCGTCCAGAATCTTGACGCTTCCTGATGAAGTACAACCTGTACCGCCACAAATCAATACATGTGATCTTACCATTTTCTATTTCCTTTCATCAAGTTAAATCTTATTTGATAGCGCCTATTGTGTACTCTGTAACGATGTTGCCACCCTTGAGGTGCTTTTCAACTATTTCTGCCGCCTTATCAGCGTCAAGCTTTACATAGGTGACCTTTTCCTTGCCTTCCTCGTAAATCTCAACAACGGGCTCGTACTGGCATATACCGATACAACCTGTCTGCGTTACAGTTACCTTATCGGTAAGTCCCGCCTTGTTTACGCCGTCAACAAATGCCGCGAGAACAGGTCTGGCTCCCGCCGCGATTCCGCAGGTAGCCATTCCGACAACAACTCTTGTCTGTGCAGCGCCCTCGCGAAGCGTAACATTATTCTGCATTCTTGCCTTGATAGCAGCAAGTTCCGCCAATGTTTTCATTTTGATTCCTCCGTATATAATCTTATTTTTGCAATTTATTGTTTGCCTTTTAGCCGTCGTTCTTCATACTGCTCACGCAGATAATCGCTCATCCAAGCCATTATCTCGGGTTCTGCGAGAGATATTTCATCTCCCAGAACCGCTTTAAGCTCCGATGTGTCAAGACTTACGGTACCGTCAGGCGTAATATCCCTGAAAACAAAATGTATATCAGGGCTTCCCGAAATCAGGATACACACCGTTGACACGATATCGCCCACGGGCATAAAATCTATGCTTTTAGTATCAAAGGTAGCCGTCAGAGTCGTTCCGCTCTTACCCTTTTCGGTAGAGGAAGCTATCCTCATTTCCCCGCCCGTCTGCTCCGAAGCAAGCTTCAGAAGCGGCAAGCCCATTCCGACTTTTCTTGTCGTTCTGGTGGTATAAAAGGGGTCGGTGACCCGTCTCTGCACCTCGTCACTCATTCCGCAGCCGTTGTCCGCAACGGTAAATGTGAGCCAGCCGTCCTCGGACAGCTCAAGCGTTATAAGTATCTTATCCGCCCCTGCCGTGACCGAATTCTTTGTTACATCAAGTATGTTAAGAGACAGTTCTTTCATTCGGATTATCTGTACTTTGCAAGTATTCCGTCTACATCAGCCTTGGTGAGCTTACCGTAAACATCATTGTTAATAGTAATTACGGGTGCGAGTCCGCAAGCGCCTATACATCTCGTAGCCTCAAGCGAAAACTTACCGTCGGGTGTCGTTGAGCCTGCGGGCAATCCGAGAACCTCAACTATTCTGTCCAAAATGTCACCGCTTCCCTTTACATAGCAAGCAGTTCCAAGACATACTCCGATAGAGATCTCTCCCTTCGGATTGAGAGCAAACTGAGAGTAGAAGGTGGAAACACCGTATACTTCCTCAAGCGAAGCTCCCGTATGCTCTGCAATGATTCTCTGTACCTCGATGGGCAGATATCCGTAGATTTCCTGCGCCTTCTGGAGAATGGGCATCATTGCACCGGGTGTGCCGCGGAGACTCTCGATTTCAGCAATAAGCTGTTCTTCCTGAGCCTTTGTACCACGGAACATTACTGTGGTCAAATTCTTTTTCATACCGAAAAAAATCCTCCGTATTTTATTTTATTTAATTTATTTAATTAATAAATTACAAAATTTTGTTCTCCGCCAAAGCCTCGAAAAAGGCTTGGCGCACTCTTGCCGAGCTATACGGCTCGTCCTCAAGCTCGAAATAATTCTCTGCCTGCGCTATATCCCACAGGTGGTGAGCGTCAGAGCTTACAATCACCGATTTCCCTTCAAGCGAAGGGTAATTAGAGAAATATTCCTTAGTATTTCTTCTATCGTTGAATTCGACGAAGTTGAAGCGATACTCTTTCGGAACATCTCCGAGAATGGCTATCATACCGTTTGAGGTACGGTCGATATGCGCAGGGCGCACATGAGCGCCGTACGACCTCGCAAGCTCTATTGCATCTGCCGCCCACAGGTCGGTAGCTGTGATAAGCAATTTGTTTTCGATACCTATCTGCTCGTCCTCTCCGTTCAGAATCAATTGATTTCCGAATATATCGGGACGGTTGGCGATATCGGGCAGATGCCCCTCTATGACTCTATCGAACTCCATCGCCTGCTCAAGCTCTGGAAAAAGGCAGACGAGGTGAATATCCTCGGCGCTCGAAAGCTCCATACCCGCTATCGGTATCAAACCGTATTTCTTACACGCCTCGAAAAAGGCGGGACAGTTCTTCGCTGTATTATGGTCTGTAAGCGCCACGATATTAAGTCCGTTCAAAGTTGACATACCCGCTATATTATTCGGCGTCATATCATCGTCTCCGCAGGGAGAAAGACAAGAATGAATATGCAAGTCATAGTAGTATTTATTCATAAAAGCGCAGCTATCTCGGCAGACACCGCAAAGCTATCCTTAACGCTTCTGAGTATATTGACTCCCTGCGTCTCGGCTCTCTGCAGAACTCCGTCATCGGGGCTTACTCCCTCCGCAAGCACTATACAAGCGGGATCGGCAAGCGATGCCACGGCAACTATATTAAGGTTTGACATTATGGTTATCCATGCGTCTCCCGATTCGGCGCGTCCCATAACCCAACTCAGCAGGTCTCCCGTATATCCTCCCGTGACCTCTCTGTCGGGCTCCGGCAGGCAAAGCGCCTCATATCCGTTTTTTTCGCAAAGCTCCTTTACTGTCAAAGCTTATCACCTCATTTATTATCAATTATCCTCAGGCTCGTTAGCAATATAAATATCTCTGAGCTTGATAAGGCAATCGGTCTCCTCTGCCTCGCCTTTGATTATGTCCTCGGCGAGCGCATGGCAATTAGGCGCTCCGCACGAGCCGCAATCTATCTTGGGTAGGCGTTTATATATCTCCTCGACAGCCGTCATCTGTCTGATAGCGGTCGCTCTGTCTGTCGTGATGCTTGAGGAGTAGCTATCCTCAATCTCTTTATCAAGCATAACCTCGCGAGGCACAGAATTTTCCGCGTCATCGGCAACTCTGTTTCTCGAAACCGGGAGATATTTTCTCAGAGACCTGAGTCTCGCTTTTGCTATATACGGGTTTTCTACATTAAGCGTTCCTCCGACACAACCACCGTTACAAGCGTTAAGCTCAACGAAATCAAGATTATGTATCGTTCCGCTGTCTATCTGGTCAAGAACCTTTATGCAGTTCTCTATTCCGTCTGCGGCAAGATATTTATCGGACAGAAGCGATGTAGCTTCTCCTCCCGTACCTGCCCAGTTAAGACCGATTATACCCGTTTTGGAGAGCGGCAGAGGATTCTTTACCTCCTTGCGCTTAGCTCTCGTTTTGAAATACATATCGCTCACCGCAAGCGCGCCGTTTACCGCGCTCTTGGTAACACCGATAGGATTTTTTATATAACTTACCTTTGCGGGACAGGGTGAGATAAAGAGAACGCATATATCCGAGTCTGAAAGCTCGGGGTGGTCTCTCATTGCTTCTTTTCTCGCAAGGCGTGCCGCGTATTCAATAGGCGGCATAAGCGGAAGCAGATTTTCCGTAAGATACGAGAAGCGCAGACTTATAAGTCTTACTATTGCGGGACAAGCCGAGCTTATTATCGGCTTTGGTAGCCCCTCCTTCTTCAAATATCTTCTTGTATATTCCGTAACTATTTCCGCGGCTCTCGATACCTCGACAACTGCGTCAAATCCACACTCAAGCAGTGCTGTGAGTATTTCATCTATATCGTCAAGGTCCTCAAACTGACCGTAAAAGGCGGGCGCGGGCAAAGCAATTTTATATTTATATCCCGCAAAATCTTCAAGACTGTCAAAAATAGCCTTCTTTGCCTGATACGGGCAAAGTCTTATGCACTCTCCGCAGTCTATACATTTGTCCTCTTTTATGGTTGCGTGTCCGTCTCTGACTCTTATTGCCTCGGTGGGACAGCGCTTTATACAGTTCGTACAGCCCTTACAGCGTGACACATCCAATGTAACAGAATGTTTTTTTATTGACATTGCGACCTCTTTCCGAGGCTATGCTCAGGCGTTGACAGTCATATAAATCGTCGTACCCTTGCCTACCTCTGATTCAATTTTCATGCCATCTGTGTATCGCTTCATATTGGGAAGTCCCATTCCCGCGCCAAATCCGAGAGAACGGATATTGTCAGGTGCGGTGGAATACCCCTCCTGCATAGCAAGGTTTATATCGGGGATACCGGGACCGTTGTCTTTAAGTATTATTTCTATTCTGTCGCAGTACACATTCACATCAGCCGTTCCGCCATCGGCGTGAATGACCATATTGATCTCTCCCTCGTACATAGCGACCGAAACGCGTCTTATGATCTCGGCGTCAAACTCCATCTGACGAAGCAACTTCTTTATTCTTACGGAAGC
The DNA here is from genome assembly GCA_017625755.1 of Clostridia bacterium. Lineage (GTDB taxonomy): Bacteria > Bacillota > Clostridia > Oscillospirales > CAG-272 > HGM12713. The sequence continues at coordinate 15,274 of JAGAKG010000029.1, read as the reverse complement.
CTCTCCCGCAGATGTAAAATTATCGCCGTCGATATCAAAATGGAAATTTACGCAATCAGCCATTTACAACACTCCCTCCCGAGAGTCCGTTTGCGTAAAGCTTACCGCAAGCAACATACATCCTCTCGTTAGACGCAAGAATGACTATCCCAGCATCCTCAGCAAGAGCGATTACCTCCTTTGGAGGAGTTTTGCCCCGAACGAACACGATACATCTCATATCCATCATCTCGGCAGTTCTTACTACCTGAGGATTGCAAAGCCCAGTAATTAGCACCGCCTGCTCTTTGACAAATGCAAGAACATCGCTCATCATGTCGCATCCGCAAGCGGAATGAACCTCTTTGTCGATATTTTCTGCTCCGCAAAGCACCTTGGCATCAAGCAATTCTGCTATGGTTCTGATTTTCATACTTTCCTCCGCTACGGAAAACCGCGCTACTTAAAATTTTCTTTTGACCCGAGTGGTCGGAGACGCGCAAAAAGCGCCGAGTTAGTCATTTTTTTAACAAAGATTTCTAAAAAAGACGAACGGCAATTCATTTTTATGGTTTATGGAACCTCGCAACGCGCTAAAAAGCAAAGCTATCCCATATTCCCTTATATTATACTACATCATCTTGAAAATGTCCATAGATTTTCACAATTTTTTGTCGATAAAAATTAAAATTTTTTTCCTCTTAGATATAAAAAGCAAAACAAAAGAGGTTGAGTCATTCAAAAGCAGAACCTATGTCTTGTTCTGCCCGAACAACTCAGCCTCAATTATACATCTCGTCTGCCCTCTATTGCCCGTCCGAGCGTTACCTCGTCGGCATACTCAAGGTCAGAGCCAACGGGAACACCGTATGCAAGTCTTGTGACCTTGACTCCGAGCGGCTTCAGATATTTCGATATATATCCCGCGGTAACCTCTCCGTCAGGCGTGGGATTAGTTGCTATAATAACCTCTCTCACGCTTCCGTCACCCGCTCTTTCAATAAGCTCTCTGAATCTTATTTTATCGGGGGTGATCCCATTTATCGGCGATATGACTCCGTGAAGGACATGATATACCCCTTTGAATTCCCTGACCTTCTCTATTGACATGACCGCCTTTACATCTTCAACAACGCAGATAAGCCCTCTGTCGCGCGACAAGTCCGAGCATACCGAGCATTCCTCTTTATCGGTAAGATTTCCGCATATCGGACACTCATGGATAAGCTGCTTTGCTTCAATCAAGGCGCGGGCAAATTCCTCAACAGCCGACTCCTCCATTTCAAGCACGGAAAACGCCATTCTCATCGCAGATTTGCGACCTACTCCCTGAAGTCTGCCGAACTGCTCCGAAAGCTTCTGCAAGGATTCAATATAGTCTGCCATATCAGAACATTCCCGGGATACCTATATTGCCGGTTATCTTAGCCATCTCGGCGTTGTTGGTATCCTCAACTCTCTTTATCGCCTCGTTAACAGCCGCAACGAGGATATCGGAAAGTGTTTCTATGTCGTCGGGATCAACTATCTCGGGCTTGATATCTATCGATAATATCTCCTTTTTGCCGTTTATTTTAACTCCGACAACTCCGCCGCCCGCAGACACATCGTACTCGCGAGCGTCAAGATCCTCCTGAAGCGCCGCCATATCCTCCTGCATCTTCTGCGCCTGGCGTATCATCGCATTCATATTCTGGGCTCCGCCGCCCATTCCCTTCGGTATATTTGCTCTCATTTTTCCATTTCCTTTTCAAAAAATATTTTCAAACCGCTATGCGGTATATCACACATCAAACGAATCAAGGTCGTCTGGCTCGTCGCTTCCAAGCTCTGCCGACACCTCGTATCTTATATCGTTTTCGGAATAAGATGTTTGAAGCTCGACATTTATCACCGAGCAAAGAGTCGCCTTTATTCCCGCTTTCTCTATCATTTCCATAGCGAAATCGTTGGAAAATTTCACACAGACCTTGCCGTCCGCCGTAGTATATCCCTTGGCGAGCTTGAGGAAAGAGAGAAGATATCCGTCTCCCGCAACCCTTCCCGCAATCTCACTCCAGCCTCTTATCAGCTTTTGAGTCTTTGCTTCGGAAGCAGGCTTCTCTGCTTTTTTCTCGCTATTGACATCGTGTGCGCTTTTATTTTCCTCAGCCTTTGGCGCAGCCTCTGCGGATTTTTTCTCGGTCTGCTTAACTGAGGTCGTGTTTTTTACCGTGGCAACCGCTCCCGAAGCTACCGCCATTTCAAGCTTTGAAAGCCTTGAAAGTATATTATCCGAGCCAGTATCAAGCGTGCGGTCGCTCATTTTAATCAATGTCATTTCAGCCACGATACGCTTCACAGCCCCCGCCTTCTGCATTGTATACAGCGAGTCGTCAAGCATACGGCAATGCGCGAGCAATGTCTCCTTTGTGAACAGTTCCGCCGTTCTTGCGAGCATTTCTCTTTCGTTATCGGTCAGGTCGAGATATTTATCGGCAGATTTTGTGGTTTTGAAAACGAGCATATCTCTGTAATAAGAGATGAGCTCTTGCCAGAAAACAGCTATATCCTTAGAGGAGCGAACCACCTCGTCGACCACTCCGAAAAGTGTATCGTAATCGGCAGTGGATATCGCCTCAACGGTAGCTCTTATCTTCTCTTTTCCGCCCGAGCCAACAGTTGAGTCGACAAGCTCCTCAGTTATCCTCGTGCGGTTACCCGCGCAAAGCTCAAGAAGGCTTATCGCGTCTCTCATTCCGCCCTGAGCAAGCTTTGCGATAGCCCTGAGCGCTTCTCTGTCCGCCTCTATATTCTCCTGCTCGGCGATATAGGAAAGTCTTGACACGAGAACATCGGTAGCTATTCTTCTGAAATCAAAGCGCTGACAGCGTGATATTATCGTCGCGGGGAGCTTATGAAGCTCTGTCGTCGCGAGAACAAATACCACATGCGAGGGCGGTTCTTCAAGTGTTTTAAGCAACGCGTTGAATGCGCTTCCGCTGAGCATATGAACCTCGTCTACGATGTAAACTCTGTATTTCAGCATCGTGGGGGTATAAACCACCTCGTCGCGGATATCTCTTATGTTTTCAACTCCGTTATTTGAAGCAGCGTCCATTTCGAGAACATCGGTTGCCGCTCCCGAGTCGATAGCGCGACACGCCTCGCACTCGTTACAGGGGCTTCCGTTCACGGGAGAGAGGCAATTTACCGCCTTTGCGAGTATCTTCGCGCAGGTAGTCTTTCCCGTGCCTCGCGAGCCACAGAAAAGATATGCGTGCGAGAATTTATGATTCTCGGTCTCGTATTTCAAAATAGATGTTATATGTTCCTGACCGTAAACATCGTCAAAGACCTGCGGTCTCCATTTACGGTACAATGCCTGATGCATAAAATCCCGCTCCTTTCATAGCTCGTAATACCAAAAACAGACTGTGAAATAAGACCATACACCTTAAAATCGAATGTCACTCCCAAGCGATCTCCGTACCTCCTGCTCCGAGCAGGCTGCCTCGCGGCACATCAGGCTGATTGCTTAATGCTGCTTGGTTCCCCACCTGACATGGTTCACAACTCCCGATTGCGCAAGACCCGCTCTTCAACGCAGCAGGCACGACTCATACTTAAAAGCTTCACCCTCAGAAAAGGAATGAACCCCTGCTGTAGCGGATCTCAGGTACAGGGCACCGCTAATTCCCCGGCTGGTATGGCCTTATTTCACAGCCTGTGGCTGGGCTCTTTGTGCCAAAACACACAGAACACGGATTATTATAACAGATTTCTTTCAAAAAATCAAGAGGATTTTTCAATTTTAATCAATATATCTTCAGATAAAGATCAAAGGACCGCGGCGATACCACCGCGGTCCCATATAATTCTGTAAAATGTTGTTATTATTTGTTCTTGATAGCATCTATCGGCTTGCGTCTTGCTATATTCCATACAGGCAGGAAGCTTGCCACCGCCGCAACGAATATGCTTATTACAAGCATAAGAAGTATCTGGCGGATACCGAAGCTGAGAAGTGTTACCGTAATTCCCTGACTGCGAACCACATTATTGAATATAACGGTTGCCGTAACGGTCGCAGCAAGAGCAAGAATATAGTTGATTATAGCGATTACAAACGCCTCGCAGAAGAATATCTTGAACACATCGGACGAACGCGCGCCGACTGCTCTGAGTATTCCTATCTCGCGTCTCTTATAGGATATCGAAACCGAGATAAAGTTCATAAGCATAAGCGCCGAGAATACGGCAAATCCGATTCCAACATAGAGGAATACCTTTGAACCGACCTCAATAAAGTCGTTGAAGTTATCGAGCGTATCCATAACCTGATTCTGAAGCTCGAACTTTATTCCCTCGCTCTCATCGTAATTCATTTCAACCAGCTTCTCGATAATCGCTCTGTCAGCAGGCATCGGAGCTATCGCAAAGGCGTATATTCCCGCCTCGTGAGGAGTTACCTCCTCTTTACCAAAGCCCATTTCCTCGATATACTCGTCATGAGCGGTGTACAGAGAGTCGCTTATTACAAGGTTATTAAGACTCATATCATCGCTCTTGAAAAATCCCACTATTTTGTACTCGGGCATTTCTTTGACATTTTCACCGCTCTCGTCGTAATAGCGGACAGCAAGATACATATTAGCGAGATAACCATAAGCACTCTCTCCCGTAACATCCGAGTATATCGCCATAGCGTCCTCGTTAAAGTCGGAAGCAACCTTGCCACCAACAGCGTTCTTTGTCATATCATCGGTTCTGTATCTTATGTAGTCAACATACGCAGAAACAGCAGAGGATAATTTATCCCTGTCGGACATCGTTGCCCAATCGCTATATGGACCGCCGTAATAGCTTTGTGTAATCTTATTGAAGAAATCCTCGTTGTCATAAACTTCGGCTTTGCCCGAAAACTCTCCGTACACATATTCAAGAACAGCTATATATTCAGCGTCCTCGCTGCGCGAGAAGATAAGGTCGCTCTCAGAGCCGCTAAAGGCGTTATCCATTACATTGCGGAAGAATTCGTCGGGCATAGCGTCATATTTTTTGCCAAGGAGCTTCTCGACAACCTTGCGGCACGCCTCGGTGTAAATATCTTCAGAGTTCTTGATTCCGTCAGTATAGAATCTTCCTTCGAACATTGCCGTTCTGAAATATTCCATAAGCTCGGCATCCGAAACCGATGCAATTTCGTCCTCGCCCCATCCGCGTTCAGCAGCAAGATTTGTCTTAATTGCTTCCTTATATGTTTCAAAGTTTTCAGCGGTATATTTATCCACTGCCGTTCTTCTGACGATGTCAGATACGCTCAGGTTTTGGTACTCAGCCTTTATTCCGCCGTAAAGCTCAGCAAGAGCTTCGACAGCCTGAGCTCTTATATCCTTGTCAAAGCTAATATTCTCAAGCGCGTAGGAGCTGATAACCATCTCGTTCTCGCCAAGCTCGGTTCTCTCCTTGCCGTCGAGCCATGTTATTTTTCCGACAGAAGAAAGAGCCGAGGACTTTGCAACCTTATCGAGATTCATATTAGCCTGCATCGGAAGAACGCCGTCAACAATGACGCTGGTCGAGGAATCGCCTCCTATTATGATGCTCATTCCGTCCTTCTTTATGACACCCATATCACCCGACAATTCGTTGCCGTTCATATAGAGCCCCGCATTCCAATGCATATATGTTCCGATGTTGCTTATGTTCATATACTTCATAACCGTGGAGGCGATAGAATCGAGGTCGTTCTGCGTTATGTAGCCGATGCTGTGGAAACCGTATTTAAGAGTGTTCAGAAGCTCCTGCTTCATGATCATATCCATAATGGTGCTTTCCTCGGTCATCGGTCCCTGAGTAGCGTTTTCACTCGGCAAATATTTATCGTAGCGGTTATAATCAAAGCCCGTGTCTATAACTGCCGTGACAATAAATGTCTTTTCATTACCCTGAATACTTATCTTTATATGTTTACCTATAATCGAGTTTTTGCTACCGTCGTCTGCGGTAGTCAGCTCACCCTTATCGACCTTCTCGTTATATTCGAGGTTCTGGAATCCCGTGTGATTGAACTGTCGGTAAAGAAGCTCACTTATAGCTATTTCTCCGTCCGCGTCGGGCATCGTTCCCGATACAGCAAATCCAAGCTCATCTATTTTGTCATTTCCAACATACGCAAGTCCGTAAAGATTACCCGTATATACACTATCGCTCGATATATCCGAGGTCGACTGCATCATAGCCGTCAGAGGGATATTTCCGCCCGAATATATGTCGGGGTTTCCGTTAAACACGGGAACGAAATCAATACCTGTCTTTTCCTTAAGAGCTGCTAAATCGTCGTCGTTAAGCGTACTACCCTGATAATACGAGCTGCTCTTGCCGTCCGAATACGACCAGGTGTGTCTGAGAGAAAGCGAGAATGAAGCATTCTGAATATTCGAGTCTATAATTGAATCCGTTGCCGCGGTTATCTTATCATAGGCTCCGAGAGTATCGGCAAAGCCAAAGAGCGCAAAAGCGACAAGCGAAAGAAAGATGGTCATAACCAGACGGAACTTTTTGTGTCCGAGGCTGCTCGTTCCCATCTTGAAGGCATTCTTCATAGGGAGACGCGAGCGGATAAATTTTGTCTCGTCATGGTCATATTCCTTTGTTTTAACATCCTTTGCCTCGTCGGTATCATTAAAAACCGATGAGGTATTCTTTTCGGAAATTCCCGCCGCCGAGCGAACTCCGTCATTAAGGCGCTTACTTCCCGAAACGATAATGTCTGTCTCCTGAGAGAGAAGATACTCGTTTATAAGAGCAACATCCGCCGCGGTAAGCTGATATCCCTTCTCTATTTTGAGAAGATTGTCGGACATTCTTATGATACCGTCGCTCAGCGTTTCCGCCTCTACCTCGTGCTTGGTGACATCGGTAAGTATTCTGCCGTCCTGCATCTCGATAATACGATCACCGTACTTCTCGGCAAAGTCTCTGTCGTGCGAAACGACTATAACAAGCTTTGTTTTCGAGAGTGCCTTAAGCGTATCAAATATCTGTTTTCCCGTACCCGAGTCAAGCGCTCCCGTGGGCTCGTCAGCCATAATTATCTCGGGGTCCTTGACGAGCGCGCGTGCGATGGCAACTCTCTGCTTCTGTCCTCCCGAAAGCTCGTTGGGCTTACGCTTTGCATAATCAAGCATATCGACCTGAGCGAGTATCGAGGATATCTTCTCACTCGTAGCCTTTTTTCCCTGAAGCTCAAGCGCAAGACCTATATTGGCTCCGACGGTAAAATCATCGAGAACATTGTACTCCTGGAAGATAAATCCTATGAAGGTATTTCTGTAAGAGTCGAAATCCGAGCCCGCGAAATCGGCTGAGGACTTTCCTTTGATTATAAACTCTCCGCTATCACAGCTGTCAAGTCCGCCGATAACATTCAGAAGCGTCGACTTTCCGCTTCCCGATTTACCGAGAATAAATACCATTCCCGTTTCGGGAAATTTCACGCTGACATTATCAAGAGCCTTGACCGAATTTCCTGCCTTTGAGCGGTATATTTTCGTAATATTGCGTATCTCTAACATATCACTTTTTCCTTTCTTAGTAAGTTAAATAATTTTACCATTTTACAGCTCAAAAATCAATAGTTTTTTATCAAAAACGGAAGAAATATTTATTTTTAACCGCTTGCAACGCGCACTCTTTTATATTAGAGGTACAAATATATGACTATTCTCGTATAAATTGTGCCATTTTCCGATATTCTATTGAATAGTTTTTAGCCCTATGGTACAATTCACTTACAATCATAATGAGGTAATGTGTCATTATTTATAAAAAAACTGCGGGCTAAAAAAACAAGCCCGCAAAACTCCATCGAGGTAATATTGAAATCTTTATTGAACCCCGCCAATATGGGCGGGGTTTCGTTTTACAATAAAAAAATCCGATGCTTTTGCATCGGATTTTTTGGTGGGCCAACAGGGACTCGAACCCCGGACCGACCGGTTATGAGCCGGTAGCTCTAACCAACTGAGCTATTGGCCCTCAGTTGCGACCCTAATATTATAACTTATAGATTTGATTTTGTCAATAGCTTTTGCGAAAATATTTTTTATTTTTTTGAAAATCTTTTTTGATTTAATCGACAGCTTTTTCTTGATTTAATTTTGCGATAATGTTATCCTATTAGCGATAATTATTTTATAAAAAGCAAAGGAGAAAATTTATGAAAATAAAGCTTTTATCAATCACTCTCATACTGGCTATATTTATATGCGCCTTACTTCCCTCTTGCTCCGAGGCACCGAAGGACTCCGCACCCGCTATTACAACGCACAAGGAATCTTCATACGATGTGATAATCCGCGAGCTTGAAGAAAAAATTCTTGAGCTTCAGCAAAATCAGTACATATCGGAGGCAGAGAGCGAAAAAAAGATAAAAGAGCTTCAGGACAAAATCGACGCTTTGCGCGCTCAATATACCACCGCTCCCTCAAGCTCCTCTGCCACACTTCCCGATTCGGTGTTCACATATACGGTGAGCAACGGAAAAGCGATTATAAGCGGTTTTACGGGCAAGGATACACATTTGGTTATCCCCTCACAAATAGACGGCTTTGATGTGATTGGGATAGCCGAGAACGCCTTCGAGGGATATTCGCTAAAGTCTGTCATCATATCCAACGGAGTTCAATTTATCGATTGGTTCGCATTTTATAACTGCACCGCTCTATCTTCTATCACAATTCCATCGAGTGTCACCAGGATAGGTCATTCCGCATTCGACGGCGCCTCACAAAGCTTTACAATTTATTGCGGCAACGATTCCTTCGCGCACAAGTATGCGCAGAGCTACGGCATAGCATACACCGTGATATAAACAAGGTGGGCTTCATTTGAAGCCCACCTTGTTTATATTTGAGCGTCGCGCAAGGAATATTTTTGCGAAAACTGCATATAGCGCTCATCAAAGGATTTATCGCTCTCTCTTATGCGGTCTGTATAGCTGTGCATCTGAAGCGTTTTGTTTTTTGATATTTCGATTATGCACCCTGCCACATTCGAGCAATGGTCAGCTATTCTTTCATAATTCGTCAGAATATCAGAGAGAATAAAGCCGTGCTCAACGGTAGATTTACTTTTTTGAAGTCGCATAATATGTCTGCGCTTCAGCTCCTCTCTCAATCCGTCTATAACCTGCTCGAGCGGTTCAACTCTCTGCGCTTCTTCTATGTCGTTTGAAACGAGTGCGGAGAGCGCTATATCAATAACCTCGCCGACCGCTCTGCTCATAACCTCAAGCTCATCTCGCGTTTCATCTGAGAATGTGATTTTTTTATCCCTTATCTCCTCTGCCGATTCCACGATATTCACGGCGTGGTCAGATATTCTTTCCAAGTCACCTATAAGGTGAAGCAGCTTGGTTATCTCCATATTTTCCTTTGCCAGTACACTTTCGGGCGAAAGCTTCAGAAGATACGAGCCTATCATATCCTCGTATTTATCTGCCATAACCTCAAGCTCTCTGACCTTCTCCGCGCTTTGCGTGTCGTAATCGTAAAGAAGTCCCGATGAAAGCGAAAAGGATTCCTTGACGGCATCAGCCATTTTACAGACCGCCTGAACGCTTTTATCAATAGCGACCGAGGGCGTTGCGAGCAAGCGCTCGTCAAGAAGCTCGGTCTCATCCGTTCCCTTTTTATCCCTTACCGTCAGGCAAACAAGCTTTTCTAAAAGCTTTGAAAAAGGAGCGAGAACAAGAACCGACACGATATTAAACACAGTATGCACGATAGCTATTCCCCACATATCTATACTGTCGCCCATAAAGGGAAAGCCCACTATGAAATCAAAGAGATAAAACAGTCCGAGAAATACCACCACGCCTATGGCGTTGAAATAAAAGTGGACGAACGCCGTTCTTTTGGCGTTTCGGCTTGTTCCTATTGAGGATATCAGGGCGGTGACACAAGTACCTATATTCTGCCCAAGAAGAATCGGAACGGCGTTTCCGAAGGTTATCGCGCCCGTTACAGTGAGCGACTGCAGAATACCCACAGACGCCGACGAGCTTTGAATGATGGCGGTCATCACCATACCCGCAAGAACGCCAAACAAAGGATTTTCAAACCACAAGAGAACAGATTTGAAGGCTTCGTTCTCACTCAGTGGCTTTACCGCCTCCGACATCATATCCATACCGACCATAAGCACAGAAAAGCCGAGCAATATCAGACCTATATTGCGTCTTTGCGCATTCTTCCCGAGCATATAGAGCAGCACGCCAACAAGCGCAAGTATCGGCACGAAGGAGGATGGCTTCAGCCATTGTAAAAAGGAAACGGCAGTCGCTCCGCCTTCACCGATACCCGAGAGTCCCGTCAACCAAGAGGTGACCGTTGTTCCCACATTGGCGCCCATTATAACGCTTATCGCCTGCGAGAGCATCATAGTACCCGAGTTTACAAAGCCAACTATCATAACGGTAGTGGCAGAAGAAGACTGAATGACTGCCGTAACCCCCATTCCGAGCAAAAAGCCCTTGATGGGGTTCGATGTAATTCTTCCCAAAAATGTTTTCAGCTTATTACCCGCGCTCTTTTTCAGGGTATCACCCATAAAATTCATTCCGAACAAAAAGAGTGCAAGTCCGCAAATAAGATTCAAAATATTAAATACGCTCATATGGTAACCTCATGTTTCCATTTTTCTTTCTTCTTTTCTATCTTCACGCTTTCATTTTATCATTACTGAAATTTACTGTCAATCCGCATTTTTTACGAAATCATAATCCAAAAACACAAATTTTTAGCATTTATTACAGAAATCGTTATAATCTTTTATTTCATCTGTATAATTTTTTATTTTTATAGTAATTGCTTTTTAGCCTTATTTATGTTACAATTTATATATCGTACTTTTTTGATGAGTTTCAAAGAAAGGAATATAAATTTTATGATAATAAACGGTCTGCAAAAAACTACCTTGCTTGATTTTCCCGGTAAGGTTGCTTGTACGGTTTTCACGGGGGGCTGCAATTTCAGATGCCCTTTTTGCCACAATGCCTCACTTGTAATTTCTCCCGATTTCTCTAATATAATTCCCGAAGACGAATTTTTCTCATTTTTAAATAAAAGAAAGGGGATTCTCGACGGTGTGTGTATCACGGGCGGAGAACCTCTGCTTCAGCGCGATATCGAAGATTTTATGAAAAAAATAAGGGATATCGGACTTGCGGTCAAGCTCGACACGAACGGCTCCTTTCCCGAGAGGCTGAAAGCTATTCTTAACGCGAGGCTTGTTGACTATGTAGCTATGGACATAAAAAATTCGGAAGAAAAATATTCCGAGACCTGCGGGGTTTCCGTCGACACCTCGAAAATCTCCGAGAGCATTTCCGCTCTTATGGTATCGGGGGTTCCCTTCGAGTTCCGAACAACTGTTGTCAAGGAGCTGCACACACCACAAGATATAGTGGCTATCGCAAGTTGGATCTCAGGCGCGCCGCGCTACTTTTTGCAGTCCTTCACCGATTCGGGAGATATAATATCCTCGGGACTTTCGGCTTATTCCCCTGAAGAAATGAAGCAAATACTGGCTTCCGCGCAAAAAATCATACCCTCGGCAGAGCTTCGCGGCGTATAAAGTTGAATTATATCAAACCAAGCCCGCTATACAATATATTGTGATTTCATACAACAAAAACATCAATATATTGTAGGAACTCACAATTGACATTTTTTCCTTTTTGCTTTATACTTATACTTGTCACATAATGCACTAAAAATTTACAAAGTAAAGGAGAAAAAAATGTATCAGGTATTAAAAAGAGACGGCAAAGTCGTTGATTTTAAGATAGAAAAAATCAACGAAGCCATCAAGCTTGCGTTTGAAGCGCAGGAAAAGAACTATCACCCCGATGTAATCGATCTGCTCGGACTCAAGGTAACGGCAGATTTTGAGCCTAAAATAAAAGAAGGTCTTATCGCAGTTGAGGATATCCAGGACAGCGTTGAGTCTGTTCTCGTTCAGGCGGGCTATGCGGATGTCGCTAAAGCGTACATTCTCTACCGTAAGCAGAGAGAAAAGCTCCGTAATATGAAGTCCACCGTTCTTGACTATAAGGCTCTCGTAGACAGCTATGTTAAGAATATCGACTGGCGTGTTAAGGAGAACTCCACCGTTACATACTCTGTCGGCGGACTTATCCTGAGTAACTCGGGCGCTATTACAGCTAACTACTGGCTCTCCGAGGTTTATGACGAGGAGATCGCGAATGCGCACAGAAACGCAGACCTTCACCTCCACGACCTCTCTATGCTCACGGGTTACTGTGCAGGTTGGTCGCTCAAGCAGCTCATTCAGGAGGGTCTCGGCGGCGTTGTCGGTAAGATAACATCTGCTCCCGCGTCTCACCTTGCAACCCTCTGCAACCAGATGGTAAACTTCCTTGGAATCATGCAGAACGAGTGGGCAGGCGCTCAGGCGTTCTCCTCGTTCGACACTTATCTTGCTCCCTTCGTAAAGGTTGACAATCTCAACTATGATCAGGTCAAGAAGTGCATCGAGTCCTTTATATACGGCGTAAACACCCCCTCTCGTTGGGGTACTCAGGCGCCCTTCTCCAACATCACTCTTGACTGGAAGGTTCCCGCTGACCTCGCTGAAATGAACGCTATCGTCGGCGGCAAGGAAAGAGACTTCAAGTACAAGGATTGTCAGGCTGAGATGGATATGATAAACAAGGCGTTTATCGAGATCATGATCGAGGGTGACCACAACGGACGCGGATTCCAGTATCCTATCCCCACATACTCCATCACAAGCAACTTTGACTGGTCGGATACCGAAAACAACCGTCTCCTCTTTGAGATGACATCTAAATACGGTACTCCCTACTTCTCCAACTACATCAACAGCGATATGGAGCCCAGCGATGTAAGAAGTATGTGCTGCCGTCTGCGTCTTGATCTCCGTGAGCTTCGCAAGAAGTCGGGCGGATTCTTCGGAAGTGGAGAAAGCACAGGTTCTATCGGCGTTGTTACGATAAATATGCCCAGAATCGCATACCTTGCTGAGAACGAGGCTGATTTCTACAAGCGTCTCGGACATATTATGGATATCGCGGCTCGTTCGCTCAAGATCAAGAGAACGGTTATCACAAGACTCCTTGACGAGGGACTTTATCCCTATACCAAGCGTTACCTTGGAACATTTGAGAACCACTTCTCTACCATCGGTCTCGTTGGTATGAACGAGGTTGGTCTTAACGCTAAGTGGCTCAGAGCTGACCTTACGCACAAGGAAACTCAGGAATTCACAAAGGATGTTCTCAACTTTATGAGAAACAGACTTTCCGACTATCAGGAGAAATACGGAGACCTCTACAACCTCGAGGCTACTCCCGCGGAGTCGACCTCTTACCGTCTTGCTAAGCACGACCTCAAGAGATTCCCCGACATCATCACGGCTTGTGAGGACAACAGCGTTCCTTACTATACCAACTCCTCTCACCTTCCCGTTGGATACACCGCAGATATCTTCGAGGCTCTTGATGTTCAGGACGACCTCCAGACACTTTACACCTCGGGTACTGTATTCCACGCATTCCTCGGCGAGAAGCTTCCCTCCTGGCAGTCTGCTGCAAATCTCGTTCGCAAGATTGCCGAGAACTATAAGCTTCCCTACTACACACTCTCGCCCACATATTCTGTTTGTAAGACACACGGATATATCGCAGGCGAAGCATTCGCTTGTCCTCATTGCGGCGAAAAGACAGAGGTATACAGCCGTATAACGGGTTACTACCGCCCTGTTCAGAACTGGAACGACGGTAAGGCTCAGGAATACAAGATGCGTAAGCTCTACGACATTGGCGCCTCTATGAACAAGAAGGGCTACAATATGAACGCAGCCCCCGACGCTCCCGCTGCAGAGGCGAAGATTGAATCTAAGGCAGTCAACACCGAGAACAGCAAAATAATGCTTTTCGCAACAAAGACCTGCCCCAACTGCAAGATGGCGGCTAAGTTCCTTGATGACGCTGGAATCGTTTACGAGAAGATTCTCGCAGAGGAAAATCCCGAGCTTACCAACTCCTATGGAATCAAGCAGGCTCCTACTCTCGTTGTTATAAACGGCGATACTGCCGAGAAGATAGTTAATGTCTCCAACATTCGCAAGTTTGCTGAGGAAGCATAAAACTGTTTGACTTATTGGGGGAGGAAGAAGCTTCATAAGCGAAGCTTTCTTCCTTCCCCGAAAATTATACAGAAAAGGAAAATAAAAATGCACGATATTATTGTTATTGGAGCGGGTCCCGCGGGACTTACCTCCGCGCTTTACGGTCTCAGAGCAGACAAGAGCGTTCTCGTACTTGAAAAGGAGACCTTTGGTGGACAGATAACCTTCTCTCCCAAGGTTGAAAACTATCCCTCGCTTATGCAGGTGAGCGGAAACGAATTTGCCGAGATGCTTCTCGACCAGGTTATGGCTCACGGAGCCGACATTGAAATGGCTACCGCCCAGAAGATTGAAAAAAAAGGCGGATATCTCACGGTCGTTACCGACCAGGGTGCATTTGATGGTAAGACCGTCATTATCGCCGCGGGCTCAAAGCACCGCCACCTCGGAATTGACCGCGAGGAGGAATTTATCGGCGAGGGTGTTTCCTATTGCGCAGTATGCGACGGAGCCTTCTATAACGGACGCGATGTTGCAGTTATCGGAGGCGGTAACACCGCCCTTCAGGAGGCTGTTATGCTCAGCGAATACTGCCGCAAGGTTTATGTTATTCAGAACCTCGCTACTATGACGGGCGAAGGCAGACTTGTGGCAAAGCTTACCGAAAAGGAGAATGTTTCGTTTATCTTTAATTCTGTGGTAACGGAGCTTATCGGTGGCGAAAAGCTTGAGGCTATCAAGATACGCAACACCGAGGATAATACCGACACCGAGCTGAAGCTCGACGGTATTTTTGTAGCTATCGGTCAGGTACCCGAAAATGCGCCTTTCGCCGATGTTGCAGACCTCAACGATTACGGATATATCGACGCCACAGAGGATTGTCTGACTAAGACTGAGGGGGTTTTCGTTGCGGGTGACTGCCGTTCAAAGAGAGTAAGGCAGATAACTACCGCCACGGGTGACGGCGCAGTTGCCGCCCTCGCCGCTTGCAGGTATATTGATAGTTTGTGAGAGTTTTTGTGAGGGGAACTTTTGAAAAAAGTTCCCCTCACACTCCCTTCAAAACCTTTAAAGCAAAAGTTTTTAGTATTTCAATTACAATAAAATTATCTCCCGTCGTGTAGGCACATAG
>JAGAKG010000028.1 GCA_017625755.1 Clostridia bacterium | reverse complement strand
GTGTGCGGAATTTTTTACTTTTTCACTTTTCACTAATTCGGCGTGTACGGATTTTTGGAAAGTAATAAGTAATAGTGAATAGTGAAAAGGTTAGGTATCTTTTCGCTATGGCGAAAAGCAATTTTAATTAAAAGATGCCAATCGGTAGTTTTGGGCAAGGGAGTAGAAGTGAACCTTTTCAATATTTTTTTGCAAAATATTGAAAAAGTTAAGAAATCTGCTATAATATAAATGTATTAAATTAAGGGGGAGAATTGCTATGCTAAAGAAGGTATTAAGTCTGTTTGTGGTTTTTGCCTCTATAACTATGGCGTTGTGCGCTTGTCAAGTGACAACACAGCAAAACGATAAAGATTTATTATCGAACAGTCAAACAGGAAGCGAGCAAGATTCGCTTGCGGAAAACAGTAATCCTAACACAAGTAATACAAAAAATGACATCAAGGGCAATTTTCTTGACTGGAAAGCCGCTTATTTAGACTTTATAGAATCCAGAGAAAGCGTATATGATTTCGATTATCGTTATGCGCTTGTGTATGTCGATAACGACGATATCCCGGAGTTATATGCGATGGGTGTTTGCGAGGCTGACGGAGATCTCATTTGTTCTTACAAAAACGGTAATGTTATTGAGCAACATTTGGGTCGAAGGTTGGGCGGAAAATATGTCGAACGAAGTGGAATTATTATCAATCAGAACGGACATATGGGAAAATATTACGACAATGTATATAAGCTCGACCAAACCGGATTTTCTCTAATTCTCAATGCATCATATTCAGAGCGTTATGTGACTCTTGAAAATAATGATTTTGAAATTATTAACGAGTATTTTATAGATGGAAAAACCGTAAGCAAAGGCGAGTATAATAATGCTGTAAATTCTGCCGTTGATCTTTCACAGACGATGGAATTTTACGAAAATTCAGTATCGTATGACATAATAAAGCAACAAATCGAAGATTGTAAATAAAAATACATTGTTTAATTGAAATGATAATGGCATCTTTTTTGTCAACTCGTTCCAAACAAAAGAGCACTGCGAGAGCAGTGCTCTTTTGTTTGGAAATGAAGCGCACCTGCGGTGTATGAAGAATGAAGCAGAACTTCGTTCTGTGAAGCGAGCCTTCGGCTCACGGAGAGGTTAGTGTGTGCTTCGCTTCATGGCGGCAGAGCCGCCGCTTCATAGAAGCCGTAAGGCTTCTGCTTCATATTCGCCAACGGCGAATGCTTCATTGACAAAACTATGATTTTATGCTATACTAAATCCAAGAAGGGCGGTGCCGCTATGAAAAAGACAAACATTCACATTATAATTGCTATGTTATCTACCCTTGTTTCGTTGTTGACCGTTATGGCTATGATGATTATGAGATTTTTTGGGTGAGGCGTAGATTATGGAAAAAAATAATAATTTCTTTTGGATCGTTTGCTTTATAACTGTTATCGGAGCAGTATATTGGTCAGCTATGTCAATGCTTCAACAGTTTAAAATCTTATTTGTATTTTTTTTGATTGTAAATACTATATCGCTAATCACAAATATCATTTGCTTTGTTGTTGACAAAAAGAAAAAGCAACAAAAATAAGTAATATCTTTTCTGTCAATGCTCAAAAATCCCGCACGAAAGTGCGGGATTTTTGCTTTTTGTTTTATTTCTCTTTTTGTATCGATTTTATATATTCCTTTGGGGGAATACCAACGCTCGCGGTAAATATTTTGGAAAAATAGAGAGCGTCGCGGAAGCCCGAAAGCAGAGATACATTTTTCACACTCTCGACACCTTGTTCTATTAAAAATATTGCGTGCTTGATTCTTTGCTCCCGCAGATATTGGGTGTAGGCGACACCTTTTTTCTTCTTAAACAGCGTGGACAGATATTTTTCATTGTATCCAAGCATATCGGCAATTGCAGATATGGAAAGGTCAGGATCGGTGAAATTCTTTTGTGTCAGCTCTAATACTTTTGAGAGTATATCACTATTTTCCTTTTTATCAGGCTTGAGCTTTGACAATGAGTAGAGAATGACCGACTCGCAAAGAACATCGATATTCGCTTCTTCTGCCAGCTTCTGGCACTCTTTCCAGAATGGGATTATATCGCTGTATCCGTGAAATACATTGTTATCAAGGATATTAAATCGAAAAATCAGTTCATTTGCTCGCCTACCGTGAAAACAGATATAACAGTATTCAAGTGATTCGTCGTTATACGCTCCAATGGAAAACTCGTTTCCCTCACATACGAAGAACAAAGTTCCTTTTTCTATTTCGTGTTCCACTCCGTCACAGACGAACATACCTTTTCCGTCCAATACAAGATGGATGGAGTAATGTTCGGCAGAATGTATATGGTTTTGAGCATTATTACATTCTTTTATGAAATTAAGACATATAAGGTCGCTGGAGCGATACGGATTAAATTTACAAATGTTATCGCGTTTCATTTTTCTCCTCCTTAGAGTGTTACAAAAGTATTATAGCATAAAAAATACGAAAATACAACTTTTTTACATAAAAGAATGGAAATATTCCATTTACAAAGGTGCTCCCTTTTGTTATAATTAAGCAACAAAGGGGAACTTGCATGTATTACGAAATAGTCGTCATTTCCGTTCTTATGTTCGGAGTTATAATAGCTTCAACCGTTATTGCGGCATTGACCGGACAAAATCCCACAAAAAAAGAAATATTGGCGGTCTGCCTGTCATTTATAGGTGTTCTCGCTCTCGTACTTATTCCAATATAATAATGAAAAGGAGAAAATATTATGTCTAAAAAAACAATTAAAATGGGTATCTTCGGCGGATATAGGGGCTCATATTTCTATAAATGCGTGCTTGCAAACAATGCCGAGATCGTTGCAGTTTGCGATTTCAACGAAAAATATGCTAACAAGGCGAAGGAAATGCTTGGCGATGATGTTGCCGTCTATACCGCATTTGATGATTTTATTGAGCACGAGGGGCTTGATGCGGTGCTTCTCAGCAACTACTTTCACGAGCACGCTCCTTATGCTATAAGGCTGCTTGAGCGTGGAATACATGTTCTCAGCGAATGTACGGCAAATGCTACTATGGCAGAGGGTGTAGCGCTTGTGAGAGCGGCAGAAAAAAGCTCGGCTATATATATGCTTTCCGAAAACTATCCCTTTATGGCATTCAATCAGGAGATGAGAAGGGTATATCGCGGAGGCTCGCTTGGCAAGGTGCTTTATGCAGAGGGCGAGTATAATCATCCTCTTGATCATACCGACGCTGAGTACGCTATTGAGCTTTGTCCCACATCAAAGCATTGGCGATACAATCTCCCCAGAACCTACTATATCACTCACTCGCTCGCGCCGTTGATGTATATAACGGGTGCTATGCCTAAGCGTGTGACCGCAATGCCCGTTTACGCCCCTATTCAATCTGACTTCAATGGAATTTCGAGAGGAGTTCCCGAGAGAGCGGCTATACTTACCACACTCAACGATGACGACTCCGTATTCCGTGTAACGGGTTGCGCGGACTTTGGCGGGCGTGAGGATTCTTACCGTGTTTGCGCAGAAAAAGGGCAGATAGAAAATCTCCGTGACGGTACGGGCAGGGTACTTCTCAACTATAATAAATGGGACCTTCCCGAGAATGTTTCCTGCGCAACCAGCTACTACCTTCCCTTACTCAAGGATAAGGACGATGCTCTTGCCAAAAAGGCAGGACACGGCGGCGGAGACTTTTATGTTATTCGCGAATTTCTAAACTGTATAAGAGAAAACCGCAGACCTGAGTTTGATGTTTATTTTGGTACGACTATGGCATCGGTAGCGATTCTCGGACACAGAAGTATGCTCGAGAACGGAGTGCCTTACGATATTCCCGATTTCAGAAGGGAAGAAGACAGAGTTAAGTACGAAAACGATAATCTCTCGCCTTTCTACGGAACCGACGGAACAGAGCCTACTATCGCGGCGACAAACCGCCCCGATTATTGGCAATCTGCTGAGGGGAGAGCTGAGTACGATAGAATGGTTTCTTTGAGGAAGAAAAGCCAATACTAAAAAGTCCCGCACGAAAGTGCGGGACTTTTATCATATAACCTTGAAAAGCAAGTTGGTTTATGATATAATTAAAAAAACATTCAAGGAGAAAACAATGTATTCTTATTCAGGTCATCAGGAATTTGCTTTTATCAGCTATTCCCACAAAAACGCGACTCGTGTCCGCGCTATATTGGAAAGATTTCGTTCGATGGGATTGAGATTCTGGATGGATGAAAATCTCGACGCCGCAGATGAATATATCGAGGTTATTGCCGAAAAAGTGCAGAGCAGTTCCTTTTTTATTGCTTTTATCAGTAAGGACTATCTCTCCAGTAAGTATTGCAGAGACGAGCTTCGGTTTGCTTACGAAAACGAAAAGCATATTATGGCAATATATCTTGAGCCGTGCGAGCTGTCTGCGGGACTCAAAATGATGTTGAACGGCGAGCAATATATCGAGGCGTTTGTAGGAAAGGAAAAAGAGGCGTGCGAAAAAGCATACAGAGGATTTACCACCAACATAATCGACGGATTGGGCGAGATGATATATGAAACCGATGTGTATCTCTATTATTTTTTCGCGACAAGTGTTGGCAACGGCTATGACATAATCAAAAAGCGAAAGAGTGACGGTCAGCAGATTACCGTGATTCACGAGGGATTTCCGCCCGCGTCGGATTATACAGTCAATTATGTCACCCGTTCTATTTCCAAAAGCAGTGAGTTCTCTATATGCGTGACAGTCGCTTGGGATTTCACCTATACCTATTACAGAGAGGACGAATATTTCGAGGAATGTTATCTGTATACGCTTGACAGTATTGACAGCGATACTACATTTGTGAAAAAGGAAACGCTCTGGAAAAGGGATTTGAACACGGGGGAGCATACCGTATATAATTATGTATCAGGTGTCGATACCAGCACGAAAGACGGCAAGCTTCACATACACGGCATTGATGAGCTTGGCAACAAATGGGACATACAGGGAGGTACATAATATGATAGCTTATGAGGGCAAGGAGCCGTATGCGTTCGTTTCTTATTCGCACAGAGATATTGATCTCGTGCTTCCGATAATCGCAAGATTAAAGCAAAATATGTGCAGGGTATGGTATGACGAGGGGTTGACGCCAGGGGAATCTTGGAACGACAGTATTGCGGAGCATCTGAAGAACTGCTCGCAATTTATTCTGTTCATATCGCCCGACTCGATTGCGTCAAAATATGTAATGTCGGAAATCAATTACGCCCTTACCAAGGACAAGGATATCGTGCCTGTGATTCTGAGAAAGACCGAGCTTCCCGCGGGGCTTGAAATGATGCTTGGAACTATTCAGTTTTTAGACATTTCCGATTATAACGGAGACATAGGCAAGTCGGTTGGAATGATATCCTCGGTTTTGTCGAAATCTGTTTTTTCGCTGACGAGTATGCCGTTTTTAGAGGATTTGGGATATTCCTTTTATATGACCACGCAGAATGTTGAGCGACAGGAAATCAATGAGAAAAGTGCCGCGACTATATTTTGCAGGGACTCGGAAGGGAAGGAAACCGAAATTTTTAATCTGAGCAGACTCGGGGCGTATGAGGTCTCATATCGCATATCCTCGGTCGAGGCGATGAAGGACTATTTCTTCCCCGGGAAAATCATAGGTTCTTATCAGATTAACATTATGGGAACATTTCTTCTCGAATATCCGTTATACGGACCCGATGTTGATGTTTTATTAATATTGATTTTACGAATACCGAGACACGGCGAGCCGACTCTGAAGCTTGTGGATTATCAATATGTGGATAGCGTGTCCTCACTCAACTGCCTTGAGCAAGAAAATCTGGATGTTGTTGGCGAGATAGGCTGGAGCGCGCAGATAAAGAAGTATTTAGAGGGAAAACTGTATAATTAAGAATATTAAGATTGCAAACAAAAAGGACACCGAGGTGTCCTTTTTGCTTTAAAACCTATTATTTATATCTTTGCGGGTTATCTGTTTCTCCGAGCAAATAATCTATGCTTGTGTCGTAAAATCTTGCTAATTTTATAAGGATTGCGGTGGGTATATCGTTTTCCCCTGTTTCGTATTTTGAATATCCCGTTTGAGACATTCCGAGTATTTTGGCTATCTGTGTTTGATTCATATCCCTATCTTCTCTTAAATCGCGAATTCGTGAGTACATACAACACCTCCAAAAACAATCTATACAAATATTATATTTAATCTGTTTCAGGGTATTGACTTTTAACCTGAAATAGGCTAAAATATAATTAAATAGTTTTTGATTTTGGAGGAATAATAATGTTTTGTAAAAATTGTGGAGTTAATATGGGAAAAGAAAAAGTATGTCCCAATTGTGGGTATAACGAGCGTAAAGATATCTCGGTGAATTCTAATATTAGCGATGATAAAATTTTTATCACAATTGAAGAAGCAAGAAAATTGGAACTTATAAAATTAGGATTATCGGTGTTAATAGTAGTGTTGGGATTATTGCTGCTCTTTTTGCCGATTTTTGAGATATCTATTGACTCGTTTGAGGACATTCTCAATATGAATGCCGAGGATTTTGAAGCGCTTATGCAAAATGAAGGAGAACTGAAATTTTCATATTACAATGAAGCAAAATTAGTTTTTGAGCAAATCTTTGAAAAAGATTCATCAGTAAATTTACACGATGTTTTATTTTCATCGCTTGTCGTATTTTTGGCATTAATTATTTTGTTCGTTGTGTGGATAATTGTGGGGTGTATCGGTATAATAAAATCAATTATTGCTCTTTTAGATATAAAAAAAACAAGAATTGCTTATTTTATGCGCGCGGAAAAATATCCTAAAGAGTCAATGTTAGACTTGAGGAGTCATATAGATGTCGTTTTGTTCGTTATTTTTGTTTCCGTTGACAGCTATATGGCGTTTGGTTCAGATATTGTATACAGGAAGCTCGTACCAATGGGTTTGTTTGATTTTTCTAATTTTTCATTGCTGTTTATACCGATAATTATAATTGCTGTAGCTTTTTTTGTTTTTAAATTTTGGGCGGAGAAATTTGATGTAATCGTAAGGAAAAATATCTCGCAACGCAGAAAAGCAAAAAAGGAAGAAAACAAAAAGGAAAACGAAGAAGCCCATCAGAGAAATGTCAAACAAAAAGAAATACAACAGACTACGAAAAAAAGCGAAAATCAATCGGCATCGGTTGCAGAAGAAATAAAAAAATACGCAGTGCTTTTAGAGGAAGGAATTATCACTCAGGAAGAATTCGACCAAAAGAAAAAGGAGCTGCTTAGGCTTTGATATCTATTTTGTGTGAAGATACATAACAGAAAATGGATTAAACGAAGTACATCTGCAAAATAAGACAAAGCCTTCCCCGTTGGGGAAGGCTTATGTATTTCTGCTCCATTTGCTCGACTTCGCCCCGCGCGTCATTCTTGAGCAAAGCCGCTGCGGGATTCTTCGCTTCGCTCGAGAATGACAACGATGGGGAGGCTCCGCTCAACGAATTTGTAATCAATCTCAACACATAAAAAGCACCGTACGGTGCTTTTTGTGTTATAACTTTAGCCAATTTATCTTTACAAATCCAAATTTATGTGCTATAATAAACGCGGATAAGCGAGTTACGCTTATCCGAATTTTAAAGTTTTTATATTTTAAAGGAGAAAAACAATGACTAAGAAAATTTTATGTCTGGCTTTTGCGCTGCTTCTTATCTGCGCTACCTTTGTTGCTTGTGATTCGGGCGACGACACGGGCGCGTCTACCACGGTAGCAACGACTACAACAATTAACAACAATTCTAACGGAGGAAACGGCGGCAATGGTGGTAACGGTGGCGGCGAGCCCTCGCTCACTCCCAGCGGATACAGCGACGGCTTGAAGTATTCGGGTTATAGCGAGCTGACGGTAGAGGGAATCGGCTCCTGCAACGATACCGATATACGCATTCCCCCCACATACGACGGCAAGCCCGTAGTAGCAGTAGCCCAGGGCGCGTTCAAGAACTGCAAGAACATCAAGAGCGTTACGATGACAGACTCGATAATTTCTATCGGATACGAGGCTTTCTCGGGCTGTTCCGCTCTTGAGAGCATCACTCTGCCTTGGGTAAATGAGGATACGCACGGCACATTCCAGTCCTCTCACGGTCTTTTCGGATTTATTTTCGGTATAAACGCTTATGACGGCGGAACTAAGGTAACTCAGTTCTACAGAACTCACACAAATCAGGCTGTAACACAATATACCGTTGATTTCTACATTCCCTCGAACCTCAAGACTGTTACCGTTATTGCGGACAAGGTATGGAATAAGGGTGTCGGCGAGGCGGCTTTCTCGGGCTGTACTATGATTGAGACTGTAAAGCTTCCCGACGACGGTTCTGTTTCGTCCTATATGTTCTACGGTTGTACCTCGCTCAAGTCGGTCAATATTCCCTCCGACCAGAGTTCAAAGATAATCTGGGATTGCGCATTCTACGGTTGCTCCTCTCTCCAGAGCATAAGCATACCGAGCCACATTGAGGAGATAGGTTACGGAGCGTTTGACGGCTGTTCGTCGCTCGCAAATGTTACATTGCCCTCGTCTCTCAAGGAGATTGGTGATTCCGCATTCTCGGGTTGTGCTTCGCTCACATCTATCTCGATTCCCTCGAGAGTAACAGAGATGGGCTCGTCGGTATTCTACGGTTGCACCAACCTCGCGTCTATCTATGTAAACACCACTCGCTCGGCTACCGAGGATTGGGGCTCCCGTTGGAGCGGAGATGCGCAGGTACACTATAACTGATATTATAAATTTGTAGTCAAAATTTATAATAAGAATTTATATGTTCGCTTGGTCGATGCTCCGCGTGAGCTGCCGAGGGAGTATTACGAATGTTTATAAATCAGACTAATATAAAATTTCTTCCCCTTGAGTGGAAGGTCAGTAATCTGTGGACTGTCGCATCTAGCGCATAACAAAAATACACATAAAAATTGAAATTCGTAAGAATTTCTACCTAAAAACCGCTCCCACCATCGAAGTTCTATTGGTGAGAGCGGTATCTTTAATTATTATTTATTCGTGTATTTTTGTTATGCGCTAAATGCGACAGCCCCTTATATATTTACAGTTGATTTTTCTTTGCCTCGTACGGAGTCTTTCCCTTGATAGAACGGTAAACATTTATGAAATAAGATGTCGTGTTATATCCGCAGTCGGTTGCCACCTCGGTGACCGATTTTTTTGTTGTGATAAGAAGCTGTTCGGCACGGGCTATTCGGGTGCGGTTGAGATATTGCTTGAAGCTCATTCCCGTGACCTGCTTGAACGAGCGCGAGAAATAGCTGTAGCTCACACCGAGATTTTTTGCAAGCTCCTTTTCGTTTATATCCTGTGAGTAATACTCGCGCGTATAGGTCATCGCCGCGTATATCAGCCCCGCTACCTCGGGGTGCTTGAGCTGATTTTGAGGCGGGTTTTCGCGCATTATTTCAAGCAGAAGTGCGGCGATGTTAAGCTTTATCGCCGCCTCGTATGCGTATTTCTGATTTTCCAGCTCGGTGATGAGGGCGTTCAAAATGTTCAGTATTTGCGTCCCCGCAAGCTCCTGCTTCCGCCATATACACTTATTTTCGGGGCGGTTTATCGCGAAGCGCATAACATATTCCGTCATTCCCTCGCGACCCGAAAGCTCCATCAGAAATGAGGGAGGGAGCTTTATTACATAATAGCTATTTTCCTCTGAGTCGCCCGAAACTGCGTGATGAGGGGTATTTGAACAAAAAAGTATAAGATCTCCCGGGAATATTTTATATTTTGAATCGTCGAGAATAACCGAATAACTTCCGCTCACTACATAGAGCAATTCTATGGCGTTATGAACATTGGCTTGGCAGGATATCGTGTTTTGCGGTACGCTTTGAATGAAAAACTCGGTCTCCTTTCCGAACTGTCTCGGCGCTTCTATTATTATATCGCTCTTTTTCATTTTGACCTCCAAAAAACAAGAGAACAAATTTTTGATATTTTTTAGCAAATTTATTGTAGCATATTTTTCACTTAAAGTCTACAATAAAATTGCAAATCTTAAAAATTTTCAAGGAGGCTTTTATGGAAAGGATAGTTAAGGTTGGAATTATCGGTTGCGGCGGTATTGCCAATCACAAGCACATGCCTGCGCTTTCGAAGCTGAAAAATGTCAAAATGGTTGCATTTTGTGATATTATTGAGGAGCGCGCGATTGCCGCAAGGGAGGAGTACGGCGATGCCGATGCTAAGGTTTATGTTGACTACAAAGAATTGCTTAGCGATCCCGAAATTGAGGTCGTTCATGTTTTGACGCCGAACCGCGAGCACGCCGATATCTCTATCGATGCGCTTTACGCGGGCAAGCATGTAATGTGTGAGAAGCCCATGGCAAAGACTGCGGCTGACGCGAGAAGAATGTGCGAGGCGGCGGAGGCTACGGGCAGGAAGCTTACCATCGGTTATCAGCACAGACATAAGGGCGCGAGTATTTACGCAAAGCGGTATATTGACGAGGGCAAGCTTGGTGAGGCATACTACGCCAACTGCCGCGCTATTCGTCGCCGTGGAACACCGAACTGGGGCGTTTTTCTCAACGAGGAGGAGCAGGGCGGAGGACCTATCATAGATATCGCGACCCACTCGCTCGACCTTACGCTTTATCTTATGAATAACTATGAGCCCGAGCTTGTTGTTGGAAAGACGCACAAGGGGCTTGAGCATCCCGAGGAGGGAAATATATGGGGCGACAACGGAGTAAGCACTACCCCTCTTGAGGAGGCGGCGTGCGCATTTATCAGAATGAAGAACGGCGCGACCATTATGCTTGAGACGAGCTGGGCTCTCAATACCGACGACGAATATCAGGAGGGAAGCTGTCGCCTTTGCGGAAGCCGAGCGGGACTTTCGATAAGGAGAAACGAGCTGAAGCTCAATTCTGTCGAGTTTGACAGACGCGTGGACAGCGTGGTAAACACCGAGGCTGGCGGCGTTGCGTTCTACGACGGTGAAAATCCAACTCCCGCAGAGATTGAAGCGGCAAGATGGATACAGGCGGTCGTCGAGGACACCGAACCCGTCGTGCTGCCGAGACAGGCGCTTGTAGTATCTGAAATACTTGAGGCGATATATGAATCATCTAAAACAGGAAAGGCGGTATATTTTGAATGAAGGTAGCAATTTTAGGCGTATGGCATGTTCACGCCAAGGATTACGCAAACGCGGCGCTTCCTCTTGCAGAGGTTATAGGCTTTTATGAGGAGAATGACGAGCTTGCGAAGGAGTTTATGAGTATGTTCGATATCCCCAGATTTGCCACGGCAGAGGAGCTTCTCGAGAGTGACGCCGATGGGGTTATCGTTTGTTCCTCTACCAAAGACCACACGCGCGATATCATAAGCGTGGCTAACGCGAAGAAAAACATATTCACAGAGAAGATTCTGGCACTTACGCTCGAGGAGTGTGAGGATATAGAGAGGGCAATCAAGGATAACCGAGTTGAGTTCACTATTTCTATGCCTCTCAAATACAGAAGTAACTGTCTCACTGTGAAAAAGGTCGTTGAGGGCGGAGAGCTTGGAAAGCTCAATCTTGTCAGATACCACAAGAGTCATTCGGGAAGCGTTAAGGGTTGGCTACCCGCGCATTTCTACAACAGAGAGCAGTGTGGCGGTGGGGCGATGATAGACCACGGAGCGCACGGAATGTATCTTATTCATTGGCTGCTTGGTATGCCTGTCTGCGCAAGTTCTGCGCTTACCGTTGCTACCACGAGCGAGGACGCGCTCGAAAAAAACATTGACCGCGTTGAGGATAATTCTGTTACGGTTATGAAATTTGAGAACGGCGCTATTGCAATAAACGAGTCTTCGTTTGTTACAAAATATTCACCTATGTTCTTCGAGATATACGGAGAGGACGGATATGTTTGTATGGATAAGGACAGCGTGAAAAAATGCTCCGAGAGCACGGGCGGCGCTCTCGTCGAGCTTGAGCTTGAGGAGGAGCTTCCCTCGCCTATTCTTCAGTTTCTCACGGGGAAGAAGCTCGAGGGCTGCGGAATAGAGGACGCAAAGGTACTCACGCGTATGATGGAGATGGCGTACGCCGAAAAATAATTTCACATTGTATAAAGGAGTACAGAGATGAGCAAATTATGGACGCCCGCTGAGCGCGCAATAACTGCGCTTACGCTTGGGCAGCCGGACGAAGTGCCCACTTTTGAGCTTGAATTTCAGCTTGGCGAGGAAATGTTCGGTTATAATGTGCACGAAGAAAACAATTTTCCGAAGGATTATAGATCACTTTCCGCAAAAGAGCTTGAGAAGGCAGCGTACGATCTCGCAGATCAATATGCTCGTATTTACGGAGACAAGACGGCTTACGATATTGGCGGCGCAGCCATCTCCGGAGATCCCGTCCGTGACTCCAAGCCGGGTCTTGATTACGCAATCGTTCCTGTATATAATCCGGAGTGGAGAGACCCCAACTCTCCAATAACTGTGGCGTTTCGCAAAAGACTTCGAGAGCATTTCGGGAATACACGCCTTTTCGCTGCACACGGTGATGGTACATTCGGTATTCCAAATGGCTCAGATATGTATGAATTTTCTTATCGCATTGCGGACGATCCCGAGGGATTGCTTGAAGAGGCTGCCCTTATGGCAGAGAAGGCATGCGAAAGCAATAAGCGTCAACGCGAGGCAGGGCTTGATTTAGTTTTGCTTTGTCGAGACTATTGCTATAATTCAGGTCCTTTCCTTTCCCCTGCTATGTTTGATGAGTTTATAACTCCTTTTCTGGCAAAGATTTGTAGTTCTGCCAAGAATGACGGTCTTTATGTGATCAAGCATACCGACGGAAATATTATGCCTATTATCAGATCTTTGGTTGAGGCGGGTCCGCATGCTCTCCACTCACTCGACCCTATGGCGGGGGTGGATATCCGAGAAGTCAAGCGTTTTTACGGAGATAAGGTCGCTCTTTGCGGGAATGTGCATTGCGCCGCTATGCAAACAGGAACAGTAGAGCAAGTCATAGAAAGCGCCGAATATTGCTTGAATTACGGTAAAGAGGGCGGTGGATATATCTTCACCACGAGTAATGTGCCCTTCAAGGGTATTCCGGCGGAAAGATATCAGCTCGTCCATGACATTTGGTTGAGAATGAAGAAATATTGATTGTTCAGAGAGTGTAAATTATGGCGTACGCCGATAATAACTAAAAAGTAAACACGGGCGAAGAAATTTTTCGTCCGTGTTTTTTAGTTATGGAAAACCGATAACGGCTATAAGTTGCCAAGTATGGGGCAGGGTGCGTGAAAAACTGTCTTGATTTTCTAAAAATTCAAATATTTTTTCTTTTTTATTGTGCAACGCGGATTTATGTGCTATAATGAAATAAAAAAGAGCAAAAAAGGATATTTTGTCACAGCGCCTGTTCCAAATCTTTTATGGAGGGAATACTATGAGTCCTTATAAGCACTTCAAAAAGAGAGTTTACAAAATAATAGGTCCGACGCAGCACGGAGATAAGCTGTCGACGCTTTTTGACATCTGTCTGTGCGCGCTCGTGCTTTTGTCGGGCGTCGCGGTCATTATCGAGCTGTTCAATATTCCCGACGGACTTCGCCACGGCTTGGAGATATTCGAGTATGTAACGGTCGCTATATTTATCGTTGAATACATCGTTCGGCTTTGGGTGTGCGAATTTGAATACCCCGAATGTAAGAATAAGATACACGCGATATGGGAGTTTGTTACATCGTTTGATTCCCTGGTGGATATAATTTCTATCGCCTCGATAATCTTCAACGGTATTCCAAAGGAGTTTGCTATACTGCGTTTGATAAAGCTCGTTAAGCTTGTCAGGCTTGTTAAAATGTCGGGATACATAAAGACCTCGGAAGCGGCGCGGGAGCGTAAGGAAAAAATCAAAATACGCGTGAACGAGGTTATTGACAAGGGTCGCGATGGAGATTTGCTTTCTAAGATATACGACACTACCTCGATAATTCTGATTTTTATATCGGTATCCTTTATCCTGGTGGAAACCTTTCCGATACCCGCCATTGCGCACAAAATTCTCTTTGGCTTTGAGGTCGTAATTGCCTCGCTCTTTGCGGTGGAATATGTTCTCCGCGTTTGGACGGCTCCGCTCGATTACCCCGAGCTGAGACCCGACAAGGCGAGAATGAGATATATTTTCTCGTTTATGTCGCTTATTGACCTGCTTTCGATAGTCCCTGTTTTCGTGGCTGACCTGCCTACCGCAACTGGAATACTGAAGATATTCAAGCTCTGTAAGATATTGCGACTGCTCAAGGCGAGCAGATATCTCAACAGTATAGCGAATTTCGGTCACGCGATACAGAGAAAGAAAAAGCAGATAATTATGTCGCTTGTAGCCATGACGGTCATGATAATGATATGCTCGGTGCTTATGTATTCATTTGAAAGCAAGGAGCAGCCTGATGTGTTTACGAACGGATTCAGCGGAGTTTATTACAGCTTTCAGACAATGATAGCCAGCGATGCGGATATTGAGCCTGTGACACCGATAGGTCAGACGCTCGCGACGCTTATGATGCTTTTGGGAGGCTGTATGATAGGTGTTCCCGTGGCTATCGTGGCAACGGGCTTTGAGGATATGATAGCCGAGCAGGCAGGCGAAGAGCCCGAGGAAAACACCGAAATATACGAGACGCTTAAGCTTTACGACGGACTCTCGGAGAGCGACAAGGCGAGGTTTAAATCAATAATTGAAATAGAGACTCCAGATGATAAATTCGGTGAGGAGCAGGTAGAGGAAGAATGAGAACAGAGGAGCTTTTGAAGAATACAGGGGCGTTTGTTCCCGCGTGGAGCCGAAAGTGGCAGCCCGACGCGCGTATGCTTGATTTTGAGGAAAAATGGGAGGCGTTCCACACGCCCTGCGGCAGACTTATGAGCTGCGCTCACAGAGGAGACAGAAACGAGATATATCCCGAGAACTCGATAGAGGGCTTTTTGAGCGTTATACTCGCGGGAGCGGATATCCTTGAGGTCGACATTCACACCACGAAGGATTCAGAGCTTGTTATAATGCACGACGACACGCTCACCCGAACCACAAACATATCGGCGCTCCGTGAGGTGGGCGAGACCTGGATGCCCGAGAGCGACGATATATGCGCCTGGACGCTCGAGGAGATACGCCGTTTGCGGCTTATCACAGCTCAGGGAGATCTTACCGAGTATGCCGTTCCGACGCTCGGAGAGCTTATATCGGTTGCGAAGGACAGAGCATTTATAACGCTTGATAAGGCTTACGACTTCTCGTGGGAGAACGGTGTTCTTCCTCTGATTGAGAAATATCGCGCATACCGTACCGTGCTGATACCGTACAATTATCCCTTGCAAAGGGCGTATGATATTCAGCGGGATATGTTCCGCCGCTTTGGTCTGTGCGCTCCTTACTTTGCCCGAGCCGTAAGGGAGCACGGAATAATGGACACAGAGGGAATAGCGGAGGCGGTAGCCTTTCTTGCTGAACACAAAATGCCACCCGCGCTCAGGGGCGGAGAATACAATCCCGAGGACAGAGAAGCGCTCGCGCCTGTTGTCTCGCCGCTTAAAGGCAATCACCGTATTTATGCCGAGACGCTCCGCGCCGCGCACGACAACCGCGAGCATTGGGAGCAGATGACCGATATCGGCTATAACATCATTATGGGTAACAGAATATACGAGCTTCTGAAATTTGTAAAAGAAAAATATTTCAATAAATAAGATAATCCCCGACAGACATTAAAAATCTGTCGGGGATTTTTTTGTGTTCTGAAAATCACACGGCTGGTGGTCATGACTCATCATGATTGTTTTGTATTATTTAACCGTCATTTTCCATACGCAGTCAGTGGGGTGAAGTCCGCCGTCGTTCTTGTAATACGACGCGCCCGACTCAAAGAGAACGAGCATAGAATCGCCGTATATCGCAAGTGCCTCGGACATAGGCGGGGTGGTGTATGATGTGCGGTCAAGCTTGGAGTCGAGAAACCATACGGGGATAGTTTTTCCGTTGACCTTTACCGTGGTATGCGACGCCGTATCGAGTATGTTCTCGTAAAGATTTACATGAGACGCCGAAGCGCGTCCGTATGAGCAGCTTGTCGCGATATAGTCGCCGTAGACGGTAAAACCTTGAACGCATTGCTCTATCGAAAGCACGATATCGGGAGTTGCGTAGGTCATTCCGCTGTGCCATTGACTTGAGCTGAACCCGCTGTCGGTTGAGCCTGAGAGCTTATATCCGACGCACCACGCACCGTATGTTTGTCCCGCTCTGTTGGTCATATGACGCCATGACGGGGTGCTGTACGAGTCGTTGCCCTCAAGGTAGTAGTCCCCGACCCAAAGCGTTCCGTCGGAATAGTTGCAGAACGAGCCCTTTGTGGGTGTCGCGATAGTTTCCTTGATCGTTATATTGCCCCTTGAGCCTGCCGAGGTAAGCTCGGAGAGGGGGATACGGTAGAGATTTCCGCTGTTTGAGAGGAAAAGGTTCTTGTCTGTTACGGCAAGACCGCCGACATGGCTTGTGTGGTTACTTCCGCTCTTGTTTTTGATATAGTATTCTCCAACATAATTCCCCGTGCTAAGCTCGACAGCCAGAACGACCGAGGTGGGGGAATATGATGTGCTTTTGAAATATCCCGATATCAGGAGCCATCCCTTTTCCTCCCAGACATCCATTCCCTGAGGTATAACGCCCTCGGAAAGCCCCGGGATAATATACTCGTCAGAGGAGCAAAGCCTGAAATTGCGATAGTCGGAATATGGGATAGCGGCGGTTGTGACCTTTTTGAGAGAAAACTTTGAGCCCTCAACCTTGTTGAGATACTCGGGACCTGTGGGGAATTCGTATGTGAACTGTGGCTCCTCTGCTGTTGTTCTTGCGGTAGTCTGCGACGCGGTAGTGGTTGCCGCCGTGGTCTGTGGCTCTGTTGCGGGTGGCTCCTTATCGGAGTTGCCGCAAGCAACGAGAGTGAGAGTAGACAGTACGAGCAGCAGGGATATAAAAATTTTCAGATGATGTCCGTGTTTTTTCATAATAATCTCCGTTTCAGATAACTTATTATGATTTTATTATAACACTCTAGAAAAAATAAGTCAATCCCCCATTCGGCAAAGATAGGATATATTTTCGCTCTGTTCCATAGGATATGATATGAGATTTTCGGTATTGAGGGATAGTTCAGAGAGGGAGACTGCGCGTATCTGTCTGCAACTGTAGGTGGTGAAATAATATTCGGCGGAGCGGAGGTCGGCACAAGAGGTGTAGACCGTGCATATCGGCGCTCCTTCCTCTGTAAGTGCGCACCCGCGCGGCTGAGCTACTGTGTCCATAATATGAAAAAATCTGCCGATATCCGCACTCTCACTTTCGGCGTACGCCGTGTGCGTTTTGGCGAATACCGCTCTGACGAAGCGAGAGGTCGAGGAGAAATCCCCCGGCAGCCCCAAGCCGCCCATACCGCGCGAGTAGGGCTTGATTTGCAGCGAGGGACAGAGGGTGTTCTTTGGCGGCAGAGAGTCGGCGCTCATAAAATTCGCGAGGTTGGTCAGGTGATAGTCGAACGGCGGATTGTTGGTGAGAACGCCCACGGGGTTGTCGTATATTTGTACGCCACGCGAGGTTGCTTCAAGCGTGACGGCGCGCTCTCTGTCGGCAATCAGCCAATGCAGAGGAGTGGGCGGTAGATCGTGTGAGAAGGCGTCGGGGGTTATGTTGGTGCGTCTGAGAAGCCGCAGAGCGTCTGTAAGATTTTCACAACGCGAGAGAAGCCACGGTATAAGCTCAAAGGAAGCGAGATTAAAAAATCCCTCTCGCTTGGGGGAATATACGGCGTTATCGGGAAAATTAAGCCCTGCCGCGGCGAGCCCCGATTCGTTTACCGCATCGTAATAAAGCGGATATCCGTCGCCTATGTGAGCCGTGCCGACTATGGCGAGATGCGCTGAGTTTTCTGCTTCGTGAAGAAATCTGAGAGGGAAGCGATGCGGCGTGACTACTACGCTCTCTCCGTAAGAATATTCAAGGTCGAGCGTCCTGCCAAAGAGAGGACGGCTTTTGTTTTCATATATCGCGGTACACATATTTATATCTCCCTAAGCTTTTTTAGTAGTTTTTTACTATTTCAGAGATAATATACCGAGATAAAATAAATAGGCTGAGTTGATAACTCAGCCTATTTAAGCATTTAGGTGTTTTCTTTGAACGCCGTGTATATTTCCTTTGCGAGGGCTTTCATTCTTTCTTCGTCCACCTTGACTATCTGCCTGTCGTAGGTGAGGAGTCCGTTTGTCTCGTCCTCAACATCGCTCACCTGAGTAAGGACTGTGGCGCAAAGACCGTTTTCCTTTATCTCGGGGATTATCTCGTCGCGGTAAAGGGCTTCGAGTGCAGTGAGCAGCTCGTCCTCGGTTTTGAAAAATTTATATCCGTAGGTCTTATCGAGATTGAAGGAGTGTCCCTCTATCTTGCAGGAATATCCGCCGAACTCGGATAGCACGAGAGGTCGGCTTGGAGAAGGTGTGAGCGATATCTTCTTGAAATATATATGCTCACTCACAACATCGCTCTGCTTCTCGGCAAACCAGCCCGAGGTCGCGTCCCATACTCTCGTGCCGTCGTGCGCCTTCAGCTCGCCGTATATTCTGTCGGTGTCGTACTGTCCCCACCCCTCGTTGAAGATAGTGTAATAGACTACCGACGGGTGATTGTAAAGCAGGTCTGCTATCTCTCTTGCCTCAGTCTCAAACATCTCTCGACGACGACTCGACGCTCTGTGCGAGATACCGCGGCGCATACCGACCGTGGGCAGGGCGGTGTCTATAATAAAGCTGTATTTTCCGCTGTTGACCATATCCTGGAATACGAGCATACCGTGCTTGTCGCAGTAATAATAGAACAGATCCGGCTCTATCTTTATGTGCTTGCGGAGCATATTGAAGCCGAGAGTCTTCATTCTGAGGATATCCGAGAGATATCCCTCGGGAGTTGCGGGTAGATATATTCCGTCGCTGAAATAGCCCTGGTCGAGCAGACCGTGGAAGAATATCGGCTCGCCGTTAAGGCAGATATAGCTCTTTGAGTCGATTTGCTTCACCGATACCTCTCTGAGAGCGAAATAGGAGCTTATTTCGTCCTTTCCGTCACTGAGTGTGAATTCGTAGAGATAGGGGTTGTCGGGTGTCCAAAGCTTTGGCGATTCGAGCTTTACGGTTATTGAATCTCCCTCGTAGCGGTATTCCTTTATTCCGTCATCGGTGCGGAGCGTGAGTATCTTTTCTCTCTCGCCGCCGCTTGTTTCTATTTTTACCTCTGAGAGAGAGGGAGTTATTTTCAATGATTTTATGTAATTTTCGGGAACAGATTCAAGCCAGACGGGCTGCCATATTCCACTTATCGGGGTATACCACATTCCGCCGCGCTTGCGCCTTTGCTTTCCGTAGGAGAGGTCGGTGTCGAGTTTGTCCTCGACCTCGACTGTAAGTGTGTTTTCACCCTCGCGCAGCTGCTCGGTTATGTCGAGCGAAAATGGAAGATATCCGCCGATATGCTCTCCGGCAAATCTTTCGTTGACGAACACGCGGGCTATTTGGTCCACCGCGCCGAAATTGAGCAGGACTCGTCCGTTTGCAAAATCACGCGGCAGAGAAAATTGCTTGTTATATACGAGTATTTCTCCTTTTTTCAGCTCTCGTTCTATTTTAGAGAGTCTTGACTCGGGTGGAAATGGAACGCGTATCTCTCCGAGGTGAGCTTGCTTTTCTCCGCGTCTTACCGACAGCTCCCATTTTCCGCAGAGAGAAAGGTATGACTCTCTCCTCATTTGCGGGCGGGGGTATTCGCTCTCCCACGAGAGACTGTCGCTCTCCTCAAAGGGAGTTTTCAATTCGCGGCAAAGTCGGGGCTTTTGCTTTTTTGCCACTATTATCAGTATGATTGCGCTCACGAGTGCCGCCGCGAGAGCTGCGAGGAAGATATTTGAGTTGGGAACGAATGATTCTGTTCCGTCGTTATTGACTATCGTTTCGGCGTTTGCGAGAACGCTCTTGCCGATAAACGGGCCTACGATGCCTGGGATAAGCACCTGCGAGAATATTCTCACGCCCTGAAATCTTCCCGCCTTGCCTACGGGAGTGAGGTCTCTTATCTTGGCGCCGAAAACCGCCATTCCCGCGAGATATCCGCACATCATAAGGAGCGAGCCGATAAATACGGGGAGAGTGGCTTTGAAGCAGAAAAGGACGATATATCCCGCGCACAGCCAGAGCAGTGAGAGGGCGGCTGAGAGAGAAAAACCCTTTTTGTCGTATACCTTACCCCACAGGGCAGTTACGACAGAGGCGATGATTATGGCGGGAGCCATAACGAAAACATAGTTCGCCATACCGAGCGATACCTCGTAGTATATTATGAGGTATGGCATAAATATCTGAATTGAGATATTGAAGATTATAAAGCAGACGAGGTAGATATAAAGCGCGGGATTTTCTTTTACCGTTCGGGGGAGAAAGCCGTGTATTACATTCGAGAAATATCCGCTCTCCGAGGGAGGTGTTGGGGAGTCCTTTATGATAAATATTCCGAGGACACCGATAAGCGTGACGGCGATACCGATTATTGTGAATATTGATATCCAGCTCTCGGCGCGGTCAAGGTCGAACGCCATAAAGCCGCCGAATACCGCAAGTATTGCAACGAGGGGCATCATTGCGTTTATGCCCTCTGCCGCTCCGCGGTTCGTGCTGTCGGTACTGTCGGTGAGCCACGCGTTGAACGCCGCGTCGTTTGCGCTCGAGCCGAAGAAGGTCATTACGCAGTCGAGTATTATAACGAGAGATACGCCTACCGATACCGCCGAGGCTACGGCAGGAAAGAGCGATTCTATAACATCGGCGCGTATGAGTACGAATCCGAGTATGGATATTCCCCAAAGGATATATCCCGCGCACATAAAGAGCTTTCGCTTGCCGATTTTATCGGAAAGAGCGCCGATAAATACCGTTGTGAGCGTTGCCGCGACGGCGCTCGCGCCCACCATAAGCGAAATGTCTGCCGCCGACGCGCCGAACATTTTATATATAAAGACATTGAGATACATATTCTCAACGACCCACGCGATCTGACCTATCAGGCTGAATAGCGTCAGCGCGCACCAGAATTTTGGAGACAGTTTTGTTTTCATTTCAGACCTCCCGAATTTTATCGTATTAATTCTATCACATCGCGCCCGTTTTGTCAATCTCCGCGGGACGCGGGGGGCGGATTATGCGAGGGAAACTTTTGGGAAAAAGTTTCCCTCGCGCTCCTTTCAAAAACTTTTAAGCTGGGCTTGGCTTCCGATTTTTTGTGAGATTTGATTTTCGGGGTTTCTTTCTGATGTATTTTCAGTACAAACATATTTAACAACTTTTCGGTGTCGCAAATAAAATAATAATAGGATACTGCGGAGCATAGAGAGGAGTTCTGTCGTATCCACAATAAAAACAGGATAAAAATTCCACGGGCAAATATTGTTTTATGTGTTTAAAGACGGGGTAGGCACGGTAAAAATATACTCGTACGGAAAACATTGAACGCCGATATGCGGCGCTCAAGAAAGGCTTGGTAACAGTAAATGAGTGTTAAACGAGGAGATATCTATTATGCCGACCTGAGTCCCGTCGTCGGCTCGGAGCAGGGCGGACTCCGTCCCGTCCTTATCATTCAGAATGATGTGGGAAACAAATACAGCCCCACGGTGATTGCCGCGGCAATCACATCAAGACTTGGAAAAACGAGGCTTCCCACTCACATTGATATTTATGCGGATAAGGTAGGACTTGCAAAGGATTCGGTGGTTCTGCTTGAGCAGGTGCGAACACTTGATAAGCGCAGACTCAAAGAAAAAATGGGTCATCTTGACGACGGTCTTATGACAGAGGTCAACAACGCTATCGCGGTAAGCTTCGGACTCGGTGAGGCAATAGGTGCGGCGGCGCAGACCGATGGAGGCAATATTCAGGACGGCTCTGATGGTATTGCGGGCGGAGCGGTCACGGCGTAGTATATCCAAAAAATTAAATAATTGTAAAATAAAAGCATTTCTTCTTGTATTGCGCCCTTTGCGGTGGTAAAATTAGCTATATAGGAGGAAATGAAGATGAAATACACAGAAAATTATAAGGTTAAATGGCATGACACAGATGCCGCAAGGCGTGTGCGTCCATCTGATATATTGGTCTATATGCAGGAGACGGCTAACCTGCAATTGCAGAACAGCGGCAACTCGCTCGACAAAATGAGAGACGAGCAGGGACTTGCCTTTATTCTGAGCAAGATAAAGCTTATTTTTCACGCGCCGCTTCACGCCTATGACGAGATAAGCGCGCGCACCTGGACCTGCGAGAGCAGGGGATATACTTTTTTGCGTTGCTTTGATATTTACAGAGGCGACGAGCTTATCGCCGAGGGAATTTCCTTCTGGGCGCTCGTTGATTTGAACACGAGGAGGTTTGTCCGCGCCGACGGATTTTCTCTCGGAGTTGAGTCCGACGAGCCTCTCGCGATAGATGTTCCGCGCAGGATAAAGCCGCCCGCCGATGAGGTCGCCGTTCTCGGCGAGCGAGTTATCAGATATTCGGACATTGATTACAATATGCATATGAACAACACGAAATATCCGAATATGCTTTGCGATTTTATGCCGATAGAAAAGGTCGGGAATATTCGCGAGATGACGCTCGAGTTTTTGCACGAGTCGGCTCTCGGGGATACTCTGACATTCCAGGGTGCTTGCGCCGACGGAAGATATTACTTTAAGACTGTGAACACCGCGGGCGAGGTATGCCTTACCGCAGAGGTGGTCGTTGAGGAGTGAAAAATATAAGATTGGTGCGTCTCACAGCTTGGCGAGGCGCACCCTTTTATTTGTTGTTGTTTTATAGAAAAATTATTCGGGTCAATAAAATTATTGTCATTTTTTATGCTTGAAATCGCAATTTCATTGTGCTATAATATGGTATAAATTTTTAGAAAAGAAGGCGATTTTATGTCAGACCCTACTAAAAGAAAAAAATCCGCGGCTCTGCGGATTTGTATGACCGCGATTTTCGCGGCGCTTGCCTGTGTGTCTACCTTTATATCAGTGCCGTTGCCGATAGGATATTTCAATCTTGGCGATATCTGCGTAATTCTCGCGGCGTATTTTATAGGCCCGATATACGGTGCCGTGGCGGCTGGAATCGGTACGGCTCTTGCCGACATACTTATGGGATATGTTACATATGCCCCCGCAACGCTTATAATAAAAGCCCTGATGGCACTTGTTGCATACGGCGTATATCGCGGAATGAAATTTGCGCTCAAAACGCGGAAGCTTGACTTCCTTTCAAGACTTCTCGCCGCTCTTGCAGCGGAGACGGTTATGGTCGGCGGATATTTCTTCTTTGAAGCAGTTATACTCGGTTTCGGAATGGGAGCGACGGCGAGCCTGGTCGGAAACACGCTTCAAGGCGTCGCGGGTGTAGTTGGCTCAACGCTTATCGCCTCGGCGGTATATTTCAGAGGAGATTTTTCAAAGGGAACCTTTTAAAAGCTATTTGCTTTAAAAGGTTTGGAAGAGAGCGCGAGGGAAACCTTTCCTTAAAAGGTTTCCCTCGCATATTTTTTATTCTCTTATTTCACCGAGCGCTCGGCTGCCGTGAGTGTGTTTTGCATAAGCATAGTAATCGTCATAGGGCCGACACCGCCCGGAACGGGGGTGATATAGGAAGCCTTGGGTTCGACAGAAGCAAAATCAACATCGCCCGTCAGCTTTCCGTCGGCTCTGCGGTTCATACCCACATCAATAACGACAGCGCCCTCTTTCACCATATCCGCGGTAAAGAAATCCGCCTTGCCTATCGCGGCAACCAGAATATCCGCTCTGCGGCATACCTCCGCGAGGTTCTTTGTGCGGCTGTGACAAACCGTTACGGTTCCGTTTGCGTGGAGCAGGAGCATCGCCTGAGGCTTGCCCACGATGTTCGAGCGTCCGACTACAACACATTCCTTGCCTGATATCTCAATACCGCTTCTATCGAGCAGAGCCATAACGCCCGCGGGAGTGCAGGGAAGAAAATCATAGTCGCCTATCATAATCTTTCCGACATTGTAAGGGTGGAACGCGTCGACATCCTTAGCGGGATCTATTCTCAGTATGACCTCGTTCTCGTCGAGATGGCGGGGGAGGGGGAGCTGACAGAGAATACCGTGAATCTTCTCATCTGCGTTGAGCTTATCCACAAGAGCCATAAGCTCCTCTTGCGTCGTCTGCTCGGGAAGCTCGTAAGCCTCGGAGTAAAATCCTACCTCGTCACAAGCGCGGCGCTTGTTTCGCACATATACCTGAGACGCGGGATCGCTTCCAACGATTATTACGGCGAGTCCGGGTCTGAATCCGTTCTTTGCGGCAAATTCCGCAGTTTTTTCCTTTATCTCGGAGCGTATCTGCGCCGAGATTGCCTTTCCGTCTATTATCTTTGCCATATCATAATTCCTCTTACTTTCTATTGTGTTCAGTCTTACTTGTTTTCATTTGATTCTGTATTACCGTCTGTATCCTCGGACGAGAAAAGATTTTTGAGCGATTCGTCAACATTCTCGCCGCTCTCCGACCTCTTTATGCGGTAGTGCTTGAAATCGTCCTCCTCGCCGCCGCTGTCCTCGCCGCTCTCACCGTCACCGTCGGAAGCTTCCTCGGTGTATTTTTCCTCGCGCTCATCGCCCTCAGCTTCTCCGGTGTCCTGCTCGGCTGCCTGAGCTATCTGAGATGTCGTCGTGTGTGAGAATTTGGGGTATGCGGGGTCGTAATCCTTAGCGGTTTGTCTTACTCTGTAAGCCTTTGCGAGGTTGTATATAAGGAGAATAGCTCCCACAACGAAGCATACGAAGGCGACAACCTGAGATACTCTGAACACGCCTATATACAGACTATCCGTGCGGAGTCCCTCGATAAACATTCTTCCGAATCCGTACCAGGATATATACATAAACAATATCTGTCCATCGAACTTTTTCTTTTTATAGAAAATGTTTATAATTATAAATCCAAGGAGATTCCAGAGCGATTCGTAAAGAAAAGTGGGGTGGACATATACCATTTGACTCGTTCCGAAATCGTGTCGGGTGTTGCTTGATATAAGTCCCATTCTTATGAAATACAGGAGACCGCCCTCGGTGACCTCTGCTCCGTAAGCCTCGCCGTTGAAGAAATTACCCCAGCGACCGAGTATCTGACCTATCATAGCCGCAGGCGCAACCATATCAAAGACCTTCAGGGGCTTTATTTTTTTGAATCGGCATACGAAAAAGATTGTCAGCGCGCCCGCTATTATACCGCCGTATATAGCGAGTCCGCCTTCCCGAATGTTTATTACATCCTTAAAGCTTTCGTATTTTGTGTCTGAAAGAGAAAACAGCACATAGTAGATTCGAGCGCCCACAACGCCAAGGGGAATTGCGAACAGAGCCATATCAATAATGTGGTCGAAGTTTACGCCCTCAAACCTGGAACGGTAGTAGCAATAAGCTACCGCAAGTATCATTCCGAGCGTGATGAAAAGGGCATACCAATACACATCTAATTTGCCTATTGAAAAGGCGACTCTGTTTAGCGTGAAATTATCTATTCCCAATCCGGGAAAGGAGATAGTTGACATTTTTAATTATCCTCCGTGTGTTTTTTAGTCGAGCGGATAGACCACCGACATAGTGAAATATTCGTCCTTGAATGAGCGTCCGAAAAGCTCTTTTACATCGTCAAATGTGACTCCCGCGATAATATTTGCGTATCCGAGCATATCCGAGCCGTCAAAGATGAAGGAGAGAAGATTGTTCGCAATGCTCTCGGTCGAGTCGAATTCCTTTACGAATTCGGCGTACATGACCCGCTTTCCTCTCTCGAAATCCTCCTCGCGCAGCGTGGCGCTTTCTATGTAGGCTTTTATCCTCTCGAAAACCGCCTCGGGCTCGTCTGCCTCAGCGGCTATCGAGTTGAACGCGAAGGAGTCGTTTATCGTGTAGCAATACGATATTTCGGGGGATATCATACCGCTCTCAAACAAAGAGGAGTAAAGCTCGCCCGAGCGCGCGAAAAGCATCTCGTTGAGTATCGACATCGCCGCGTCCTTTTTAAGCCTTTCGACGGGGGAGCGGGGAATGTCTGTGTCCTTTATTCCTATGTTAAGTATCGGCTTTGATACCTTCATTTTTTTCTCTGAGCGTGACTTGAACACAGCCGCGCCCTCAAGCTCGTTTTCGGCAGGGCGGATTATTCCGATGCTCTTGCCCTGACGCGGCAGATGCCCGTCGGCA
The DNA here is from genome assembly GCA_017625755.1 of Clostridia bacterium. GTDB lineage: Bacteria > Bacillota > Clostridia > Oscillospirales > CAG-272 > HGM12713. The sequence goes on along the minus strand of JAGAKG010000028.1, from coordinate 87,246 downwards.
ATACGCACGACTGCCTCGGGCTCAACATCTCCGCAGACGATAAGCGCCATATTTTCGGTGTTGTAGAAAACTCTGTAACACTCGTAAAGCAGGTCGGGGGTTATCCTTGATATAGAGTCGACCGAGCCGCAGATATTCCGCCTTATGCTGTGCCGCTCGTAAAGGCTTTCAAGCATACCGTAGTAGCAGACCTCGGCGGGGCTGTCGTCATACATTTTTATCTCCTGCGCGATAATTCCTTGCTCCTTTCTGACAGACTCCTCTGTGAAATATGGGTGAGTGACGAAGTCTATCAGCTCTCCGAGAGACGCCTCGAAGTTGTCGGTACAGCTGAAAAGATATGCCGTTTTGTTAAAGGAAGTGTAGGCGTTTGCGTCGGCTCCGAGTGCCGAGAAATGCTCAAAGGAGTCGCTTCCGTCCTCGTTTGCAAAGAGCTTATGCTCAAGGAAATGCGCTATTCCGTCGGGAACCGATGTCAGCGCGTGCTCTCCCTCGACGCCGAATGTGTTGTCTATCGAGCCGTATCGCGTACCGAGTACCGCATAAGTCGAGCAGAGCTTTTTGGAAAACACATATATTTCAAGTCCCGAGGGGTGCGTATATCTGTAATATCTTTCGCGAAGCAGAGCACTTTCGTAAATTTCAAAATTTATATTTTTCATATCGTTTCTGTCGGTCATTCGTCTGCCTCCTCGTACTCGCCATCATTCTCGAGAGTGCCCTTCAGGAAATATACGACCTCGAGAGTTACCCTCTTTGCGGCAGAGACTATCTCGTCGACGCTGACGGCTTCAAAGCGAGCCATATAATCCTCGGGCGAGGCGTCTATTCCGAGCATTGCGCGCGTACTGTAAAACGCGAAAAGCTCGAAGGGGAAGTCGTACATCTGGCGGTACCAATGCGCGATAGACTTTTTCGCCGCGACCAGTTCTGCCTCGCTTATCTTACCCTGCTTTATTTCATCAAGCTGGGCGAGTATTTCTGTTCTTGCCGTGTCGAAATTCGCGACATCTATTCCGCTTGATACGATAAGATTGCCGAGATATGTGTCGTAGCTTGAGGCGCAATAGTAGCAAAGGCTCAGCCTCTCTCTGACATTCATAAAGAGCTTTGATGCGGGAGAGCCGCCGAATATCTCGTTGAACAGGACGGTTGCGAAATACTCGCTGTCGGTCGCGCAAACACCTGTTCTGAAGCCCATAACCAGCTTTCCCTGAGATACCTCAAAGGGCTCTGTGACCTCTTTTAGCTCGCCTGCGCTCTCGGCAACCGGAGATATCTGACGCGACTGCGACGCGCCAAACTCCGCAAAGTGACGCTTTATCTTCTGCGCTACCGTCTCAATGCTCTCGCTTCCGACATAGAATATGTCGACAGAGGCGTTGGCGAGAAGGTTTTTATAGTGTTCGTAGAGAGAAAGCTCATCGGCTGAAATTACATCTGCCTCAAGACTTTCAAGGGTTGGAAAATCGTCGTCGTTCTTATGGAGAAGCTCTGTGCATCTGTGTCTTGAGTATGCCTTGGGGTTATTCATCTCGGCTTTTATGGCGTCACGGACATGTATCTTTTCCTTTTTGACGGTTTCTGCGGGAAAATGCCCGTTCTCGGTGAGCGGGTGCTGAAGCACCTGAGCGAGAAGCTGAGCGACGCCGTCGAGTATGTCGGTGCCGTCGCTGACAAAGGCGTTATCGAGCATATCGGCGGAGAAAATCAACACCTCTGTTTTTCCATGTCTTACATTTTTTATTTCGACCGCAGATGCGTAAAGCTCGTCAAGCCGACGGTTGAGCAGCGCTGCCGAGGGGAACTCCTCGCTTCCTCTCCTCAGCACACCCGAGAGCAGCATATTGTTTGCGGTGAGCTTTCGCGTGAGCGGCATTGCGAGGGAGATAGAGAGCATTCCCGTTTTGAATTTGTCTGTTTTTATGGCGCTGAGGGTTACCGAATCCCACAGCTTTATCCTCGTCGGAGTCATCTTTCCTCCCAAATCTACATAATAAATAAAATATACAAATCATTATACACCAAAACCGTGACTATTGCAAGGATATTTTGTGAATTTATGTTGTCACACAATATGTTTTAAAAGTTTTTTAAAAAATATGTTGACAAAGGATTTTTGATGTGTTATAATAATATGCCGCTTAATGCGGGCTTTTTAAGCGCGCGCCGAAAAACGCGCCGCCCGGCTTAGCGAGTCTATAATGAAAGAGAGGTGCTTTTCGTGTTCGCAGTTATTGAAACAGGCGGAAAGCAGTACAAGGTTAACGAGGGCGATATCATCTTCGTTGAGAAGCTCGATGTTAACGAGGGCGACACAGTTACATTTGACTGTGTTAAGGCATTATCCACAGCAGATGGCCTCAAGGTCGGAACACCCAATGTTGAGGGAGCAGCAGTCAGCGCAAAGGTTGTTGCAAACGGCAAGGGTAAGAAGATCTATGTAATGAAGTACAAGGCTAAGAAGAACGAGAAGAAGAAGATCGGTCACAGACAGCCTTATACTAAAGTACAGATTCTGTCTATCCAGGGCTGATAAAATTCACCCACCGAGGAAGGCACGGTAATTAAGATGACAAAAATCGTATTTTTCAGAAGCGGCGGAGTTTATTACGGCTTTGAAGAGCAGGGGCATACGGGATACGGCGACGCAGGGGACGATGTTCTTTGCGCGGCGATTTCGGCTATGACGATGCTCATAATCAACACTATTGAGGTGGCATACGCTTCCGATGTTGATTACAGCGTTAACGAGGGGGCAACCCGAATCGTGGTTCGCTCAAAGGCGGCTTTGCCTGAGTTTGAATCCGACGAGCGCAAGAGATATGCGGTCTCGGGATTGTTTTTGTCTTATTTTTACCAACTCAATGATATGATCGAGGAGTACTACGATTATCTCGATGTCGAGGTAAAGGATGTCGATTATATCTAATCTAAGTACACACAAATTACATTGAATGGAGGAACGAATAATGTTTAAGCTCAGTTTACAGTTCTTTGCTCATAAAAAGGGTGTTGGTTCAACAAAGAACGGCAGAGACAGTGAGTCCAAGCGTCTTGGTGTCAAGAAGGCAGACGGACAGGCTGTTGTTGCAGGCAACATCATCATCAGACAGAGAGGAACGGCTATCCATCCCGGCAACAATGTTGGTATGGGTAAGGACCACACCTTGTTTGCTTTGATCGACGGCAAGGTTAAGTTTGAACAGATGACAAAGGACAAAAAGCAGGTCAGCGTTTACGCAGACTAAGATAAATCGAAACGGGAAGCAAAAGCTTCCCGTTTCGATTTTTTGTTTTATTCCCGCTGCCTTTTTTCCATTCTGCACCAGTTTATAAAGCCGTAGAGGTCGTTGACTAAAAATACGGCGAAGCAGATAAGCATAGGAAGGTTTTCGGGCGCGGATATCGCGGCGATGCTCCAAAGAATTATGAGAACGATATCGTTCAAGGCATAGCCGAGCGCGTAATATGGGCTTCTCAGAAAGGTAAGATATGCGGCGATAAAGCTCGTGGTCACCGAGAATGTGCTGACGATAAGCGAAGCGTTTCCGAGCGCTCTCAATATGAAATAAAATATAATCGTGACGATAGCACTCAGCGAGAACATCAGTGCGAGCTGTTTTTTTGAGGGCTTGCTTACCGTCACCTCGCGCGAGTTCTTGTAAGGATTTTTAAACCACGATACGGCGGCGAGTATAGCAATCGGCGAGCTCATTCCGAGATAGGTTATCATTTCTCCGTAATATTGCTGCCGCAGAGATATTATTCCGTAAAAAACCGAAAAAACGACGATAAGTATCTGCCCGAGCAAATACCCCTTGGCGGTGAAGATAAGCGCGGTCACGCCTATGAGCGAGGCTATAAGCGTAAGCGGATTTTTCTCGACGGATATCAGAAAGGAGAGCGTGACCAAAAATATCGAGCATATCCATAGTGTGAGTTCAAATTTTGTCAGGTCACGAAAGGGATTTTTTATCATAAGATTACCTCTGTATAGAAAAAACGGCATTCGCTTTACGCATCTTCAAAGACCTAACGATGCGCAGACGAATGCTTTTGCATTTCACTACCCGGTGGCAGTATCATATTACTTGTCAATTTTAGCACATATTTTTGAAAAAGTCAATAGTGTAATAGGAGTATTTTATTTGTATAGGGATTTTCTGACCTTGGATTACACCGTTTGCTTTAAAAGGTTTGAAGGGGGTCTGGGGGGAACTTTCCTTAAAAGTTCCCCCCCAGAATTTTTTTATCTTTCTATTATTCTATTATTCAATCGAAATTATATACGGATAGAGGGGCTGACCGCCGCAGAGAATGTTTATCTCGGCGTACTTGTCTGCCTTTGCCTTTATACACTCACAAGCCGCTTCGGCTTCCTCGGGGCTGACTTCCTCACCGTAGAATACCGTTATAAAGGACTTGCCTGTCGCGTTATCCGAAAGGGCTTCTATGCACTCCTCGGGCGAGTTCTTGGCGCATACGATGCTTCCGTTCATAAGACCTATGAACTGTCCGTTTTCAATCTTCTCTCCGTCGATTGTCGTGTCTCTTACCGCCTGAGTTACAGAAATAGATGTAACGGCGCCGATAGCCTCGGTCATTACTTCCGTATTTTCCTCTGCTGAGACAGATTCATCGAATGCGAGCATAGCAGAGATGCCCTGAGGTACACTCTTTGTGGGTAGCACCAGCACCTTTTTGTCGGTTATGAGCTTCGATGCTTGCTCGGCGACCATATAAATATTCTTGTTGTTTGGAAGCACAAACACATACTCGCTGGGGGTGAGATTTACCGCGTCTATAACATCCTGCGTGCTTGGATTCATCGTCTGTCCGCCGAGGATTATTCTGTCGGTACCGAGGTCTGAGAATACGCTCGAAATACCCGCGCCCATACAAACCGAAACAAAACCGAATTTTTTGCTTATCGGAACAGATATCTCTGCGGGCGTTACAACGACGGGAGCGTCGTCGATTATCTCGGTGTGCTGCTTTCTCATATTTTCAACCTTGACCGTGGCGAGCGCGCCGTATTCGAGCGCCTTTTCCATAACGCGTCCGGGGTTGTTGGTGTGAACATGGAGCTTGATGATATCGTCGTCGTCGATGAATACTACGCTGTCGCCCAGCTCACAGACGAACCTATTAAACTCAGACGCCGTACCCTCGCCCTTGAATTCGTCGGATTTCTCTACGATACACTCGGTGCAGTAGGTAAAGGTTATATCCTCGGTGTTGAACTCGTTGAATACATTTGTCTTGGCGGTGTGCGCCACGGGGTCATTTGCCACAACAGGCTGTCCCTTCAGTCCCGCGAGCATACCCGTGAGTATTACGACAAAACCGTAGCCGCCCGCGTCAACGAGATTGACCTCCTTGAGGACGGGGAGCTGGTCGGGGGTCTTTGCCAGGGCCTCCTCGCTCGCTTTCAAAATACTCTTGAAAAGTCCTACCATATCTCCTCGGTATTTATCCTTTACCTTATCGGCTTTGTCCGAGCAGGCTCTCATAACTGAGAGGATAGTTCCCTCGGTGGGCTTCATTACCGCCTTGTACGCCTCGTCGGTTCCACGCTTGAGAGCGGCGGCAACCTGATAGGAGTCGGCAGTCTGGAGTCCCTTGAAGGACTTCGACATACCTCTGAAGAACAGTGAGAGAATAGCTCCCGAGTTTCCTCTCGCGGCGCGCAGACACATCTGCGATGCCTTTTCGGCGCAGTCGGAGAGCGTTCCGTCGAACTTACTCAGGGATTTTATGGTGCTCATTGTGAGCGTCATATTTATACCCGTGTCGCCGTCGGGAACGGGGAAGATGTTCATATTGTTTATGTGCGTTTTGCTGTTATCCAACGCGTTTGCGGCGGATACCATCATAACGAAAAATGTTTGTCCGTTAATGACCATAAAAATTACCTCTCGGTTCCGAAATAGAAGAGTGCGAGCGTACCGGGACCTGAGTGAGCGCCGATTACGGGGCCGACATAGCCTATTCTTACATCCTTGACGCCAAGCTCACTCTTTATGCGGTTCGCGAGATATTCAGCATCATCAATAACATCGCCGTGGCTTATGAATACTACCTGATTTTCGGGCTCTATTGCGGTCTGCTTCATCTTTTCAAGGAGCGCGTCGATAGACGCCTTGCGTCCTCTTGCCTTGCTTACATTAATAAGTCTGCCCTTGTTGTCGACATGAAGCACGGGCTTTATGCCGAGCATACTTCCGACGATAGCGGTAGCTGCGCTCACGCGTCCGCCTCTCTTGAGGAAGAAGAGGTCGTCGACCGTGAACCAATGGCACATATTAAGCTTGTTTTCCTCAACGAAGTCGCGAACGGTGTCGATATCGGCGCCGTCCTCCTTCATTTTGAGGGCTTTGTATACGAGTAAGCCCTGACCGAGAGAAGCCGCGAGCGTGTCGACGGCGTATACCTTTCTGTCGGGATATTTTTCCGAAAGCTCCTTTGCCGCAACCAGCCCTGCGTTGTATGTTCCGCTGAGTCCCGAGGAAAATCCGAGATAAAGAACATCTCTGCCCTCGGCAAGATAAGGCTCGAAGATAGATGTGAATGCGTCGATGTTTACAGCAGAGGTCGTCGCGTTTTTCTTACCTCTGAGCTTGGCGTAGAAATCCTTTATGTCAACATCGCAATTCGCGCGGGATTCCTCTCCCTCCATAAGTACATCGAGCTGAAGCGTAATCAGCTCAGTGTCGCCCGTGATGCTTTGCGTAAGGTCTGCGGATGAGTCGGTGATAATAACATAATTGTTCATTTCGAGTTATCCTCCATATATTTTTATAAAAACGGTTTTTGCAAAACGCGAATGTAGTTATCAAAACTATTATAAGTGATATATCTTATTTTGTCAATAGATTTTGCTATTTTTTACCTGTTACTGCTCTCCTGTCAGAAAAGCTTTTCGGCTTCATTGAGCTTTTCGCATATTCTGTTAAAGGTAGCATAGAAAATATCAAGCTGTTCTTGCGGAATATCTTCGCTGACGAATCGGTTTATGTCAAGTATTATCTGAGTCATTTCTTCCGCCACACGCCTTCCTTGATCGGTAAGGGTGTATTTTTGTCTGTAATTTCTCTCGGGGGTGGAGACCGAAACATATTCCTTTTGCGAAAGGTCGGCTATAACCCGTGATATCTGCGCCTTGTCTACGCAACAGAGCTTTGCCAAGTCGGATTTAGTGACACCATCGGGGTGGTCCTGCAAAATTCGCAGACATACCGTATGCGCGCTTCCCAGACCGTACAATTCCATTTTTATGTGCTTCAAGCGGGCAATGCTTTTTTGCGCCTCATTTAAAAGAGAGCTGAAAAGCAGAAATCTGTCCTGTTCCAATTTTATTCTCCTTTCCAAACGGATTATTATAAATAATCGTCTTTTCAGTAACATATTACCATAAAATTGTTGCGCTGTCAACAATTTTCTTCCGTATTATGGATTTTTTACAATTTGTTGAGATAATATTTAAAAATATTTTTATATTAATTTTTGAAAATCAGTGTTTTTATTGTTGACTTTTAGGTAAAAAGATGTTATACTGTAACTGTAAATAGTTCCCGAGTGACTGACGGAATAATAGGGCAACCTATGTGGAGCGCGGGAATGTGTACGCCGACCGTCTGGGCAGTTTTGTGGAAGCAAAACCGCCCTTTTTGTGTATTTGCTTCCGTTAAACGATTTATTACAGGAGGTATTTATGGAGCGTTTTGCTAATGAATGGGAAAATTTTATAGGCGGAGTATGGTGCGATAAGCCCGATGTGAGAGAGTTTATTCAAAAGAACTATACGCCGTATATCGGAGACGAGAGCTTTCTTGCGGGGCCTACCGAGAGAACGGTCAGACTTCGCGCGGCTCTTGAGGAAAAGCTGAAGGAGGAGAGAGAGAAGGGAGGCGTTATCGGGATTGACACGGGAACGGTTTCCTCGCTGACAAACTATCCCGCGGCATATCTGTCGCGCGAGGACGAGCTTATAGTCGGACTTCAAACGGGCGAGCCCCTTGTTAGAAGCGTAAACCCCTTTGGCGGTATCAGAATGGCGAGAAGCGCGTGCCGAGCTTACGGATACGAGCTTTCTGAGGAGATAGAGAGAGAATTTTACTATCGTACCACGCACAATGACGGAGTTTTCAGAGTGTATACAGACAGTATGCGCGCTATGCGCCATACGGGAATACTTACGGGACTTCCCGACGCTTATGGCAGAGGTCGTATTATAGGCGACTACCGCAGAGTTGCGCTTTACGGAATAGATTTTCTTATAGAGCAGAAGAAGCAGGATAAGGTCGAGCTCGGCAAAAAGAGAATGACCGAGGAGAATATCCGTCTGTCCGAGGAGCTTTATAAGCAGATATCCTTCCTTGAGAAGCTTAAGGAGATGGCGGCGCTTTACGGAATAGATATCTCAAGACCTGCGTCGAACGCGCGCGAGGCGGTTCAATGGCTCTATTTCGGCTATCTTGCGGCTAATAAGGAGCAGAACGGAGCGGCTATGTCGCTCGGCAGAGTGGGTACATTCCTTGATATATACATGGAGAGGGATATCAGACGAGGAATTCTCGACGAGCATGGCGCGCAGGAGCTTATCGACCAGTTCGTTATTAAGCTCAGAATGATAAGACATCTCCGTACACCCGAATACAACGAGCTTTTCGGCGGAGACCCGATGTGGATAACCGAGGCTGTCGGCGGTATGGGAGAGGATGGAAGAACTCTCGTTACCAAGAATGCGTATAGATTTTTGCACACGCTTTACAATCTGGGATATGCTCCCGAGCCTAATCTCACGGTGCTTTGGTCGGATAAGCTTCCCCAGCCCTTCAAGAGATATTGCGCTAAGGTATCCATAGATACGGATTCTATCCAGTACGAGAACGACGACCTTATGAGACCGAGATTCGGTGACGACTATGCTATCGCCTGCTGCGTAAGCGCAATGAAGATAGGCAAGCAGATGCAGTTCTTCGGCGCGAGATGTAATCTTCCCAAGATTCTTCTTCTCGCTCTCAACGGCGGACGCGAGGAAAAGTACGATATGCAGATAGGTCCGTCTATGCCCGTTATGAACGACGATGTTCTTGACTACGATGCCGTTCGCCGCCGTCTTGACTATTATCTCGGTTGGCTTGCGGGCGAATATGTGGACACGATGAATGTTATACACTTTATGCACGATAAATACGCGTATGAGAAAACGCAGCTTGCGCTTCACGATACCGATGTTGAGCGCGTGATGGCGTTTGGCGCGGCGGGTCTTTCGGTAATTGCCGACAGCCTTTCGGCTATCAAGTACGCGAGGGTACACCCAGTTCTCGACGAAAGAGGGCTTATATGCGGATTTGAGACAGAGGGAGATTTCCCGAAATTCGGAAACGACGATGACAGAGTTGACAGTATCGCAAGCGAGCTGCTTGACCGCTTTATCACCGAGCTGAGGAAAAATCCCACATACCGCGGAGCAATACACACGCTCTCTGTTTTGACTATAACGAGTAATGTCGTCTACGGAAAGAAGACGGGCGCTACCCCCGACGGACGCGCCGCAGGCGAGCCCTTTGCCCCCGGAGCAAACCCGATGCACAACAGAGAGAAGTGCGGAGCGCTTGCATCTCTCAATTCTGTGGCAAAGCTTTCCTACGACTCCTGTCGTGACGGTATTTCCAACACATTCTCGATAGTCCCCGCCGCTCTCGGCGCGGACGATACCGAGAGAGTCGATAATCTTGTAAGTATTCTCGGTGGATATTTTGCCCAGAATGCTCACCATATAAACATAAATGTGCTTGATAGGCAGAAGCTGATAGACGCAATGGAAAATCCCGAGCTTTATCCCAACCTCACCATAAGAGTGTCGGGATACGCCGTAAACTTCCACAAGCTCTCGCGTGAGCAGCAGAAGGAAGTTATAAGCCGTACCTTCCACGAGACAGTTTAATATGAAGGGGTATGTTCACAGTCTCCAGTCTATGGGGACGCTTGACGGACCGGGGGTGCGCGCGGTGCTGTTTACCGAGGGGTGCCCTCTCAGGTGCGCTTACTGTCACAATCCCGACACTTGGGAGTGTCGCGCTGAGGACGCCGCAGAGCATACCGAGATAGCCGAGAGAATACTCAGGCTATATCCCTACATAAAGGACGGCGGCGTTACCTTTTCGGGCGGCGAGCCCTGCGCGCAGGCGAAATTCGTTTGCGAGGTGGCAAGGGTATTGAGGGACAAAGGACTTCATATCGCTATCGACACCTGCGGAGATATCGACAACGCCGATGTTGACGAGTTGCTTGGCGTGACAGATCTTGTCCTGCTTGATGTGAAATTCACAACCGAGTCGGATTATGTGAAATACTGCGGCGGAAGCCTTGCGCGGACGCTGAGCTTTCTTGACAAGCTGGAACGACTCGGGAAGAATGTGTGGATAAGGCATGTGGTAGTGCCGACGCTTAATGATAACGAGAAAGATGTATCGCGTTTGGCTGACCTGCTTCGCGGTTATAAGTGCATCAAAAGGGTTGATTTTCTTCCTTTTAAAACACTCTGCCGCGAAAAATACGAATCTCTCGGTATCAGCTTTCCGCTCGCCGATACCCCGCAAATGGACAAAAATCGCCTTGATGAATTATACAAGGGATTTGAGGGGAGCTTTTGAAAAACTACTGATAGATAAATGTATAGGGGCGATTTGCGAATCGCCCCTATTACTTTGTAACAACTAAAACTTGACAAATCCCTCTCCGTCCGAGATCCTTCACGGCGACGATTTTCCTCGTTGTCATTCTACTCCGCTACGCTCCGTGACGAGTTTGCGAACAAACTCGTTCTCACTAAGCGAAGAATCTCGAGGAAAATCGTCTTGTTCGAGGATGACGCGGACAGAGATATTAAAGTAAATTCTTAGTTGTTACAAGGTACTATGTTTTTTATTAAATTTATTTGCGCGTGACGGTAATCTTTTATTTCTCTATAACATATCCGTCTTTGTCGTTTATTGTGCGGACATGCGGACAGGTGATATTTTGGCGGTAGGTGGGCGCGACGAAATGCACGGCATTACGGATTATCGACTGCACCTCGGGAACCTTGAATGTGGGGAAAGCCTCGTGCCCCGGCTGGAAGTAGAATATCTTTCCGTTACCGCGCTCGTAGAGACAACCCGAGCGGAAGACCTCTCCGCCGCTGAAATTACCGATAAGCAGGAGCTTGTCGGGTGTGGGGATAGTGAAGGGCTCGCCGTAGGTTTCCTCGTGGTCGAGCGTGAAAAATCTGTCTATATCTTTCGTTATCGGGTGAGAGGGCTCGATTACCCAAAGCACCTCGCGGTCTTCGGACTCGCGCCAAGTCAGGTTGCACGATGTTCCAAGCAACGCCTTGAATGGCTTTGAATGGTGAGCCGAGTGAAGAAAAATTGCTCCCATACCGTCAAGCACGGCTTCCTTGACGAGCGAGGCAACCTCGTCGGGAACGAGCTTGTGTCGCATATGTCCCCACCAAATAAGGACATCTGTATTGTCTAGTATTTCTCGGCTTATGCCGCAATTTTCGTCGTCGAGCGTTGCGGTTCTGACCTCTATTTCTTCGTCTGCCGAAAGAAAGTCGGCGATTGTCTTGTGGAGTCCGTCGGGATATATCGCCTTGATTGCTTCCTCTGCTTTTTCGTGGTAAAATTCATTCCAAACGAGTACGCGTATCAAAATTTTATCTCCTTTTTTGATATAAACTCTTATTTTTTGCGCATAGCGGCGATTTTTTCCGCGTCGGGTGTGACATACGCCGTGTAATTCGTGTGGTAGATAACAAATCCCGGCTTTGCTCCCGCGGGCTTTTTGACATTCTTTGCGAGGGTGTAGTCGACCGCTATGTTCTGTCCCTCTGCCTTTGAATGGAACGCGGCTATCTCTGCCGCCTGAGTGAAGTCGCGGTCTGTCGGCTCACGCCCTTCGGTCACAAGTATCACATGGGAACCCGGGGTGTTCTTCGCGTGGAACCAGTAGTCGGTCTTTGCCGCGATACGGTGCGTGATATAGTCGTTTTGCGAGTTGTTTTTTCCGCAAAGCACCGTCATTTTGTCGTCGGTCTCAAATTGCATATACGACGAACAGCTCTTGCCCCTCTTTTCGCGCTCGTTATACCCCTTCATTTTCGAGGCGTATCCCGCGCGATAAAGCTCGTCGCGTATCTCTGCGAGGTCAGTCGGCGTTTCGGCGCGTGTGAGGGCATCGAATACAGTATAGATATATTCAAGCTCCGCCTCGCCGAGCTGTATCTGCTTGGCAAGCTCTGTCTTTGCCGTTTTGGTTTTGTTATATTTTTTATAGTATCTTTGAGCGTTTGCCGATGGGGAGAGACGAGTGTCAAGCTCTATCTCTACTATCTCAAATTCGCCGTTCTCGGTCATAGCTTCATAATCCTCGAGCCTGACAATTCTGTCGCCGCGAGAGAGGCGATATATATTTGCGGTTATCAGGTCGCCGTACTTTTTATAGATAGCGCCCTTTTCGCACTCGGCAAGCTCAGCTCTCTGAATCTCGAGCTTTTTGAGTATTCTCGTCTCGGCGTTTGTGAGCAGACGGAGAATGTCAGAGGCGCGCTGACGGACTCGCAGGTCTTTGTCACGGCTGTCGAAATATGTGTCGAGCAGCTGTCCCGCGCTCTCGAACGGCTTTATCTCAAATGAGGTGTACTGCGTAAGCGGTATAAAGGAGTACTCCACAAGCTTCGTACCGTCGCATATCAGGGAGGGGGAGAAGCTTTCCGTCTTTACCGCGCCCATAACCTCGAAAAAGCTCTCTTTGAGGAGTCTCGGAACGCAATCGGTAAGCGCGGTATCGGTCTTGCCCGTTGCCCTGAAAGCTATCTCTCTTGCCACGGCAGAGGATATTCCCGAGAAGGTGCGCGTGATAAATTTGTCTGCCGAGATGCCCGCGGGAGCGCTGCCGAGAAGCTTGTCAAATTCGCTTTCATCAATACCGAGTGGGCTTATCTTATCTCCGAGCGAGGGCAGGGAATAAAGTCCGCCCGCGAGGAGCTGACGCGCCGAATCGAGTGAAAAATCGGCGGTTTTCAGAGCCGATATTATTTTTTTGTCTCCGTCGGCGAAGATGAGATTACTGTATTTTCCCATAAGCTCCGCAATCAGGAAGCGGGTGCATTCAAAGCCCATTTCGTCTCTCGTTTCAAATTCGAGAAAGGCTATTCTGTCAAAATCCGCCTGAGAGAGCGAGACGAGCTTAGCTCCCTGAAGGTATTTACGAAGGAGCATACAGAACATAGGCGGGTTCTGCGGATTTTCCTTCGGTAGAGTGCTGAATCCTATTCTTGGGTTGTTCGAGCCCGCATTTATAAGCAGACGCTTTCCACCCTCGTGGCTGCGCATCTGAAGGATTATTTCGTCCTTTTCGGGTTGATATACCTTTTCTATTCTCGCGCCGAGCGCGGTTTTCTTTATTTCGCTTAGTGTGCATGCAAGCATGCCCGCATCAAACGCCATGTGTGTTTCCTCCCCACACCCCTCATCTTCAAGAAACTTTAAACGAGGGGATAGGTTTAATCTGTTAATTTTGTTTGTTGGAATTATAGATTGTAAATTGTAAAGGGGCAGAGTATTATCCGAACAATAGTTTGTCGGCGTCGGCGAGGGAGTTGAACACGAAGTCGGGCTTATACGCCTCGTCTGCGTTGTCGACATCACTCATCTGCGTCTCTCCCGTGAGGACGAGAACTGCGGTGACACCGAATTTCTTACCGAGGGCGATATCAGTCATAAGTCTGTCTCCGAAAATGCACATATCGGCAGGGTCGATACCCGTCGCCTCGCTTATCATTTCTATCGTTTCGCGATATGGCTTTCCAAAATATGTGGGGGTCACATCGGTCGATGTGGTAACCAGTGCCGCAATAGCTCCGCTATCTGGGATAAATCCCGTTTCGGTGGGGCAGTTTTTGTCGGGGTGAGTTGAGAGGTATTCAGCTCCGCCTCTGATAAATCTGCAGGCGGCTTCGAGCTTTGCGTAGGTCAGCGAGGTATCAAAGCTCGTTACGACGATATCCGCGCTCTCCTCGTCTCCTCTGAGGATTTTTATTCCCGCCGACCTGAAGCTTTCCACAAGCTCGTCGGTGCCCACAAGGTAGACTGACTTTCCCGCTCTGCGGCGCTTGAGAAATTCTATGGTAACATCTCCCGAGGTCATTATCTCGCCCTTTTGCGGAGCAAATCCGAGACGCGAGAGCTTGGTCATATAAAAATCTGTGGTGTGCGAAGCGTTATTTGTGAAAAACAGGACTCCGCATCCACTCTCGTGAAGATGAGAGATAAAGCTTATGGCAAAGTCAAAGGGGGAATTGCCGAGATATATCGTTCCGTCCATATCGAACACAAATAGCTTTTTGCTTTTGAGTATAGCCGCGTCGGGATTCGTGAACTTCATATTTTATCCTGCCTTTAAATAAAAAAGTAAATTAAAACCTCAGTAATTATAACATATAGTTGATTTTTTTTCAATAGAGTGGTATAATTAAATATAATTTTATGGATTTTCTTTAAATTTCAAACAAAACGAGAGGAAAGCTTATATTATGAGAACGGTAATAGGAATAGATGTTGGCGGAAGTACGACGAAAATCGTAGGAATGAAAAAGGACGAGGCGGGGCGTATAGAGCTTATCGAGCCGCAGTTTGTCAGGGCAACCGACGCGATAACATCTGCTTACGGTGCGTTCGGAAAATTCACGACGCAGAATGAGATAGGACTCTCCGAGATAAATCAGGTGCTTATGACGGGAGTGGGCGCGTCTTTTATAGACAAGCCTATATACTCGCTCCCCTGCAAAAAGGTGTCGGAGTTTACCTCTGTCGGTCTTGGCGGACTTTATCTTTCGGGGCTTGACGAGGCTATCGTCGTAAGTATGGGAACGGGTACGGCGTTCATACACGCGACGAAAAAGGGAGACAAGACAGAGATAGAATACCTCGGCGGAACGGGTGTTGGAGGCGGAACGCTTATAGGACTTTCCAAAAAGATGATAGGCGTTGACACCGTTGAGCATATAGAGCAGCTCTGCGAGGAGGGGGACCTCGGCAAGGTCGACCTCAGAATAAAGGATATATCCGGTGACAATTCCTTCCAGATAAACGAGGATATCACGGCGTCTAACTTCGGAAAGCTCTCGGATATCGCAAATCAGCACGATATAGCGCTCGGTATTGCTAATATGGTTGCCGAGACGATAGCAATGCTTGGAATCTTCGCGGCGAGAAATTACAAGCTTAATAAGGTAGTACTCACGGGAAATCTCACCTCTATCGCGCCGATAACGCGTGTTTTTGAGAGTCTTGAGGAAAATTTCGGCGTAAAATTCATCGTTCCCGAAAATTCTCAGTATGCGACAGTCATAGGGGCGGCGCTCTGCGACGAAAACGATTAAACAATTGGATAAAAAAGATTGACACGAGCCTTTTTAGGTGATATAATATTTTGATACTTGTTTTGTAATTTACAGAAAGGTTAGGCTTTATTTACTATGCAATGGACATCACTTAACGACCTGCGCGAAAAATATCTTTCGTTCTTTGAAACAAAAGGACACCTCAGACTTCCGTCTTTCCCGCTGGTCCCCATCAACGACAAATCCCTTCTTCTGATAAACTCGGGTATGGCACCGATGAAGAAATATTTCACGGGCGAGGAGGAGCCTCCGCGCAACCGTGTTACTACCTGCCAGAAATGTATCCGCACGCCCGACCTCGAGCGTGTGGGACACACAGCGCGTCACGGCACATATTTTGAGATGCTCGGAAACTTCTCCTTCGGAGATTATTTCAAGGACGAGGCTATTCCGTGGGCTTGGGAATTCCTTACCGAATGGCTTGAGATTCCCGCAGAGCTTCTTTGGCCCTCTATTTACGAGAATGACGAGGAAGCGTTTGAGATATGGAATAAGAAGATCGGCGTTCCCGCTGAGCGCATAGTTCGTCTGGGCAAGGCTGATAACTTCTGGGAGCACGGCTCAGGTCCCTGCGGCCCCTGCTCGGAGATATATTTTGACCGCGGAATCAAGTACGGCTGCGGCTCGCCCGACTGTAAGCCCGGCTGCGACTGTGACCGCTTTATGGAAATCTGGAATAATGTATTCTCGCAGTTCAATAACGACGGAAACGGAAATTATACAGAGCTTGCGCAGAAGAATATAGATACGGGTATGGGACTTGAGAGACTTGCCTGCGTTTTGCAGGGAGTTGACAACCTCTTTGAGGTCGATACCGTCAGAAAGATACTCAATACCGTATGTGCTATCGCAGGTAAGGAATACGGTGCCGACGCGGCGGACGATGTTTCTATCCGTGTTATCACCGACCATATCAGAAGCGCGACCTTTATGATATGCGACGGAGTTATCCCCTCTAACGAGGGCAGAGGCTATGTTCTCCGAAGAATTCTCCGCCGTGCTTGCCGTCACGGAAAGCTGCTCGGAATAAACAGAGCCTTCCTTGCAGAGCTTTGTGAGGTGGTTATCGGTGAGAATATTTCGGCTTACCCCGAGCTTGGCGAGAAAAAGAGCTATATAATCAAGGTTATTGAGATCGAGGAGAGCCGATTTGACGCGACTATCGACGCGGGACTCAATATTCTTTCCAACATAATCCGCGAGTCTGTTGCGGCAAACAAGTTCGTTATTTCGGGCGAGGATGTGTTCAAGCTTTACGACACCTTCGGCTTCCCGATAGACCTTACTCGCGAGATAGTTGCCGAGAATAATCTCTCGATAGACGAGGAGACATTTGTCAAGCTTATGACCGCTCAGAAGGAAAGAGCGAGAGCGGCAAGAGGCAATATCGGCGGTTGGGATGAGTCCTCTAAGCAGATGCTTGCCGACCTGCCCAAGACCGAATTTGTGGGATACGACCGCTTTGTGTCCGACGCGAAGGTTCTTGCTATCATTATTGAAAACGAGGACGGAACGCAGTCGGTAGACGAGGTGAGTGAGGGCGAGTTCACGCTCGTGCTTGACAAGACCCCCTTCTACGGAGAAGGCGGCGGTCAGGTTGGCGACACGGGTACCGTGTCGGCTGACGGACTTATGATAAATGTAAGCGATACTAAGAAAACAGACGGAGTTTATCTCCATATCTGCTCACTTGTGAACGGTGCCGTCAAGGTTGGAGACACCGTAACGGCAGAGCTTAACGGCGCTCGCCGTAAGGCTATAATGAGAGCGCACTCCTGTTGCCACCTGCTTCAGGCGGCTCTGCGTACAGTGCTTGGCAACCATGTTGAGCAGGCGGGCTCCTATGTTGAGGACGACCATGTGAGATTTGACTTTACTCATTTCTCGGCGCTCACAAAGGACGAGCTTCGCGCGGTAGAAACGCTTGTAAACTCTCACATACTTCTCGGAGAGGATGTTTCTATGCGCGAGATGCCGCTTGACGAGGCTAAGAAGCTTGGCGCGATGGCTCTGTTCGGAGAAAAGTACGGAAAGATAGTGCGCGTAGTTGAGATGGGCAAGTTCTCTGTGGAATTCTGCGGCGGAACTCACCTTGACAACACTGCGAAGATAGGTCTGTTCAAGATAGCTTCCGAGTCCTCGGTAGCGGCAGGCGTCAGAAGAATAGAGGCTAAGACGGGTTATGCCGTTCTGAATATAATTGCGGAGCAGCAGAAGCTTATAAACGATACGGCGTCTGAGCTTAAGTCTCAGAATCCCTCTGATATCGCAAAGCGCGCGGCTCAGCTTCAGGACGAGCTTCACACGGCAAAGCGAGAGATAGACGCGCTTAATTCCAAGCTTGCGGCGTCAAAGCTTGGCGGACTTCTTGACGGAGCTGTTACGGTCGGTTCTGTTCGCCTTGTTTGCGCAAAGCTTGACGATATGCAGATAGACGCGGCTCGCGCTCTTGCTGACGAGATAAAGGCAAACAATGCGGATGTTGCGGCAGTTCTTGCGGTAAACGCATCGGGTAAGCTCAACTTTATCGCGGTTGCGGGCAAGGACGCGGTAGCGGCAGGCGTACATGCGGGCAAGCTCGTTGGAGCGGTAGCGGCTGTAACAGGCGGCAAGGGCGGCGGACGCCCCGACAACGCTATGGCGGGCGGCAGCGATGCTTCAAAGATTGACGAAGCACTTGCGTCGGCGCAGGCGGTTGTTGCTTCTATGTTAAAATAATCTACTGCTATATAAATTGTGTTATGGGGGACTTTCGTTGAAAGTCCCCCAGAGTGTTTTTTGAACTTTTATAAATTTGCGTGATTTTACCGACGAAATGAAGCATAATAATTCCGAGAGTATTTACAAGGAGTTATATAATGAAGAAAAGGTCGGATATACTTTTGAGTGTTATATGCCTGGTTTTATCGGCGGTATTTGGAGTGATTACCTTAGCTAAGCCGCAGGTGAGATTTTCAGAGCGCGAGAACAGAGTGATGGCGTCCTTTCCGCGTATTTCTTTGCGGAGTGTGATGAGCGGTGAGTTCTCAAGAGGTCTTGGGGATTTCTTTGAGGACCAATTTCTCTTTCGTGCTGATCTTACGAGATTTCACGCCCTCAGTGAGCTTTCTATGGGGCGGAGAGAAAACAACGGCGTTATATACGGCAAGAACGGATATCTGATTTTGAAGCCCGAGTATGACGACCTTTCTCTCTTTCGTGAAAATATTGCGGCGATAGATAGCTTTTGCTCGAAAATGAGCGATAGGGGAATAGAGACGGCGGTGTTTTTTGCGCCGAGGGGAATTGATGTTCTCAGCGACTATCTTCCCGACGGATATCCACACGAAAGAGAAAAAGATGTATGGAATATCGCCGAGAGTGCCTTGCCGTATATGCTCAGCGCAAACCGAGAAATAGAGGAAGCAATTGGAGAAGGGAAATATTTATGGTATAAAACAGACCACCATTGGACACCTCTCGGAGCTTATGAGTGCTATGAGAAAGTTGTGACGAAATTTGATAAAAATGTTTTTGATATATCTCACTTTGAAATTGAGAATATTTGTGACGAATTTTATGGAAGTATTGATTCGAGGTCGGAGAGTTTATCGGGAATCTCCGACAAACTGTTTTTGCTCAGATGCGAGGGCGACGAAGATAAGCTTGTGGTGAATTATGATATAAAAGAGTCGAGCAAATCTATGTATTTCAAGGAATATCTTTCGGCAAAGGACAAATACAAGGTCTTTATGGGTGGAAATTTCGGGCATCTTGGCGTCTACTCTAAGAGCGGAGAAGAAAGAGAGACTTTGCTTGTGATAAAGGATAGCTTTGCAAATTCCGCTATACCGTTTTTTGCAATAGATTACGAGCTTGAAGTTTACGACCTTAGATATTTTGAGGGCAAAATAAGTGACGAAATAGACAAAATATCCCCTGATAAGATATTGATATTATACGGAATTGACACGGCGGTGAGTGATGGCTCGCTAAAGCTGCTTGGCAGGTAAAAAGAGGGCTTAATGACTCAGCCCTCCTTTTTTGATGGCGATGACTTTTTTCTCGAAAAAGTGTTTCTGAGCGATGCTATTCCCGATACGACGAGCATTATTCCAAAGAGCTTGCGGAGTATGATTTCGTTTATCACCGAGGAGAGCAGGGAGCCGAGAAGCGCGCCGAGAATTCCGAAGCCCGCCATTGTCAGAACGGCTGTGCCGAGTATCTGCCGTTTTGAGAGGTGTATACAAACGGCGCTTCCCGAGGAGAAAATGAAGAAAAGCAGATTTATCCCCTGGGCGGTTATCTGCGGCGTCTCTGTAAACATAGCGAGAAAGACCACGAAAAGTCCCCCGCCGCCGACCCCCATACCCGAGAGTACCGCTATCAGAAACGAGGCTATGACGGTGAATACCATTTTTTGCTCCTATCTTATTACTAAAAGTATGCCTGAATAAATAACTATCGCGGCAAAAAGCTTTTTGAGGGCGTCTGTCTTTATTTTGCCCAGAAGTATGCCGCCCACGATGCCGCCGAGTATTGCGGGGATTGAGTACAGTCCTATTCCGTTTATCGGAAGGTCGCCCCTTATGGCGTAGCATATACAGGAAACAGCGGATATCGGAAGCATAACGCAGAGGGCGTTTGCGAATATGTCCTTTTTGTCCGACAGGCTCTCGCCAAGCGCGTAATTCATTCCGTAAACTATAATAATTCCGCCGCCCGCGCCCATAAGTCCGTTTGAGATTCCCGCAAGAAAGCCGATAAGCGGTATGAGAAATCTGCTTTTTGATAATCTTGTCATTTTGTGCTCCAGAAAATAAAAAAATCCGAAAAATATTTGAAGTATTCCTTGAAAGTCGGACTTTGTTATGATATAATTAATATGGTATGGTGTAGCCAACTTGGCGACATACCTCTTAATTGATAGTTTAACCGCGAAGGGCGAAAATAAACGCTCGGTTTTTCGCAAGGAGAAATAAAATAAGGGAGAAAGTCCTTAAAATGGCAGATAAGAAAAAATCAGGTAATTCAAAAAAGAACAGTGCTTCGTCGAAGTCGGCTAAGGCTAAGGCGGCGTCGCGTAAGAAAAAGGAATTGGACATAGAGCGCGATGAAGCGAAGGCGCCCGCAAAGGAGAAGGTAAAGAAGGAACACCCTATACTTGTCAGCTCCATACCCTATATTCTGATGATATTGGGGCTTGTGCTTTCTATATGTCTTATAGCGAGACTTTTCGATATGGAGGACGGTATCGGTTTCGTGGGTAACGCATTGCAGAATTTTCTTTGCGGTCTGTTTGGTCCTGCGGCGTTTCTCGTTCCCGTTGCGCTTATCTATATCGGCGTTAA
Source organism: Clostridia bacterium (assembly GCA_017625755.1). Taxonomy (GTDB): domain Bacteria; phylum Bacillota; class Clostridia; order Oscillospirales; family CAG-272; genus HGM12713. Next base: position 66,459 of record JAGAKG010000028.1, on the reverse strand, counting down.
GTGGTGCATTTATAATATCAAGAAAAAAGAGATAAAGAAGGGCGATTCGGATTACGACGAGCTGTTGGCGAATAAAAAGAGATATATTCTCCAGACGGTTATGGCATCGCTTCTCGTTGTTTTCGTGGCGTCGCTCGTCGGCGTTTTCTCGGGTATTGAGGATTTTGATTTCGTGCAGATGTGGGATGATGCCGCAGAGGATATGTTAGGCGGAGGTGTCATAGGCGGAGCGATAGCCGCGCTTATGGTAATGGCGTTTGATGTTGTGATATCCTCGATAATAGTTATAATACTTCTTGCTTTCATAGTGATATTTATGGTCGGACTCACACCCGACAGAATAATCGTTTACATCAGAAACAGCAGTCAAGCCCGTCGCGAGGAAAGACTTGCGGCAATCGCGGAGGAGGAGGCTCTTGAGGAGGAGCGCCGCCGCGAGGAGCAGAAGCACAACAGCCGACTCAAGGCAGAGGCGGCTCGTCGGGAGGACGCGGAGGAATCGGCAAAGACTCGCGGAGCGTCGAAGGTCGGAATGACCGTCGACCAGATAATGGAAGACGGCGAGGAGACGGAAAGCTCCGAGAGCGAGGTATATATAGGCCCGTCTGAGGAATACGCGGCGAACACCGATGCCTCGGCTGCTTCTCAGGAGCAGGAGGAGGCTGTCGGAGAGGATTACGGCGGAGACCCCGTCTTTGACGAGGGAGAATACACGGGTATTTCGGGTGTTCTCCAAAATCTCAAGGCACAGGTGATTTCCGAGGATAACGCCGCGGAGAAGCCCGAAAATGAAAATATAAATATGGGACATATAGAGAACGAGGAGCTTCTGTCGGATATGGCGGCGGTCGCGCCAGATGACGAGCTTGACGAGGAGCCTGTTGAAATTGAGACTCCCTATGTTTTCCCGCCTATGGATATGCTTGAGAAAAACAAGAATACCCAACAGACGGATTTCACTCAGGAGCTTCAGGAGAATGCCCGTATACTTATGGAAACGCTCAAGAGCTTCAAGGTCAGCATCCGTGAGATAACCTATTCCAGAGGCCCCACGATAACGAGATACGAGCTGAAGCCCGAGGCGGGTACGAGAGTCCGCGCTATCGCGAACCTCGTTGACGATATCGCGCTGAATCTCGCGACCTCGGGAGTGAGAATAGAGGCGCCGATACCGAATAAGCCCGCGGTGGGAATAGAGGTTCCGAACAGAGAGAGAGCCACCGTTTATTTGCGTGACCTCATAGAGTCGCCAAAATTCACCGACGCAAAGAGCAAGCTCACCTCGAGCCTTGGAATGGATGTTGGCGGAAACCCCATATATTTTGACATTGCCAAGATGCCCCACCTGCTTATCGCGGGAGCTACGGGTATGGGTAAGTCGGTGTGTATCAACAGTATTATCGTAAGTATTCTTTACAAGGCGAAGCCCGACGAGGTCAAGCTGATACTCGTCGACCCCAAAAAGGTTGAGTTTAATATTTATAAGGATATTCCTCACCTCTACGCGCCGATAGTCAGCGACCCGAAGAAGGCGGCGGGCGCGCTTGCCTCTGCGGTTGCTGAGATGGAGCGCCGCTTTGAGCTTATCGAGGAGGTCGGAGTGCGTGATATCGCAACCTACAACTCGGTAACCGAGAACGACCCCACAAAGGAATTTATGCCCCAGATGGTCATAATCATAGACGAGCTTGCCGACCTTATGATGACGGCGCCCGACGAGGTCGAGGCATCTATATGCCGACTCGCGCAGAAGGCAAGAGCCGCGGGAATACACATAATTATTGGTACTCAGAGACCGTCTGTTGATGTTATCACGGGTCTTATCAAGGCTAATATCCCCTCGCGAATCGCTTGTACCGTTGCGTCGCAGATAGACTCGAGAACGATACTCGATATGGCGGGCGCAGAGAAGCTTATAGGTAGGGGAGATATGCTGTTCGCGCCTGTCGGAGCGTCAAAGCCTATGCGTGTTCAGGGCGCTTTTGTCAGCGAGGCAGAGGTCGAGAGAATAGTCACCTTTATCAAGGAGAATAACAACAAGGCTAAGTACAACAGCGACTTTATAAACCGAATTGAGGAAGAAGCCGCAAAGTGCGGAATGAAGAAGGGCGGAGGCGCTTCGGTTCCCGATAGCGACGGCGATGAGGTCGAAGGCGGAGATTCCAAGTTCAACGATGCCGTTAAGCTTGCGATAGAGGAGGGTAAGATATCCACCTCGCTCATGCAGAGAAGGCTCGGCGTGGGATACGGCAGAGCTGCCAAGATAATAGACACGATGGAGCAGTACGGATATGTCAGCAAGCAGGAGGGCAATAAGCCCAGACGCGTGCTTATCACGATGGACGAGTACCTCAACAGAGTCAAGAGCAACAGCCTTGGCGAGGAAGGATAAGGAGCATAACTATGGCAAGATCGCTTTATATGAGATTTCCGGGCGGCGTTTCCAAAACGCTGACTCTCAGCTATGACGACGGCGTCAGGCAGGATATAAGGCTTATGGAGATACTTGATAAGAACGGAATCAAGTGTACCTTCAACCTCAACAGCGGCATCTATACCCCCGAGGGAACTGTGAATACTAACAGAATGCCGCGCTCGCAGATAACCGCGGCATACACGAATAGCGGACACGAGGTTGCTGTGCATGCATACGACCACCCATATCTTGAGCAGCTTCCCACGGGCTCTGTGGCTTATGAGATAATCAAGGACAGAGAGACGCTCGAGGAGCAGTTCGGAACTATCGTGCGGGGTATGGCGTATCCTTACGGAACATACAGTAACGAGGTCGTAGATACACTTCGTCTTTGCGGTATCGTGTATGCGAGAACGATTATATCGACAGAGAAATTCGATATGCCGACAGACTGGCTAAGGCTTCCCACAACCTGTCATCATAAAAACCCAAGACTTATGGAGCTTGCCAAGCGCTTCGCTGAGCTGCGCGCAGACAGAGCACCGCAGATGTTCTATCTGTGGGGACACAGCTATGAGTTTGACAACGATAACAACTGGAATGTGATAGAGGAATTTGCCGAGTATATAGGCGGCAGAGAGGATATCTGGTACGCCACGAATATAGAGATATACGAATACGAGCAGGCGTACAAGCAGCTCATTTTCAGCGTCGATTATAATACGGTTAAAAACCCGACGGCGTATACACTCTGGTTTGCTATTGAGAAAACTGTTTACAGTATAGCTCCGGGGGAGACCTTGAGGCTTTGCGATTGAGAACAACTATCCGTCGGACAGATGTCCGACGGATAGTTGTTTTTTGGCTTTTTGATATAAAATCTTCAAAAAAGTATTAACCTTGTGAAAAAAACAAGAATTACTTTACTTTTCGGGTAAAAGTGATATAATATTTATGTTAAAAATGTTTATCGGAGGATAATATAGATGACAGAGCTTATTTTCAGCTTTGATACCGAGGATTTCACCTCGCGCGATAATGCCGACTCGATAGTTACCGAGGCAGAGATACTCAGAGCCGAGGGTATTAAGGGTTGCTTCTGTACTGTGGGACTGCTCGCCAAGCAGCTCAAGGCTTGGGGCAGAGAGGATGTTATTGAGGCGCTCTCGCACCACGAGATAGGACTTCATACATACGGACATTCGATGCACCCTATGCTTAACGAATATACTGATATCGACGATGCCTTCGCGGCTATTGCCGAGGTAAAGCGGCAGGAGACGGAGGCGCTCGCGCTTATTGAGGACGCAACGGGCTGCAAGCGTGTTTTCGTCGCGGTTCCCCCTGGAAATCAGAAATCCTATGCCGCGATGTACGCATTTGCCGAAATGGGGATACCGATATACGCAGATACATTTTGCGATACCGATGACGGCAGAGGAGTTTACTGCTGCGGAATATACCATATGAATTATACCTATCTTATGGAGGATTGTTTCTTCGAGGATAATCCCGACCTTGACGGTGTGCTTGACGAGCTGGCGAAAAAACACCATGCTATCGTTTATACGCATCCTCACGCAAGTCTTACCGAGGAGTGCTGGGATATACTCAATTATGACAAGGAAAATCTTCGCCCGTTCGGTGATTTTATTCTCTCTGAGCGCAGACCGCAGTCCGAGATAGATAATTTTTACAGAAATATGAAAGCCTTTGCCAAAAAGGTCAAGTCAGACGAGAGATTTCATATTACTACCTATTCCGAGCTTGCGCAAAAGCTGGAGGTGGAAAATTCCGCAGAGAGAGCGGTGACACTCGGCGACATTCCCGAGATACGCAGACAGATAACCGAGAGCCTTTATCCTGTGACTCTGCCGCGCTCGCTTTCTCTCTCAGACATATTCCTTGCCTGCCGTGCGCTTCTGCTCGGAGCGGATAAGTATATCTGCACTAAGACTTACGGATTTCTTTCTGCGCCCTATGCGGCAGATACGGCAATAACGCTTACGGCGGCTGAGATAAGAGCCTCAGCGGCGGATATCTCTACCGATGGATTTTTGCCCGAGCGCATAAAGGTTGGTGAGCGCGAAATAGGGCCTGCCGATTGGCTTCGCGCGGCGCTTGCGGTGCTTGACGGTGCGGAGAGCGTAAGAATAGAGCCGAGCGCGGCACTTCCGTCGCTTGACGCGTTTCCCGCGCTTAAGAAGCTTCGTTTCAAGGGAACCTGGCGACACAGCGATAGCTTTGAGGATAAATATCTTTCGGACAGATTGCGCTATCAGAGCTGGACTATGCGCTTCAGAGAGGGATATTCGCGTTTTGCTGAATAAAAAACAAAACCGTCGGAGAGAAAATTTTCCGACGGTTTTTTTGCTTTGTGCATATCGTTGAAAATGAATTATTTCTGAAAAAGTACTTGACAAGATATAAAGGAAAAGTTTTCAACAGCCCATTCTTCTCTCTACCCCTTGTAAACACAATGTTTTTTGAGTTTTCCACAGTTTCAACATATTTTTCCACAGTCTCTGAAAGCTTGTCAAGCCCCTTTTTGAAAAATCGTCTATTTGCATAAAGACTGTCGAATACCATAGAAAAAATAGCATTTTTTGTAGTTTTTTCTTGATTTTTACCCCCAAGTGGGGAAAAAGTACAGTTATGAGTAAAAATTCAGGGAAATGGATAATTATAGATTTTTTGAAAAATATTCGTTTTGATTTACAAAAAATGGTTTTTACACATTTTTGGACTTTTAATTGTTGAAAACTATTGAAAAGGGCTGTCGCATTTAGATGCAGAAGTCGTGGTTTGGCTCTCGTCGGCGTACAAAGGTACGCCAGAGACCCAAAACGCGGCTAAAAAATACACATAAAAATCGAAATTCCTAAGAATTTCTACCTAAAAACCGCTCCCACCATCGAATTTCTAACGGTGAGAGCGGTATCTTTACTTATTATTTATTCGTGTGTTTTTGTTATGCGCTAAATGCGACAGCTCCTTTGTGTATTTTATTACTTAAGAGCGATAGCCGCCTTTGCCTTAGCGACCAGATTTTCTACGGTGAGACCGTACATCTGGAGCAGGGGCGGAACCTTGCCCGAGTGACCGTATGCGTCCTCAACGCCAACGCGGAGAACGGGAACGGGGCAAGCCTCGCAAAGCGCCTCGGAAACTGCCGAGCCAAGTCCGCCGATGATGTTATGCTCCTCAGCGGTAACGATAGCTCCCGTTGCCTTAGCAGCGTCAACGACGATATCCTTGTCGAGAGGCTTTATCGTGTGGATATTGATAACTCTTGCCGAGATACCTTCCTTAGCAAGCTCGTCAGCTGCCTGCATAGCCATATCGACCATAATACCCGTTGCAACGAATGTGACATCCTTGCCGTCCTTCATATTGACGCCCTTGCCTATCTCAAACTTATAGTCGGTGGTGTCGTTTATTACCGGAACTGCCATACGGCCGAAGCGGAGATAAACGGGGCCGTTCATATTAAGAGCAGCCTCAACAGCAGCCTTTGCCTCGACTGCGTCCGCGGGGTTGATTATCGTCATACCGGGGATAGTTCTCATAAGAGCGATGTCCTCGAGACACTGGTGGGTAGCGCCGTCCTCACCAACGGTGATGCCCGCGTGAGTTGCGCCTATTTTTACATTAAGGTGGGGGTAACCGACAGAGTTGCGTATCTGCTCAAAGGCTCTGCCTGCCGCAAACATTGCGAAAGAGGAAGCGAAAACGGGCTTACCTGTGGTTGCGATACCCGCCGCAACGCTTATCATATTGCCCTCTGCAATTCCGCAGTCGAAAAATCTTTCGGGGAATTTCTTCTTGAATACGCCCGTCTTGGTTGCCGCCGCGAGGTCAGCGTCCAGAACGACGAAATCATATTTATCGCCAAGCTCAGCCAAAGCTGCGCCGTAGGCTTCTCTTGTTGCTATTTTTTCTGCCATGATATTCCTCCTTAAAGCGATGCCTTTATCTCGGCAACTGCGGTTGCGTACTGTTCGTCGTTGGGGGCGGAGCCGTGCCAGCCGACCTGATTTTCCATAAAGGATACGCCCTTGCCCTTAACTGTGTGAGCTATGATAGCTGTGGGCTTACCCTTGACTGTCTTTGCCTCGGCGAAAGCCTTTTCTATCTGCTCGAAGTCGTGACCGTCTATCGTTATAACATGGAATCCGAAAGCTTCAAACTTTTTGTCGTGAGGGGTGGGATTCATAACCTCGGTAACAGGGCCGTCTATCTGAAGGTTATTGAAGTCGATAACGACGCAGAGGTTATCAAGCTTATAGTGAGCGGCAAACATAGCTGCCTCCCAGATCTGACCTTCCTCGCTCTCACCGTCGCCGACAATGGTATAGGTTCTGTAATCCTTACCGTCGATCTTTGCGGCGAGTGCCATTCCGCAAGCAGAGGAGAATCCAAGACCGAGAGAGCCTGTGCTCATATCAACTCCGGGAGTCCCCTTCATATCGGGGTGTCCCTGAAGGAAGGAATCTACCTGACGGAGCTTTGAAAGCTCTGCCTTGTCGAAAAATCCTTTCTCAGCGAGAGCCGCATAGAGAGCGGGAGCGGTGTGTCCCTTCGAGAGAACGAGTCTGTCTCTGTTTTCCATCTTAGGATTTTTGGGGTCGATGTTCATTTCCTCAAAATACAGATATGTAATAATATCTGCAACGGAGAGAGAACCGCCCGGATGTCCTGAGCTTGCGCTGTGAACCTCCTCGAGAATGTCGAGGCGGATCTGGGCAGCTGTTTTTTTCAAGCTATTGAGTTTTGCCTGTTCCATTTTTGTTACCTTTCCATATTGATTTTTATTTGTTAAGTTCGGTTATATTATAGTATATTTGACGGATAAAGTCAATATAATCGCAAAATATAAGGTTAATTTATTTGATATTTTGTTCCCTGGGGAGTGTCGATAAGGGTTACGCCCTTGTCTGCGAGAGCTTTACGGATAGCATCTGCCGTTGCGTAGTCCTTTGCCGCCTTTGCTTCCTTACGCTTCTGTATCATTTCCTCGATTTCGGCTATGAAGGGGTCGTCGCTCACGGGAGCCGCTTCCTGGGGCTTTACCTGCTTTTTAGCCGCCTCGATAAGGTCAAGACCGAGAACTGTATCGTATTCCTCGATAAGCGCGAGCTTGGTCGCGGGATTTGTGTCCGCCTTGAGAAGGTCGTAGAGCGCGGTTATGGCGAGCGAGGTATTGAGGTCATTGTCAAGTGCCTCTTTAAATCCTGCTCTGAGCGCGTCTGCCGCCGCCTCGTCAACGGGAGCGGTGTCGTTCTGCGCTATAAGCGCGGCAATTCTTGCTGTGAGCTTATTGTAAGCCGTTACCGTATTGTCAAGGTTCTCGTAAGAGAATACCAGCGATTTACGGTAGTGTGACTGCAGGCAGAACATACGGTAAACGAGGGGATTATATCCCTTCTGCTCGAGCAGGGAAACCGTCAGAAACTCTCCGCTCGATTTACTCATCTTGCCCGAATTTGTGTTGAGGTGGTGGACATGGAACCAATAATTGCACCACTTGTGCCCCACATACGCCTCACTCTGCGCGATTTCATTGGTGTGGTGGGGGAAAGCGTTATCTATTCCGCCGCAGTGGATATCAAGATACTCTCCGAGGTTTTTCATACTTATGCAGGAGCATTCGATATGCCAACCAGGGTAACCGACGCCCCAAGGGCTATCCCATTTAAGCTCTTGGTCATCGAATTTGGACTTTGTAAACCAGAGAACAAAATCTGCTTTGTTTCTCTTGTTCGTGTCCTCCTCAACGCCCTCGCGGACGCCTACCGCAAGGTCGTCCTCCTTGAAGTCGTTGAACACATAGTACTGCTTGAGCTTTGATGTGTCGAAATATATATTTCCGCCCGCCTCATAAGCGTATCCCTTTTCGATGAGCGAGGTTATGACCTCGATAAAGCTGTCGATACATTCGGTCGCGGGGGCTACCACATCGGGAGTTTTGATGTTCAGCTTCTTGCAATCGGCAAAGAAGGCGTCGGTATAGAACTTAGCTATCTCCATAACCGTCTTCTTCTCGCGCTTTGCGCCCTTGAGCATCTTGTCCTCTCCCTCGTCGGCGTCACTCGTAAGGTGTCCGACATCGGTTATGTTCATTACTCTCTTTACATCGTATCCGAGATAACGGAGATATTTTTCAAGTATATCCTCCATAATATAGCTGCGGAGATTTCCTATATGGGCGTAATGATAGACCGTAGGACCGCAGGTATACATATTTACCTTGCCCTCAACATTTGGAACAAATTCTTCTTTTTTTCTTGAAAGGGAATTATATATCAGCATTTTTTGTCTCCTCTTTGCCTTTTGCCGAGTTAAGCTTCTTTATCTGTGCCTCAAGGTCTGCGAGCTTCAGCTCGAGAGCCTTTATCTGTCCCGCTACGGGGTCGGGAATATGAATCTGGTCGAGGTCGTCAACTCTCTGTCCCTCGCGCTTTACTATCTTTGCGGGCATACCTACCGCCGTGCAGTTTTCGGGTATTTCAGCGAGAACCACCGCGTTTGCGGCTACCTTTGTGTTATCGCCTATCGTAAAGGGACCAAGCACCTTAGCGCCCGCTCCGATCATAACGCCGTTACCGAGTGTGGGGTGACGCTTGCCTGCATCCTTACCCGTTCCTCCAAGAGTTACTCCCTGGTATATTGTGCAATTGTCGCCTATTTCGGTCGTTTCGCCGATAACGACGCCCATACCGTGGTCGATAACGAGTCCCTGACCTATCTTAGCGCCCGGGTGTATCTCTATTCCCGTATAATGTCTTGCAATCTGGCTCAGCGCGCGCGCGGAGAAATAATGCTCCTTTTCATAAAGCCTACGGGATATGCGGTAAGCGAGGAGCGCGTGAAAGCCCGAGTAAAGTAGCACGACCTCTGTGTTGCTTCTTGCCGCGGGGTCTCGCTCACGGATTGCGTTCACATCGTATTTTATCTCCTTCAGAGTGTTCTTGAAGGAATTCTTCTTTTCCTTTAGTTTCGCTCTCATGTCCTCAGAGTTTATGGTGATGTTCATAGCTACCTCCCAAATTTTTTAATATAAAATAAGCCTCTGCGCCGTGCGGCGCAGAGGCGTTTTATCGCGGTTCCACTCTGCTTCGAAGAAATATCTTCGGTCTTTGATGCCCTTAACGCGGACGAACGCTGCCATTACGCAGGACCTCCCGAGCGCATACACCGTTCTCCAAACACACCGCTTTCAGCCATGGCGGTATTCTCTGTGGATTGGCACTCAACGGTTTTTCCCGTTCACAGGTCAAACTGTAATCAGTATTATATACTATAAAGTATTATATACTATAATTTCTTTTTTGTAAACAGTTTTTTGAAAATATTTTTACTTGTTATCATCGGCATACTCCGAGAGGTCTATCTCGCGAAGCTTCGCGTCGGGAATTTTCCCCTTAGTCCTCTCGAAATACGCGATATTGTTACGGAGCATAAAATTGAACTGATTTGACGGAGAGCGGTTTTCCGCCTGACTGATATATATGAGCTTACGCATCATATCCTCCGAGAGCCGTATGTTTATACTGTATCCGTTTTTCACTTTATTATCTCCGTGTCTTATTTTTTCTTGTTGTTTTTGTTGTCGTTCTTTCTTACCGTCTGTCCTTTAGCGGCGTTTTTCTTATCTGCGCGCATAAGCAGGATAGCACCGACAGCGATGCCGACGAGTACTACTCCGAGAACTACGATAGCTATTATAGTTGTGGGAGTTACCTCTTTCTCCTCTTCTTCTTCCTCCTCTACGGGCTCTGTTTCAACGACCTCGTCGGCGGTGTATGTTACCGTTACCGTTTCGTCGGTTCCGTAAAGATATCCGCTGACGGTAAGCTTATCCGCCGTGTATCCGTCGATAGCGGGGGAGACTATGCTGTAAGAATCGCCGTAAGCGATATCCTCCTCTACCTTAGCTTCGGACATCTCGTTTCCGTCGCCGTCAACATACTTGACGGTAATGCTTGCCGCAGCCGTTTTCGACTCGGTGAACTTAGCGTCCTCAAAGCTCATCTCGCAGCCCTTGAATGCCGTGTCGGCAACCATATCCTCTGTGATAGCCGCGTTGAGCAGGAGTCTGTCAAGCTTGCCGCAGTTGAAGAAGATACCCTCGGGAATCTCAGTGTTCGCGAGGATTGCCGCATCTGTTATCGCGGGGCAGAAGGCAAAGGCGTTCTTGCCGAGAGAGGTTACCTCTGAGGGAACGAAAGCTACGGTGAGCGCCGAGCAGCCCTCGAACGCGCCTTCTCCTATCGTGGTGAGAGAGTCGGGCAGGGAAACTGTCGTTACCGCCGAGCAGTATGCAAATGAGTAATCTCCGATATCTATAACCGAGTCGGGGATAGATACAGTCTCAAGCGCGGTGAAGCCGTAAAATGCCTTGTCGCCTATCTTTTCGACTCCGAGGTCGATATCGAGAGACTTGATATGTGTCTTTGCTCCGCTCCAGGGTGCGTCTGTTGAGTTTTCATAGTCCTTCATCTGACCGTTACCCGAAATGCTGAGCGTTTGTGTTTCTGCGTCATACGACCAGGTAAGTCCCGAGCCGCAGTCACCCGAGTCGCTGGCGGGAGCGGACGAGCCGCAGGATACCGCCAAAAGCGCGAGCATAAGACAGAGCGCCGCAAGAGACGCTATTTTGATAATTCTTTTCATTTTGTTTTTTCCTTTCGATACGCTTTTATATATGCGCGAATTATTATAACTTCAAAAGTCAGCCACAGTAGCTTATGTCATAAACATTATTATACAATATTTGTCATTGTCTGTCAACAGTGATTACCGCAAAAAAGCAGGGATTTATTTTGCTGAGCGCGTCAGATATCCGCCTTTTTATCTCGTCGTCACTCATTTTAAGCTCGAAGGGGGCGCTGACATCGAAAATCAGGTTAGAATGTGTATTCCCCTCGACGAAGCGGAAATCGTGTATTGTGAGTCTCTCGTCTATCTGCTTTACCAGCTCGGAGACCGTGCCTCTGAGCGCGTTCACACGCTCGTCGTCGACGACTATCGGGTCCATATGAATGGTTGCCCGCACGCCAAGCTCGGTATAAAGCCGTTTTTCGATGTTGTCTATAACATCGTGCGTAACGAAAACATTCTCCGTGCCGTCAACCTCCGCGTGAAGCGAGGCTATGGTGTTGCCCGCGCCGTAATTGTGTACTATCATATCGTGTATGCCGAGTATCTCGGGGTATTCAAGGGTTACGCGGCTTATCTCGCTCACAGTTTCGTCGTCGGGAGCGCTTCCGAGTATAGAATTTTTCGTCTCGGCAAGTATTTTTATACCCGCCACGAATATGAATACCGAGACTATCATACCCATATATCCGTCTGTCACAAAGCCCGTGAGGTGGGATATTATCATAGAGACAAGCACGGCGGTGGTGGCGAGCGCGTCGGACAGGCTGTCTACCGCGGTCGCCTTGATTACAGAGGAATTTATCCTTTTTCCTATCTTTCTGTTGAATATAGCTATCCAAAGCTTGACTGCGACCGAGAGGACGAGAATGAGCGCGGGCAGTATTCCGAGCTTTGTCGGCTCGGGGTCGAACACCTTTTCAAGCGAGCTTCTGAAAAGCTCGAAGCCTATGGTGAGAATGATAAACGAGACTATCATTGAGGCTACATATTCTATTCTCGCGTGACCGAACGGGTGGTCGCGGTCGGCAGGCTTTGCCGATATTTTGAAGCTGATAAGAGAAACGACCTGAGAGCCCGCGTCGGATAGATTGTTGACCGCGTCGGCGGTTACCGATATCGACGATGTAAGTACGCCAACTAACATTTTTACGGCGGCGAGCAGTATATTGAGGATTATCCCCACGACGCTCGCCAGCGTTCCGTACGCCCGCCGTACGGTGGATTTTTTAGTATTTTCGCTTTCCTTTATAAAAAGCTTACATAAAAGAGATGTCATAATAACTCCACAAATTAAAATCTGAAATATAGAAAGGGATTGTATCCCGAGTTTACAAGATAAGCGACGCAGAGAACGAGCAGGGGGAGCGTGAGAAGATTGAGCAAGAGATTAGTCACGCCGCCGAAGCGCTCAGAGCGTGCGAGTTTTTGTACCGCTTCTCTTGCAAAAGGCAGAGAAGCAAACGCCATAATGGCGAGAGGTATGAGATTTCTCACTATCTCGTATAGGGTAGAGGGGGAGATGAGCGGTGCTTTGCCAAATCCGAGCAGTATACCGATGCACTCGGCGGCTCGGTAGAGCGAGAGTGAGCCCTCGGCTCCGTCGGCGGCAAAGATAAGCCAACCGATAAGAATGAAAAAGAGCGAATATATATGGCGAAATATTTTCGGCACTCTGTCGAGCAGCTTCAGCAAAAACGCCTTTTCCAGGCACAGAAGCGCGAAATAATAAAGTCCCCAGAGAAGAAAATTCGCCCCCGCGCCGTGCCATATACCCGTTAGCGACCAGACGATAAGGAGATTGAGATAGGTTCGCGCCCGCCCGCGGCGGTTTCCTCCAAGAGGGATATAGACATACTCTCGGAAATAGGACGAGAGCGTGATGTGCCAACGCCGCCAGAATTCGGTTATGCTCCTCGAAATATACGGATAATTGAAATTTTCGGGGAAGTCGAAGCCGAAAATCTTCCCTAGCCCTACTGCCATATCAGAGTATCCCGAAAAATCGAAATATATCTGAAAGGCGTAGCAGACAAGTCCGAGCCACCCCCCCGCGATATCCGCTGAGGCGGCGTCAAAGCCCATGGCAAAGCTTTGCCATATCTCTCCTGCCGTGTTCGCGAGAATGACCTTTTTGGCGAGTCCCACGCAAAAGCGCCTTATCCCCTCGGCGGCACGTGTGAACGAGTGTGAGCGCTCGCGGAGCGCTCCCTCTATATCGTTGTACCGTATGATAGGACCTGCTACGAGTTGAGGAAAAAGCGCCACATAGGTGGCGGGAATTATCGGGTCTTTCGCGGCGCGTACCTCCTCGCGGTAGACATCTATGACATAGGAGAGCGCCTGAAATGTGTAAAAGGATATTCCCACGGGGAGTGGTAGCCCTATCGGCTTGATAAACGAGAATATCTCAATTCGCGATATACAGGACGCTAAAAAGTCGTAATATTTGAAAAATCCGAGTATCGACAGATTGAATATCACGGCAAAGGCAACGACGGCTCGCGCGCGACGCTTGTTCGGAAGACTTTTTTGCACGAGCAGTCCGAAGGCGTAATCCGCGCCCGTCGTAAATATCATAAGAAAGAGATAGAGCGGCTCTCCGAAGCCGTAGAATATAAGGCTGAATACGAGCAGCACAGCGTTTCGCAGACGAAGCGGCACCGCAAAATAAACGGCTATGCAGAGGGGAAGAAAGAGAAATAGAAATTCAAGCGAGGAGAAAAGCATTTTTTACAACTCCGTTTCCGTTCAGGATATGTATGCTTGAAGTGCTTTTCTCCCAATTCTTTTATTTGAGGTCTATCATTGCCTGAGCCGCAGACATAATTCCTATCTTTCCGCTCTCATAGGTAAGTCCGCCCTGAAAATAAGCGGTGTATGGGGGGCGGAGAGGGCCGTCGGCTGAAAGCTCTATCGACGAGCCCTGCGTAAATGCGCCCGCCGCCATAATTACCTTGTCGGAATATCCGGGCATATCCCAGGGCTCGGGTGTGACGAAGGAGTCTATCGGCGAGCCTGCCTGAATTCCGCGGCAGAAGGCGCAGAGCTTTTCGGGCGAGCGGGTTATTACCGTCTGTATTATATCGTATCTCGGCTCTGTCCAAGCGGGCTCGACCTCAAAGCCGAGCGCGTCAAACATATACGCCGCGAGATACGCCGTTTTTATCGCTTGAGCGGTGGTGTGGGGGGCGTAGAAAAGCCCCTTGAACATATTCTTGTTCTGACCGAGGGTTGCGCCGACCTCACAGCCGACGCCGACAGAGGTGAGTCTGTACGACGCAAGCTCAACGGCTCTCGCCTCTCCCGCGATATATCCGCCCGTCTCAGCCATTCCGCCGCCGGGGTTCTTTATGAGCGAGCCGATTATCATATCCGCTCCGTACGCCGTCGGCTCAAGAGTTTCGGTGAACTCTCCGTAGCAGTTGTCGACGACGACATAGCTTTTTGGAGATATCGACTTGACTACCTTTACCGCCTCGCCTATCTGCGCCGAGCTGAGCGTTTTGCGGTTGAGATAGCCCTTTTAGCGCTGAATGAATACTACCTTTATTTTTTCCTTGTATTCCTCAAGCACCGAGCGGGTTCTGCCGAAGTCAAAGCTTCCGTCCTCTCCGAGGTCTGCCTGCATATACTCAACCCCGAAATCGCGCAGAGAGCCGTCTCCCGCGTGTCCCGTGTTGCCTATTACCTCGTCGAGCGTGTCGTAGGGCTTACCCGCGATTGAGAACATAATGTCTCCGGGGCGAAGAAGTCCGAAAAGACCTATTGTGAGAGCCTGAGTTCCGTTGACTATACTGTGGCGCACGAATGCCGACTCCGCGCACATAACATCTGCCCATATTCTGTCGAGCGTGTCTCTGCCTCTGTCGTCATATCCGTATCCGCTCGTGGGATTGAACATAGCCTCGCTGACGCGATGCTCGCCGAAGGCTCTCATTATTTTTTGCGTGTTTGCGAAGGATATCGCGTCGACCTCGGCAAAGCGCTCGGCAAGCGCGCGCTCGGCTTCTGCCGCGAGGTCTGTTATTCTCTGTGAAAAGTTCATTTTTTATCTCCGTTAATTTGATTATATGCTTTCTATAAATGCCTCGCTCAGAGCCACGCACGCCTCTGCGTCGGCGATGTCTGCCATCTCGACTGAGGAGTGGATATATCTCGTGGGTATCGAGAGCGCGCCCGCGCGACAGCCAAAGCCTGACATCTGTATTGAGCTTGTGTCGGTTCCGCCGTATGTGAGTATTTCAAGCTGGTGGGGAATACCCTTTTCCTCTGCGACAGAGCGAAGTCTGTCAACCACCTCGCTGTGGCATATTACCGAGCTGTCCTTTATCTTGATAGCCGCGCCGTGACCCACCGCGCACTCCATAGGCTTCGCGCCGAGCGTGTCGCCCGTTCCCGCAACATCGTATACGAGCGCGTAATCGGGAGAGATACCGAACGCCGCGGGCTTTGCTCCTCTGCAACCGACCTCCTCCTGAACCGAGAAGGCGTAATATATATCGTGAGCGCAGGGCTTATCCTTAAGCGACTCTGCCAGCTTTATCATTACGGCGCAGCCTATTCTGTCGTCTATCGGACGGCCGCATACTCTGCTTCCGCAAAGCCTTGCAAGAGAGGGATTAACCACGAAAAAGTCGCCTATCTTCACCCGTCTCTCTGCTTCCTTTCGGCTCTTTGCGCCGATATCTATGACGAATTTATCCGCCGAGAAATCAGCCGCCTTGACTCCGCTCTCGGGAACGAGAACGCCTTTGACCCCTCTCTCTGATATCACCTGTGAGCAGGAGGAAGCGACGAGATTGATACCGCCAACGGTGGATACGCGTATAAATCCCTTTTCCTCTATATAGGTAACGATAAAGCCTATCTCGTCCATGTGGGCGCAGAGCATTATCTTCTTTTTGCTGTCGCTATCCTTGGTGTTGCCGCGCTTGACGGCGATAAGGTTGCCAAGGTTATCGGTATAGCATTCGTCTGCAAGCGGGGATATCATTTCCTTTATCTTTTCTCTTATCCGCTCCTCGCGTCCCGAGATTGAGGGGATAAGGCAAAGTGTCTTTAATGTATTATACATAGTCGGTTCTCCTTTTAATCTGCGAATTTCCACTCGCGAAGCATAGCGTCCACGAGCGAGAGGATCGAATAGTAGTCCTCGGCGTCAACGACGCAGGCGGGGGAGTGAAGATATCTCGTGGGGGCTGAGAGCGCGAGAGTTCTCACGCCTACTCCGCTCTTGTGGATATGAGAGGCGTCGTTTCCACCAGATACATATTTCTTTATCTGCGCCTTGACAGAGTTTTTCTTTGCCACATCAAGCGCGAATTCGACAAGCTCTCTGTCGTATATCGTAGAGCGGTCCATAAGCGAGATAGCTCCGCCCTCTCCTTGAATTGCGACCTTTGCCGAGTCGGCAACACCCGCGATATCCGCGACCGCCGTCGTTTCAAGCACTATCGCGAAATCGGGCTTTATCGTGTTTGCCGCGACCTGCGCTCCCGATATTCCTATCTCCTCGCGAACCGTGAAGCAGAAATATATATCCATAGGAAGCGAGTCTCTTTCGGGATAGAGCGCGCGCATTGCTTCTATCATTACGGCGCAACCGAGTCGGTCGTCGAGTGCCTTTGATTTTATCTTGCGACCGTCCTTGCCGAAGCGGATAAACTCCGAGTCGAAGGTGCCGTAAGCGCCGATGTCGAGATATTTGAGAACATCCTCCCTCGAGGAGAGCCCTATGTCGATATACATATCCGACACGGGGGTGATGTTAAGCCTTTCGTCACGCTTTTTGTGGTGTATCGCCTTTGACGCGATAACTCCCTTTATTTTGTTGACCTCGTCACCAAGTGTGACATTTTTTCCGCAGAGGACGCTTGGGTCTATTCCGCCGAGCGTCTCAAATTTGAGATATCCGTCGTCGCATATCTCGTTTATCATAAATCCGACCTCGTCCATATGCGCGGAGATCATAAGTCTCTGTCTGTCGCTCTTACCGCTTCCAATATAGGCGATAAGGCTTCCGAGTCTGTCGGTATAGATTTCGTCGCAGGTGTCGGATATCTGCTCCCTGATGAAATCAGCCACATTGTCCTCACAGCCCGACGGGCCAAAGAGCAGACAAAGCTGACGGAGAAGCTCTATGTCGGTATATTTTGTCATATCGCAAAGCCCTCCCTTATTTTTTCTGAGCAAACGAACTCACGCACCAGGGCAGAAAGCTCCAGAACATCGCCAATACACAGCACCTCGTTGTATGTGTGCATACTCTTTAGCGGAAGCCCTATATCGACCGTAGGCACTCCGCGCCCCGTTAGATTGAGGGCTGGGGTATTTGTTCCAGTGCTTGAGGGCGCGGCAACGCGCGTGTATTTTATCTTCTTTTCTCGGCAAAGCTGTTCGACGGCTCTCGTGAGGCGCTTGTCGGTAACAGCCGATATTGATATCGAAACACCCGCGTCAAAATCGACCGTTTCGTGCCTCGGTGTGTCGGGTACCCTCGCGAGGTTCACATCTATTACCATAGCGTAATCGGGCTCTACGGCAAAGGCGCCCGCCGCTACTCCGCCCGTGGGAAGTGTTTCCTCGTGGCAGGAGAGGAGCAGATAAACATCTGCGGCGAGATTAGCCCTGTCAATCTTTGAAAGCGCGTAAATAGCCGCCGCGGCGCACGCCTTGTTGTCAAAGCTCTTGCCGCACATACGGTCGCCGAGAAGCTCGGTGTATACGGGGGAAAAGCCGACGGGAGTTCCCACCGATACTATTTTTTCAAGCTCCTCTTTTTCATATCCCGTGTCGATGAGCAGCTCGGACAGCTCGGTGAGCTTTTTAGCGCTTTTATCCTTTTTCAGGTGAGGCGGGGTTGAGGCTATCACGCCTGTGATAGTCTCCCTGCCGTATATTACGACATCGGTCGCCTGAAGGATAGAGAGGTCGAGTCCGCCCACCGATGTTACGCTGAGAAATCCGCCCTCGTGTATCTTTGTGACGAGCATACCTATCTCGTCGAAGTGCGTATCTATCATTATTTTAGCGGCGTTTTCCTTTCCGCATCTGCGAACGAGCAGAATATTGCCAACGCCGTCGCTCTTTATTTCATCAAAATATTTCCCCACGAGTGAGGATACCGCCTCGTAGCTGTACTGCTCGTGTCCCGAAACAGACATAAGCGAGCAGAGCGAGGTTATAAGCCGTTTGAGTTCCATATTACCCCCAATATTTTTTATCGAGACTGCGGTACTGTATCGCCTCGGCGATATGCTTTGCGTCTATTACCTCGCTTCTGTCGAGGTCGGCGATAGTTCTCGCCACGCGCATTATTCTGTCGTATCCGCGGACAGACATTCCCATTTTTTCATAAGCCGCCTTGAGCAAAAGCGAGGCGCTGTCGGTCATCTTGCAGTATTTGGATATATCCGCCGCGCTGAGCTGAGCGTTGCAGAAAATCTTGCTGTTCTCCCCAAGCCTTTCGCGTGAAAATTTTCTCGCGGCGATAACACGCTCGCGTATCTGAGCCGAGGTCTCGGCTTTCTCGCCCGACTGATTTATCTCGTCGTATGAGAGCGAGGGAAGCTCTATCTGAATATCTATTCTGTCGAGCATAGGCCCGCTTATTTTGGATATGTATCTCTTTACATCAAGCGCCGAGCAGGTGCATTTCTGCGTCGGGTGACCGAAATATCCGCAACGGCAGGGATTCATAGCTCCCACGAGCATAAAGGAGCAGGGATAGGTCACGCGTCCGTTTGCGCGGGTTATCGTCACGCGTCTGTCCTCAACGGGCTGACGGAGCGCGTCGGTGACCGCCTTGGGAAACTCGGGAAGCTCGTCGAGAAAAAGGACGCCGTTGTGCGAGAGCGATACCTCGCCCGGCAGGGGATTGATACCGCCGCCCACAAGGCTTACCGTGCTCATCGTGTGATGCGGCGAGCGGAAGGGGCGTGCCGATAGCAGAGATATATTCTCGGGCAGAGTACCCGATACCGAGTGTATCTTTGTCGTTTCTATCGCCTCGTCAAATGTCATAGGCGGCAGGATCGTGGGCAGACGCTTCGCGAGCATTGACTTGCCCGTACCCGGGGGACCTATGAGGAGTATGTTATGTCCACCCGCGGCGGCTATCTCCATAGCTCGCTTCGCCATTGCCTGACCTCTCACATCGGAAAAGTCTATACCCATAAGCCGCTCGCCGTCGGCAGCTGACGCGCCGTTGTATTTCACGGGCTCAAGGCGGGATACTCCATTGAGATGCTCAACGAGCTGTCTTACAGTGTCTATCGAGTATACGGTTATCCCCTCGACTGCCGCGGCTTCCGCCGCGTTTTCGGCAGGGGCGTAAAACTCGCGCAGCCCTGCGTCCTTTGCCGCCGCGCACATACAGAGAACGCCGCGGACAGGGCGGAGCTTACCCGAAAGAGAAAGCTCTCCCGTGAAGCATTTATCTGAAAAATCCACCTCGTGGCGGACTATTCCGCCGCAACGGAGAATAGAGAGCAGTATCGCCGTGTCGAGTGCCGAGCCTTCCTTCCGCCTGTCGGCGGGAGCGAGATTGAGAGTGAGCGCGAGTGCGGGAAAGCGGAAGCCGCTGTTCTCACACGCCGTGCGAACTCTTTCCTTAGCCTCTTTGACGGCAAGGTCGGGAAGTCCGACAAGGTCAAATTCGGGTATACGCGCCTGAGAATTACATTCAACGGTTACGATGTATCCGTCAATTCCGAATAACCCCGCGCTTAAAACTGTTGAAAGCATATTATATCCTTTCGTACATCAAATATAATATTAATATTTTACCATATAATTCATACATTTACAACAGATTTTCATTAAAAAAACGACCGTCGGAGTTTTTTCTGCCGACAGTCGTTTCTTATAACTGTTTACGAGGTTTGTTTTACACGATTTTTGCGTGTCTTTACTTCTCGTTGCAAATTTTTTCTATCAAAGCGGTCATATCCTCGGGGGAGGACATAGGAATTATTCTTGAGAACTCGTCGAAAAGAAGCTTGTTAGCCCTTTTCATAGCGCTGATATCGGTGACATATACCTTTTTGCCCGCGGCGGTCTGCTCATAGATATGGCGATTTACGCAACGCACCAGAAAGACAAGCTCCTCACGCTCGCCGTTTGCGAGTATTTCCTTGAAGTGCGCGCCTCTGCGCTTGGAGTCGTCTATCCACTCGTATTCGCGCTTCGCAACTTCTCGGATAAGCTCGTATATCTCGTCCTCGGACAGAACCTTTCTCATCATAGAAACGAGTTTTTCGTTATCCGTCGGTACGAAAAAGGTAGACTTTTCGTCGCCTATGGGCGTGAGGACATAATAGAGAGTTTCCTTGCCGAGCGCGCCGAAATTCTCTCTGCGTATATCAGATATTTTACAAACTCCCTCAGAGCGGTAGCTCACATAGCTTCCGATGTCGAACATTTGATAACCTCAAGCTTTCTCAAAAATCGTGTGTTCCCAGTGTCTTAATTATAACATTTTTTGAAGAAAATTGTCATAGGCAATTTTAACAAATAAAATTAAAATTTTTAGTCCTTTTCCCCCTTGATTTTTCAAAAAGTTCAATTATCCGTTTTCAAGAATTCGGGTTATCATACGAATCGAATCAAGACCGAAGGGAACACACTGATATTTTGGTGTATAGCCCTGCGCTATACCGTCGCGCCATTTGCCTCTGAAGGTGAATAGGGAGGGGTGTACGCTCATAGGCTCGGGGTTGTTTGCGCAGTGATGCGGACCGAACAGGTTGCGCAGACTTGACCGCAGAGCTATCTCAATATCGTTCTCACCAAGCCTTAACATATCGGTTATGTTTCTTTGAGTTGAGGTGACCATATCCGTTTTCTTGCCGTTTATGAATATGTCGGCCACAAGGAATCTTCCGTCGTCGAGAGACAAAATTCTGTCTCCCTCGCCGTTGAAGCTGTATTTCCCCCTGACGGTCAGCTCGCCCTTAAAGAAAGGATATCCTCTTTTGAAATTATCCGAGCGGATAAACGGTAACGCTGTTCTCTTATGTATTACGAGCTTTTCGTCAAGCGTGAAATCTCCCTTGAGGTATACGCTCTCAAGATTTGTGTCGTAATATAAGCAGTTGCGCAGGCTCTCGGTTGCGAGTGGATCGAAGAGCGCGAAGCGAACACCGTCGTGCTGATGGTAATCAAGCGAATAGATTATCTCGTTTTCGCCCTCGCAAAGATATTCTCCTATCTCCGCTTCCACAAAATTGATGTCAAAATCGCTGTCGCAAAGTGAAAAATCCTTTCCGTTAACACTCACAGAGATGTATTTTTCTCGTTCGAGAATCAGCTTAATAGGGAGAACATCGGCGCAGAAAAAGCGATATTTTATGAAAACTCTGCCCTTGTAATCAAGGCGGAGAAGATCTTCGGAAATCCTTTGCAAAGGGAGTAGCTCCCCAAAAGCTTTTCCGTCGTAGCTCAGGTACCCGTTGTCAAGCACGAGATAGTTTTCGGTAATTGCCGTCAGTGCAAATTGCTCCGTGATATCCTCTGTTTTTTCGAGATATCTCACATCCTCGGCGATTTCATCTCTCATCAGTACCAGCCCGCCGCATTTTTCAACCGTCATTTCGTTTGAAATTTTTCTGATTGACATATCGGTAAGGTCGAGCGCCAGATATTTTTCGGCGATTCCTTTCATTGATATATGAGAGCTTTCGGTACGGGAATAATTCTTTATGAACAGAAAATCCCCAAGCTCGCCTTCTCTCGCGCTCAGCCCGCAAAGACCGTCCTGACACGAGAACGAAAAACGCGTAGACTCTATTATTCCATCAAGCGAAACGGTTTGTGTGAGCGGGACCTCGGCTTTGATTCCATCGACGAGATAGGGCTTCTCTATGATACAAAGTCTTCCGCCGAAGAGACGCAAAAGCCCGAGGGTGGACGAGGAGATCGTTCTTGTTGCTGGCAGAATTACCGTATCGTAAGAGCGGTTTCCGACAATCAGTCGTCGGTTGACGCACTTTCCGTACTTTTCAAGAATTTTTTCATCGGCAAGCTGATAGGTGACGCCGTTTTTGCGGAGAGTCATCAAAAGCTCGTTAAAGTCATCATCGGTTTTTTTGTCGCCCGCTCCGTCGCTGTGCCATGTATAGTCGAGATAAATGTCGCGCATCGGGTGGATAATAAGTGCGTCGCAGTGCTCATCTGTGCCTGAGACGATAAAGCCGAGCCGAGTGAAATAATCGTTGAAGCTTCTGAATTTATCAAACCAATTTCCGTGTCTGGAAAAAACGGGAGGATGGTCGTACTTTGCGCCTGATGCAAAGGAATACGGATAGAGGTGGTGGCACATAAGGCTCACGCCGTTGAAATACTGAAAATCCGCAATGCTTTTAAGCTCCAACGGAGTTACATCAAATCCGCTACATGCAAAGGTTTCTGTCAGCACATGCTTTATACCGAGCTGAGAGGCAACGCTGCCGACCTGCTTTGCGAGAAGCTCAGTCTTGCAGTCGCGTCCGAGGCAGTCGATACCGGGAATATGCTCGTATTCGTATGTAGGCATAACACCCGCGCCGCCAAGCATTTGCCTGCGCGCACTGTTTTCGTCAAGTGAGTGTCCCGTGAGCATACAGTTGTGCGCTTCGCACCAATCATAAAGCTTTTTATAGAAATTGTTTACATAAAGCTCGTTTAACAGATTAAAATAACGGGTTCTGAAAAGATATCCTTCGGGTTCGGTCAAAAAGAGATAAATAAGACCGTCGCGTATATCCTCGTTGTATCTTTCAGTAAATATCGGAGCGGCGACGGGGGTATAGGGAGTCTCCTGTCGGTAATACTGCGGCTCGTCGGTGAAAAAGCCCACAAGCTCGCGCCCAAAGCTTTCCGCAAATCTTCTGTAATATTCCTCGTGAGTTTCGGCTATAAAAGCATCGACTACCTCGGGGTTGAGAATATCGGTATTTGCGGGGCTGATTCGCAGATACACGCAATGATATTTTCCCTGATTTTCCTCCGATACGCAAATACGCGTGAATTTTCCGTCAGTTTTTTTGAACACGCAGAATGCCTCGGTATCAAAAAAGTCTGTTACCTTATATTCAAGAAAGTGGGCGCGCCAATCCGGATTTTCAAGCAACTTTCCGCCAACGAAGCCGCTGGGCCAGCCGTTTTCGTCGTATATCCACGCCCGAAGTCCCAGCTCACGCGCTTTTTTGAGACAGGTGGCTATGCAGGAAAACCACTTTTCTCCGAGATACTCGGTTTTCAGTCCTGTTCGCGCGTGCACAATAAATCCGCCGATACCTGCGGTGTTCATTTCCTCTATCTGCTTCAAGAGTTCGTTTTCGTCAATCTCGTTATTCCAACTCCAGAACGGTATGGGACGGTACTCGGTGAGATCCGTATCGAGTGCCGAGATGAGCTTGCGGAGGGAAGAACTTTCCTTTTTCATAATATTCTCCTTGTTTTTTTGGTAATTTTATTGTAAGCCTTACTTCTGAAATATGCTATAAGAAATTTGTTAAAAAATATAAAAAATTTGTTATATGAGTTTATAAATCTATTGAAAACCGAACGATGTTATTTGTCAAATTTCTCTGTTTGGGGCGTGAAAATCGGGGTTTTCGGGGGAAAAAGCTTTTGAGAGCGAGAGGACGGTCGAAATATAGTGGACGGAATAGAGTGCGACTTGCCAAGCTTCGACTTTAATTTTAAACTTGCAGGAGTAAAATAAATTACGGTTATGTATTCTTCTTTGAAGAACAGGAAAAATAATGAAAAGGAAGGTAAAGCTATGAACGCCGATGAAAGAGAATACGGTATGGGTACGGCAGAGAGCGAGGGCAATGCCTTTGCCGATGTAAAGATTAAAAAGAGGGGACGGGTGTCTGATGTGGCGAGGGAGATATTCGTGGGCTTTCTCTACGCCCTTTGCGGATATCTGCTCGGGATATGCGAGCTTCCGTTTGGCGCGAGACCGTTTGGTATGGCGTTTCTCTGCGCGGCAGACAAAAAGGTGCCGTATATTTTCGCGGGAGTCTGCCTATCGGCTTTTGGCTCGGACGAGCCTGTCGTGTGGATATGCGCTTACGCGGTGGCGCTGGTGATACGCATACTCGTGAGGCTTACGCTTGATATGCCTTGGCATAAGGATGAAAACAGCGGCGAGAGAAGCGTCGGGGAGATATTTCCGATGCTCTTTTCCGAAAATATCTGTCTGCGAATGACCACATCCTGCGTGGGCGCGTTTACGGTAGGGATATATTCGCTGATAGTAGGCGGATTCCTATATTACGACCTCTGGGGCGCGATACTCGCGATGCTCGCCGCTCCTGCGGCTGTCCTGCTCTCATACGGAGGGTTCAGGGGCAAAAAAGAGGCGACGAAATTTGGATATCTTTCCTCGGGAGCTATCGCATTTGCCACCGTATATGCGGCGAGAGATGTGAATATTTACGGCGTTTCCTTAGCCGTATTTGGGGCTATGCTCGTCACGCTTTATATCTGCCGCAAAAAGGGAATAATACACGGCATCGCGTCGGGTATTATCTGCGGACTTGCCTATTCTCCTATGCTCGCGCCCGTCTTTATTTTTGCGGCGGTCGCGTCGGGCGCGCTCTGGCGTGTCTCCGCGGTATTCGCCTCTTGCGCGGCTCTCACCGTCGGTCTTGCGTGGGGACTTTATGTGAGCGGCATCGGCGCGATAACCGCGCTTCTTCCCGCTCTCCTTGCGGCGAGTCTGCTTTTTGCGGTTCTGGACAAGCTATTCTTAAGCGCGAAAGCAGAAGCCGTGGCAGAGAGAGTAGGCGAGGAGCGCGAGGTGGCGAAATGTGAGATAGGGTACGGGATTATCGGAAATGTCCGACTTGACGCCACCGAGCAGAGGGTCAAAAATATATGCGGAACTTTCGGCGAGATGTCTGCGTTTTTTAGGGATTTGGGCGAGAGAACGCGCAAGCCCCTTGCGGCAGATGTGAAGCAGATATGTGACGATGCCTTTGACGCCTGCTGCGCCAACTGTCGCCACAGAGAGCTGTGCTGGGAGGAGAATTATACCGACACGATAGCCGCCATAGCCTCGGTGAGCGCAAAGCTTCACAAGTCGGGGCGTATAAGTAATGAGGATATTCCCGATGCTATGCTGAAGATATGCGAGCGTATGCCCGATATCATAGATGAGATAAATCACAACTGTATGCTTCACACAAAGCAGCTGCTTTTATGCGACAAGACCGAGATATTCGCGCTTGACTACGAGGCGATGTCCGACCTTCTCGCGGGCGCGATGAGCATTGACGGCGCGGAGCTTGAATGTGATGCCGAGATGAGCGAGCGGATATGTGAGGCGATGAACGCCGAGGGGATAGAGGTAAGCGCCGCCGTGGCGTATGGCACAAGAAGGCGGCGGGTCGTGCTTGGCGCGTCCTCGGCGGAATATCTGCGAAAAAACCGTGACAGGATAATCTCGCTTGTCGGGCGCGTGTGCGGAGAGCGCTTTTTCGATTGTGATGTAGAGGAGAGAGAGGACGGCCGTGCGTATATGACGCTTTCGGTAGGGCGGAGGATAAGTGTGGAGCACGCGAGCCGCTCGGTGATGGCAGGAAGCGAGAAGAATTTCTGCGGAGATACTATGAGTATCTTTGAGAGCGGTGACGATCGATTTTACGCGCTTATCAGCGACGGAATGGGCTCGGGACGCGACGCGGCTCTGACCTCGGGTATATGCGTGATGTTTTTACAAAAGATGCTCGTGGCGGCAAGCAGATGTGACACCGCCCTGAAGCTACTCAACGGATTTTTGAGGAACAAGGGCGGTGGAAGCATGCACGAATGTTCTGCGACGGTCGACCTTATGGAGCTTGACCTGATAGGCGGAAAGGCTTCCTTTTATAAGAGCGGTGCCGCGCCCACCTATGTGTTCCGCAACGGCAGTCTTTTCAAGCTTCGCTCAAAGACCGTTCCCGTGGGGATAATCCGTGAGCTTGACGCGAAAAAGATAAGCTTTGATGTGGGCGACGGGGATATTATAGTTATGGTAAGCGACGGCGTTACGCAGGGAAAGGACGAGTGCCCGTGGCTCTTTGAGCTTCTTAAAAGAAATGTCGAGAGCGAGGGTATTGAGCGTACAGCCGAGATGATCGTCGAGAGAGCCGTGCGCGAGAGCGGCGACGACGATATATCGGTGGTTATGATAAAAATAAACAGAGAATGATTTTATGGAACGCTTCCTGCGTTGCATACACGCTTCAAGCTTTTTTGACAGGGTGTGACCGCCTTTTCCGAGCCGTTTTTGTGAAAGAGAAATATTTTCTTGTTTTTTAGTTGTAAAAGTTATTATTTTATTGACTGAAATACAAAAAAATGGTATAATATGTTATCAAACTGTGTTAAGGAAGTGTAAGCAAATGAGGATGAAAAAAACGGCTCTTATCTTATCTTTTTTTATCGTACTCGCCACACTCTGCTTTGGGGTATCGGTCAGCGCGGCAGAGGTAGATTACTATACTCAAAATGTTGCGGAGATAACCGACAAGTACGACAAGCTCGAGAGCTTAATGGACGAATACGCGGATACCGCGATAAACGCTGAGATCACGCCCTACGCGATGGCTATCACTCAGCTTCGCGGAGACTCGCGTATAAATACCGAGGATCTTAGCGACGAGATAAATATGTACTATATCAAGGGGCGTACCGCGGGTAGGTGCGCGTGGGTATATGTCACACATTCTCCAACGCTCGGAGAGGACGAGCTTGCCGTTGTAACGCCCGAATACAGAGATATCCTCAATTCGATAAAGGGAAATTCGGATGTCGCCGACCTTGAGGCGAAGGAGGAGACCTATGCGCTGAATGTGATGAAGGAGATATATGTTCAGCGTATAGAGATGCTATATAGTCCGACAGACTCTCAGCAGATAGCGATTCTTGCATATTCCTACGAGCTGAATATAAAGGAAGTATCGGCTTTTGACGAGTCGGAATTCGATAGAATATACGGCGAAGCGAAAGAAGCGATAGAAATTCAGCGTGCGAGAGAAAAGGCTCAGGAGAGCTTTGCTTCCTTATATGACAAAATATACGGCGATGGTATGTATGCGCAGAACGCCACGACCGACAAAACCATCATTTCCTTTATACACGCGATTGGCGAATCTTCGTCGGTGAGCGGATTTAACGCCGATCTCAAGGCTGGGGCAGACTCGCTCCTCGCCAATCTTTTCGACGGTAGGGACGGCGAGTATTCAATGGCGCTTCTTTCCGCTATGTCGAAATCGGTTTCCGATACGGTGGTAGCCGCTGACGCGCTCGGCGAGATAGCCGACGATTGGAGCGCGTTTGACAATATCTTATTTGATATCGCAATAGTGGGCGCTAAGGACGCGCTTGTTGAATATGTCACGCTTTCCTCTGCCGACACGCTCGACGGAATGAGCACGCTTGTGGCTGAATACAATGTCGACGGCGGTATCTTTGATGTCTGCGCAAACGAGGCGGACATCGAGACCGAGCTTGGCAAGGCAAAGCTTCGAGCGGACTGGCTGATATATGCAAGGAGAGCCGAGTCAAGGATAAAGGGAATATACGGTACACACAACGCCACCTCGGCGCTTAACAAACTTGAAGAAAGCTATTCGTCCTATGACGGAGCTATAAAGAGCAAGGCGACGGTAGGCGCGGCACAGGACGCGCTGACAGAGGCAAAGTCTGCAGCCGACGGGATAGTGGGCGAATGTAACGCCCTTCTCGAGGAGCATAGAGAACACGCTCTGCGGCTGGTAGACGGCGCGCTTGAGAACTGCCTTTACAGAATGAAATATGAAATCAAATATCTGGAAAATCCGAATGCCGTCATATCCGCTATGCGGAACAAGCACAGCGAGAGAGCTTCGCAGCTCGGAGCGGCGGCGAGCCTTTCGGAAATTGACGGTATAAGAGATGCGGCGCGCGCAGAGCTGGAAGCGCTTTATGCCGAGGCGGAGCGCGCAAATCTTGCGGCGGCTATCGCGGCTAATACCAAAAAGATAAGAGACAAGGAGCGCGCGGCGAAGGCAGATATAGCAAACAAAAAATATCTCGACGATGCCTCGGTATACACAGAGCCGCTTACGAGCGGAGCAAATACCGCCGCGGCAGACATCGCTCCTATGAGCGATATAGCCGAGATTGAGCAAAGGGCGGCTGAATATCTGAGCTTTGCCGACGGAATCCTCGAGGACGCTGCGGCGGAAAACGCCGAAAACGAGCGCATATATCTGGCTCGCGAGGCGGCAAAGGGTTCGCTTTTGGCAAGTCGCGACGGTGCGCTTGCGAAGCTCGGAGAGCTGAAATATCTGAGTGAGGCTGAGTCGGGCGCAATCAAGGGCGAGATTGAGACGGCTTACGCTCTCTATCTTGGCAGAATAGAATCCGCGACTGATACGGACGGTATATCGGCAGGACTCGCGGAGGGTAAGGACGCGATAGACAAATCCCTTGCGGATGCGTCTCTGCTCAATACCGAGAACGCCCGCGGAGCTATAAAGAACGAGCTTCGTCAGAGTTTTGAGAGCTTTGACGCGGCAGATTATTCAGAGGAAAATTACAATGCCATAAAGAAAGCCTATAGCGACGCCGTATCCGCGATAGAGCAGGGCAAGAGTATAGGTGAGTTCGTAAACGCGAGAGATAACGCGCTCAGGCTTATGAGCTCGGTGCTCTCCGAGTTTGACGCGGCAAGAAACGCCGCCAAAAAACGGCTTACCGAGGCTTATGACGAGCTTGCGGATAGCTCTGACAGATATTCCAAGCAGAATTTCGAGGAGCTTACCGAGATATATCAACACACTCTCGCCGAGCTTGAGCAGTTCGACAAGCGTCTTGGCGAGGAAGCGATGAACAAGACGGTTGATGACAGAATAAAGATCATGCGTGATATAAGGGTAGACTGGATAAATTCGGGAGATATAGGTATTTCCTCGGGCTCCTCTACCGACTATCCCGCAGGTCACGATACCGTTACGGACAAGCTTTGGGGTGTTATTTCGGGAAGCGAGGGACTTTATTTCGACATCTCGCTCTCGATTACCGAAAAGGACATAGAGAGAGCGCACGAAACAAAGCTTGAGCAGGCGCTCAAGCGCTCACGCATATCCTATGTGGGCAGCGATCCGCTCACCGATGCCGATATCGCGAGAATACTCGAGGATTCCGACATCAAGGCGGTATACGACATCAAGCTTATCAGAAACGGGGCTCTGTGGAGCGATTACAGCGGAAAATATACCGTGAGAATACTCTTGCCGAAGTCGATGAGAGATATTGACCGTCTCCGCGCGGTGTATATTTCCGAGGACGGAAGCGCAGAGTATTACGACGCCAAGCGCGACGGTGCCTTTTTGGTATTCGAGACCGAGCATTTCTCCGAGTTTATAATAGTCGGTGAAAAGACGGTCGACCTGCTTCCGATAATCATAATTCTTGGTGTTCTCGCGCTTATAGAGGGTGCTGTTGCGGCGGTTCTTACTCTGCTTATGAGAAAGAAGAAGCAGACGCTTCTGTCGCTGTTCGTTGCTCCTATGCCAATGCTTAGCATTATCGCGCCCCGCGGCGGACTTGCTATGGTGATAATCCTTGCCGTGCTTGATGTTGCGCTTGGGGTATATATTGCCGTTTGCGCCGCTCGTATTCTTGCTATGCGCAGAGCAGAGCAGAGCGAGGAGGAGTCGGTCGATGAGACGCCCGCCCTGCCCGAGAATGTCGGAGCTGATTTTGCCGATGACATTGAGGCTACTATTCATATAGAAACTATGGATGCGGTGAGCGCCGAGGAGGCGGACACGCTGGTTCCCGACAGTCAGGTCGAGGAGATAATAGTCAAGGATGAGTCCCCCGAGATATTCAGAGGAAAGAAGGCTTTTATCAATGTCGACACTATCTCGGATAACTTCGGAGCGGGTGAGACTGTTACGCTTAGAGAGCTGAGGGATAGAGGACTCGTTCCGCGAAGCACTTGCTATGTCAAGATTTTGGCGAGGGGCGTTATCAATAAGCCACTGACCGTTAAGGCGCAGAGCTTCAGCGCAAACGCGGTCAAGATGATAGCTCTCACGGGCGGTTCGGCTGTTATCGAGGGTAATGGGGATTATATCGTTTCGTGATATACTGAAAATATACTAAAGGGTTGGTTCAGATAACCAGCCCTTTTTGTGAGTTAAATATTTTCAATTGTATTGCAATTTGAGGAAAAATCTGTTATAATATGTAATATCCAAACAGATTTCTTGATATAAGGAGAGGAAAAAGAAAAATGAAGGCTGTAGTTACGGTCGTCGGTCACGACAGTAAGGGAATAATCGCTAAGGTAAGCACCAAGTGTGCCGAGGTAGGAGCAAACATAACCGAGATATCGCAGAGCGTTCTCAAGGAGTATTTTGCGATGATAATGGTCATTGATATAGAGGGTATAAATATGCCTTTTACCGATTTTGTTGACGCAATGAAAAAGCTCGGCGAGGAAAACAACCTCGATATCCGCACGATGCACGAGGATATTTTTAATTCTATGCACAGAATATGAGGTCGGGCGATGGTCAATATAAACATAAACGATATTCTTGAAACGATAAATATGATAAAAGAGGAAAACCTCGATATCAGAACGATAACTATGGGTATTTCTCTTTACGACTGCGCTTCCGACGATGTTGGCGTGGTCTGCGACAGAATTTACGATAAGATAACGAGGACTGCGGAAAATCTCGTGAGCGTCGGCGGAGATATAGAAAAGGAGCTTGGTATACCGATAATAAACAAGCGAGTTTCTGTAACTCCCATATCGCTCGTTGGCGGAAAATATTCCCCCGAGGACTATGTTCGTATCGCGAAAACGCTTGACAGAGCGGCGCACACGCTCGGTATCAACTTTATCGGCGGATACGGAGCGCTCGTTCAGAAGGGATTTACCGTGAACGCGGCAAATCTTATCGAGTCGATTCCGTACGCGCTTTCCGAGACAGAGCTTGTTTGCTCCTCGGTAAATGTGGCTTCCACAAAGGCGGGTATCAATATGGATGCCGTCGCTAAGATGGGAAGCGTTATAAAAAAGACTGCATATCTTACGAGGGATAAGGAATCTATCGGCTGCGCGAAGCTCGTGGTCTTTGCGAATGTACCCGAGGACAACCCCTTTATGGCGGGGGCTTTCCACGGTGTCGGAGAGGCTGAGAGCGTTGTGTCTGTCGGAGTTTCGGGCCCCGGTGTTGTCAACTCCGCGATACGCAGAGCAGGGCAGTGCGATTTTTCAACTCTCGCCGAGATAATCAAGAAAACGGCGTTCAAGATAACCAGAATGGGACAGCTCGTGGCAAGCGAGGCTTCAAAGAGACTTGGCGTGCCTTTTGGTATAGTCGACCTCTCGCTCGCGCCCACGCCTGCCGTAGGCGACTCGGTTGCGCATATCCTTGAGGCTATGGGACTCGAAAAGTGCGGTGGACACGGCACGACCGCGGCTCTCGCGCTTCTCAACGACGCGGTCAAGAAGGGCGGAGTTATGGCGTCCTCTCATGTCGGCGGACTTTCAGGCGCGTTCATACCCGTATCAGAGGACGCGGGAATGATAGACGCGGTAGAGTGCGGAGCGCTCTCTCTTGAAAAGCTTGAGGCGATGACTGCCGTTTGCTCTGTCGGACTTGATATGATCGCTATTCCCGGTGATACTTCAGAGGAAGTGATCTGCGGAATTATCGCCGACGAGATATCGATAGGTGTGGCGAACACAAAGACAACTGCTGTAAGAGTTATTCCCGCATACGGAAAGGGAGTCGGAGACAAGGTTGAGTTTGGCGGACTTCTCGGCTACGCGCCGATAATGAAGCTCAGCGATTATTCCTGCGCCGATTTCATAGCGCGCGGCGGAAGAATTCCCGCTCCTATACATTCGTTGAAGAATTAAAAGGGATAGGGGAATGATATATAGGGGGAGAGAGGGACTTTTTGCAAAAAGTCCCTCTCTCCCCCTATGCCCCCCTCTCTCCTCAAAAAACTTGAGGCGGAGGGGGATTATGGATTTTATTATTCTTCCTCTGCGGAGTCGGTGGTTTCAGTTTCGGTTTCAACGGGTGTTTCTTCCGCTTCTGCCGCCTCGTCGGCGATTTCTGCATCGTCATCGTCGTCGGCTATATCGGCTTCTTCCTCGTACTCCTCGTCCTCGGCTTCTGCCTCTGCGTCCTTGACCCTCTCCTCATATCTCTGCTTCTTCAGCTCCTCGACCTTCTGATTGATGAGCTTCAACTCGTTTCTCAGCTCGTCTATCTCGGTTATCGTCTTTGCTATCTCCTCAGCGTGAGATATTTCTGTTTTGAGCTGCTTATAGGTAAGTCTGCCAAGTCTTTCAAATTTTTCGCCAAGCTTTGCCTTTGTCGACTTATGCTTGAGGCGCAGAGATGCAATATCGGCAAGCTCTCCTGCTTTTTTGATGGTTTTGTTTGCCGCGCGACCCACGGTTGTTTTGATATCGTCCCAGTTAGCCATGTTGTATTTTCCTTTCATAATTAAAAATTACTTTATTTATTTTGAGCGTTTGCTATCTTCTTTTTTGATTTTATAAAGCTCCTCGGCGGCTATTTTGGCTTTTGCCACGATAGCGTCCTCGGCTTTCTTGGGGAAGCAGTAGAAAAGATGTCGCTTATTTCCTATGCTTATTACATCTCCTATCTCGTACCAGAAATAGTCGGCGTTAAGGCTATATGAGGAGAGAGGGGATTGCGAATAGTCAAGCTCTCCGTCGCCGCCGCACAGACGGAAGCCGTCGGAGTTATGCGTGAGGTGACCTTCTCCTATACTGTAAAGCGCTTTACTGTCGACGAGCATATATATATCGACATCAATATCCAGCAGATATTCTCCGCGGCGAAGCTCGCTCTTTACCTGCTCACGCTCCCACGCGAACCAATCGGGAATATGGGTAAATGCGCTCTCTCCGTCTGTTGCCGAGAGGTATCCTAGCTCGGTAAGCTCATATTTCTTGCCGCAGCTACCGCAGACGATGTGTATGCCCTTGCCGACATTTTTTCCCTCCGCAAGGCAATGTGGGCATTTATACAGCACTCTTTCAAGCCCGTCGGCGCGGAAATCTTCATTTATTACTATCTTATTCTCCTGCTGCCAGCGGAAGCTGTCGAAAGAGAATTTTTCCTTTATCATAGAGTTGATATCTTCGGCAGAGGTGTTTTCTATTTCCTCGGGCGAGAGCAGATATGTCACATCGGCGCTGATATCGACCTCTCTGTGGCGGAGCATATTGTACAGCGGCTCGCGCGAGAAGGCGCCGTGTGTTATTATCGTTACCACGTGAACCTTGAGCATTTTCACGAGCCTTCCGACCGTGTCGGGGAGAGCCGATGCCGTTCCGTCGAAGGAATATATCGCCTCGGGGTACATAAGCACCGAGCTTTTCAGCTCCTTCAGGGCATAAGAGATATCCTTTATAAGCGTCAGGTCGGCAACGAATTTCTGCGTTGGAATACAGCCTATCTGCCTCATAAGCCAAGCCTTGCCCATATACGCGTCTGTCGTGCATACGGTGGAGAAGGGGCGCGGATAGAGATAGTTTGCCGCTATCTGCATATCAATGAAGCTTGAGTGGTTCATAAGGATAAGGCAGGGCTCTTTTTTGCCGAGCCGCTCCATCTGATGCTCGTTGTAGCTGATATGATTGCCTTTGAGATTTGTTGCGGAGAGTACCTTTATCAGGGTTCTGAAAAAGATGCCTATCCGCTTCGGCTTTTCGTGCTTTGGCACGGGAAGCGCCATTACCTCGGAATAGGTTTTGTTGATAACCTTTATCTTCATAAGTCTATTCCTCCAACGGTATAATTTTGTTTACAATATTATTTTACATTAAAACCGACAGAAAATCAAGTAGATTTTTAACTCGCCGTAAAAAATATAAAAAAGCACAATAGGTATCGTTACTGCGCGTTGATATCATAAGCTTGATATTCCGCAGAGATCGATGACTATTGTGCGTGACGCTGTGGAGTTGGTGCCGCCGACAGCTTCATTATTATACCTCGCTTTTGTCAATTTGTAAATATCCAAATTAGACGATTTTTTGTCGAAAAATTCGTGAAAAAAGATACACAATAGAAAAAAATTGGCTTTTGTCGGAAATATTTGTGACAAATACACATTAAAGTGAGGGGTAGGTCGTAGGAATGTCGCACCGCAAGCGCGAAAAGGGCAAAAATAAAATAAAAATCTCTTGTGGCAGATAGGGGAAAAAATATTGCGTGAAAAAATTTCAAAAAAGCTATTGACAAAGCAAAATAAATGTGGTAGAATATGCAGGACAATAAAGCAGAACGCTCTCCGTTCTCACCTTGCCGCAAGGGCGAGCAGGGTCGATATTCAAATTCTTGCCCGAGGTGGGCAGGTCTTTGTTTGCGCGGGGAAGCTGTTTCCCGCTTTTTTTGCGCAACTTGCCGCAAGGCAATATAATTACCGCGAAAGCGGTCGCACAATGGGGGTGTATTTAACATTAGCGCCAAAGAAATGACCATCAACGAGGAGATCAAAGCGAAAGAGGTCAGAGTTATAGGTCCCGACGGAGAAACGCTGGGAGTTATGTCCTCAGAAGCCGCTTTGAACGCAGCTTACGAGCAGGGATACGACCTTGTTCTTATGGCTCCGCAGGCAGTTCCGCCCGTATGCCGTATTATGGACTACGGAAAGTACCGCTTTGAGAGAGACAAAAAGGAAAAGGAAGCCAAGAAAAAGCAGCAGACCATAGAGTTGAAGGAGATTCAGCTGTCCTGCAGAATCGACACGCACGATTTTGAGACCAAGCTCAGACACGCAAAGAGATTTCTGACCGAGGGAAACAAGGTAAGAGTCGTTATGCGCTTCAAGGGTAGAGAGATGAGCCATGTCTCGATAGGTCAGGAGATAATGACGAAGTTTCAGGAGGCTTGCAGCGAGCTTGGAAGCGTCGACAAGGCTCCCGTGCTTGACGGAAGATTTATGAGTATGGTGATAACACCGCTCAAATTCAAATCCAACTGATTTTGTTCATAAACAAAAGCGGGAGACCGCGTATTTTATGATATATCGGCGAATGCCGCCCAATGATTATCGAAAAGGAGAATATAAAAATGGGAAAGATCAAGACACATAAGGCATCGGCTAAGAGATTTTCTGTTACCGGTTCCGGCAAGGTAAAGATGGGACACTGCCATCACAGACACAACACGGGTCTCAAGACCGCAAAGAGAAAGAGACATCTGCGCAGCAGCGCTATTCTCAGCGAGTCGATGACAGCAAACATCAGAACACTTATTCAGAAATAATTCGGAACGACAGAGGAGGAAATAGAAAATGGCAAGAATTAAAGGCGCAATGATGACGCGCAAGAGAAGAAAGAAGATTCTTAAGGCTGCCAAGGGATATTGGGGCGCAAAATCTAAGCATTTCAAGATGGCTAAGCAGGCCGTAATGAAGAGCGGTAACTATGCTTTCGCGGGCAGAAAGATGAAGAAGAGAGATTTCCGCAGACTGTGGATCTCCCGTATCTCCGCTCAGGCAAAGGTAAACGGAATGAACTATTCCACCTTTATGCACGGACTGAAGCTTGCAGGTATAGACCTCAACCGTAAGATGCTCGCAGAGCTTGCAGTTTCCGATAAGGAAGCGTTCGCGGCACTTGCAGAAAAGTCAAAAGCTGCTCTTTAATCAGAGCTATAAAACCCCGTTTTTGCGGGGTTTTATTGTGTATTTACGGAAGTGAACTTTTTCTTTGAAAGTGAGGAAAAAAGCTATGATAAACAAAAATAATGTCATAACCTCGCGTCAGAATCCGAGCGTTAAGAAGGTATGCTCGCTCTGTGAGAAGAAGTGGAGAGAGGAGTACGGGCTTTTCAGATTTGACGGAGTAAAGCTCTTTTGCGAGGCGCTTGATTGCGGTCTTGATATTGAGGGCGTTTATATCAGGGAATCATCGGTTGACTCTCTTTGTCAGAGACTGTCGGACAGGCTTGGGGAGCTGTCGGACAATAGGATAATATGCGTTTCCGACGCGGTATTTGAGAAGCTCAGCGACGAAAAATCTCCTGAGGGGATAATAACCGTTGCGAAATATATTGACAAATTCCGTAAAAATATTAAAATAGATAATATAAGCCTGCCACCTCGGGGCGAGGCGGTGCTGCTTCTCGAGTCGCTCAGAGACCCGGGAAACCTCGGCACGGTCATTCGCTCGGCGGCGGCGCTCGGTATCGACAGAGTCATTATCAGCTCCGACTGCGCCGATGTGTATAATTCCAAGACGATAAGAGCGGCTATGGGCGGACTGTTCCGCATAAGGCTTGACAGTGTTGAGGCGGAGCGCTTTGACGAGTATATAGCTATGCTCAGGGCGTCAGGCAGAAGGGTGTTTGCGGCGGCGCTCGACGAGAGCGCGGCAATACTCGGAGAGCTGGAGCTTGGGGCAGAGGACTGCTTCGTTATCGGCAACGAGGGGCACGGTCTGTCGGAGAGAGTTATATCGGCTTGTGACAGAAGCGTGATAATTCCAATGACCGAGGGGTGCGAGTCGCTCAACGCGGCATCGGCGGCGGTCATTCTTATCTGGGAGATGAGGAGAGCGAGAGCTTAGTCAGTATTAAGGGGGAGCGAGAATGTACGACGAGAACTGTCTGTATTGGATATGGTTGGCAGAGAGCTGCGGCGTTGCGTCGAAGGATTTTGCCAGACTTATCGGTAGATTTGAAAATCCGTTCGAGATATATAGGCTCGAGGGTGAGGAAATCTCCGCCATAGACTTTATCGGCGACCGTCTGCGCGACGCCCTTTCGCGTAAATCCCTTGAGGGGGCTTACTCTATTCTCAGATATTGCAAGGAAAACAAGGTGGATATAGTCACATACGGTGACGAAAGATATCCGTCAAGGCTCAAAATGCTCGAAAACCCACCCGCGGTGCTTTATTGCATCGGGAAATTGCCCGATTTCAATAACAGACTTTGCGTGGGTGTTGTCGGAACGAGAAAAATAAGTGCATACGGAATGGAAGCGGCGTATAAAATATCCTATGAGCTTGCGTCGGCGAATGTCTGTATAGTCAGCGGTATGGCGCTTGGCGTCGATGCCGTTTCGGCTTGCGGAGCGCTCGAGGCTGGCGGGGACACCGTTGCCGTTCTCGGATGCGGAATAGACATAGTTTATCCTAAGGCTCATACGAAGCTCAGACGGGCGATAGCGGGCAGAGGCGCGGTAATTACCGAATATCCGCCGTCAACACCGCCCGCGGGCAGAAACTTTCCCGTTCGCAACAGAATCATAAGCGGACTTTGTCAGGGCGTTCTCGTCATTGAGGGCAACCTTTCGAGCGGAGCTATGATAACCGCTAAGAAGGCTGTGGCGCAGGGCAGAGACCTTTTCGCGTTGCCTGGTAAGATAAACGAGAGCAATTCCGAGGGGCCTAACGAGCTTATAAAGGACGGAGCGAATGTGGCGCTCCGCAGTGAGGATATAATCCTTCACTATGATTTTCTTTACCACGATACTATTGATTACAGAGGACTGAAAAGGTCAAAGAACCGTTCGGATTTCAAGGTCGGAGCGGTCGAGAAATACGGTGTGTCGTCTGAGGTCTACTATTCCGCGGCGGAGCTTGCCGCAAGAGCTTCCGAGAGAGCGTCGGCTCCCGTTGTAAACAACGATAGGGCAGAGCTTGCGTCGGAAAGCGGCGGACAGGAGTACTCGGGGCAGACCGACAACAGAGAGGTCTCGGATAATTCCGACACCGTTCTTGCCGCACTCGACGAGGTAACTCGCAGAGTGTTCAATCTTATGCCGCTTGACAGAGCGGTATCGCCCGACGAATTTGCGTCGGCGGGAGTTGGTATCGCCGAGGCGATAACATCTCTTACTATGCTGGAGATAAGCGGACTCGTTTCCTCTCTCCCCGGCGGAACATATATCAGAAAATAAGTATGAAATTTTCACACGGATAGCTCCGTGTTTAAGAAAGGAAGATAAATCAATGGCTAATCTTGTAATAGTGGAGTCTCCCTCTAAGGCTTCAACCATTAAGGGCTATCTTGGCTCGAACTATAAGGTGATTGCTTCAAAGGGACATGTCCGTGACCTGCCCAAGAGCGTTCTTGGCGTAGATGTGGACAATAATTTTGCGGCTCATTATATCAACATAAGAGGTAAGGGAGACCTTATCAAGGAAATAAAGAAAGAGGCTAAGGGCGCCACAAAGATATTCCTCGCGACCGACCACGACCGTGAGGGAGAGGCGATATCCTGGCATCTTGCGACCACTCTCGGCATACCGCTTGAGAATACGATGAGAATAACCTTCAACGAGATAACTAAAAGTGCGGTCAAGGCGGCTATAAAGGAGCCCAGACGGATAGATATGGACCTTGTAAATTCTCAGCAGGCTCGCCGTATACTCGACAGAATAGTCGGATACAAGCTCTCTCCGTTTCTCTGGAAGAATGTCAGAAGCGGGCTCTCTGCGGGACGCGTTCAGTCTGTCGCGACAAGAATAATCGTCGAGAGGGAGGAGGAGATACGCGGTTTCGTTCCCGTTGAGTACTGGACTATCGACGCTCAGCTTGTCGGAGACGACGGCAAGAGCTTCGGCGTTCGTTTCTACGGAAACGCAGACGGCAAGATAAAGCTCTCCTGCGAGGCAGACGCGATGAAGGTGGTCGAGGCTATCAGGGACAGAGATTTCACGGTAAGCTCTGTCAAGCACGCAAAGCGCCGCAAGTCTCCCGCACCGCCCTTCACGACCTCAACTATGCAGCAGGAGGCGGCGAGAAAGCTAGGATTCCCGTCTCAGAAGATAATGAGAATAGCGCAGGAGCTTTACGAGGGAATAAATATCGGCTCGGAGAACGGCGGAGTACAGGGTCTTATAACCTATATGCGTACCGACTCGCTCAGAATTTCCACAGAAGCACAGGGCGCGGCAAAGGAATATATCGAGAGCAAATATGGCAACAAGTACTACCCCCGCACCCCCAGAACCTATAAGATGAGAGCGGGAGCGCAGGACGCGCACGAGGCTATCAGACCGTCGAGAGTCGACATTGAGCCCGCAAAGATAAAGAAGTACCTTACGGGCGACCAGTTCAAGCTCTATAAGCTTATCTGGGACAGATTTATCGCCAGCCAGATGGAGTCTGCGGTGCTTGACACCGTCAGCGCTGATTTTGAGGCAGGCGGATATATATTCCGCACGAGCGGATACACCGTTGATTTTCAGGGATATATGGCGCTCTATGAGGAGAGTGTTGACGAAACCCGTCGCAGTGCCGACGAGGAGTGTGAGCAGAAGGATATCCGTATCCCCGCGCTCAAGGAGGGACAGACCGTTAAGCAGAGCGATATAATCCCCGCAAAGCATTTTTCCGAGCCGCCCCCACGCTATAAGGAGGAGACTCTTATCAAATTCCTCGAGGAACAGGGAATAGGACGCCCCAGCACCTATACCACTATCATAACCACGATAATCGCGCGCGGATATGTAAAGAAAGAGGGTAAGGCGTTCGTTCCGACGCCTATCGGAGAGCTTACCAACAAGCTTATGAAGGAGAGCTTCCCCGAGATAGTCGACTATAAGTTTACAGCGAATATGGAGAATGAGCTTGACGAGAT
This sequence comes from Clostridia bacterium, assembly GCA_017625755.1. GTDB lineage: Bacteria > Bacillota > Clostridia > Oscillospirales > CAG-272 > HGM12713. Next base: position 26,754 of record JAGAKG010000028.1, on the reverse strand, counting down.
AGCGGACGGTAAGAACACTATGGAGGCAGTCCTCTCGGATTTCTGGGGAGATTTCTCAAAAAAGCTTGCCGTAGCCGAGGAAAATATGAAAAATGCGGCTATTGAGATTCCCGCAGAGGAGACAGACTATATCTGCGAGAAGTGCGGAAGCCGAATGATAGTTAAGAACGGACGCTTCGGAAAGTTTGCGGCGTGTCCGAACTATCCTCAGTGCAAAAACACCAAGAAGATAGAGGAAAAGCCCGCTGTTGCGGAGGATACGGGCGAGGCGCAGGAGCCTAAGAAGCCTATTATTGCCGATTTCAAGTGCGAGAAGTGCGGCTCCGATGTTGTTCAGAGAGTTGGAAAGTACGGACCGTTCTTTGCCTGCGTGCGTTATCCCGCTTGTGATTTCACAAAGCAAAAGACTAAGGATACGGGCGTACCCTGTCCTAAGTGCGGCTCGAAGATAGTAGTTAAAAACGGAAGAAACAAGACTGTATTTTATAGTTGCGAGAAGTATCCCGCATGTGATTTCTCGTCGTGGGATATGCCTATAAACGAAAAATGCCCCGAGTGCGGCGAGCTGCTTTTCCGCAAGAAGGGACAGATGCTTATAGTCTGCCACAACAAGGCGTGCGGATATAAGAGAGAAGCGGAGCAGACAAAAACAGAGAACTGATATAATAGCGAAAACGGAGAGGAGAGAGCAGATGAGCGATAAGGTCATTGATATTTACGGTGCGGGACTTGCGGGCTGCGAGGCGGCTTGGCAGGCGGCGCGTATGGGCGTCAGGGTAAGGCTTTTTGAAATGAAGCCGCACAAGTATACCCCCGCGCACCACTCGGAGGGCTTTGCCGAGCTTGTTTGCTCAAACTCTCTGCGCTCGGATAGCGTCACGAACGCAGTCGGTCTGCTTAAAGAGGAGCTGAGGCGTTGTGGCTCGCTCATTATGAGCGCGGCAGATGCCACGAGAGTCCCCGCGGGCTCGGCGCTTGCGGTCGACAGAGGACTGTTTTCGGAATATATTACGGATAAGATAAAGAGCTCGGATATGATAGAGGTCGTAGAGAAGGAGGCGGATTCGGTCGACGGCGACAGGATATCGGTTATCGCGACGGGGCCTCTGACATCCGACAAAATGGCGAGGTATATCTCGGACGAGCTTGGTTGCCGCGGACTTCATTTCTTTGACGCAGCGGCGCCGATAGTTGACTTTGAGAGCATAAATATGGATGTTGCCTTTTTCGCGTCAAGATACGACAAGGGAGACGCGGACTATATCAACTGCCCTATGACGAAGGAGCAGTACGATGCCTTCTGGGAAGCGCTTGTGAGCGCGAGAGAGGCGGAATTGAAGGATTTCGACAGAGCCGAGCAGAGCGACCTCAAGGTGTTTGAGGGCTGTATGCCCGTTGAGGTTATGGCGAAGCGCGGACACGACACACTGCTTTTCGGGCCGCTGAAGCCCGTGGGGCTTGTTGACCCGAGAACGGGAGTTGAATCCTATGCGGTAGTACAGCTGCGGCGAGAGAACGCCGAGGGAAGTATGTATAACCTCGTGGGATTTCAGACGCATCTTGCTTTCCCCGAGCAGAAAAGGGTATTCGGAATGATACCCGGTCTTGAGAACGCGGAGTTCCTCAGATACGGTGTTATGCACCGTAACACATATCTCAACTCTCCCGATATGCTTTCTCCCACTTACGCTATGAGAAACAGACCGAATATATTTTTTGCGGGACAGATGACGGGTGTTGAGGGATATATCGAGTCCTCGGGCTCGGGATTCGTCGCGGGACTCAACGCAGCCAGACGCGCGCTCGGCGAGAGCGAGATAGTATTTCCGAGAACCACTATGCTCGGAGCTATGGCGGCGTATGTTTCGGTCGGAAGCGGCGCGAGCTTCGTTCCGATGAATGCGAATTTCGGTATAATCGAGCCGCTCCCCGCAAGAGTAAAGGGCGGAAAGAGAGCGAAATACGAGGCGTTTGCCGCTCGTGCGCTTGACACGGTTGAGAATTTGAAGAATGAATACCGTCTTGGTATTGTTGAATAATCTTACAGTCTACAAAGAGGTTTTTTATGAAAATAATCGTAGATGTTATGGGCGGCGACAATGCTCCCGCCGAGCTGCTCAAGGGCGTTTACTCGTCATCTCTGAGCAATCCGCAGGTTGAATACATACTTGTGGGAAACAAAACTCAGATAGAGGATTCGGCGAAGAATAACGCAGTTGATATCGGCGCGTTCAGAATAATTCACGCCGATGATGTTATAACTATGGAGGACGACCCGATGTGCGTCACTCGCTCAAAATCAGGCTCATCTATGAGCGTTGGACTTCGTATGCTTGCGGAGGGCGAGGGCGACGCGTTTGTGAGCGCGGGAAATACGGGCGCGCTCTTTACGGGAGCATCGCTGATAGTCCGCAGAGCGGCAGGTGTGCGCAGAGCGGCGATTGGCGCACTGCTTCCTATGAATCCCCCCGTGCTTCTGCTCGACTCGGGCGCTAATATAAATGTGACTCCCGAGTATCTTGAGCAGTTCGCCGTTATGGGCTCTGCTTATATGAGAAGTATACACGGTATCGAGAAGCCGAGAGTCGGACTTCTCAATAACGGTACCGAGGAGTGCAAGGGCACCGAGCTTCAGACGGAGGCGTATAAGCTTTTGAAGGAGTGCGAGGGCATAAACTTCGTCGGCAATATAGAGGGCAATATGGTTATGAGGGACAAGTGCGATGTGCTTGTGACCGACGGATTTACGGGAAATATTCTGCTCAAGAGCATAGAGGGTATGGGCAAGATGATGCTTCTGACTATGAAGGATCTGTTCTTTGCCAGCGCCAAGAATAAAATGGCGGCTCTGCTTGTCAATAATGAGCTGTCCGAGATAAAGAAGGCGTTTGACCCCAGCGAGTATGGCGGAGCACCTATTCTCGGAATAGCAAAGCCCGTTATAAAGGCTCACGGCTCGTCCAAGGAAAAAGCGTTCAAGAGCGCTCTGCGTCAGGCCATATTCTGCGTTGAGGCGGGAATGACCGACGGTATATCTACAGATATGCAGGCGCTTGCCGAGAGAAAGCGCGCGCAGAAGAAGGCGGCTGAGGCACAGCAGGAAGATAAAGATTAATTGAGTTTATAAGCGATTACAGTTGATTAAAGGAGAAGGAAATGTTTCCCGAAGCGATAGATAAGCTGGAAGCAGCCATAGGATACACTTTCAAGAACAAAAAAATACTTGTCGAGGCACTCACTCATTCCTCGTACGCGAACGAGCTGAAGGCATCGAAGAAGGTGACGGTACCCTGTAACGAGAGACTTGAATTTCTCGGAGATTCGGTTCTGTCTATCATCGTAAGTGAATATCTGTATTCGAGTTACAGCGATTTTCCCGAGGGGGAGCTGACGAAAATAAGGGCGGCTATCGTGCAGTCCTCGGCTCTTGCGGGATATGCCGCGGATATCGGACTCGGAAATTATCTCTATTTAGGACGGGGAGAGGAAAAGACCAACGGAAGAAGCCGTCAGTCCCTGCTTGAGAACGCTTTTGAGGCGTTGCTCGCGGCGATATATCTCGACGCCGCAGAGGAGGGTTTTGCGGCGGTCAAGGCGTTTTTGCTTCCCCTTGTGAAGCGAGAGCTTGTGAAGATAAATTCCAGAGGAATACATACCGACTACAAGACCGAGCTTCAGCAGCTTATTCAGCAGGCAGAGGGAGATTTTCTCGAGTATGTGACGGTGGGAGAGAGCGGCCCCGACCATAGCAAGACATTTGAGGTTGAGGCAAGACTGAATTCAAATGTCATAGGCAGAGGAAAGGGAAAAACCAAGCGAGAGGCGGAGCAGAATGCCGCGAGCGAAGCGCTCAGACTTTTTGGAGAGATAACCGACTAAATAATTGTGGGGGAAACTTTTCGGGTTCCCCCTCAATCTGCTTCAATCGGGCTTTGGTCGTGAGTTTGATTTTTTGATTTTAGTGGTTTTGAGCGAGGTAAAAAATGAAAAAACATATCAATATTCCGATTTTTATCCCGCATCTGGGCTGTCCGAACGACTGCGTTTTCTGCAATCAGCGCTCAATATCTGGCAGACAGAGCTTTGATGTGTCTGATGTCGAGCCGCAGATCGAGAGGGTGCTGTCGACACTCTCGGAGGATACCGAGCGTGAGATAGCCTTTTTTGGGGGCTCGTTTACGGGGATAGACAGAGAGCTTATGCTCTATCTTTTGGGGGTGGCAAAGAAATATATTGACGACGGACGGGTGAGCGGAATAAGACTCTCGACGCGCCCCGACTATATAGACCGTGAGAGACTTGACATTCTCTCGCAATACGGCGTGAGCGCGGTCGAGCTTGGTCTTCAGAGTATGGACGAGAAAGTACTTGCCGCTTCCCGCAGAGGACATACCGCCGCCGACGCCGAGAGGGCGTGCGCCCTTATCAAGGAGTACGGCTTTGAGCTTGTGGGGCAGATGATGATAGGGCTCCCCGAGTCCTCGCCCGAAACCGAGGTATATACGGCGCGGAGAATATGCGAGATGGGGGCTGACGGCGCGAGGGTTTACCCGACGGTGGTGTTTTATGGGACCGAGCTTTGCCGAATGGCGCAGTCGGGCAGATATACCCCTCTGTCGCAGGAGGATGCGGTCACGAGAACGAGGAATGTTCTCGATGTCTTTGACAGAGCGGGAGTTCGGTGCATACGAGTGGGGCTTTGCGCGTCGGAAAATCTCTCCGACGAGGACGAGGTGTTCGGCGGCGCAAATCACAGCGCGGTAGGCGAGCTTGCGATGGGAGAGCTTTACTTTGATAGGATAGTCGGAGAGCTTGACCGACTCGGAAAAGAGGGCGATTTTGCAGGGAAAAGTCTCACGATTTACGCCGCTCGGGGCGCTACATCAAAGGTCGTGGGGCAAAATAAGAGAAATAAGCTCAGATTGTGTAAAAAATATGGCTTTAATAGGATAAAAATCCTTGAAAAAAGTGAGATTATAGGTTATAATATTATATTAGATATAGATAGCTTTTCGGGAAAGAGATTTTCCGAGGGCGAAGAAAGATGTGAGGGATAAAATATCCCGAAAGGAGAGGCAAGTGTATCTTAAGTCGCTTGAAATGCAGGGCTTCAAGTCCTTCCCCGACAAAACAAAGCTTACCTTTGAAGGGGGCTCGACGGTGATAGTCGGCCCTAACGGAAGCGGAAAATCGAATATATCGGACGCTATGCGCTGGGTACTCGGCGAGGTGTCCTCAAAGAGCATACGCGGAACCAAAATGGAGGATATCATTTTCGGAGGCGCCGACAGCCGTAAGCCTATGGGATACGCCGAGGTCTCTGTTACATTCGACAATACGGGAATGATAGGCAGACTCGACTGCCCGTACGACGAGGTGACGGTAACGAGAAGATACTACCGCGCGGGTGAGAGTGAGTATTACATAAACAGGCGCGCCGTTCGTCTGCGCGATATATACGAGCTGTTTATGAACACGGGTATCGGACGAGACGGATATTCAATTATCGGTCAGGGTAAGATAGCCGAGATAGTTTCCAAAAAGAGCGATGAAAGAAGAAGCATCTTTGAGGATGCGTCGGGTATAGCAAAGTACAGACATAAAAAGAGCGAGACCGAGCGAAAGCTTAAGGCAACAGAGGAGAATATGACTCGTATCAACGATGTATTCGCCGAGGTTGCGGCGCAGGTCGGGCCGCTCGAGAAGGAGTCGGAGAAGGCAAAGAAGGCGATAGACCTTCTTGAAACCAAAAAGAGAGTTGATGTTCAGCTCTGGCTGTATGACACCGAGAGACTCCGCGCTGATATCGCAAAGACCGAGGAGAGCTTCAAGCACGCCGAGTTTGACCTTCAGACTGCCGAGGATTCTATAAGGGCGTTTGAGGTGCAGAACGAGAGACTTTTCGAGGCGTCACAGTCGAATAAGCTCGCGTCGGAAAAGCTTTTGGGCGAGATTCGTACCCAAACAAACGAAAACCACGCGCTTGACAGCGAATACCGAGTTACGGCGACGAATATCCTTCACACGAAGGAAATGATTGCCGAGGCGGAGGGAAATGCCGCCTCTGTCAGACGCTCTATCGAGAACGAAAGAGTTGCGGGTGAGGAAAGAATAAAGAAGGTAGTCGAGCTTGAGGAAGCTCTTGATGCCAAAAATCAGGAATACGAGACTGTTCAGAACGAGCAGAAGCAGAGTGAGTCAGAGGCGAGAGAGCTTGAATTTGAGATAGCGAGAGCGCTTGACGATATAAGAGTGCTTGACGCCGAGGCGGTTGACATAAAGGTCAGAATGTCGGTGCTTGAAAACGCGAGAGAGTCGGGCGCGGACAGAAATACCGCGATACTCGGCGAGATAGCCGAATATGAGAAGATTTCTGACGAGCTGAAAGTCCAGAGCGAAAGCATAAAGCGTACCGTCGACGAGTACCAAGGCTCTATCGACGAGTGCGACGGCTCGATAGAAAAGCTCGAAAGGATTCTTGAGGGACTTTACGCGGAGCGAGAGGAGCTGACCGCAAACGCAACCTCGCTCAAGCTTCGCGCAGATTCGGTAGCGCAGAGAATAGAGACCTTCCGCGTAATGGAGCAGCAGTTCGAGGGCTATTCGGGAAGCGTTCGCTTCGTTATGAAGCAGTATGCCGAGAACAAGATAACCGATAAGAACGGAATTCCTTGCGGAAAGATATACGGGCCGCTCAGTAAGGTCATAAGCGTTGAGGATAAATTCGTCACCGCAATAGAGACGGCGCTCGGGGCAAATCTCCAGCATATCGTCGTCGAGGACGAGAGCGTGGCAAAGGCGGCAATGTTCGCTCTGCGCCGCGCTGAGGCAGGACGCGCGACCTTCTTCCCGCTGACCTCTATGAGAGGTCAGAAGCCCACGCAGGAGATGCGCGAGGCTTCGGGCTTTGCGGGATATATAGCTGTGGCAGACGAGCTTGTCGGCTGCGACTCTAAGTTCTCGGAGGTCGTATCGGGACTTCTCGGACGCACACTTATATTTGACAATATCGACAACGCGACGGCTATGGCAAAGAGCCTTGGCTACCGTGTAAAAGCGGTGACGCTTGACGGTCAGCAGATAAATGTCGGAGGCTCGTTTACGGGCGGTTCTGTCAAGCAAAAGGGAAATATTCTCGGACGCGCGGGTGAGATAAAGCGCCTTGAGGGTGAGCTTGAGGATTTGACAATACGCCTGAAAAAGGCGGAAAAGGAGCTGTCGGGGCTTTCCGAGAGAATTTCCGAAAACGAGTACGATATGGAGTCGGCAGAGGAGAAGCGCAAGATACTTCTCGTTATGCAGGGCTCGGAGCAGGCGAGATACGAGCAGATAACGGCAAAGCTTGACGCAAACGAAACACTTATATCCAAGCTCAGAGCGGACTTCGATGAGATAGACCGAATGAAGGCGCAGTATGACGAGGATATCGAGGAATTTCTGCGCAAGGAGAAGGAGCTGAAGCACCGTATAGCTGAAATAAGCGCGGTGAGAGAGGCAAAGGATATTGAGAGAGAAGCGGCGCTTGATCGCAAGAGCGAGGCGGAGGAGAAGATGACCGCTCTGTTTATCTCTATAAGCGAGATACAGAAGGATATCGAGACCGAGCGCGCTATGATGCAGATGGCAGACTCGCATATCATTGAGTTTACGGCTCAGCTTGACGCGCTCACGGCGAGAATTGCCGAGCTTGAGGCAAAGATAGCCGAGTATGAGCAGAGTCAGGCGGAGAACCGACAGAGGTTCGAGGAGGGTGAGCGCAATCTTGCCCGTCTTAACGCCGAGAGAGCCAAGATAGAGGAAGGCGGATTTGAGTTTGAGCGCAAGCTCAACGAGGTCAACTCCAAGATGCGCGAGAAGATGTCGCAGAAGGAGCTGATTTTCAGGGATTATTCAAGGCTTGAGAATAAGCTCTCAAATCTCCGCGAGGAGCAGGATAAGCTTGCAAGTAAGCTTTGGGACGAGCATGAGCTTACGAGAAACGAAGCTGTAGCTCTCGGATATCCCGCGATAGACGCTTCACAGCGTCCCGAGATAGCCGCAAAGCAGACCGAGTGCCGCAATAAGCTCAGAGCGCTCGGAAGCGTTGACCTTGACGCGGTCAATAAGTATAAAGAGGTCAAGGCGAGGTACGACTATATGGACGCGCAGATAAAGGACCTTAGCGCATCTCGCGACGACCTGCTTGACATTATAAACAAGCTTGAGGGCGAGATGAAGACCGCGTTTATCGACTCGTTCCAGCAGATAAACGAGAATTTCAACCGTGTGTTCGGAGAGCTTTTCGGAGGCGGCTCGGCAGAGCTGTCGCTCACAGATCCCGACAATGTGCTTGAGAGCGGAATAGAGATAAAGGCGGCGCCCCCCGGAAAGATAATCAAGAATCTTGTTCAGCTTTCGGGCGGAGAGCAGTCATTTATTGCGATAGCGCTTTTCTTCGCGATACTTCAGGTCAATCCCACGCCCTTCTGTATTCTCGACGAGATAGAGGCGGCGCTTGACGAGGTCAATGTCGCGAGATTTGCCGAATACATAAAGAGATACGCGAGCGGAACGCAGTTCATTCTTATCACGCACCGCCGCGGAACGATGGAAGCCGCAAACAGACTTTACGGCGTAACGATGCCCGAGCGAGGCATATCAAAGGTGCTTGAGCTCGATATAGGCGAGATTTCTAAGAAAAAGGGAGAAGACTGGGATGGCATTTTTGGATAAGCTGAAGGCGGGACTCGCTAAGACGAAGAACGCTATCTTCGGACAGATAGACGAGGTACTGAAGGTATTCGTCAAGGTGGACGAGGATTTGCTTGAGGAGCTTGAGGAGCTTCTTATATGCTCGGATGTCGGCGTTGCCGCAACAGAGTATATAATCGAGGAGCTGAGAGAGCAGATAAAGGACGGCAGACTCAAGGAGAAGGAGCAGGTCATAGACGCGCTCAAGGGAATCCTTGAGGGAATGATAGGCGAGGGCGAGCCGCTCGCGCTTGATACGACACCGTCTGTGATACTCGTCATAGGCGTCAACGGCGCGGGAAAGACGACATCTATCGGAAAGATTTCAAACAGACTTATAAAGCAGGGCAAAAAGGTGGTTGTGGCGGCGGCAGATACATTCCGCGCGGCAGCTATTGACCAGCTTGCCGTCTGGTGTGAGCGCTCGGGTGCGGATATCGTCAAGCAGAGCGAGGGAAGCGATCCCGCGGCGGTCGTATACGACGCTATCGGTTACGCAAAGAGCCGCAAGGCAGATGTGCTGATAATCGACACAGCGGGCAGACTTCACAACAAGAAAAATCTTATGAGCGAGCTTTCAAAGATAAACAGAGTTATCGAGAGAGAGCTCCCCGACGCCTCGAGAGAGAATCTGCTCGTGCTTGACGCGACAACGGGACAGAACGCAATTCTTCAGGCGAAGGAGTTCAGAAATTCCGCAGACATTACGGGACTCGTGCTTAACAAGCTTGACGGAACGGCAAAGGGCGGAATAGTTATCTCGATAAAGAAGGAGCTTGACATACCCGTTAAATTTATCGGTGTCGGCGAGAAGATAGACGATATGCAGGAGTTTGACGCATCTGAGTTTGTTGACGCGCTGTTCAGCTGATTCGGCTAAGGAGATAAAAATGAAGATAGTATTGGCTTCAAGAAACAAGCACAAGATAGAGGAATGGCAGGCAACCCTGAAAAAGTATATCGACGGAGTTGAGATACTCTCGCTTGACGATGTCGGCATTTACGGCGACATTGAGGAGAACGGAGAGACATTTGAGGAGAACGCTTTTATCAAGGCGAATGCCGCGGCGGTGAGCGGATATATCAGCATCGGAGAGGATTCGGGACTTGAGGTAACGGCACTTGGCGGCGAGCCCGGGGTATACTCGGCAAGATACGCGGGCGGACACGGCGACGACAGGGCAAATAACGAGCTTCTGCTCTCAAAGCTTGAGGGCAATGCAGACCGTTCGGCAAAATTCGTCTGTACGATAGCCTGCGTTTTTCCCGACGGAAGGAGCGGCGAGAGCTTCCGCGGCGAGACCGAGGGAGTGATACTTACCGAATACCGCGGAAACGGTGGATTTGGATACGATCCGCTTTTCTACTACGAGCCGATGGGAAAGACCTTTTCCGAGATGAGCGGAGAGGAAAAGAATTCGATATCTCACAGAGGCAAGGCGATAGAGCTTTTCGCAAGGAGACTCGCCGAGCTTAAAAACTAAAAAAGAGGATAGATATGATAACATCAAAACAGAGGGCTTATCTTCGTTCTCTTGCCAACGGCGAACCGACTATAATGCAGATAGGCAAGGGCGGAATAAGCGAGAATATGATAAAAACGATATCCGACGCGCTCGAAGCGAGAGAGCTTATCAAGCTTTCGGTGCTTGAGAATTGCGGATATACGCCCAGAGAGGCGGCAGACGAGCTTGGCGAGGCGCTTGGCGCCGAGGTTGCGGGGGTTATCGGAAGAAAGATAATTCTTTACCGCGAGTCTGAGAAAAATAAGCGAATAGAGCTTTGATTATTTTGTTTGGCAGGATTTGGAGGTGAGGTAATGCTTGACGATAAGCTCAGGGTTGGCGTGTACGGAGGTACATTTGCCCCTGTTCATAACGGACATGTCGATTCGGCGGTGGCGTTTATGCGGCAAATGAAGCTGGATTACCTCTATATTATCCCCACCTGTCTGCCGCCACATAAGGAGGTCGACTTTGCGGACAGTCCCGAGGAAAGGCTTCGTATGTGCGAGCTTGCCTTCAGCGGAATAGACGGAGTCATAGTTTCCGATATGGAGATACGCCGAGGCGGAAAGAGCTACACATACGATACTCTGAGGGAGCTTTCGGGCGAGGACAAAAAGCTGTTTTTGCTCTGCGGAACAGACATGGTGCTGACCTTTGACAGATGGTATCGCTTCGAGGATATTCTCGGAATGTGCTATCCCGCCTATGTTAGACGGGAGAAGGATAAAATCCTTGAGGGCAGGATAATCGCCAAGATAACTGAGTATTATAACAAATATGGGGTTATGTTCAGGCGGATACTCACCGAGCCGATAGAAATATCCTCGACCGATATAAGACTTGCTATTAAAGAGGGCAGGGATATCTCGGGTATGGTTCCGCCCCTTGTGGCGCAATATATAAAGGAGAGAGGGCTTTATGTGTGACGGAAAACAGATAAATGAGGAAATGCTCAACTCTCTGAGACAGAGCCTTGAGAATAAGAAAAACAGCGGCGGAATGTCGGAGAAAAGATACAGACATACCATTGAGGTCGAGAAAATGGTGGCAAGACTTGCGCACTATTACGCCCCCGAAAAGGAGCTTATTCTCCGCGCGGCGGCTCTGCTTCACGACCTTACGAAGGAATATTCCCTCGATATGCAGATAATGCTTTGCGCAAGGTTTGGAATAGCCGTTACGGTAACCGATTACCACGCGCCCAAAACCTTTCACGCAAAGACTGCGGCGGCGCTCATTGAGAGTGAATATCCCGATTTTGCCGACGGCGAGGTGGTCGACTGCGTGAGATGGCACACCACGGGCAGGGCGGGAATGACGCTTTGCGAGAAGCTTGTCTATCTTGCGGACTACATTGATATGTCGCGAACCTTTGAGGATTGCGTAAGGCTCAGGGAGTATTTCTTTGGAGCGGATATTGATAATATGTCGTCAGAGCAGAGACTTGCGCATCTTGACGACACGCTCGTGCTTTCTTTTGATATGACTATGCGCGGACTCCTCGACGAGGGAGTTCCGATAAGCCCCGATACGGTAGCGGCGAGAAACGAGCTTGCCGTAAAGAGGATAGAGCGCAAATAATTTTCGCGCGGACTTACATATTGAATTTGATATGTAGAATGGAGAGTCCGCGTATGAAAGTAAATTACAAAAAACAGATAATAGCCATAAGCTGCGGCTTTGCGATGCTGATATCGCTATTCGCTTTTATGGCAGTGATTTCTCAAAATAGCAAAGATGTGGTTGAGAGTGAGAATAATGACGCGCCTGCGATAGGGGTCAGAGACTCGGACAGAGTCAATTTCCTGCTTCTCGGGTGCGACAGAGCCTCGGGGCTTACCGATGTGATGATGCTCGTCTCGGTGGATACCGAGGGTAAGCGAGCGGATATCGTGCAGATACCCCGAGACACATACGCAAGATACTCAAAGAGGAGCTACAAAAAGCTAAATGGAGCTATGGCGATACTCGGCGGTGCTGATAAGCTCTGCGATTTTCTCTCGGACTCTATGGGCGTGGATATAGACGGATATTTCGTTTTCACACTTGACGCCTTCGTTAAGGTGGTCGACGCCGTTGGCGGAGTGGAGATAGATTTGCCGTTTGATATGGATTATAACGACCCTTATCAGGGGCTTTCAATTCACCTTGACGCAGGTCCTCAGACGCTTGACGGAGAGGCGGCGGAGAAGTTTGTCAGGTACCGCTCGGGATATGTTCGCGGAGACCTCGGCAGAATCGACGCGCAGAAGCTCTTTATGGCGGCGTTTATAAAAAAGGTGTCCGAGACTATGACACCCGTATCCTTCGTTAAAATGATAAGCGCGGTTATGGGGGATATACAAACAAATCTCGATATGAAGAATATAACCGACCTTGCGTTGACGGTGCTTGATATCAAGGCGGAGAATGTCGGTATGCTCACGCTTGCGGGCGAGGATATTCAGATAAGCTCGGGCGGCGCTTGGTACTATGTGCTTTCAAGGAGCGCTGCGGTAAGGGTGCTGTCGGAGTATCTTGGAGCCGAGTCGGACGGTTCGGGGTTTGATTGCGAGAGAGTTTTCTGCAATCCGTCTTACGGTGAGATAATGCGGATATACGACTCGGACATAGAGTATCATCGCTCGGATGTGTCGGATATAAACCAAAACGGCATAGGAATACAAAAACGCTGAATTATTGATATTGACAAAATGTCCTTTATGGATTAAAATATAGTATTGTAAGTATTAAGAAAGGAAATCTGAAATGACGGAAGAAAAGATTACAGAGGCTATGCCATCTCTTGAGGACGCAACGGCGAAGGAGCTTGCCGAGGCGATCGCAGAGGTGCTTGACTCAAAGAAGGGAAAGGATATAAAGATCATTCATGTAGAGGAAAAGACCGTGATCGCAGAGTATTTCGTGCTTTGTACGGGTAACTCCAGCACGCAGGTCAAGGCGCTCGTCGGCGAGGTTGAGTACAGACTCGAGCAGAGAGGCGCTACTCCCTACAATGTAGAGGGCAGAGACAACAATTCGTGGATACTGATGGATTACAGCCATGTTATAGTACATGTTTTCAGCAGAGAGGCGAGAGAGTTTTACAATCTCGACAAGCTCTACGGAGATTCGACCTCAGTATCTCTTTCTGATAAAGACTAATAATTAACCTAGAAAGGCTTGGACGGATAAATGAAATACAATTGTTCTGAAATTGAAAGTAAATGGCAAAAGCGTTGGGAAGAAGCGCATATATTTGAGGCGCAGGACGGCTCGGATAAGCCCAAATTCTACGGACTCGTGGAATTCCCTTATCCCTCGGGCTCGGGAATGCATGTCGGACATATCAAGGCGTATTCGGGACTCGAGGTGGTATCGAGAAAGAGAAGAATGCAGGGATACAATGTCCTTTTCCCGATAGGCTTTGACGCGTACGGTCTTCCTACCGAGAACACCGCGATAAAAACGGGCGTTCACCCCAGAGTCGTTACCGACAGAAATATCGAAAAGTTTACATCTCAGCTCAAGAGAGTCGGATTTTCCTTCGACTGGACGAGAGTTATAGATACGACTGAGGAGGAGTATTACCGCTGGACGCAGTATATCTTCCTGAAGCTCTTTGAGAACGGTATGGCGTACAGAGATACCGCGCTCGTCAATTACTGTCCTTCCTGCAAGGTCGTTCTCTCGAACGAGGACTCTCAGGGCGGAAAGTGCGATATCTGTCACAGCGACATAGTTCAGAAATCGAAGGATGTATGGTATCTTCGTATCACTAAGTATGCCGACAAGCTTCTTGAGGGACTCGAGAAGGTTGATTACTTACCCAATGTAAAGCAGCAACAGGTCAACTGGATAGGAAAATCCACGGGAGCCTTCGTTAATTTCAAGCTCACCGAGGAGGGCGAGCAGCTCCGTATATATACAACGAGATGCGACACGCTTTTCGGAGTTACATTTATGGTCATAGCTCCCGAGCATCCGATAATCGAGAAGCTCGCTCATAAGATAAAGAATATCGACGCGCTTAAGGCATACCGCGAGGAGTGCGCGAAGAAGACCGAGTTTGAGAGAACTCAGCTCGTCAAGGACAAGACGGGCGTGAAGATAGAGGGCGTTGCGGCTATCAATCCCATCAACGGAAAGGAAATTCCGATATTTATTGCCGACTATGTTATGATGGGCTACGGAACGGGCGCTATTATGGCGGTTCCCGCGCACGACGAGAGAGACTATGACTTCGCTAAGAAGTTCGGTATAGATATCATTCAGGTCATCAAGGGTGGCGACCTCTCCGAGGGTGCCTATACGGGCGACGGCGAGATGATAAACTCGGGCTTCCTTAACGGTATAGCTACCAAGAAGGACGCTATTGCAAAGACGCTTGAATTCCTCGAGAGCGAGGGAATAGGCGAGGAGGGCGTTCAGTACAAGATGAAGGACTGGGCGTTCAACCGTCAGAGATATTGGGGAGAGCCTATCCCGATAGTACACTGTGAGAAGTGCGGACTTGTTTCCGTACCCTACGAGGAGCTTCCTCTGCGTCTGCCTGAGGTGAAGGAGTTTGCCCCGGGTGAGGGCGGAGAGAGTCCTCTCGCTAAGATAGAGTCCTTTGTGAACTGCAAGTGCCCGAGATGCGGCGGAGCAGCTAAGCGCGAGACAGACACGATGCCTCAGTGGGCAGGCTCGTCCTGGTATTTCCTGCGTTATATCGACCCGCATTGCTCAACGGGAATTGCCGATATGGAAAAAATGAAATATTGGTTGCCTGTCGATTGGTACAACGGCGGTATGGAGCATGTAACGAGACATATGATATACTCCCGCTTCTGGCACAAGTTCCTTTACGACCTCGGAATTGTACCCTGCGACGAGCCTTACGCAAAGAGAACGGCTCAGGGACTTATCCTCGGTCCTGACGGAGACAAAATGAGTAAGTCGAAGGGTAATGTCATAGACCCCAACGATGTTGTCGACACATACGGCGCAGATGTTCTTCGTACCTATGTGCTCTTTATGGGTGATTACGGCAGCGCGGCTCCGTGGTCGGATTCGAGTATGAAGGGCTGTAAGCGATTTATAGAGAGATTTGCAGACCTTACGACGATAGCAAAGGGCAGAGGAGTAACTCCCGAGCTTGAGGTTGCTATCAACAAGACTGTCAAGAAGGTTACTAACGATATAGAGGAGCTTAAGTTCAACACGGCAATCGCCGCTATGATGGGCTTGCTCAACGATATATTCGAGGTCGGACACCTGACGCTCGACGAGCTTGGTACTCTCGTTCGTCTGCTTTGCCCGATAGCTCCGCATATCTGTGAGGAGCTTTGGGAGCAGCTCGGCGGAGAAGGCTTCTGCTCGCTTGCAGAGTGGCCCTCTTACGACGAGGCAAAGACCGTCGATTCCTCGGTAGAGATTGCCGTTCAGGTCAACGGTAAGCTCAAGGCAACCGTTATGCTTCCGCTTAACTGCCCGAAGGACGAGGCTATCGCCCTCGCTAAGGCTGACGAGCGTGTGGCGGCTGCTATCGACGGCAAGACGATAGTTAAGGAAATCGCTGTGCCTAACAAGATAGTTAATATAGTTGTCAGATAATAGAGACGCGGTTTTTCTGGGGGGAACTTTTGAGGAAAGTTCCCCCCAGTCACCCTTCAAACCTTTTGAAGCAAAAGGGTTTGTGTAGGAAACCGTATTGTGAGCTTGTATCTCGTGGCTTTTTATAAGGAAAATAATCGACGGAATGTAAACGCCAAAGCGTTTACATTCCGTCGATTGTATTTGTTTGGCATACCCCCTCGCGTCATTCTTGAGCGTAGCGAAGAATCACGAGGGGTAGGTTGCAAATACGCGAATAAATTATGTTATACCTTGTAGGGACAGGCGTCCTCGACTGTCCGTGAATAAAAAATAAAACAACAGAATGTCAAAATTTCAAATTTTAGAGATAATATTTTCCAAAACCTTTGACACTGCAGCTTATTTGTGGTAAAATGTTCTTGGTAGATAATTTTATTTTTTGAAAGGATTAAAAATGGATATTTCTGTAAGAATAAAACAGCTTATAGACTATGCGTGCGAGAAAAAGCTCATTGAGCAGAGCGACCGCGTGTATATGACAAACCGCATAATGGAGGAGCTTGGAGTGTATGAATACACATCGCCCGAGACGGTTGAATCTGCTCCACTCGAGGAGATTCTGGGCGCTCTTTGCGATTATGCTTATGAAAACGGAAAAATAGAGGAAAATACCGTTACATACCGCGACCTCTTTGACACGAAGCTTATGGGAATTCTCACGCCAAGACCGTCCGAGGTGATAAGGAATTTTACGGCGAATTACGCCATATCCCCCGAGTGTGCCACGAATTACTACTATGACCTGAGCCGCAACAGCGACTATATCAGGACATACAGAGTTTCAAAGGATCTTAAATGGACTACCGAGAGCGAGTACGGTGAATTTGATATAACCGTAAATCTTTCGAAGCCCGAGAAGGACCCCAAGGCGATAGCCGCGGCGAAGCTTATGCCGCAGGGTGGATATCCAAAGTGTCTGCTTTGTGCCGAAAACGAGGGGTATTCGGGCAACGCGGCAAGACCCGCGCGTCAGAATCACAGAATAATCCCGATAACTATGGCGGGAAAGCCGTGGTTTTTGCAGTATTCACCCTATGTTTATTACAACGAGCATTGTATAGCCTTAAATTCGGAGCATACTCCGATGAAGATAGACAGAGCGACTTTTGAAAAGATACTCGATTTTGTAGAACTTTTTCCACACTATTTCCTCGGCTCAAATGCCGACCTTCCGATAGTCGGCGGCTCGATACTCTCGCACGACCATATGCAGGGAGGACATTACACCTTTGCTATGGCTAAGGCAGGTATTGAGGAAAAGCTCAGCTTTGCGGGCTTTGAGGATATCGAGGCGGGAATAGTCAAGTGGCCTATGTCTGTTATAAGGCTTTCGGGCGAGAGCAAGGAGAGACTTGTCTCTCTCGCCGACAAAATTCTTCTCGCGTGGAGAGGATATACCGACGAGGCGGCGTTCATATTCGCTGAGACCGACGGAGAGCCGCACAACACGATAACGCCGATAGCGAGAATAAGAGACGGAAAATTCGAGCTTGACCTCGTTCTCAGAAACAATATAACGACAGAGGAGCATCCTCTCGGAGTATATCATCCTCACGCCGAGCTTCACAACATCAAGAAGGAAAACATCGGTCTTATCGAGGTAATGGGACTGGCTGTCCTTCCCGCGAGACTCAAGACTGAGATAGAGACTATGAAGGAATACATACTCTCAGGACGCGATTTTGCGCAGAGCGAGAGCATAGAGAAGCACAAGTCCTGGTTTGAAAAATTCAAGGGCGATTATGAGTTCACATCAGAGAATACAGAGGATATTCTCCGTACAGAGATTGGAAAGACTTTTGTGCGAGTGCTTGAGGACGCGGGTGTTTACAAACGCAATAGTGACGGTAAAGCGGCATTTTTGAAATTTATCCATGCCGTTAACAATATATAAATTACGGAGGTTTATATGGCAGATCTTGTTATAACAATCGCGAGAGGCTTCGGAAGCGGAGGAAGAACTATCGGAAAGCTTTTGGCTCAAAGGCTTGACTGTGACTATTACGACAACGACCTTATCAAGCTGGCATCGGAGGAAAGCGGAATAAATATAGAGCTTTTCGGAAGAGCTGACGAGAAGGTAAAGAGCGGTCTTTTCAAAAGATACAACCGCAGCTACGGAGAGTATGTGCTCTCGCCCGACAGCGCAGAGTTTGTATCTGACGACAATCTGTTCAACTATCAGGCGAAGATAATCCGCGAACTTGCGGATAAGCAGAATTGCATCATTATCGGAAGATGCGGAGATTATATTCTTAAAAATCATCCGAATGTTATCCGTCTGTTCGTGTATGCCGACGAAGAGACCTGTATTAACCGTGTCACAAGTCTTTACGGAATGTCTGCCTTGGAGGCAAGAAAGACGATAGAGAAGATAGACAGGTCGAGAGCTGCGTACTATAAGTATTATACCAACAGAAACTGGTATGATGTCGCAAATTACGACCTCTGTGTAAACACATCGGGAATAAGCTTTGAAAAGGCGGTCGATGTGGTAATGAGCTATATTGAGACGGTAAAGAGCAAATAAAGGAGAGAACTATAATGTTTGTTTCGTACAGAGATAAGTCTGTAAGACTTACGGGAAGATGGGATGTCACCGACGAGAGATACGCCGAAGCGACGGCAACAGGCTCTTATATAGAGTTTGCCTTTGAGGGTAAGACAGCGGTTGCCTGCTTTGATATTGAGGGGAACAGATTTCCGTTTTTGCACCTTTGGGTACAGCTTGACGGAGGAGATATGTTCGAGTGTCCGATAGACGCTTATCTCCGAGTTATGGCAAAGACCGAGGGCAGACATATATGCCGCATAATATACAAGGGCGGCGAGGAGGTTTACAGACGCTGGTACAGACCGCTTCACGGCAAGGTGTCCTTTAAGGGAGTTGACACCGAAAAGCCCGTAGAGATAGGCGAGGACAACCGCAGGACGATAGAATTTGTCGGCGACTCGATAACCGAGGGCGTTTGCATAGATATGGACTATTACTGTGACGGAGAGCCGCAGTACGAGGCAGATGTTATAAACCGCATATATCAGGACGATGTCTGCGCGACATACGCGTGGCACACGGCGGAGCGACTTGACCTGCGCCCGATATTTATGGGATATGGCGCGGTTGGCGTCACAAAGGCGGGAATGTCGAATGTGCCTGCTGCGCAGAAATCCTATCCGTTTAACTTTGACGGTTCGCCGATAACGCACAAGTCAGCGGATATTATCGTAATAAATCACGGCGCTAATGACAGACGCAGACCTGCCGACGAATATGTTGTGAAATACGGCGAGCTGCTTGATGTTGTGAGAGCGATGAACCCCGATTCTATCATCGTTTCGCTTTCCGCGTTTTGCGGAGCCTTCCACGAGGAGCTCGGAGCCTATATTGAGAAATATAACGCGGAGCACGGCTGTGATGTGAAGTACATAAGCAGCTATGGCTGGATATCTCCCGAGCCGCTTCACCCGCTTCGCGACGGTCATATCACGGTTGCGGACCATCTCGTACCTCTGCTTCGTGAAATTATAGAGAACGCGTAAATCATATGAGGCTGATTCATTCAGCGCAGAACAAAAACACACGAATAAATAATTAATGTAAATTAATACAAATATGCAAAAAAGACCGCTTTGTCCATCGAGAATATGATGGAGAAAGCGGTTTTTTAGGTAGAAATCCTTGCGGATTTCGATTTTTATGTGTGCTTTTTAGTCGCGATTTGGCTCTCTGCGGTACAAAGTACAGCGACGAGAACCAAATCACGACTTCTGCATCTTAATGACTCAGCATCTTCTATTTATTCAGATTCTTTTTCAACTGTGTCGGCAAATCTGAAGCCTGCCGTTTCGGATACGGGGAGCGAGAACACGAGCGCGTGCGCCTCGGTGTTGACCCCCGCCTCGTGCATTATCGCGCGCATAATATCCTTTTTCTTGTTTATATCGGATACGATAAACACGATTTCTTTCTCTGACGCAAGGGAAATTCCAAAGAACTTTTCAGCCGCCTTAGCGCCCGTTCCTCTCGCCTTTATCGCGGTGCCGCCGCCTGCTCCGGCTGAGCGCGCCGCGTCCATTACCATATCTGTAAAGCCTCTTTCGTATATAGCGATTATAAGCTCGTAATCAGAACACATACCTTCAATCTCCTTTGTATTGTCTATCTGCCCGTCGGTGAAATATCCAAGCGTTTGCGCGCCGCCCACGCTTGCCAGAGGAACTGCCATAGCGACTCCTCTGTCGGGCAGGTCTATCTTCATTTCCGCTGTCAGCGACCTCGTCAGCTGTCTGAGCGAGTTTCCGTCGGTTATTGTGACGAGCATCGTTTTGTCTGTTCGCTCTATTCCAAGCAAATCAAGAGTGCGCTTGTGTACCGTGCCGTTACAATTGATAGCGTAAAGAACATCTACATTATGCTTGCTGTAGAATTTTTCGTATTCTTCCGTGTCGGAACGGCGGATTATGGTTATAAGAAAATATATATCTTTCATTATACACCTCCGTTTATAGGTCAATGATGTCGTCATTCTCAGAAGAAACCGTATCCTCCGAGGCGACTATCTCGATAATGCTTTCGTCCTCACTCTGAGCGACTGCATCGGTGTCAGCCACAACCGAAGCCGCAGCCTTCTTCTGCTTGAGCTTGTAGATGAGTCCGAGTATCTGTATCGTTATAAGGGGTGTCATAGCGACCATAGCCACAACGCCGAATGCGTTTGCGACCACATCCTCGACGCTTCCGCCCGCAGCGCTGCAAGCGCCTACGGCGAAGGGAAGAAGAAATGTCGCCGTCATCGGTCCCGAGGCAACTCCACCCGAGTCAAAGGCTATCGAGGTGAAGATATCGGGTACGAAGAAGGTCAGTATCAGGGCAATTGCGTAGCCCGGGATAAGGAACCACATTATGGATATTCCCGTGAGCACGCGAGTCATAGCGAGTCCCACAGAGACCGCGACGCCGATAGAGAGGGAAAGACCGAGAAGCTTTCCCGGGATAGTTCCCGAGGTAGTTTCCTCAACCTGCTTCGTAAGCACATGGACTGCAGGCTCTGCCGATACTATAAAATATCCGATTATCATTCCAAGCGGAATTATTATGTATTTGAAGGGAGAGCCCACGATTGCCTGACCGATATAGTTACCTACCGACATAAATCCAACATTGACCCCTGTCAGAAAGAGGACGAGACCTATGTATGTGTAGAGCAAGCCGATAAGTATTTTTACAAGAGTATGTCTGTTTACTCCGCCGAATATGAACTGGAAAAGGAAGAAGAATACCGCCAAAGGCGCTACCGCTATGGCTACCTCCTTCAGGTAATGCGGAATACTTGTGAGGAACATCGTCAGAAGGTCTCGTGAGGTTTCTATGACGGGCATTGAATAGTCTACCTTAGCCTCGGCATTGCCGCCGAATACGAGAGAGAGTATCATAACCGCGATAATAGGTCCTATCGAGCAGAGTGCCACAAGACCGAAGCTGTCGTTATCTGCCGAGCTGTCGGAACGGATGGCTGCAACACCCACGCCGAGTGCCATTATAAAGGGAACGGTCATAGGACCCGTGGTTACTCCACCCGAGTCAAATGCCAAGGCAAGAAAGTTCTTGGGAACGAATGCGGCGAGAATAAAGACCACCGCGTAAAAGAACAGAAGCAGATATTTAAGCTTTATTTTGAGCAGTATTCTCAGCATAGAGACCACAAGGAACAGACCGACACCGATGCCTACTGACAAAATGAGTAACAGAGGCGGGATAGAGGTCTGGTTCGCGAGAACCTGCAGGTCGGGCTCCGAAACGGTTATAAGAACGCCTACGAAGAATGATACAAAGATGACCAAAAAAAGATTTTTGGACTTCGTCATAGCCGAGCCCATATATTCTCCCATTGGTGTCATAGAGCTTTCCGCTCCGAGCGTGAAAAGTCCCATTCCTATGATTATCAGCACCGCGCCTATCAGAAACGCCAGAAGCATCTCTGAGGGGACGGGGAGAAAGGTGGTCAGCAGAAACAGAACTATCAGGGTTACGGGAAGCACAGAGGTTAGGGATTCTTTTATTTTTTCTGATAAGATTGTTTTGTCTAAAAGTTTCATCATACCTCCGCAACATAATCAAAATTACTTACATTATACCATACGGTTGGGTATATTGCAATAGGCGAGAGGATTAATTTTTTATGATTAAATTTTCTGTGTTGTTGACAATAAGGGTGCGCTGTGCTATAATATCAGTAGACGAAAACCGCTGAATTCGAGCTTTTAAAGTTACTCATAGATGAGTACAACATGGCATAAAATATAAACGGTATAATTATCCGAAAGGAAATGTTTGTTTTTTTATTTTAAATTATGAAAAATCTTGGTTACTATAACGGAAGGTATGACCTCATAGAGAATATGACCGTTCCGATGAACGACAGAGCGTGTTATTTCGGCGACGGGATATACGAGGCGGCTTACACAAGGAATTACATAGTATACGCGCTTGACGAGCATCTTGACCGCTTCTACGACAGCGCGGAAATACTTGGAATAAAAATTCCGCATACAAAGGAAGAGTTGAAATCGATAATAGAGGAGCTCGTTCACAAGGTTGACTGTGACGAGCAGCTTGTGTACTTTCAGGTCTCCCGAGGAACAGAGATGCGAAACCATGCTCCCGCAAAGGGGATAGTCGGAAATATATGGATAACACTCAAGCCTATGAAGCTAAAGGATATATACTCACCGATGAAGCTCATAACCGTTGAGGATACGAGATTTTTGCACTGCAATATGAAAACTCTCAATCTTCTGCCTACGGTGCTTGCCTCGGCGGCAGCGGCAGACGCGGGAGCGGACGAAGCGGTATTTCATAGAGGAGAGAGGGTTACCGAGTGCGCTCATTCCAATCTTTTTATTATCAGAGATGACGGAATCGTGCAGACAGCCCCCGCGGATAATATGATACTTGCGGGAGTGGCGAGAGCGCATCTGATAGAGGCGTGTCGCGGCTTTGGAATAAAGGTCGAGGAAATGCCGTTTTCTGTTGAAGAAATGATGGCGGCGAGCGAAATAATAGTTACCTCGTCTGGAACACTTTGCCGACCTGCGGCGTATATCGACGGAGTTTCTGTCGGGGGCAGAGCGGGGGCTTTGCTGAAGCGTTTGCAGGATAAGCTGCTCGGAGATTTTTTTGCGGCGACAGAAAAGCCGTTAATATAACATTATTCGATTTTTTTGCAAAGTCGGCTTTTTGTATTGACAAAAAGCCGACTTCGTGATATAATGTCTTTGTATGTTCAGATACGACAATTTCGTTCAAAAGAAAGGGTTACGCTATGAATAAGGAAATATCGATTTTAACACTTTGGAAAGTGTTAAAAAATTCATGGAAAGTTATCGTGATAATCACATTGATTGTTATGCTTATTGCGGGACTTTACACCAACTACGGAATCAAGAAGAAATATTCTTCCTCGGTTACATTCTATGTTATAAACACAAGCTCCAACTCGGAGTACACAACATCTGCCCTGCTTCAGGCAATAGAGCAGCTCTCGAACGACTACATAGAGCTGATACTCAGTGATGTGATTATAGAGCCGCTTGTTGAGGATCTTAACGAGGAACACGGATGGGATTATACACCGGGACAGATAAGAAATATGATATCTGCCTCGATAATCAGCGATACCTCGATGTTTAAGATTCGTGTTACAAACACTGATAAGGAGCATGCTTACATAATCGCTCAGTACATTAACGATAACGCTCCCGAGAAAGTTAAAGATGTCGTTAAGCCGTGGTTGAGCGATGTTGATACCGATAAGAAGGATTCTGTTGTTGAATGTATTACTGCAATTAACCATCCTCAGTTGGCAACTTCTTACGATTCTCCTAACCTTTCTAAAAATGTTCTGATTGCTGGTATTGCGTCGGCTTTGCTTGTTTATGTTATCTTTCTTCTCAAGAGTTTTTTTAACACCGTTGTTAAAACAGAGGATGATATAAAGCCGATAACCGATAAATATCCCTTGATCGGTAGAATTCCCACATGGCGCAAAAAATAAGTGAGAAAGGGAGGAAAAAATCGTGAAGAACAAAAAGAAGAATTTAAAAATTGACAAGAAAAGAGCTATATTGCTTGACGAAGACGCTCCTTTCGCAGTAAGAGAGTCCTTTGGTTTGCTCAGAACCAATATCATATATACCCGTACAGACGGAAGCGGCGCACCTGTTTTTGGAATTACCTCCGCAGAGGAAGGCGCAGGAAAGAGCACCATAATTGCTAATCTTGGACTTTCATTTGCTCAGATAGAAAAAAAGGTGCTTATTATAGACGCGGATATGCGCTGCCCCAGACAGTATGATTTCTTCGGATATCCGAAGGAGAATGTTGGTCTTAGCGAAATACTCGTCGGAATGGTCAAGGATAAGAGCGATGCGATATTCAAGACCTCTAACAAATATCTCGATGTTATCTCGAGCGGACATCTTCCGCCTAACCCCTCTGAGCTTATTCTCAGCTCCAGATTTGAGGAGCTTATCAATGAGCTGAAGACCGAATATGATTTTATATTTATCGACTTTCCGCCTGTTGGTGTCGTTGCTGACGCACTCTCGGTCGTATCTATTATGTCGGGATATATATTCGTTATAAGAGCGAATGTTTCCGATTATGTCAGAGTTACCGAGATCATAGAGAACTTTGAAAAGGTCAACGCTAATATCTCGGGAATCGTTCTCAGCGATGTAAATCTCAAGGACGGGATCTTTGCAAGTAAGTACAAGAGAAACGGATACGGCAGATACGGAAAATACGGAAAATACAGTAAATATAGCAACTACAACAAGCAAAAGAAATCCTGATTTAGCTTAAATTTGTAAAGCGGAAGGAGTGAAGCTGATTGCTGATTGATTTTCACTCGCATATTCTTCCCGCTATCGACCACGGTTGCGCGGATGCTCTTGAGGCTGAACAGCAGCTTGAGTTGATGCGTTCCAACAAGACCGATATAGCAGTGGCGACGCCGCACTTCTACCCGCATATACACAGTACAAGCGATTATGTTCAGAATATAGATGCGGCAGTTGCGGAGATTCGCTCAAGGCTTGGTGAAAAGAAGCTCGGCATATCCTTGGCGCTTGGCGTCGAGGTGCTTGCCTGCGAAACTATCGACAGAATGCCCGATCTGGACAAGCTCTGTATTCGCGGAACGAGATGCCTTTTGTTGGAAATGCCTGCTTGCGGTGAATGGGGAAGATTGCAGATCGAAGCGGTGAAAAACCTTATAGACGACGGATATGATGTTATTTTGGCTCATATCGGACGGTATATGAGGCGTTATGAGAACCAGATAGACACCCTGATAGCTATGGGCGCTATGGCTCAGGTAAACGCCGAAGCATTTAGCACTCGCACGCTGAGAAGGAAAATGATGGCGTATATCGACGGCGGCTATGTCTGTGCCCTTGGCAGCGATATTCACGGCGCTGATAAGTCATCGTATAAGAATTTTACAAAGATGGAACGGCGTATAGGCGCTGAAAATTTCAAAAGTATTATGAATAAAGCGCAAGAGCTTTTAGCTACGGCGGAGCTTATTGAGCTTTGAGTAAAAAAGGAACCAAGTCATAGGGCTGTACCCTAAAGGACAGTTTTACTTGCCGACAGAAAAAAGGACAGAGATGTTTCCATCTCTGTCCTTTTTCACACGCCTTGCCCCGCAAGGTGTAATGTGTTACAGCTTGTATGTGTACTATCGGGTTGTAAAACAATGCAAATTCACATTACTTGCGGGGTAAAAAGCTTAAACGCGGATTCTGACATAACGTAAATATCGGACTTGTTTTTTCGCACGCCTCTACTCGAAACAAAACCGTTTTCATCCAAGCCGGCTATTACGCAAGGTTTCCCTTTGATCAAAACGATGATAATTTCGTTATCCTTTGGATAGGGTTTTACCAAAACCTTTTTTACAGGCATCCCCGCAATATATCCAACGGGATAAAATTGAACCCAGTATACTGTTTTATCTTCCTCGCAATGAATTTGTGTAGCCTTTGTTGCCAACTCATTAGATTGATAAACCGTGTATTTTTGACCTGCCACAGTAAACTGAACCGTCTTAAATAACTCGTTTTCCTCAACACATACACCATATTTTTTGTAGGCAGCATACACTGTGAGATTTTCTTCGCTAATACATTCCATAATATCACTGACGCTACAGTTAAGCGCTGAACATATTCTGGCAATTGTGTCGGTTGTAATCGTTTCGTTTTTAGACATTTTTGCTATAACTCTGGAACTGATTCCGGTGAGTGCGATCAAATCGCTTTTGTTCATATTCTTGTCAACCAATAATTTCCATAGCTTACTGTAATCAATATACATACGTTCATCTCCTTTCTATAAACAGTATAACACAAATCGCAAGAATTGTCAATAAAAATTTACTAAAGTAAATATTTTTTGTCTTTAAAATAAAAACATTACGAAAAGTAAAAATGAGTAGCGCATCTGCATTAAGGTAAGTTCAGATAACGAAGTGAAACAAAAATATACGGATCTTATTTTAAACGGACTGTCAAAAGCAATGCAAAGGCAATGCAAAGGCACTTTTGACACTATCTTTTCAAAAGTTATTTGCTTACCTTCCGGGAGGTAAAAAATGCCTCCCCTGTGTAAGGGGAGGTGGCTTGCGTGGCAAGACGGAGGGGTTGTAAAAGTAATATTTTCTACAAAACAATCCCTCACCCGACTCCGTCGGGAGGGCAGATTGTCAAGCAAGTGCAACACCAAAAAATGCTTCAAAAGGCGAAAGCCAGCCCAAGCATTTTTTAGGTCTTAGGTTAATAGATAAAACAATATTTTGCAAGGTTTCATTATCCAAGGAATGAAAATTGTAGC
>JAGAKG010000027.1 GCA_017625755.1 Clostridia bacterium | reverse complement strand
TTTCCGTTTTCCTCGCGGTATGTACCTCCGAGCTGTTCGTAAATGGTTTGTTTCATTACATTTTCCATCCTTTCATTTATTTTATGCCTCTCAGTATATTCACCGTTGAGGGCATATTTTTCGTCATTCTTCACAATTCAAGCCTATCCTTTTTGACAGTTCAAGCATTGCGAATATGAATTTGTTTTCGGATGTCAATGTTGTCTGCGACGGGTCGCCCTCGCGGATACGCATAGTTCTTCTTATCTCTTTTGGAATGACGACTCTCCCGAGGTCGTCAATTCTTCTTACTATTCCTGTGGCTTTCATATATAAAAATCTCCTTGATTTACAGATTTGTACTGTTAGTATCTGCAAAACAAGGAGATTTATACTTTTATTAAATTATTTCTTCAAGCGAGCATAATATGATTTTTCGTTTAGTCTGCATTTTTACTTTCGTGTGTCTTGACAGTCTGTGAAAAAAATGATACAATAACAAAGCATAAGGAACAATGAGAGATAAATATACGGCTGATTATTGAGAGATTTGAGAGAATAACGCAGAAAATTTTGCAAAATTTATAAAGGGGATATTATGAAACCATTGATTGATAAAACTTTAATATTAGGTCATAGAGGAGCCTGCGGACATGCTCCTGAAAACACTATGGAAGCCTTTGAGCTTGCTATAAAAATGGGTGCTGACGGTGTTGAGCTTGATGTCCATTTTACCGCTGACGGCGAGGTTGTGGTACTGCACGACGAGAAGATAGACCGTACATCGAATGGGCAGGGTCTTGTTAACCAATATACCCTTGCAGAGCTTAAGACAATGGATTTCGGATATCATTTTTACAAAGAGCAAAGAAAGGGCATCAGAATACCCACGCTCGCAGAGGTATATGAGCTTCTTGCTCCCATCGGTAAGCTTGTGAATGTCGAGATAAAATCGGCAGACCCTGATATCGTCAAAGCCTGTCACGATATAGCGAAGGCATACAAAATGGAGGAAAATGTTATATATTCTTCCTTTGACCATTTTCAGCTGCAAAGAGCTAAGGAGATTATTCCGAATGCCTTTATCGCTCCGCTTTACGGATTTAATATGCTTAACCCTTGGAACTACTGCCTTGATATAGGAGCTAAGGCAGTTCATCCCAGATTTAATCAGCTTCGTTTGTTGCCCGATTATGTAAAGAATTGCCACGACAGGGGAATTCGTATTCACACTTGGACGGTAAACACAGAGGAAGATATAGCCTTTTTGCTTGAAGCGGGGGTTGATGCTATTATAACCAATTATCCCGATATTGCAAACGATTTGAGAAAATAAGAAAAATAAAGGGATAACCGCTTTTATTATCTGAAAAATGATAGTGAAAGCGGTTTTGCCGTCCTTGCTTTTGATTAAAAATAATAGTTTTCAAAGGTAAGTTGAAAAATTATAGTATTGTAAAAAAATTTTTTTATGATATAATGAAATTGTATCTTAACTAACCACGGAAGGGCAGGTATATATAATGAATATTAAAGACTTTTCAATAAGTACTGATACACAGAACGCGGAGTTTGACCTCGCTATAACGGAGGAGAGCGCGACCTCGCTGGTGTTAAAATTCACAATGAAGGCAGAGGAGAAAATCGTTCCGTCGCCTGTAAAGGTGGAGTGGAAGGTACCCGTCGGAAATATCGTTTCGGTATGGGGACCGCTTCTCGGCTTTTCGAGATTTATCGCGCCCAATTGGCGCAGAACCAAGGTGGAGTCTAAAACCGCGGTTGGCGCTCCCGTGCTTTCATTGATAAATAACGACGGAACCAGCTCATGCACGATAGCTATAAGCGACACCAAGACACCGACCGAGATAGGCGCGGGCGTCTCGGAGGAGGAAGCGGTCTTCTTCTGCAATGCGACCTTCTTCACATCTTACATAAGCCCGATAGACTCATACGAGGCTTATATACGCATAGATTTTGAAAATCAGCCCTTTACAGACTCGGTAAAGCGCGTCAATGCATGGTGGGAAAATGACTTCGGCTACGAGAAGGCTTATGTCCCCCATGAGGCATATCTGCCGATGAACTCAGCTTGGTATAGCTTCCATCAGGCGCTCGACCCCGAAAGGCTTATAGAGGAGTGCAGAATATCGGCAAAGCTCGGTATGAAAACTATTATTATCGATGACGGCTGGCAGACTACCGACAATAACCGCGGATACAGATATTGCGGAGACTGGGAGCTTGCCACCGAGAAGATTCCCGATATGAAGAAGCTTACCGACGAGATACACAAGCTCGGAATGAAGGTAATGCTCTGGTATTCCGTACCCTTTGTCGGCATATACTCAAAGGCGTATGAGCGCTTCAAGGATATGGCGCTTGCCGACGAGAAGGGAGTGCTTGTCGTCGACCTCAGATATAAGGAGGTCAGGGATTACCTTGTTGAGACCTATGTCAATGCCGTTAAGAATTTCGGTCTTAACGGACTCAAGCTCGACTTCATAGACCGCTTCAAGCTCAGAGCGGAGTCGCCTGAGGTCAACGATAGAATGGATATACCGAGTATTGAGGACGCGCTCGAGAGCCTTCTCGCCGAGACCAAGGCGGAGCTTGTCAAGATAGACCCCGAGATACTTCTCGAGTTCAGACAGGGATATATAGGTCCCACGGTGCTTAAATACGGAAATATGGTGAGAGTCGGAGACTGTCCGTACGATAGTCTCAGAAACCGTATGCACATAATCAATCTCCGTCTCACCTCAGGCAAGACCGCGGTACATTCCGATATGATAATGTGGCATAAGAACGCACCCGTCGAGGCGGCGGCGCGTCAGCTTATCAGTACGCTTTTCGGAGTTCCGCAGGTGTCTGTCATACTCAAAGGACTTTCCGAGGAGCATCTTGACGCAATAAAATTCTGGCTTGATTTCTATACCGAGAATATAGATGTGCTTCATAGCGAGAATATAAGCGTCAAGAACCCCGAATTGAACTTCTCGCAGGTAAGGGCAGAGAAGGACGGAAGAGTTATCGGAGTGAATTACGCAAATGTTCCTTTTGAGGTAAAGCGCTTTGCGAAGAATGGCGAAAGGTGCATATTTATCAATTCCGCCGATGATGCGTATATCTGCCTAAATTGCGCGGAGGATATCGGAAGCTGTCGCCTGAGAATATGCGATTGCTTGGGCAGAACCGTGTCCGATAAGTCGCTCGAGCTTTCGGCAGGGGCAATTATGCTGAATGTACCCGTTTGCGGATTTGTTGAAATATCGAAAAACTAAATAATATAAGGCAAACCTTGATATGCGCCGCCCCACAAGATTCTTCGCTTCGCTCGAGAATGACATTGTGGAGCGGCGTTACTATATGAAAGTTACAGTATGAACTGTTTGATTGGTAAAAAGTCTGCGAGCTATTTACTTTCATAGGGATTTATGATATAATGTGACTGTACTTAAACTTGAATTTGAGAGGGCAATATGTCTAAAGAATATTTTTTGCTTTTTGGAAAAAAGTTAACAAAGACAGTTCAGAGAACAATCATTGTATTACTTATAGTTGTTTTTTGCTTTAGCGCGGGGACCTTCTTGTTTCTTAAATATCATTTCAGTTGGAAAAAGACCACTATTGCCGTATATGAAAATCCAGATAACGGATATAGCGTCGTTTTTGAACAACTCGGAATGCCTTTTTTCTTTGGAGCTTCCAATGTGAGAATCACACTTGAAGATGAACAGGGTAGAAAGGTAGAGCGTATAGAGACTCAGATATATAATGAAGGCGGAGTTGAAAAGAGAAACGCCGAGGTTTTGTGGGAAGACGACAAGGTGACGGTTATCCTCAGCGGGTGCGAACAGAACGACGAAGCTTACGAGTTTTCAATAGATTAGACTTTAAATCTATGTTGAGTCAATAATTTTTATAAATTTGGTATAAAAGCAAGGAGAAAGAAATGACCTTTGAAGAACGCAAGGCGCAGGTGAGGTATTACCTCGGGAAAACTGTCAGAATAGAGATAGACCGACCTATCGGCGCACCGCACCCGAAGCACCCAGAGATAATCTATCCGATAAATTACGGCTATATCCCCGAGGTTTTCGGCGGAGACGGCGAGGAGCTTGATGTCTATGTGCTTGGGCTTGACGAGCCCGTGGAGGAGTGTACCGTCAGAGTGATAGCCATAGTACACAGAAGCGACGATGTCGAGGATAAGCTTGTGGCGACAGCTAGTGATGGAAGCTATACCAAAGAGGAGATAGAGCGGGCGGTATATTTTCAGGAGCAATTTCACGAAAGTGAGATAGAAATATTGAAATAAACGCTTTTTGGCGACTTTTTGTGTCGGTATTTTACCGAAAACTATTGCAAATTGCCACATAAGTGTGATATAATTATTGATATGTTATTTTAAATGTTACGGAGGTTTAGTTATGTCAAATTATAAAATAGAAACTAAATGTATTCAGTCGGGCTATAAGCCTGCAAACGGCGAGCCCCGCGTGCTTCCTATATGCCAGAGCACGACATATAAGTACGACAGCGCCGACCACCTCGGCGACCTGTTCGACCTCAAGGCGCCGGGACATATGTATTCGCGTATCTCCAACCCCACGGTTGACGCGGTAGAGAAGAAGATAGCCGACCTCGAGGGCGGCACGGGTGCTGTGCTTACATCGTCGGGTCAGGCGGCAAACCTGCTCGCGATACTCAATATCACATCTGCGGGGCAGAATATCGTAAGTATGTCCTCGATATACGGCGGAACCATCAACCTGTTTGCCGTTACCCTCAAGCGCCTCGGTATCGAGGTCAGATTTGCAACGCCCGAAATGAGCGATGATGAGGTTTCGGCTCTCTTTGACGAGAACACAAGACTTTTCTTCGGCGAGACAATTGCAAATCCCGCGCTCGTTGTATTTGATTTTGAAAGATATGCCGCTATCGCTCACGCTCACGGCGTACCGCTCTTTGTAGACAACACATTCGCAACGCCCTTCCTCTGCCGTCCCTTTGAGCATGGCGCGGATATCGTTATCCACTCGACCACGAAGTATATGGACGGTCACGCGCAGGTAGTCGGCGGCGTTATAGTTGACGGCGGTAAATTCGACTGGACGGCAGGGAACAAGTATCCCGAGCTGACCACGCCCGACGAGTCCTATCACGGAGTAGTTTATACCGACACATTCGGCGTCGATAACGCTTTCTATACCAAGGTAAGAGTTCAGCTCGTCCGCGATTTTGGCGTGGCTCTCACTCCTATGTCGGCATACCTGCTCAACATCGGACTTGAAACACTTCCTCTCCGCATGGAGAGACATTGCTCGAACGCCCAGAAGGTTGCCGAGTTCCTCGCGCAGAACGATATGGTAACCTGGGTAAGCTACCCCAAGCTTAAGGGAGACACGCAGTACGCGCTTGCAGAGAAATATCTTCCTGACGGAGCCTGCGGAGTCGTTTCCTTTGGCGTAAAGGGCGGACGCGCGGCGGCAGTCAAGTTTATGGATTCTCTGAAGCTTGCGGCGATAGTCGTTCATGTTGCGGACGCGAGAACGAGCGTTCTTCACCCCGCGAGCACGACTCACCGTCAGCTGACAGACGAGCAGCTTATCGACGCGGGTATCTCCGCAGACCTTGTCAGACTCTCGGTTGGAATCGAGAATGTCGAGGATATAATAGCAGACCTTTCGCAGGCGCTCGAAGCAGCAAAGGGCTGAAAAATTTGAGTTTTACAGAGGTGTATTATGCCGATAAAGATACCAAATCTGCTTCCCGCGACAAATGTTCTTCTTAACGAGAACATCTTCGTTATCTCGGAAACGAGAGCGATAACGCAGGATATTCGTCCGCTTAAGATTTTAATGCTTAATCTTATGCCGAAAAAAATAGAAACAGAAACGCAGATAGCAAGGCTTATCGGCAACACACCGCTTCAGGTCGAGCTTGAGCTTTTGCAGACTGCGACACACAAATCCAAGCATACCTCTGCCGAGCATATGCTCGCCTTCTATAAGACCTTCGACGAGGTTCGTCATAACAAGTACGACGGACTTATCATAACGGGCGCGCCCGTTGAGCATATGGAGTTTGAGGAGGTCGAATACTGGGAGGAGCTTTGCGAGATAATGGAGTGGAGCAAGACTCATGTAACGAGTACATTCCATATCTGCTGGGGCGCTCAGGCAGGACTTTACTATCATTACGGAATAAAGAAATATCCGCTTGAGAAGAAGCTTTTCGGCGTGTTCGAGCATCGTCTCGACCATAAGCACGCCATTCTTTTCCGCGGCTTTGACGACAGCTTCGTCGTTCCTCATTCAAGACATACCACCTGCCGCAGAGAGGATATTGAAGCCGTTCCCGAGCTGAAGATACTTTCAAGCTCCGAGGAGGCGGGAATTTTCGTGGTGGCAACCGATAAGGGCAGACAGATATTCGTCACGGGACATTCGGAGTACGACGCCGATACCCTCAAAAACGAGTATCTCAGAGATAAGAACGCAGGACTTCCGATAGATGTTCCTAAGAACTATTTCCCGAACGACGACGATACGAAAGAACCCGTCGTGCGTTGGAGAAGCTGCGCAAACCTGCTTTATTCCAACTGGCTCAACTATTTCGTATATCAGACCACACCTTATAATATCGACGAGATAGAATAGAGGTTGACTATGATCAGGCAGGAAAAAGAAATAATAACGCAGGAAAAAATAAAGAAAACGCTGAAATCTATGCATAGGGCAGCAATTCCTATGGCGCTTACTTCTTTGTTTGGCAGTGTAGGATTGACGACTTTGTGGACTTGGCTATTATTATTTACCTCTACAGGTAAGCCGGTTGTTCTTGTTGTTATTTGGTCTTTGATGACTGTGATGTTGTTTCTGTTGTCGATTTATTTCTTGATTTGTTTTATTAAAGTAATAGTGACAGCAAAATCGACTTATATGAAAGCTTTATTGGTGGTCGAGGATTCCTTAGTGTATAGGGAAGAGACTCATAGGCATTATACATATAATTTTAACGGAATATTCGGAATCTTCGATAGGAGAAAGCTTGTTAAAGCATTGTATTTCCAAGAACACGGAACCTACTTTATTTCGGGCATAGACGGAAGCACCTATGAATATTCCTCTATAGACGATAAATTTTATCTCGTCCTCACAGGCAGAGGAAAGATAGCACTGGTATATAATCAGAAGGTCTACGAATATAGAGAAAGATAAAACAAACAAACCGCCGCAGAGACATCTCTGCGGCGGTATTCGTTTATTTCTCGCTCATGTGTTTTTTAATAGCTTCGAATGTATCGTCACTGATATGATGCTCAATCTTGCAGGCATCGTCGGCGGCGATATCTTCTTTTACGCCAAGACTTACCAGAAAAGAGGTGAGGATAGTGTGGCGTTCGTATATCTTTTTTGCTTTCGCGAGTCCCTCATCTGTCAAAACGAGAAAACCGTTCTTGTCCACTTCAAGAAGTCCCGCGTCGCGGAGAAGTCCCATAGCGCGGCTTACACTCGGCTTTGAAAATCCCATATGCTCGCTAACATCAATGGCTCTCACCGATGTTTTTTGCTTGGAGAGAAGATAGATAGTTTCGAGATACATCTCTCCCGATTCCTGAATATGCAAACAACACACCCCTTTCAGTAGTTATTAGATTAATTATATCATAAATTTCCGCGAAATACAACAACAAATTTATTTTTTACCGTCAGTTCATAAAAAACAGCAGAAAAAACGAAAAATAATTTTTCAGGTGTCGATATCCGACATTTTTTTCTTTTCCTTGGTGGTAAAATTAGACAAGCAAGATAGCCGTAACAGCCATATACGGCAAAGGAGGTTTAAATGTTAAAAAAGCATTGTAAGTATGAAACGCAAATTGAGAACGGAGTTCTCACGGTAACGCTCCGCGGGGAGATAGACCACCATAGCGCGGTGAGCGTAAGAACAGAGATAGACTCGCTCATTTATGAGCTGAGACCGCAAAAGACGGTTCTTGACCTGTCTGAAATTGATTTTATGGATAGCTCGGGGCTTGGACTCATCATGGGCAGATACGCCCTTATGCAGAGAATAGACGGCGAGCTTACCCTGAAAAATCCCAATGAGCGAATAGTGAAGATATTCGAGCTTGCGGGACTTGGAAGAATAGTCAAAATAGAAGAAGATGCAGAGGAAATTGGAGCTGAAGATGCCGAAGAAAACACAGAAAAGGAGAGCAAAAAATGAAAAACGCCGAAAATAAAAGAAGAAAGAGCCCCTCGGGAAATCTCAATGAGCTGAAAATAAAAATGCCCTCGCTCTCGGTCAATGAAGGACTTGCGCGCTCGGTGGTAGCGGCTTTCTGCGCCCAGCTTGACCCAAGCGCTACCGAGATAGCCGATATCAAGTGCGCGGTCTCCGAGGCAGTCACGAACTGTATCGTTCACGCTTATAAGGATAGAATCGGCACGATTTACATAAACATCAGGCTTTGTGAGGAAAGAGTCGTAAGAGTTGAGATAAAGGATAAGGGGTGCGGTATCGAGGATGTAAAAACGGCTCGCCAGCCCCTCTTTACCACCGATGCCGCAAACGAGCGGAGCGGAATGGGCTTTACCGTTATGGAAAGCTTTTGCGACGCCGTTCGTGTGCGCTCAAAGCTCGGCGGAGGAACGACTGTGACCTTGTTCAAAGCATTTGAGGGAAGATAATATTGTGCGGGGGGAGCTTATGCAGGCGACCGAAAGCAGGGAAAATAATTACGAAAGCAACAGGGAGCTTATAATCATAGCGCAGGGCGCCGACGAGGAAGCGGCAATGCGGGCTACCGAGGAATTGATTGAAATAAATCGTGGACTTGTGCGCAGTATTGCCCAACGCTTCCGCGACAGAGGTGTTGATTTTGAGGACCTTATGCAGATAGGTATGATAGGAATGATAAAAGCGATACGGAGCTTTGACCTCGAACGGGGAACTACCTTCTCGACCTACGCCGTGCCGCTTATATTCGGCGAGATACGCCGACATATGAGAGACGAGGGGCCTATCAAAATCGGGCGTTACTATAAGAAGCTCGGCGCGGCTATAATGAACGCGAGGAACAAAATATATACCGAGGAGGGCAGAGAGGCGCATATTGAGGAGCTGGCGCGTATGTGCGGCGTGAGCGCAGAGGACGCGGCAATGGCGCTTGAAGCGATATCGCCCGTGGTGTCTCTGTCTGATAAGGTTTACGGAGCCGATGAAGACGGAGTGGAATTTGGCGCGACAATAACCGATACGGAGAGCGAGGCGGATTTTGAGCGATTGCGCGACCGTATCGCGCTCGGACAAGCCATAGCGGAGATGCCCGAGATGTGGCAGAGAATAGTGCTTCTGCGTTATTATCGAAATCTGACGCAACAGCAGACCGCCGACTCGCTCGGACTCTCGCAGGTAAAGGTCTCTCGCGAGGAAAAGAAGATTATGGACTTCCTGCGCGCGAAAATGAGTTGAACGCGGTGTAGATATAAGAAAGGTTATCGCAAACGAAAGCCTTCCTCCGAGAGGTAGCGAAGCGGCGCGAGGGTAGTGAATGACACCACGGTGTGGTGTCAGAGCCCGAGCGTGACCGAGCCGAAGCGAGACGGGGGACCGCTTGCGGTGGAAGGAGCCTGCGTTATGAAGAAGAAAGCTTTGCTAAATTCAATGTTACGCATTCTCCTTCAGTCTCGCGTTCGCTCGACAGCTCCCTCTCGGAGGGAGCCTTGCGAAAATCCTCAAAAAGACACAACGGCTACCGAAATCGGTAGCCGTTGATGTTTGTTCAATTCACTTTATTTTCTTTTCTTCTTTCGCAGAGTTACCGCCGAGAGTCCCGCCGCAAGGAGAATGACACTCACCCCGCCGCCGAGGTAAGCGCCGCAGCCTTCTTCCTCAAGCACGGGGATTGCCTCGAGCTTCAGCTCGTCGCAGGCTTCACATCTGTAAAGCTTCGTTCCCTCGTCCTTTGCAGTGGGAGCGGAAATTATCTCACCCTCGTTCCAAGCGTGAGCTTCCTTTACTTCGTCACCGCAGGAGCAAATATGCTTATGCTCGTTGCCGTCAACGCTTATCCACTCTCCGTAAGTATGCTCGGTTGTCTTTGCAACGGTTTCAATTTTAGTCTCGCCGCAGTCGGTACAAGTGTATGTTTTCTGACCGTCAGCGAGGTGCGTGGGAGCGGTTGTTATAACGCCGTTATCCCAAGCGTGGTCGGCGTAAACTACATCGCCACACGCGCAGACCTTTGCGTGTTTGTCAGCATTGTGCTGACCCCACTCGCCGTATGTGTGGTCGGCAAGCAAATCCGCAACCTCTATCTTGATTTCTCCGCAATCTGTGCAGGCATAATAAGCTACGCCATACTCTGTGTGACTTGCAGGGAGCGAGACAAGCTGGTTCCAAGCGTGATTTGCATAAACTACATCACCGCAAGCGCAGACCTTTGCGTGCTTGTCGGCATTGTGTTTACCCCATTCGCCGTAGGTATGTTCGGTTGTCTTTGCTACTGTTTCAAATTTAGTCTCGCCGCAGTCGGTACAAGTGTATGTTATCTGACCGTCAGCGAGGTGCATGGG
>JAGAKG010000026.1 GCA_017625755.1 Clostridia bacterium | reverse complement strand
CAAATAAAATAAAGCCCCTTTAGGGGCATGCCTGTGAAAGTCGTGCGGTTGGCAGACTTTTCGACGAGCCTATAGGCTCAGCCTATGACATGCCCTAAGGGGGCTTGTGCAAGCCACCGGCACGGCCGGTGGTCTTGACTTAGCAGTGTATATTTTTCACGATGTTAATAAATATTTCTTTTGCAATAGCTTCTTGTTTTCTGCTTATGTAAACCTTAGTATCGTTTATGTGTATGGCGAAATTTTTGCGACCAAGTTCGGTAGCAACGCTATCCTCTAATGAAATATATGTGATATTCTTTAAAGGAAATATAGATGTGCTGTAAGAATCATCGCCATAAACGAATTTTTGATTAGTTAATAAAATGGTTCGAGGAAATTCTTGAAAACCCGATTTCATCATTATGGTTTGCTTCATAATAACTTTTTCATCTGCGACAACCAAATCAAGCAGATTAGAATTGAGATTTTTTATCATTGTTATTCTCCTTTAAGTTAAAATAGTTTCTATGTGTATTTTTTAATTTTCGTATTCTTCCTTGGTTATGTCCTCAAGAAGGGATTTTTCTTCGCGCTTTTTCATTGTGGAAACGACTGTGTATCCAATAAGAAGTGCGACAACTATGATTACAAACGGTGAAAATCCGCTGAAAAAGCACATATGTCTGAACTCAAAATCTATGCCGAGGTAGGCTAGATCGGAGCTTAGAGCGTCAACAATAGGTCGATCCAACATAAAGGCAAAGAGTATATCGAAGATTGCATACAGGATAATGGTAATTATTGTTTGCTTTTTAAAGACATTTTCTTTTTTGTTTGATGTACCCGATTTTTTTATTTCATTGAATAACATCATAGTGCTTGTATCAATGTTATTTAAATCCTCTATGGTCTTTAACAATTGCGAAACCGTCATACAAACCAGAACAATGGCAAAAATAAGCTCAAACATTGCCATAAGTCCCACACACAGACTTATCATCATTACTTCCGGTCTGCTTGTTTTTGTAAAAAAGCCCTCTATTATTATTCCGATGTCTTCAATCAAAGAGAAGCTTTTTTCCATTTTTACATCGTTGCTCATAAGCTCGTTAAGGTCGTCTAAATCCTTGACATCCTCAAAAGCGTCAATTGCTTCATCTAAGTTTTTTGGGGTATATTCGTATTTATAAATAGGCAAAAATATCAAGGATAAAATGGTTATAAGAGTGATTATTTGCAAAACAAGAGCAAATGTTTTGGTTTTCTTGACTTTTTCAGTGTATTTTTTGTAATCGTTTTTCTTCTTTGGTACAATGTTTTCTTGCACGGTATCAGGAGTGGGCGTACTTACCTCCTTTAGCATAAATCCGCAATTTACGCACATATATTGCTTAGGTAACACACCTTTACCGCAGTGAGAGCAAAAATTATCTCCGTCTAAGCTCCTGCATCCGCAACCCATACATATTTCCGTGTTTTCATTCAGTTCTTTTCCGCAATTTTTACAATACATCGACTGTTCTCCTTATAAAGTTTTATAATTCTTAGGATAATCGTATATTTCGACTATCTAATGTACACATTATATCACGCACAAGTCTATTTGTCAAGTGATTATTTAATATATAATGAATACATTATATAACTTGGAGGCGATATAATGAAACTGCGTATTTTGGATATACTTGAGGAAAAGGGAAAGACAAAATATTGGCTGTATATACAGCTGGGATTGAGTTATCAAAATTTCAACAGAATAGTGAATAATCAAACACAAAGTATCAAATTTGAAAATCTAAAGGCTATTTGCGATATTCTGCAATGTACGCCAAACGATTTGTTTGAGGAATACTATAAGGAGAGCGAAAAACAGAAATAAAATTCGATAGCGTTTTGCGGAGTTGAGAAAAAGGACAGGGAAGAATCTCTGTCCTTTTTCTATTTTCTATGCTTTCAAGACCTTTTCTATCGCGTCGAGGGCGGAGTCGATTTGGTCGGGCTCGGCGATTACATAAACGACATAATTGCCGAAAATTCTGACCTTTGCTCCGTCAAGCTTCGGAAGCTCCTCGGGGGCGTAGCTGCCGATGAATGCGCGATTTTCCTTTCGCATATCCTCGATATAATCCACGGCGTCCTCGTAAAGCTCGTCGGCGGAGTGCGCGTCGGGGGCGTGAAAAATCCCTATCTCGTCAATGTTGTTTGCGTCGACCGTGTAGATTATACTGAAATCGTCGTGGTAGGTGTCGTCCTCGAAGAAATATTCGAGATATTCCTCGCCGTGTCCTGCGTATTCCTGCTCCATTCCCAACGCATCCTTTGCGGCAGAGGAAAGCTCGGAGCAGCTTGCGTCGTCGCAATATCCCTTACTTGAACATGAGCAGAGAAGAAGCGAGAGGGCGGTGATAAAGACGGAGATGACAAAGAATTTTTTTCGTAAAAACATAAATATCCTCCAAAAATTATTTGTATCCGTGAGTTCGGATGTAATAAAGAATTTCTCTGTATGCCTCGGCAGTGAGGTGGTGTCCGTCGCCAACCTGAAATTCACCGCGCAGAAAGCCCGACTCGTCCTTCAGCGAGTGAGCGGAGTCCAGATAGCGAAAGCCCTCCTCCTCGGCAAGCTCCGCCGTCCAGCGGTTTATCGTGTCGATATATTCATTGAGCGTTACCGTATCTACCGAATAATTGCTCATATCCATATTTGAGGCAACGGGGAAGGCGGATTGAAGAATTATTTTCGTGTCGGGCGAGGCAGATGTGACCTCGCTTATAAGCGAGAGGTAGCAGCGCTTGTAATAATCCTTGCCGCGGCGGATATTCTGCACAGCTCCGTTGAGCCCGAATGTGAATACCACATATTTCGGACGGCTTTTTGCGGCGGCTTCCGAGAAGCTGAGCTGCTCCCCCGTCGGGGGATAGACTATCCTTGCGTTTTTCGTCGACATATCCAGATTGAGCGTGCCGCTCCTCGGCGCCCATACCTGCTTGGTGTCGGTGCCGCCTGTGAGTACCCCACGGCTTTTGAGGTGATAGGTGGTCGACTCGCCGACAAAAATAAGACTGTCAATATATTCCTGACCCATATCCTCCGAGAGAGCGAGAACAGCGCTTGGCTTAGCCTGCGTACTCTCCTCGGTTATTTCGAGAGATGCGTCTGTATCGCCGCCGACATCGCAACCCGCGAAGCCCGACGATAGCAGTACCGCTACAAGGAATAATATTAACAGTCTTATTTTCATTTCCACACCCCCTCGGTTATGTATGCTTTACTTGAGGGGATAGTCGCTTATTTTTTTGAAGGCTTTGAGAACTGAGATGTGTATTCACGCGACGCGTCAGCCTTTGCCTTATATCTTGACCTGAACAGAGCCACAAGCCCCGCCACGATAAGATATATCACCGTGAATGTCGCGATGCCGACGAGCATAGTCGCGCCCTCGGGGGAGATAGGCAGCATAATACAGGTGCAGAAGGCGAATAGTGAGAGCAGATAGTGGGTAACGAGCTTCAGCACTCCGTGAAGCCGCGTCATGGAGATAACTCCGTTTGCAAGCGCGAAAAGCAGAGCCGCGACAAAGAGCAGCAGCTCTCTCGAGGCGCTGAGAAGAACCTCGGTATCATCAACATGCACTATCATAACCACGATACTGTATATAAGAGTTCCTATCGAAAAATATACACAGGCGTGAGTGAGAACCTTTTTTATAAAAGCTTTTATATTCATAAAGAAAAACGAGTCCTTTCAGAAGTATACGCCAATGATACCACAAATATGATTATTTTGCAACAATATTTTGTAAATTTTCTCTCAGGACTCTTGCGAGTTTCCGAAAACAGACTCAGCGGAGCGTGGAGGGAGCGTATAAAGACCGAGAGCCGCCCTCATAGGAAAGAGGTCGAGCGCGGAGCGCGCGCACTCGCCGTCATCGGGATAAAGCTCATCGGGGGAATCGTTCTCATGCTTGTCGGTAAATTTATAAATATTCATAAATATTCATTATTTCCTTGACTTTTATATAAATAAGTTTTATAATATTTAATATGGGTTATTGCGCTATTTTATATTTGTTTTAAAATTTTCCAAACATTGAAAGGACGGTTTTCGGTTTGATAGCGCCCGAAAAACAAATTGTTATGACGAGAAGAGAAGCAAGAGAGAGATTGCTCGAGCTTTTGTTTGAAACAGAGTTCAGAGCAGACGAAACAAGCGAGGAAATATACGCTACCTCGGCGGAAAACAGAGAGATACCCGAGGACGATTATGTCAGAGCGGCGTATTTCGCTATCTGTGAAAAAAGAGAGGAGATAGACGCGGTTATAGGAGAGAAC
This sequence comes from Clostridia bacterium, assembly GCA_017625755.1. Taxonomy (GTDB): domain Bacteria; phylum Bacillota; class Clostridia; order Oscillospirales; family CAG-272; genus HGM12713. Next base: position 13,174 of record JAGAKG010000026.1, on the reverse strand, counting down.
TCCAATGGCTGGAAGCCGAGCCGACTCACGAATATCTCTCGCTCTATTCTTCGACTTGGAGTTTACGAGCTGCTTTACGAGAAGGATATTCCTGCCAGCGTTACGATAAACGAGGCGGTCGAGCTTACCAAGAAATACGACGAAGAAAAGGCGAGAGCCTTTATAAACGGCGTCCTTAATTCGGTTAAAAACACGATAGAAGCCAAAGGCGGAAAGAAATGAAGCGTTGCTTTGTAGGCTTTGATACGAGTAACTACACCACATCTGCCGCGGTCTGCGACGAGTTCGGAGGGGTGATAGCCAATATTAAACGCCCCCTGCCCGTGAAGTCGGGAGAGTGCGGATTGCGCCAGTCTGACGCGGTATTTGCGCATATCAAAAATCTTCCCTCGCTCACAGACGAGCTGTCGGGCGCACTTGTCGGCTATGAGCCGATAGCGGTCGGAGTTTCGGCAAGACCGAGGGACGCAGAGGGCTCTTATATGCCCTGCTTTCTTTCGGGTGTAGCCGCGGCACATTCCTTTGCCGCGCCCGCGGAGCTTCCGATTTTTGAGTTTTCTCACCAAAGCGGACATATTATGGCGGCGGTGTATTCGTCGGGCGAGTCGGAGCGACTGCTCAGCGACCGCTTTCTCGCCTTCCATGTTTCGGGCGGTACGACAGAGGCGCTTCTCGTGACTCCGAGAGACAATTCCTTTTCTGCCGAGCTTGTCGGCGAGACGCTCGACCTCAATGCGGGACAGGTGATAGACAGAGTGGGAGTGTATCTCGGTCTGGATTTCCCCTGCGGAGTCGCGCTTGAGCAGCTTGCGAAGAATTATGCGGGTAAGGTATCCCGACCAAGAATTTCCGTGACCGACGGAAAATGTAATCTTTCGGGGCTTCAGAATATGGCACAGACTCTTTTTGAAAAGGAAAAGGACAGAGAAGCTGTTGCGGCGTTCGTTTTTGACTTTATCTGCCGCACTCTTATCGAGATGTGCCGACAGCTCATCGAAAAATACGGCGAGATGCCCGTGCTTTTCGCGGGCGGCGTTATGTCGAACACCTATATGAGGGATATGATAAGCAGTGAGCTTGACGCCTGCTTTTCCAAGCCTGCTTTTTCTGCCGACAACGCGGCGGGAATAGCGCTGCTTTGCAGACGGGAATATCTTTCGTTGCAGAGCAAATAAAAACAAAAGAAAGGACGCGGACACATCTGTCCCGAGGCGGTAAATGAAATGAATATTTATGGCGAGAGTGTCAGCGTTTCGGCTCTTAACGGATATATAAAGCAGATGATGGAGCGCGACGATTTTCTGTCGGGCGTGGCTATCCGCGGAGAAATATCCAATTTCAAGAGAAATATTTCGGGGCATCTTTATTTCTCGCTGAAGGACGACGGAGCGGCGGTAAGCGCCGTGATGTTCAGGAGCGCGGCTTCAAGGCTGACATTCCTTCCGTCCGACGGAATGCAGGTCACGATATACGGCAGAGTGTCGGTCTATGAAAAGACGGGACAGTATCAGATATACGCCGAAACTATGGTGGCGGACGGTATAGGAGAGCTTGCGAGGGCATATGAGGCGATGAAGCGCCGACTTGAGGCTGAGGGACTTTTTGCGGAAGAGAGAAAGAAGCCTTTGCCAAAGCTTCCGCGGCGTGTTGGAATTATCACCTCTCCCACGGGAGCGGCGATAAGAGATATGCTTAATGTCACGGGGAGAAGATATCCGCTGGCGGATATACTCATATTTCCCGCGGCGGTTCAGGGAGCTGAGGCTCCGTTGCAGCTCACCTCGGGAATAGGCTACTTCAATGCCGAGAAAAATGTTAATGTAATTATCATCGGCAGAGGCGGAGGCTCGATAGAGGATCTGTGGGCGTTCAACGACGAGGGGCTTGTGAGAGCCGTTGCGGCGTCGGAGATTCCCGTTATATCGGCGGTAGGACACGAAACCGACTTTACTCTGTGCGATTTTGCGGCAGACAAACGCGCGCCGACCCCCTCGGCGGCAGCAGAGCTTGCCGTACCCGATAAGGTGACTCTGCAGAATTATCTTTCCACGAGAGAGGAAAGAATAACGCGGAGAATAACCTCTGTGGTCAACAGAAGGACAGAGGATATACTGAACCTTGAAAAGATAATTACGAGAAACTCCCCTGTGCAGAAGCTTGAAAATTCCAGGAGAGAGATAGTCTATCTCGGCGCGAGAATAGAAAACTCGGCTAAAAAGAGGTTGAGCAACTCCTCTGCGAGGGTTGCCGAGCTTGCGGCAAAGCTTACGGGAATGAATCCCATGGCTGTGCTTGCGAGGGGATACGGCGCGATAGAGAGCGGCGAGGGAAGGATAGTGAATTCCGCTTCCCGACTCGGCGTTGGCGAGAATATCGGCATTATAATGTCGGACGGCAGAGTAAGCGCGACGGTTACCGATATTTCTATAACGAAAAAAACAGAGAAAAATAAAAAGGAGCTTGATAAGAATGAAGAAGAATGAGCTTTCATTTGAGGACGCGGTAAGACGGCTTGAGAAGATAGCCGCAGAGCTTGAAAAGGAGAACGCCGCGCTTGATGAGTCTCTCGCGCTTTACGAGGAGGGCGTTAAGCTTATAAGATATTGCAATTCTATGCTCGAGGACGCAGAGCGGAAGATAAAGATACTCACGGTCAATGCAGACGGAGAGCCGCAGGAGAGCGACTTCGGTGCGGCAGATAACAATACTGATGAAAATTGAGGATACGGATATGACACAGAAGGTAATAGAACAGATGAATACAGACGCGGCGCTCACAGAGGCGGCGCTCGCGGAATATTTCGCCCGTGAGGACGAGGATATAAAAAGCTTGCTTGATGCCGAGAAATATTCGCTCTTTGCGGGCGGAAAGAGAATCCGTCCCTTTCTGACAATAGAGTTCTGCAAGCTTTTCGGCGGTGATGAAAAGGCGGCGCTTCCTTTTGCCTGCGCCGTTGAAATGATACACACCTATTCGCTTATCCACGACGACCTGCCTTGTATGGACGACGACGACCTCAGACGCGGAAAGCCCACGAACCATAAGGTTTTCGGCTATTCGACGGCGCTTCTCGCGGGAGACGCTCTGCTCACTCGCGCCTTTGGCGTGGCGGCATCTAACCCCTATGTAAGCGTAAAAACCGCGCTTGACGCGGTAAGAGTACTGTCCGAGTGCGCGGGAGAATTTGGAATGGTAGGCGGTCAGATAATAGACCTTGAGGGCGAGAACGAGCGTATATCGGTTGAAAAGCTGACTAAGCTCCACACGATGAAAACGGGTGCGCTGATAAGAGCGGCGGCTATCATGGGCGCTCTCGCGTCGGGACTTGCCCCCGATGCCCCAGAGGTGGTGGCAACCGCCGATTACGCCTCGAAGATAGGTCTTGCTTTCCAGGTAATAGACGATATCCTCGATATCTGCGCGTCCGAGGAGTCCTTGGGTAAACCCGTCGGCTCGGATATGTGCAATAATAAGACGACTTTTATGACATATTTTGATATAGATGTCGCGCGCAGTTATGCTTCTGAGCTTACCGCCTCGGCTATATCCGATATATCGGAATATGAAAACTCTGAAATTTTAACTGATTTTGCCGTATATCTTCTCGACAGAGACAGATAAGGCAGGGAGGTATAATTAATTGACGGTAGTTAAAAGTCTGTTTGGAAACTATTTTATTATCGCCCCCGCGGTAGCCTGGATCACCGCGCAGATAATAAAGGTTTTTACGGGAATGTTTAAAGAGAGGAAGTTCAATCTGCTCACTCTGCTTTTCTCAAACGGAGGTATGCCAAGCTCACATTCCTCGGCGGTCTGCGCCCTTGCTACGGCAAGTGTTATAAGATTCGGCGTGGCGTCCTTTGAGTGCGCGTTGTGCGGTCTGCTTGCGATTATCGTAATGATGGACGCGTCGGGTGTGCGCTATGAGACGGGCGAGCAGGCGAAGATAATAAACAGGATAACGAAAGAGCTGTTTTCGGGTAAAACCGAGGAAATCAACACGGGACTTAAGGAGCTTGTGGGACATACGCATTTTCAGGTGTTTATGGGTGCGCTTTTAGGTGTCGCGGTAGCTATTCTCCTTTCTTTCGTTATGTGACGGTGTGACAAAATATGAGAGTCGATGTTTATTTGTCAGCCGCGGGATATACCCCTAGCCGAAAGAAGGCTCAGGACCTTATAGACGCGGGAGCCGTCTTTATTGACGGCGAGCAGGTAAAAAAATCCTCGGCGCTTATCAATCACGAAATTGAGCACGAGGTAAGGATAGAGCAGGTTTTCAGGTATGTGAGCCGAGGCGGTATGAAGCTTGAAGCGGCGCTTGACGCATTTCGCATAAATGTAAACGGAAAAAGGGCGGTCGATATCGGCGCGTCGACGGGCGGATTTACCGACTGTCTGCTTCAGAGAGGAGCGGCGAGAGTGGTTGCGATAGACGCGGGATACGGACAGCTCCACGAGAGCCTCAGAGCAAACCCGAGAGTAGTCTGCGTTGAGCATTTTAACGCGAGAGAGCTGTCGCTCGAGACGGTGGGAGAGCCCTGTCAGGTGGCGACCACGGATGTGTCGTTTATATCACAGACCTATATTATCCCCAAAATTTCCGAAGTGCTTTGCGAGGGCGGCGTATTCGTCAGCCTTGTCAAGCCTCAGTTTGAGGTAGGACAGCAGGGACTTGGCAAGAACGGTATAGTGGTGAACGCCGCATACCGATATCTCGCGGTGAAAAGAGTTATCAGCTGCGCCGTTGAGAACGGATTTGACTGTCTCGGTCTTATCCCCTCGCCGATTACGGGTGGGGACGGAAACAGAGAATATCTGGCGTATTTTATCAAGAAGCCCTGCGTTAAGCCGAGACTTGAGGATAAAATGATACTCGCCATCACAAAAAAGTAATTTTCAAGAGGTTTGATTTAATGAAAAAAGTAGCATTGATTGCAAATTTCAATATAAAGGAAAAGGCTGACGCCACTTTTGCTGTTGCCGAAAAGGTTGCGCCCTTTTGCCCCGAGATAATGGTGCTGTCCTCTTATAAGGAGAAGATATTCAGGGCGCACAAGCACCGCAAGGAGTTTGTTTACAGCAGCGCCGACGAGATATATTCCTCGGCAGAGATGGTAATAGTCCTCGGCGGTGACGGATTTATGCTCGAAACGGCGAGAAGGGCATCGGTCGCGGATATTCCGATACTCGGAATAAATCTCGGCAGAGTGGGATATATGACAGAGCTTGAGCCCTCGGAGCTTGACCTTATCGAGAAGGTTTTCAAGGGAGAATTTACTATCGATGAGAGAGCAATGCTCTCGGTTAGTATAATCACCAAAAACGGTCAAAAAAAGTCGGAATCATACGCGCTCAACGAGGCGGTCGTGGCTAACGGCTCAACGGCGAGGATCGTCGACCTTCAGCTCTCGGATAACGGAGTGCTGGTATCTGATTTCCGCGCGGACGGTCTTGTTATAGCAACTCCCACGGGCTCTACGGCATATTCGCTCTCGGCGGGCGGCCCTATCGTTGACCCGAAGCTTTCCTGCTTCTGCGTAACGCCGATATGTCCTCATTCCTTACTTGCGCGCCCGCTTGTATTTCCCGATACGGCACGCCTTGAGGTCAAGAATATATGCGCCAGAGAAAAGGTGCTTCACCTCACTCTCGACGGAAGGGTTACATACGACCTTTATTACGGTGATACCGCTCTCATCACAAAGTCCGAGCTTACCACCAAGCTCATACGCATAAAAGAGAGAAGCTTTTATTCCAAGATAAGAACCAAGAAATTTCTTTGATTTGAGGAGCTTTACATATGAAAAATGAAAGACAGGGAAAGATACTTGAGCTTATCTCAAAGCACGAGATAGAAACTCAGGACGAAATGATAAGCAGACTCAGAGCCGACGGCTTTAATGTGACTCAGGCGACTATATCGAGAGATATGAGGGAGCTGAAGCTTACCAAGGTGCTTACGGCGAGGGGAACTTATAAGTATACCGTAAATCATTCGAGAAACCACTCAAACAATGTGAAATTCAATAACGCGGTGGTAGATTCGATAATAAGCGTTGATTTTGCGGGGAACTGTATAGTCCTCAAAACCTACCCCGGGCTCGCTCAGGCGGTCGCGTCGGGTGTTGATTCGCTCAATATAAACAATATTCTCGGCTGTGTCGGCGGAGACGATACCATTATTATAGTGGTGAGAGACGCAGACGCGGCAAAGGATATCAGCGAAAAGATAAGGGAACTGATGAAAACCTTCTGAGATACGGAGAAATTCTAATGATTTTGTCACTTCACATAGAAAACATAGCGGTGGTGAGAAGCCTTGATATCGATATGAGACGGGGCTTTACCGTGCTTTCGGGAGAAACGGGAGCGGGTAAGTCAATAATCGTTGACTGTCTTGGATTGCTCAGCGGAGCGAGAGCCGACAGAGATATGATAAGAAACGGCGAGAAGCAGGGCGAGGTCTCGGCGGTATTTGCCGATATCGGCGAGGTCGCCGCAAACATAATAAGTGAGCTTGGCTTTTCGGTCGAGGACGGTACGGTGATGCTCTCAAGAACTCTGAACGCCGATTCGGCGTCGCAGGCGAGAGTGAACGGAAGGGCAGTCACTCTTTCGGTGCTGCGAGAGATATCTGCGGCGCTCTTTAATATCCACGGTCAGAACGACAATCAGAAGCTTCTCGACAGAAAAAATCACCTTGAGCTGCTCGATAGATTTGCGGGGTGTGAGGGTCTGCTTGCGGAGTACGGCGTACTTTACGAGCGACTCTGCGAGTGCAGACGGGAAATAGAGAGCTTCAACCGCGATGCTATGGAGCTTAACAGAACTAGAGAAATGCTCGAATATCAGATAGCCGACATTGATGCGGTAAAGCTTCGAGTGGGCGAGGAGGAGGCACTTATTGCCGAGTCGAAAAGATTGCAGAGTATAGAGAGAATAAAGAAGCACAGCGCGCTCGTTGAGAGGGCGTTGTCGGGAACCGAGAAGGGCGTCGGCGCGGTATATCTTATCGACAGAGCGGCAACGGCACTTTCACAGCTCTCAGACGCCTCTCCCGAGGCTCAGGAGCTTTCCGAGCGGCTTAACGATATAAAGTACGAGCTTGACGATATTGCGCACGCGGCGTCATTGCTCGGAGATATATCCGACGAGGACCCCACCGCGAGAATAGATAAGATAGAAGGAAGGCTTGAGTTTATATCAAGACTGAAGCGCAAATACGGCGCAACCGTTGAGGATATTCTCGCGTACAGAGAGGACGCCGGGCGCAGACTCGATATGATAGAAAATTCCGACGAGGAGATCGAGAAGCTTAACGCCGAGCTTAAGCAGGTGCAGAAAGAGGCTAAGGGTGTAGCTATGGATCTGCGTAGGCGGAGACTTGCGGCGGCGAATGAGCTTACCGAGAAGGTGGTGTCGACGCTTGAATTTCTCGATATGCCGAAGGTCGAGTTTGATGTTTCTCTTGAGCCCGAGAAGGATTTTTCGCCCGGAGGACTTGACTTCTGCGAATTTATGATATCGGCAAATCCGGGCGAGCCGCTTATGCCTATGGCTAAGATAGCGTCGGGAGGAGAGCTTGCGAGAATAATGCTTTCGCTCAAGAGCGTGCTTAACGAGTGCGACGGAATAGATACGGCGATATTCGACGAGATAGATACGGGAATTTCGGGTAAGACCTCGCGCAAGGTGGGAATAAAGCTCCGCGAGATATCCCACGGTACGCAGGTAATATGCGTAACTCACTCGGCACAGATAGCATCTTTGGCGAATAATCACCTGTTCATATCCAAAAGCGAAATCGACGGCAGAGTGCAGACTGCTATCCGTGAGCTTGATGAGGACGGTCGAGTTGAGGAGATAGCGCGTATACTCGGCGGTATCGAGATAAGCGATATACAGAGAAGCGCGGCAAGGGAAATGATTGAAGAAGGCAAGAGGCTTTGAGAGGGAATAATGAATAAGACGAACGCGATGCGTCAGCTTGACGCGGCAAAGATAAAATATGAGGTGTGCGAATATACCGTTGACGAAAACGACCTCTCGGGTGTTCATATAGCCGACCAGATAGGTCTGCCCTACGAGAGGGTGTTTAAAACCATAGTCACCAAGGGCGACAAAACGGGGTATGCCGTCTTTTGTATCCCCTGCCACAAGGAGATAAATCTCAAGAGAGCGGCGTCCGTTACGGGCAATAAGAAAATAGAGCCCGTGGCGGTCAAAGACCTGCTTGGACTTACAGGATATATCAGGGGCGGATGCTCACCGATAGGAATGAAAAAGCGCTTTCCCACATATTTCGATAGCTCGGCGCTCGATTTTGACAGAATAACCGTAAGCTCGGGGGCGAGAGGGGCTCAGCTGCTTCTCGACAGAGCCGAGCTTATAGCCTTTGTGGGAGCTATGACGGCAGATGTTGCCGAATGACGGAAAAACACGAAAAGTTTTTGAAAACGCTTGAAATAGTCGGGCGTGTGTAGTATAATTATAAGGTTGACCAATATCACCGAAAGAAAGGTTTGATAATATGCTTAAAATAAAAAAGACGGTAGCGGAAAATATCGCCGATAAGCTCAGCGTCGCTTTTGGCGGAGCCGAGATAACGGCAGAAATGATAGAGGGAATGCTCGAATATCCCCCCGACGCGAAAATGGGAGATATCGCTCTCCCTTGCTTCAAGCTCAGCAAGGTGCTGAGAAACGCGCCGCCGAGGATCGCCGCGGCGATAGCCGAGGGCTTTGAGTGCGAATTTGTCGAGAAAGCAGAGGTGCTCGGCGGTTATTTCAATATATATCTTGACGGGCAGAAGCTCGGCGAGAAGGTCGTCGGCGAGGTTGCGGCAAAGGGAGAGAAATACGGCGCGCCCGATTTCGGCGCGGGCAAGACGGTAGTGCTTGACTATTCCTCGCCCAATGTTGCGAAGCCCTTCCATATAGGACACCTCGGAACTACGGTTATCGGTCACTCACTCAAGCGTCTGCACGAGTTTGCGGGATATAATTGCGTGGGCATCAACTACCTCGGCGACTGGGGTACGCAGTTCGGAAAGCTTATCGTTGCCTACCGTATGTGGGGCAATAAGGAGCTTATCGAGAGCGGCGGAATAGACAAGCTCGTTGAGCTTTATGTCAGATTTCACGAGGAAGCCGAGAAGGACGCCTCGCTTAACGATAAGGCGAGAGCGGAGTTCCATAAGCTCGAGCAGGGAGATGCCGAGAATATCGCGCTTTGGCAATGGTTTGTCGAGATAAGTCTCGCGGAATATCAGAAAACATATAAGCAGCTCGGAATAGAGTTCGATAGCTATAAGGGCGAGTCCTTCTATACCGATAAAATGCCCGCTCAGGTTCAGAAGCTGCGCGATATGGGACTTATGAAGATAGACGACGGAGCATCTATCGTAGACCTTGAGGAGTACGGAATGCCCCCTTGCCTGATACTCAAGAGAGACGGCTCAACTCTCTATCCCACAAGAGATATCGCGGCGGCGGTCTACCGCAAGGAGACATACGATTTCGATAAGGCTATTTATGTCACCTCGGCAGGTCAGAGCCTGCACTTTGCGCAGTGGTTCAAGGTGGTTGAGCTTATGGGCTACGATTGGCACGACAAGCTCGTCCATGTGCCTTACGGAACCGTCAGCATCAACGGCGAGAAGCTTGCGACCAGAACAGGTAATGTAATACTTCTTCGCGACCTCTTTGCTCTGGCAATAGAGAAGGTTGCGGGAATTATGAACGAAAAGAACCCGGGGCTTGAGGGCAAGGACAAGATCGCCGAGCAGATAGGCGTCGGAGCGGTCGTATTCTACTATCTCTCAAATAACCGTATCAGAGATATAAACTTCGTTATGGAGGACGCGCTCAGCTTTGAGGGAAATACGGGACCGTATGTTCAGTATACCTATGCGCGCGCTTGCTCGGTACTCGCGAAGTCGGGAAGCTACGACAGAAGCGCACCCGTTAAGATAAGCGCCCCCGAGGAGGCAGAGCTTGTTAAGGTTCTCTCGAAATTCGAGGAGAATGTCATAGACGCGATAGACACATACGAGCCTATGGTAATAACGAGATATATTCTCGATGTTGCGGGAGCGTATAACAGATTTTATCATAACTGCTCGATTCTCGGTGCCGAGAGCGAGGAGATAAAGAATTCCAGACTCGCGCTCACCGAGGCGGCAAAGACGGTGCTCGGAAACGCGTTCGGACTTATATGTCTTGCAAAGACTGAAAAGGTTTAATATTTAATTTATATACAGTGAGGTACAAAAATGTCAGGACACAGCAAATGGGCTAATATCAAGCACAAAAAGGAAAAGACCGACGCGCAGAGAGCCAAGGTCTTCACAAAGATAGGTAAGGAAATATCTATTGCCGTTAAGGAGGGAGGTCCCGATCCCGTATCGAACTCCAAGCTCCGCGACCTTATACAGAAGGCGAAATCAAACAATGTTCCCAACGATAATATTGACAGAATAATAAAGAAGGCTCAGGGCTCGACATCCGAGACCTACGAGGAGATAGTATACGAGGGCTACGGCCCCGCAGGTATCGCGGTTATCGTTGAAACCACGACCGATAACAGAAACCGTACGGCGGGAAATGTCCGTTCCTATTTCTCCAAATATCACGGAAATCTCGGACAGACGGGAAGCGTTGGATATCTTTTCTCGGAGAAGGGAGTTATAGTTATCTCGAACGAGGACGGAGATATCGACGAGGACAAGCTTATGGAGCTGTCTCTTGAGGCGGGCGCTGAGGATTTTCTTGCGGACGAGGATATCTTTGAGATATACACGGTTCCCGAGGACCTTTACGCAGTCAAGGAGGCGCTTGAGGCTGAGGGCTATGAGATAGCTTCTGCCGAGAAGACAAAGGTTCCTTCTAACTATGTCACGCTCCAGAGTGAGGACGATATAAAGTTTATGACGCTTCTTATCGAGCATCTTGAGGACGATGACGATGTTATGAATGTTTACCACAACTGGGAAAACTGCGACTGATAAGCGCAGTCGATACTTAATCTTATGAATAAGTATAAAAAGCTTGTCTCAAACACACTCATACTTGGCGCGGGTACATTTGCGTCAAAGATGATAGTGCTATTGATGATGCCGTTTTACACGGCGATACTCTCGCCCGAGCAATTCGGCATGGCAGACCTTGTCACACAGACGGCGAATATGATAATTCCCGTGGCGTGTATCGGAGTTTGCGAGGGGCTTTTTCGCTTCACGCTTGATTGTGAGGAGCGAAAAAAGGTCTTTTCGACGGGAATGGGGCTTTTGGCGGCGGGAAGCGTGGCGATGCTTGCGCTTTTGCCGATTTTGGGCTTGTTCGACAGCTTTGACGGATATATAATGCTCATAGGAGCTTATGTAGTGTGCGCCAATTTCCACTCTGCCTGCGCGCAGTATATAAGAGCGCAGGGAAAGACCGTGCTTTTCGCCGCGCAGGGAATAGTGAATACATTGCTCACCGTGGCGCTCAATATCGTTTTTCTGTTAGTGTTCGACCTCGGTGCGTTCGGATATGTGCTTTCGGTTATCGTCGGAGACCTTACTGTGACGGTGCTTATATTTATCGTCGGCAGACTTTATCGGGATATATCCCCGAAAAACTGCTCACGCCAAACGGCAAAGGAGCTGTTGAAATTCAGTATTCCGTATATTCCGACCACAATGCTCTGGCTCATAACCTCGGTGTCCGACAGATATATCGTCAGATATTTCTGCGGAATAGAGGAGACGGGACTTTACGCGGCGGCGTATAAGATACCGACCCTGCTTACGCTCGCCTGCGGAGTCTTTATCGAGGCTTGGCAGTTCTCGGCGGTCAAGGATGCCGACGGCGAGGAAAGGGCGCACTTCTTTGGAACGGTGTTCAGATGCTATCTCGGATTTATCTTCGTGGCGGCATCGGTGCTTATCGGCGGCTCTAAGATATTCACACAGATTCTTCTTGCCGATTCCTATTACGCCTCGTGGAGCTTTGTTCCCGTGCTGGTTGCGGCAACTATCTTCTCAACTCTCGTTTCCTTTATGGGAAGCGTATATTTTGTCGAGAAAAAGAGTGTGCTTTCAATGATAACGGCGCTTACGGGAGCGCTTATCAATGTGGTGCTTAACTTCGTTATGATACCCGACCACGGAGCTATGGGTGCGGCGGTGGCAACGCTTATTAGCTACCTTGCGGTATATATCGTCAGAGCGTATGATACGCGTAAATATGTCAGATTCAAGCTTCATACCCCTCTGCTTTGCCTGAATCTGCTTCTCATAATAGCTCAGGCGGCGATTATGTATAGCGGAATGCGGTATCATCAGCTCATTCAGATAGGTATGATTTTGGCTGTCATAGCGCTCAACGCAAAGGGAATACTCGGCATTTTTCGCGAATTTCTTCGCTTTTTGCCTAAAAAAAGAGCAAAAATTGATGAAAACCAAAACAATTTATAAAAAAACGCAAAAATTGCAAATTTACTATTGCAAAATAAAAAAAGCTGTGGTATAATATTATGCAATGTGCGTATAGGAGGGCAACGAAATATGTTGCTCATCCAAATACAAAAAGAACAAGGGCAGTCCGCTGCGAGGCTCTGCATGAATGCCCGGATTTATTAAGGAGGACTGAAAAATGGATATGATTCAGGCTTTTACAAGTGAGCAGCTCAAGAAGGAAGTACCCGTTGTAAACATTGGTGATACCATTCGTGTTCACAACAGAATCAAAGAGGGAAACCGCGAGAGAATTCAGATGTTTGAGGGAACCGTTATCGCTAAGCACGGCGGCGGAATCTCCGAGACCTTCACCGTAAGACGCATTTCCTACGGTTGCGGAATCGAGAAGACATTCCCGATCCACTCTCCCAATGTCGTAAAGGTTGACATTGTTCGTGTTGGTAAGATCAGAAGAGCAAAGCTCTACTATCTCCGCGACAGAGTTGGTAAAGCATCCAAGGTTAAAGAGAAGATCTAATCGTTCTTTAACGAAGCAAAGGACGGCAGAAAACTGCCGTCCTTTTGTTTTGTCCCATCAACCACCAGCAGTGCTGGTGGCGCCAAAAAGCTTTAGCTATGCGTAGAAAAAATACCTCCTTTGATGTATAATAAAGTTGGTCTGCCAACCAAACAATAAAAACATCAAAGGAGGATCAAGTAATGAAACT
>JAGAKG010000025.1 GCA_017625755.1 Clostridia bacterium | reverse complement strand
TTTGGTGACCCGTACGGGAATCGAACCCATGTTTCCAGCGTGAGAGGCTAGCGTCTTAACCGCTTGACCAACGGGCCTCACTCGACAGCTTGATTATTATATCACATTCTTTTTGAAATTGCAATACCTTTTTTGAAAAAAATTAAAAAATTTTTTCTTTTCTCAAAAAGCCTGAAAAAACACAAAATATATCCTCAAAGTATTGCAATTTTGAGTGATTTATGTTAAAATTGATTCAGAGGAGAGCATCGCTTTCTCCGAAAATACACCTATGGAGGTACTGATATGAAAAAGGTTCTATCTATTTGTCTTGCTTTAGCTATTCTTTTATCCTTGAGCGTGACGCTTACATCGTGTTTGCACAGATGCAAATTCTCCGAGGATTGGAGCGGAGACGATACTGCTCATTGGCACGCTTGCATATCTGAGGGCTGTTCCGAGGTTGCCGATAAAGCCGACCACACCTGGGATGAGGGAAAGATAACCACAGAGGCGACGCAGGAAGCCGATGGCGTGAAAACCTTCACTTGTTCGGTATGCTCGCTGACCAAGACCGAAGCGGTTTCATTCAACGGTCTTTCTAAGGAGGCATGGGAGGCTGCGTTTGATATTTCGGTATTTGAGAATTTCTCATATAACGAGGTGGGAACAACCACAGGAAAGGGAGTTTCCGCAAAGTCAGAAGCATTGTATAAATTTACGAAGGACAGCGCAACTATAAAAATGACAATTGCAGACGAGACTCAGTCGAGAAAGTTTACCGATAAAGAGTCTACCGACAAGCTTCGTAAGCAGCTTGTTGATTCTATCAAGGAGTTGGTTCCTTACGAAAGCTATGAGTACGATGCCGAAACCAAGACCTATAAGGCAGTAAAGGCAATTGAAATAGCTGCAATCAATTCATCTACATCTGATATAACCCTGAAGTTTGACGGCGGTAAGCTTGTTGAAATCAAGTATTCTGTCGAATTTACTCAGAGCAATATCGACTTTACTGCTGAATATACCGTAACGATCTCGGATTACGGTACGGTCACTATTGCAACTTCAATTTAAGCATAGGCTTATTATAGGATTATTATGAAACGATTTGCCGACTCGCATATACATATGGCGCTCAGCGACCCTGATAGGGCGCAGAGGCTGCTCGACACGATAGCGTCGATAGGGGTAACTGATACCGCCATACAATGTATAGTTTCCTCACCGAAAGCCGAGATAGTCTATAACCTTTCGGCACTGTGGTGGAAATCAAAGTACGATAAAATGAGAATAAAGGTGTTCGGTTCGGTACACGAGTTTGATGTTTATGCCGATATTCCTTATGATGTGCAGGTTGAAAAGCTGCTTTCGCTCGGCTGTGACGGTATAAAATTTATACATATGAAGCCAAATGTGAGAAAGGCGCTCGGCAAGGGGCTTGACCACCCGAGCTACGACAAGATGTTCGAGCTTCTCGAGAAGCGAGGAACCCCCGTGACCATACATTCAGGAGACCCCGAAAATTTCTGGGGTACGGGAGAGGGGCAGAGCGCGGATGAGGTAGCAAAGGGCTGGACTTATGCCGACGGAACATATCTCTCCTGCGAGGAGCATTACAGAGAAACTCTCGCAAGACTCGACAAGAATCCGAAGCTCAATGTTATCCTTGCGCATATGTTCTTCCTGTCGGAGTACCGTGAGAGGGCAGAGGAGATACTGCAAAAGTACCCGAATGTCAAACTTGACCTTACACCCGGGTGGGAAATGTATATCGCCTTTTCAAAGGATACCGAAGGCTGGCACGACTTCTTTGAGAAGTATTCCGAGAGAATACTTTTCGGTACAGATTCGGGCAATCACAAGGATAACAACGCCGAGCTTAACAGACTTGTATACAGCGCGATAACACACGACAGCTCGGAGTTTCCGATGCCCGCTTTCCCCGATAAGGTCATACGCGGACTTCACCTCTCGGATAGGGCAGTGGAGAATATCTGCTATAATAACTATATCAGATATACAGGCGGAGAGACCCCCGTGTCGGTCGATATGGCAGGGCTTCGCGAGTGCGCGGCGCAAATGCTCAAAGACATCGGAGATATGCCCGACAGACAGGATAGCGCCCGTTGGCTGGAAATGTTTCTTGAAGCGACGAAATGAATATACCCCCGACAGATTTTATCTGTCGGGGGTTCCGTCTTTTCAAAGTCTTTCAAGGGCCTCGCCCGCAAGACGATAGGTAGTCCAGCCCTCCATTGGAACTGCCCCAAGCGAGAGGTAGAAATCAATGCTTGAACGGTTCCAGTCAAGGCAACACCAATCAAGCCTTCCACATCCACGCTCGCGGGTTATTCTCGCAAGCTCGCGCAAAAGCGCCTTTCCACACCCCTTGCCGCGAAATTTGGGAGCGACATAAAGGTCCTCGAGATATATTCCGCTCCTGCCGAGAAAGGTCGAAAAATTGTGGAAGAACAGGGCAAAGCCGACCTCGCGCCCCTCGTAAAGACAGAAAATGACCTCTGCCTTTTCCTTGTCAAAAAGCCACTCGCTGAGAAGCTCCTCGGTGGCAACTACCTCGTTCTGGAGCTTTTCGTATTCCGCAAGCTCGCGGATAAAGCGCAGTATGAGCGCGCAGTCACGGCGCTCGGCGCGTCTGAATGTTATGTCCTTCATATCTTACCTCGCAATTATATTTCTTACAGTAATATATTATGCCCAAAATTATTCCAAGTATAAAAAATCTCAAGAGTATTCTAACACGATATGACAATAAATTCAATAATTAAATGATTTTTTCTCTATATAATGGCTTAATATAATAAATTATCCAAAAACTGTTGAAAATATTATGGATATGTGATATAATTACCCTGTATTTGTATGCGAATTTATAAAAAATTACGGTTCTTTTGCTGTAAAAATGAGGATTGTATGGAAAAAATATATATCGAATGCGGAAAAATAATAAATACTCACGGCTGTCAGGGCGGAGTCAAGCTTGAATCCTGGTGCAATACCCCCGCCGACCTTGCTTCACTTGGCAGAGTTTTCCTTTGCGAGAAGGGTTCGTACCGTGAGATAAAGGTGAGGCGTGCGTCTGTTTTCAAGCAGTTCGTTATCGCAGAGCTTGAGGGTGTTTCTGATATGGACGCCGCAATAGCCCTTAAAAACACCGTGCTTTACGCCGCAAGAGAGGATTTTCAGCTTGAGGATGGCGAGTATTTTATCACCGACCTCGTCGGACTTGATGTAATCGACGCAGACGACGGCCGTGTATACGGCACTCTGCTTGAAACTATCAACCGAGGTGCTTCCGATATATATGTTGTCAACACACCGTCGGGCGAGAGAATGATACCCGCGGTTCCTGAATTTATTGACAGAGTAGAGATAGGTAAGGGAATTTTTGTGCGTCCTATATCGGGTATGCTTGAGGATTGACGCAATACAGAATTGATTTACAGGCAGATTTGAGGTTTTTATGAGATTTGATATTATGACGCTTTTTCCCGAGTTTGTGGACGGTATTCTCGGCGAGAGTATAATCGGCAGAGCGAGAAAAAGCGGAGTGATAGAGGTCAGCTGCTACAACATCAGGGATTATTCCGAGGACAAGCACCGCAGAGTAGACGATACTCCGTACGGCGGCGGCAAGGGAATGCTGATGGCGGCGCCCCCTATATATAATTGCTACAACGCTATAATCGAGAACACCGATAGTGAGAAATACCCCCGCAGACGCGTGGTATATATGTCTCCCGCGGGAGCGCTTTTCGACCAGAAAAAGGCAGAGGAGCTGGCGGGCTACGACCAGCTTATAATACTCTGCGGTCACTACGAGGGAGTTGACCAGAGGATTATCGACGAGATAGTCGACGAGGAGATATCTATCGGAGATTTCGTGCTGACAGGCGGGGAGCTTCCCGCGTGCATCGTTACTGATTGCGTTGCAAGGCTTGTTGACGGAGTTCTCTCGGACGCCGAATGTTATATGAACGAGAGCATATCGAGCGGATTGCTTGAATATCCGCAATATACAAGACCGTATGAATTTCACGGTGTGTGTGTTCCCGAGGTCCTGATATCGGGCAACCACGCGAATATTGATAAATGGAGGCAGGAGCAGGCTCTCCTCAAAACAGAGGAAAGGCGCCCCGAGCTACTGGAAAAATTCCGAAGGGAGTGATTCTGTTTGAGTAAAAAAGAAAAGAGCGTCGGCAGACTCTCAAGAGCTTTTTCTCTCAGTATAATAGTAAATTTAATAGACAGGTTCACGAACGCGGTATACAATTCTCTGATAAGAGGATTGTTCGGACGGATATTCACCGCTTACAGCGCCGAGGAAACGGCGTTTGAGGGCGGATTCGTGAGAAATTATTTCAAGGAGATATTCAGACTCGGCTCGGGAAGCAGACGCGTAAGAGCTAAGCTCTCACGGGCGTTTGAGACGAGCTTTCTGCTCGGTAAGCTGTGCGACTTCTCGAGGGAATTGCTCGCGACCTCGCTGAAGCTTTACGGAAACTTTTTGCTTTCCTTCGGTCTCTATTCTATACTGATATATTTCGTTTGCGGACTCGTTCCCTCGCTCGAGGTGCCCGAGGTAAGCTTCCTTATCGTCAGCATATCGGCAGTGCTTGCGTCCTTGCCGCTACTTGTCTCGAGGGTGAGCCTCGGAAGGGCGTTGGGGTATGGCAGAATAACGAGACTGATATTCATTGAAGCCTTTGGCTTTAAAAATGAGGACTTTGAAATTCCCGTAAAAAAATCAAAGCGAAAAGCCAATTTCGCTATTCTTGTCGGAATGATTTTCGGACTGTTGACCTTTTTCGTACACCCGATATATTTCGCTCTTGCCTTGATTTTCGTCGTGTTTGCCGCGATGGTCGTGGTATCTCCCGAAATAGGCGTGCTGGCGACGATATTCCTCATTCCGTTCTGCTCGTTTTTCGAAAATCCATCGTTGGCTCTCGCGATATTCGTTATAATATCCACGGTGGGATATCTGATAAAGCTTATTCGCGGAAAACGAATTTTCAAGGTTGAGATACTTGACCTTGCGATTATAATTTTCACCGTTGTTATCTTTATGGGCGGAATTATCAGTGCGGGCGGTGCTGGGTCGAGAAGCGCGGCACTCATATCCTGCGTCCTCATTCTCGGATATTTCCTTGTTGTAAACCTTATGAGAACAGAGAAATGGATAAACAGATGCGTAGGCGCGCTTGTCAGCTCGTCGGTCATAGTGGCGGCGATAGGAGTGCTTCAGTATATTCTCGGATATTCGATAGACGCGTGGCTCGATAAGGATTATTTCTCGGATATCAGCGGCAGAGTCGTCTCGGTGTTTGATAACCCGAATGTCCTCGCCGTATATCTCGTGCTTGCGTTCCCGCTCTTGCTTGGTAAGATTTCGAGCGCGACGACACGAAAGGGAAGGCTGCTCGGATTTATCTCCGCCGCGACTGTCGTGGCGTGTCTTGTGTTTACCTGGTCGCGTGCGGCGTGGTTGGCGGTGATAATAAGCGTTATACTGATGGGGCTTATAAACCATCGCAAAACATTCAAGGTTCTGCTTGTTTCGGGTTTTGCGGTGCCGTTCCTGCCCTTCGTATTGCCCGCTTCTGTGGTAAAGCGCTTCACGAGCATCGGAAATCTCTCCGATTCCTCGAGCTATTACCGCGTATATACTTGGCGTGGAAGCCTGAGAGCCGCGAAGGATTATTTCTGGGGCGGAGCGGGCTACGGCTCGTCGGCATACGCCGAGGTCTATCCCAAGTACGCCTATGCGGGTATCGAGGCGGCGGAGCA
Source organism: Clostridia bacterium (assembly GCA_017625755.1). Lineage (GTDB taxonomy): Bacteria > Bacillota > Clostridia > Oscillospirales > CAG-272 > HGM12713. The sequence continues at coordinate 11,954 of JAGAKG010000025.1, read as the reverse complement.
TAGCCACAATCTGTTTGTGCAGATACTTTTCGGACTCGGAATTTTCGGTCTGCTGATATTCTTTGCTGTTATTTTCCTGTTCGCGCAGAAGAATTTCGAGCATTTCAAAAATTCGCAGGATAAGGGACTCAAGCTTATGGCTTCCGCGGCGTTCTGCGCGGTGGTCGGAGCGCTTATCGTGGGTATGTTCGATTATATATGGTATAATTTCAGAATCTTCTTTATGTTCTGGATAGTGATGGCTCTTGGTTGCGCGTATATACGCTTTGCGACGAACGAGACCGAGAGAAAGAGTATTAACAGTGATTACGGGCCCGAGAGCGCGTCGATTGACCTCTGACGCGACGGTGCTATGCTTGTATGATTAAAAGATAAAATCGAAAGGGATGAATCGGAAATGAAAAACAATTCAGGTCAGGCTAAGTCCGACAAAGCCGCGGCTAAGGGACGCAGAGGATTTAATTTCATAGATTTTCTGCTTATTCTGTTTGCGGCGGCGATAGTCCTGACGGCGATAAATATAGTGTCGCCTATGTCGTTCATAGATAAGCTGAGAGCGGAAAAATCGTATACCATACATTATACGGTTGAGTTCACGGGAGTTGACGACGAGTTTTTGGAGAAGATAAAGGAGAACGATACGGTGGTGGATTCGGTCTCCAAGTATTCTCTGGGCAGCGTTGAGGCAGTGGATTATACGACCCAGTATTCCACGCTTGAATATAACGATACGCAAGGCGAGGGCGCGCTTGCCGTTCACAAGGATAAATATAATGTTATCGTGACCATAACGGCTGACGGCTCTTATATCGAGGGTAAGGGATATTCTATCAATGACCGAAGGATAGCCGTTGGAGAGAAGCTCTCTCTCCGCTTTCCCGATTATGTCGGAGAGGGTTATTGCATAACTCTTTCCACAGAAGAATGATAGGAGGGTGACTTTATGAGCAGAGTTAAAAAAGATAAAGCGGCAAGAAAAAACCGCCCTCATTTCAACGCTATCGACGCGATGATAATAATTCTTGTCATTGTGGCTATCGTCGGAGTATACTTTAGATATACCATAGTAGACTTTCTCACGGGCGACAGGAATGTTGACGAATATGTGGTTTCATTTTCGATAGAGGATATAAGATATACCACGCCTAACTATATAAATGTTGGCGACAATGTGTATTTTGCATCAAGCGGTGAGCTTCTCGGAATATTGACGAGCGAGTCGGAAAATAACAAGGAGCCGCTCAATATTACGCTTGCGTCGGAGGAGTTTACCGATTCCGACGGAAATATCGTTGAGGTCTTTTACCCCGAGGAGACGCGAGTAAACGCAAAGGGAAGAATTCTTTGTAAGGGAAATTACAGCTCGTCGGGTGGATTTTCGGTTGACGGAAACGAGTATATCGCCGCGGGGCAGTCTGTTGAGGTGTATACCGAAAAGGTGACCGTTACGCTTAAGATAACCTCTATCGAAAGATATGAGGGCTAATGTCCGATGAGGAGGATAGAAAGCCGCGGTTTGTAAAAAAACGGTAAATTTTCGAGGTTTTTGTTAGGTTTCTGTGAAAATTGTGAATTTTTTGGATTGCTTTAACAAAAAAGTTTATCAAATATTACTAATGCTTGGCTATTGATTTTGAACGGTTTTTTTGATATACTATTATATGAAGAAAATAGCTTGTATTAATGATATTTGTAAGAAGCGGGTAGATGACCCGCAAGAACAGGAGCAAGATTTTATGTTAAGTAGAGATGTAACAATAACGAATAATATAGGATTGCATGCGAGACCGGCAACCTTCTTTATCCAAAAGGCAAACTCATATAAATCCTCGATTTGGGTTGAAAAGGACGATCGCAAGGTCAACGCAAAGAGTTTGCTCGGAGTTCTTTCTCTGGGAATTGCCAAGGGAATGACAATCACCTTGATAGCCGACGGTCAGGATGAAGAAGGCGCAATCAACGGCTTGATTGAGCTTATTCAGACAGGATTTGCCGAGTAACCGATTGTAGCTGTCGCATAGTGAATGCACACAAAATCAAATAAGGAAGCCGCTTTTGTTATCTGTAAAATGGTAATGAAAGCGGTTTTTAAGTAGAATTTCACACGAGCTTGTTTTCATAAATCAGTAGGAGGAGGGAATTATGCCGCAAACCGAAAAGAGAACGCAAGAGCTGCTGCAAAAGGCAAATTCCTTGCCTTTATGCCCCGGCGTGTATATTATGAAGGACAGAAATTCCAAAGTGATATATGTCGGCAAATCAAGAAAGCTGAAAAACCGCGTCTCGCAGTATTTTCAGAACAGCAGAAAAAATCTCAAAACAGAGAGAATGGTCAGATACGCAGAGGATTTTGAATATATCGTATGCTCGACCGAGATAGAAGCGCTCACGCTTGAAAATACGCTTATCAAGCAGTATTCACCAAAGTACAATATCCGACTCAAGGACGCAAAATCCTACCCGTATATAAAAATAACGGCGGAGCAGTTTCCAAGACTCGAATACACCCGAAAAAGAGTTTCCGATAAAGCCAGATATTTCGGGCCCTTCACGGGAACCTCGACTGTTTTTACCGTGCTTGATATTATAAGAAAATCCCTCGGAATCCCCACCTGCAAGCGGCGATTTCCCGAGGATATCGGAAAGGAGCGCCCCTGCCTTTATTATCAGATGAACCAATGCTGCGGCGTCTGCACAGGTCAGGTCAGCGCCGAGGAATACAACGAGCTTATCAGGTGCGCGTCAGACATTCTCCGAGGAAATATCGGGGGGGCTGTGAAGCTGCTTGAGGAGCAGATGATGGATTTTGCCGAAAGGGAGAAATTCGAGGCGGCGGCAAGGTGCAGAGATACCATAACCGCTCTGAAAAATCTCAATCAGAAGCAGCATGTCGTGGCGGCACCGGGGACAGAGCAGGATGTTTTCGGGGTATATTCCGACGAGCTTTGCACCTGCATCTCGGCTATGTATGTGCGCGACGGAGCGGTTATAGATAAGTCCGATTATGTGTTCGGCGCGAGTATTATCGCGGATAGCGGAACGCTTTCCTCTTTCCTCACCGAGCATTACAGAATACACGATTATATACCGAAAAATATTCTCCTCTCGTTTGAGCTTGAGGACGAGGATATGCAGACCGTTACCGAATATCTCTCGGCTCTTGCGCAGCGCAGAATAAGCATACGCACACCCGAGAAGGGCGACCTTCGCAGACTTTGCGAGACGGTAGCTGAGAATGCCGCGGAGAAGGCGAGACAGTATGTGCTTGATACAAGGAAGGACGAATCCGCGCTTGTGAGCCTTGCCGAGCTGCTATGCCTTGAAACGCTTCCCGAGCGAATAGAGGCGTATGATATATCGAATATCGGCTCGGATAATAAGACCTGCGGAATGGTGGTTTGCGAGAGCGGAAAATTCAATCGCGCGGATTATAGGAGCTTTAATATAAAAAGTGTCGAGGGAACCGACGATTACGCGTCTATGCGTGAGGCTATCAGTCGCAGACTCGACCACCTTACGAGTGACGCCTCTGGCTCCTTCTCAAAATACCCCGACCTTATACTGCTTGACGGCGGACGGGGGCATGTGTCTGTAATCAAGGAGCTTATGCGAGAGCGGGGGATAGATATTCCCGTTTTCGGTATGGTCAAGGACGACTTCCATAAAACGCGTGCGCTTTGCAACGAAGCCGAGGAAATAAACATCGCGAAAAATCGCGCGGTATTTATGCTGATATACGGTATTCAGGAGGAGGTCCACCGTTTTTCGGTGAGCAGAATGACGAGCGCCAAGCGCTCAACGCTGAAGAAATCCTCGCTTGAGAAGATAGAGGGAATAGGCCCCGCAAAGGCGAAAATATTGCTTCGTGAGCTTGGCGGACTTGCCGCGGTGAAGGCGGCTGACGAGCAAACTCTCGCGGGAATAAAGGGAATAAGCCGTACCGACGCCGTAAATATTGTGGCGTACTTTGCGGATAAAAAGTAGATAGAAGTAGATAGAGGAAAAGATTATGATGAGAATAATTACGGGAAAAGCGCGAGGCGTAAGACTTGCCACCCTTGAGGGGGAGGCGACGCGCCCTACGACCGAGAGAGTTAAGGAAGCCGTTTTTTCGATGCTTCAGTTTGAGATAGAGGGCAGACAGGTGCTTGACCTCTTTGCGGGTTGCGGACAGCTCTCGCTCGAGGCGCTCAGCCGCGGAGCGGCTCACGCGGTAATGGTAGATAAATCCGCGGACGCCGTGAAAATAATAAGGCAAAATGCCCTCAAAACGCGCCTTGACGGACTCTGCGAGATATACAATTGCGAGTATGGCGACTATATCCGCAAAAATCACGGCAAGCGCTTTGATCTCGTATTTCTTGACCCCCCATACGCGCTTAATCTCTGCGAGAGGGTTATCGGCGAGCTTCTGGCGGCGGATATGCTGAAATCGGGGACTCTTATCGTGTGCGAGACGGGAAACGAGGATGTCTTTCTTGGAAATGACGCGCTTGCGGATAAATTTGAGATCATAAAAAAGGTCAGATACAGCCATTCCTATGTAACTATCATATCGCCGAAGAAAGTCGAGGACTGAAATGGGAGAAAAGATAAAGGGCATCGCTATCGTCCCGGGTAGCTTTGACCCGATAACAAACGGACATATAGATATCGTCAGGCGTGCGGTACAGAGATACGATAAGGTATATCTTGCCGTTATGATAAATTCCGAAAAGAAATATATGTTCACCCTCGAGCAGAGACGGCGTATAGCAGAGGCGGCGGTCGCCGATATCGAGGGTGTTGAGGTTATATCCTCCGAGGGGTATCTCTGGAAGCTTGCTCGGACACTCGGCGCCTGCGCAATAGTCAAGGGCGTGAGAAACGAGGTCGACAGAGAGTACGAGCTGAAAATGGCGGAATACAACTCGGCTCACAATCCCGAGGCGCAGACGGTTCTGCTTGAAACCGCGCCCGAGCTTGCGCATATAAGCTCTACGCTCGTTAGGGAAAGACTTGCGCGAGGCGAGGATATCTTGGGTCTGCTTCCCGAGGGGGCTGCGCGGGAGATAGAGAAAATTATCGGAGAGATGAACTGATATTGACTTTTTGCCGCATTTGTGGTAGAATATATCTACCAAACGAAAAAGGAGATAGCCATGAATAAAAAAACCACCTTACTTATTATGGCGGCAGGACTTGGCTCGCGCTACGGCGGAAACAAGCAGGTAGACGGAATAGGCCCTAACGGCGAGATACTGATGCAGTATTCAATATACGACGCTATCAAAGCGGGGTTTAATAAGATAGTTTTTGTTATAAAGCAGGAGCACGAGGCGCTTATAAAGCGCTTTTGCGAGGGAATAGTAGGGGCTGAAACGGTTTTCGTTTATCAGGATTTTTCCTCTATCCCGAATATTTACAAAGTCCCTGCCGACAGAGTCAAGCCCTTTGGCACGGTTCATGCGGTGCTTTGCGCGAAGGACGCGATAAGCGAGCCGTTTGCAATAATAAATGCGGACGATTATTACGGGGCGGACGCATTTGTCACGATGTATAAAAAGCTTCAGACTCTCTCGGATAGAGAGGGAACTATGGTGGCGTACAGGCTCAAAAACACGGTAAGCCGCAACGGAGCGGTTACTCGCGGTGTGTGCGGTATATCCGATGGAAAGCTGACGAATGTTAAGGAGACCTATAAGATAACCGTGAACGACGCGGGTGAGATAATCGACGCAGATGACGGTCAGCTCGACCCCGAGGTGCTTGTATCTATGAATATGTGGGGCTTTGCTCCCGATGTATTCGAGGATATGGACGAGAGCTTCAAAAACTTCCTTTGCAATATTGCGGAGGGCGACATCAAGGCAGAATACGCGCTTCCCACAATGGTGGATAACTTTATAAAGAGCGCTAAAATGAGCGTGAGCGTGCTTTCGACAGACTCGGTCTGGTTTGGCGTTACATACAAGGAGGATAAGCCCTTCGTAGCAGGAGAGCTTAAAAAAATGCACGAGTCGGGTGCTTATCCCGAGAAGCTTTGAGCTATTAAAAAGAAAAATCAAATATATGCCGCATTCGGCATAAAAAACATTTCCCCCCCATATATTTTAGTGACAAATATATGGGAGGAATTTTTTATGGCAGAACATTCTATTTACCGAGATATCGCGGAGCGTACGGGCGGCGATATATACATTGGCGTCGTTGGACCAGTAAGAACGGGAAAGTCTACCTTTATAAAGCGTTTTATGGAGTCATTGGTGCTTCCGAATATAGGTGACACCTATTCCAAGGACAGGGCGAGAGACGAGATGCCGCAGTCGGCGGCGGGTAAGACGGTTATGACCACAGAGCCGAAATTCGTACCCGACGAGGCGGTGAGCATAACTGTGGACGATTGCGCGACCTTGCGTGTTAAAATGATAGACTGCGTGGGATATATCGTATCTGAGGCGCTTGGAACGATAGAGAACGGTCAGCCGAGAATGGTACATACGCCGTGGCAGGAGGAGCCGATGCCTTTCGTTGAGGCGGCGGAGATGGGAACCGAGAAGGTCATAAAGGAACATTCAACGATAGGTATGCTTATCACTACCGACGGCACGATAGGTGAGATATCGAGAGAGAGCTATGTTGCGGCGGAGGAGAGAATAGTAGGAGAGCTGAAGGAGCTTGGAAAGCCCTTTGCTATGATACTAAACTCGGCAGACCCCTCGTCAGAGGAATCAATAGCGCTTGCGTATGAGCTTGAGGAGAAATACGGAATTCCGGTGGCACTTGTGAGCTGTATCGACCTTGACGCCGAGGATATCAGACATATACTTGAGCTTGTTCTGCACGAATTTCCCGTTGCCGAGGTGAGAATAAAAATGCCCTCGTGGGTGTCGGCTCTCGAGGACGGACACAAAATACGCGAGTCGGTGAGCCGCTCGGTCTGCGCGTGCGCGGATAAGATACACAAGGCGGGGGATATAAAGAACGCCTTCGGTGAGCTTGCCGAGAACGAGTATATCAAGTCCTGCGTTATAGAGGATATTGACCTGGGTACGGGCAAGGCGACGGTAAGCGTGAGCTTTGACGACGCTCTTTATTATTCGGTGCTTAGCGAGTTGAGCGGATTTGAGATTGGAAGCGAGAGGGAGCTGATAGCTCTCTTGAAAGACCTTTCCGAGATGAAGAGCCGCTACGACAGAGTCTCCGAGGCGCTCACTATGGCGGAGGAGAAGGGATACGGAATAGTTATGCCCACCGTCGAGGAGCTTCGTTTGGAGGAACCCGAGATAGTGAAGCAGTCGGGCGGATACGGAGTGAAGCTCTGCGCGTCGGCGCAGTCGATACATATGATAAGGGCAAATATCGAAACCGAGATAAGCCCTATGGTGGGAACCGAGCAGCAGTCGGAGGACCTTGTGCGCTATATGCTGCGTGAGTTTGAGGAGGAGCCTGGTAAGATATGGGAGTCGAATGTGTTTGGCAAGAGTCTTTACGAGCTTGTTAACGAGGGACTTCACACCAAGCTTGAACATATGCCCGAGGAGTCGAGAACAAAGCTCTCCGAAACCCTTGAGCGCATAATAAATGAGGGTAGCGGCGGACTTATTTGTATAATACTTTGATAGGACGCAGTTTATTCGGGGAAACCTTTTGAGGAAAGGTTTCCCCGAACCCCTTCCAAACCTTTTTAAACAAAAGGGGTTGGGCTCCCGATTTATTATGAATATTAAATCTCGTGGCTTTTTATTGTATTCGCCCTGTTTTTCCCGCCGCGTCATTCTGAGCGAAGCGTAGCGTAGTCGAACTGCGAAGCAGCACCGAGTCCAGCGAGGTGGAATCTCGGCGGAAAGAATAAAACAAAAGGGCTATTGCGTTTGCAATAGCCCATAATTGTTTTTAATTAGTCTGTAACATAAGGAAGCAAAGCTACCTGTCTTGCACGCTTGATAGCGGTGTTAAGCTCACGCTGATGCTTTGCGCATGTTCCTGAAACTCTTCTGGGAAGAATCTTTCCACGCTCGCTGATGAACTTTCTCAGCTTTGCGGAATCCTTATAGTCGATGAAATCAACTTTGTCAACACAGAAAATGCAGACTTTCTTTCTTCTGCGCATAGCAGGCTTAGGTGCGCGCGCAGTATTTTCGGTTCTATCCATTATTGATACCTCCTGTTATATTCATTGTGGTTTGACGCCGCCTCAGAAGGGCAGATCGTCATCTGTTTTGAGCTCTTCAAACTTCGGAGCAGCTGCGGCATCCGAGGAGAATGAAGGCGCGCTATAGGCGTCAGGCGTGTAGGGTGCTTGAGCTGCGCCTGCGGACTCACTGCGGCTGTCAACAAAATTGACCTCGTCTGCAATGATATCGGTTGCATAGCGCTTTACGCCCTGCTGGTCTGTCCAAGTGCGGTTCTGGAGTGATCCAATGACGCAGATGGAAGAACCCTTTCTGAAATACTTTGAAACTAATTCGGCAGTTGCTCTCCATGCGGTAACATTAAAGAAATCTGCCTGAGTTTGCTGGGACGAATCTTTCGAGCTGAATCTTCGGTTGACAGCTATACTGAAAGTACAAACCGAAACACCGGAGGGTGTCTGCTTCAACTCAGGATCTGCGGTCAGACGACCGCCCATGATGACCTTGTTTAAATTGAAGTTTGCCATTTTAACGCCTCCTTGTTAGATTTGAGGATTATTCCTCAACAGCGGGGACAGCTTCTTCAGCAACAGGCTCAACAACCTCTTCGGTTACAGGCTCGGAAACCTCAACAAGCTTTGCCTTCTTTTCAGCTGCATCGTACTCAAGCTTGATAACAAGAGAACGCATAACAGACTCGTCGATGTTCATAAGACGCTCAAGCTCGCTGGGGAACTCAGGAGCAGACTTGAAGGTAACTACTGTGTAGAAGCCTTCGGGCATATCGTTGATAGGATATGCAAGGCGTCTCTTACCCCATTTTGCTATGTCAACTACTTCAGCGTTAGCCTCGATAATCGACACGAACTTGCTCAGAGTTGCCTCAGTTGCGGCATCGCCCTTGGATACATCGGCAATGAACATAACTTCGTAAGAATTGATAACCTTATCCATTTTTACACCTCCCTATGGACTTAAGACCGCACACCGTATGAATGAATTTGTATGCGGTAGAGAGACGGACAATTAAAAAATTTTGAATTTTGTCCGTACCGAATTGATATTATATCATAACTTTTTTTGTTTGTCAATCTTTTTTTACAAATATTTCATTACATACTTGAAAAAAATCTTATTGAGAGTTATAATATACTCAAATATTTTGAAAAACGGAGAGAGCTTATGAAAAAAGTTCTTATAACGGGCGGCTCACGGGGTATCGGAAGGGCGTGCGTTGAGTATTTTTCCGAGATGGGATACAGCGTGGCGTTCATATACAAAAGCTGTGACTATGCCGCGGAGGAGGTCGCGCGGGCGTGCGGAGCCTTTGCCGTCAAGGCAGACATTTCTCAGCCTGCCGACGCGGCAGACGCCGTGAGACGGGCATCGGAGCATCTTGGCGGACTTGATGTTCTTATAAATAACGCGGGTATATCGCAGATAAAGCTTTTTGGAGATATTAGCGACGCCGATTGGGACAGAATGATATCCTCAAATCTCTCGGGTGCCTTTTATGTCAGCCGCGAGGCATTGAAGCCGATGATAGCTCAGCACAGCGGGAGAATAATAAATATAGGCTCTATGTGGGGCAAGACGGGCGCCTCCTGCGAGGTGCATTATTCAGCATCAAAGGCGGGGCTTCGTGGAATGACTATGGCTCTCGCCAAGGAGGTCGGACTCTCGGGAATTACGGTGAACTGTATCGAGCCCGGGGTGATAGATACCGATATGAATTCCGAGCTTGACGGACAGGCTCTTGCCGAGCTGTGCGACGAAACACCTCTCGGGCGCATAGGTAAGCCGCGCGAGGTGGCTTATCTTGCCGAGTTTCTGGCATCTGACAAGGCGGATTTTATAACGGGACAGGTAATAGGTATCGACGGCGGATACGCTATATGATTTTGGAGTGTGAAAATGCGTAAAAAATTCGATTGTATTATGGATATCGGCGAGCAAATGCTTATCTGCGGAGCCGAGGTACATAGAGTTGAGGATAGCGTCAACCGTATGTGCGCGGCGTTCGGCGCGGAGCGCTCGGATGTCTTTATAATAACATCAAGTATGGTCGTGACGGTTCATATGCCCGACGAGAGCGTATATACGCAGACCAGAAGAATAAAGGGAATCGGAACCGATATCGAACGCTTGCACGAGCTTAACGAGCTTTCACGCGAGATATGCTCGGAAAATATGACACCCGAGCAGATCCGCGCGCGGTTCAAAGACATATTGAATTCAAGGACATATCCCCTTTGGGTGGAGTGCCTTGCCTATATGGCGGTGGCGGGAGCCTTTGCGGTATTTTTCGGCGGCGGGCTTGCCGACGCGGCAGTGGCTCTCGTCATAGGCTGCCTGATACGCTTTATTGTGCTTGTGGCTGATAAGGCTTCGATGAATAAGATATTTACAAAATTCCTTTGCTCCTTTGCGGTAAGCGCGTTGGCACTTCTCGGAATGAAGCTTGGATTTATAGATAGTATAGACAAGGCGGTTATAGGAAATATAATGCTTCTTATTCCAGGGGTAGGACTGACCAACGGTCTCCGCGATCTATTTGCGGGGGATAGCATAGCAGGGCTTCTGCGCCTTATCGAGGCGGTGCTTACGGCTCTCGCAATAGCCGCAGGATACTTCCTGTTTGTCGTTACGATGGGAGGTGCGCTCAGATGACGCTTGCGGAATTTATACAGATAATTATGGGCTTTATCGGCTCGCTAGGATTTGCTTTTCTGTTCAACATAAGAGGGAAGCGGCTCGTGTTCGCGTCTCTCGGCGGACTCCTCTCGTGGCTTCTATTTGTTCTGTTTGGAAATTTTTTAGCGGACGAGGCGCTCAGATATTTTCTTGTCGCAATGATTCTCTCTGCATACGCCGAGGTAATGGCAAGGATTCTCAAAACCCCGACCACGACATTTATTGCGACCTCTATAATTCCCCTCGTCCCGGGAAGCGCGCTTTATTACACGATGGCGCACGCCTTTGAGGGAGACGCGGAGAACTTTATCACCAAGGCTATATACACCCTCCAGCTCTCCTGTGCCCTCGCGCTCGGAGTTGTCGTAGTCACGGCGTTTACGAGACTTATGTATAGGCTCAGAAGAAAAGGGCATCAGCATTGATTTTAAACTAGAATCGGCAGAGGGGTCTTCCTCTGCCGATTTTGTGATATAATGTTGTGGGGGATGAAAAATGGAAGAATGGAAATATAGGAAAACAACAAGATTAAAAGGTGCAAATTATAACGAAAATAAAGCTGTTTTTCTAACGATATGTACTAAATAAAGGCGTTGTATCCTTTCGCACATTGTAGGGAGCGGCGTCCCCGATGTCACTCCCCGCTCAGAATGACACATAAATGTGTCGGCGGGGGGATAAACTCTGTATTCGCGTATTTTTCATCCCACCCCCGCGCGTCATCTTGAGCGGAGCGTAGCGGAGTCGAAACCCGTAGGGCGACCACGAGTGGTCGGATCTCGCGGGAAAGCCTTGCGTTATTTATAGTTTACCGCCTCCCCATCGGGATTCTTCGCTTCGCTCAAGAATGACAACGATGGGGAGGATTTGCCTAACGAGTTTGTTAAAAAACTCGTCTATGGTCAAAACATCTATTAAAATCACACTCGTTGGTGCTATGATGAATTATATGCAGATGAATAAAAAATCAAGTGCGGTAATTATTGCCGCACTTGATTTTTGTTGTTGTCCCATCAACCACCAGCAGTGCTGGTGGCGCCAAAAAGCTTTAGCTATGCGTAGAAAAAATACCTCCTTTGATGTATAATAAAGTTGGTCTGCCAACCAAACAATAAAAACATCAAAGGAGGATCAAGTAATGAAACT
>JAGAKG010000024.1 GCA_017625755.1 Clostridia bacterium | reverse complement strand
TGCTTATATCACCTTATATCAGGACGAGGATGAGTTGTACGACGAGCTGTTTGACGGAAAACGGTAGATTTTTTCATAAATTTATGATATAATTATTAAAACCATTCTAACAGAAGGAGGAAGGGCTTATGAAAAAAACGAATACGAAAGAGCATATTCTCGTGTGCCTTTCCTCAGCTCCGTCAAATGCGAGAATTATAGAAACAGCAGCAAAAATGGCAAAAGCCTTCGGAGCAAGCTTTACGGCATTGTACGTACAAACACCTGCCTCAGAGCTTATGCTTGATGCGGATAAGGCTCGTCTTGCAGATAATATTCACTATGCCGAGTCGCTCGGAGCGAATGTGGCGACCGTCATCGGAGATAACGTTGCATTTCAGATTGCCGAGTTCTCACGGCTGTCGGGTATCACCAAGGTCGTTCTCGGAAGAAGCGCGGCTCCTAAAAAAGGACTTTTCAAAAAGCAAACACTGACAGATCAGCTTATCGCACTTGCTCCGAATCTTGATGTACATATCATTCCCGATATGACGGTCAAGCAGAAGGAGCAAAGGGTTCGGCTGTTTGGTAAGAGAACCCTCTTGTCTACGCTGAAGGACTTTGGAATCAGCGCGCTCATTTTGGCAATCGCATCGGGAATATCCTTTGGCTTACATTATATGGGCTTCACTGATGCAAACGTAATTACTGTATATATTCTCGCCGTTCTCGTTATATCTGTGCTGACTGAAAATAGATTTTGTTGGGTTATCAGCTCCGCCGCAGGCGTTCTGCTGTTCAACTTCTTCTTTACCACACCGAAGTTCTCTCTGATGGCTTATGACAAGGGGTATCCTGTAACATTCCTTGTAATGCTCGTAGCTTCATTGGTAACGGGTAGTATAGCCGCGAGAATGAAAAGCCACGCCAAGCAATCGGCGCAGGCGGCATACAGAACAAAGATATTGCTTGATACCAACCAAATGCTCGCTAAAGCAAAGAGCGCAGACGAGATATTTGAAATAGCAGCCACGCAAACGAAAAAGCTGTTAGCGCTTGATGCCTTTGCGCTTCGTGATAATGACCTGTCAAAGCTCGGCATCACAGGCACAAGCCTCTGTAAAACCCAGTCCTGCACCTATTATCCCATACACGCAAGCAATACGGTTTACGGAGCAATCGGAATAAAAAGCACCAAAACGGTAGATGCGTTTGAAAACAGTATTCTGCTTTCGATCCTCGGAGAATGCGCCTTGGCACTTGAAAGCGAAAGAAACGCACGAGAAAAGGAAGCCTCTGCGATCCTTGCAGAGCAAGAGAAGCTACGCGCAAATCTGCTCCGCACCATATCCCACGATCTTCGCACCCCGCTGACATCGATTTCCGGAAACGCAGGTAACCTTCTTGCCAATGATGAGATATTCGACATAGAAACGCGCCGTCAGATCTATGCCGATATTCGTGAGGATTCAGAATGGCTTATCAGCCTTGTGGAAAATCTTCTGTCGGTATCCCGTATGGGAGATGGCAAGAGCGACATACGGATGTCCGCCGAGCTTGTTTCAGATGTTATTGATGAAGCGGTCAGACGCACCGAGAAAAATGCAAGCGAGCATAAGCTCACCGTCAAGGAAAACGACGGAATACTGCTTGCACGGATGGATGCAAGGCTTATCGTTCAGGTCTTGATCAATCTGATTGACAATGCGATCAAATATACACCGAGTGGTTCTGAAATAGAGATCTCAGCAGTCGAAAAGGACAATGAAATTGCAATTACCGTAGCGGATAACGGACACGGAATTGCAGACGAGATAAAGCCCCGTGTGTTCGATATGTTCTA
>JAGAKG010000023.1 GCA_017625755.1 Clostridia bacterium | reverse complement strand
GTCCAGCCTGCCGCTGCGTACTCTGCCTTAAGAGTGTCAGCATCTGCGACCTTACCGACCTTGGCAACATCAAGGCTCGCGCCTACGGTTGCTGCGTCGGTTGCGCCGACTGCAATTGACGGTATCATAGCAAATATCATCAAAGCAGCCAAAATAAATGTTAGTGTCTTTCGCATTGTTTTTTCTCCTTTACATATTTTTTTGTTTTTATTTTAACCCCTGAGTGGAAGCAAGGGTCTTTTCATAATAACCGCTCTCCCGAATATCAGGTGAGCAGGATTCTGGAATAAACTCCATAGTGGTCAGAGGTAAATCCGCCAACCACAAATTCGCCAAATCTTTCATCGTTCAGAATTCTATGAATAATAACCTTCTGCATATCGCCCTTGCTCGCAAGTATAAAGTCAGAGCTCCTCTCGTATTCAGGCTCTACTATGCTGAAACCGTTACCCGCGCCAATATCGCCGGTGAGACCGTAAACAGCCACATCCTTGGCGTCGTCGAACTTTGTTTTCAGGTGCAACAGCTCGGTTGAGTTGGGACCGCCGTTAAGGTCTCCCGAAAGTATAACGGGATACTCCTCAAAATACTTGGCAAGATATTTAATGCAGATATCCGCCTCCGCCGCTCTTACATTAGTTCCTCCGTAAGCGTCAAAGTGCGTAGCCATATAAACGAACTGCGTTCCCGTCGTCTTTACCTCGAATATTGCCCAGTTTGCGGTTCTGTAATGTCTCGCCCCGGGAACCGTCGTACGCCCCTCCTCGGGAGTGTAGCTCAGCCATATAACCCCAGAGTCGACGATATTCAGTCGATCCGTTCTGTAATAAATAAGGTTTCTCCAGGTTTCCTCGTCGGTAGGCCATCTCTCGTCAACAAATGTGGCGTAGCCCTCAAGCTCCTCGTCAAGTATCGCCTTCCAGCTCACACCGTTCTCGCAAAAACCGATAATGTCGGGGGAATAGTAGGTAAACTCGTTCATAAGTCTGGGCTTTCTCAGTTCAAACGCGTTGTTACCGCTTCCGTCCTTTCCCTTCAGGTTCTGGCTTATTATTGAGATCGCGTCGACAGGCACTGCCTCGGAAAGCTTTTCAATACGATTATCGTTCATAAATAGCTCGCCGTCTCTGTAATAGACCACCATCTTGTCCATTATGAAGCTAATATCCTCATAGAGTGCCACATCGGTCTTTGCCGTCATAAAGAGTCGGTTTTCGTAGATTCCAATGTGTATCTTTTCGTTGGTCCAGTTCTGCCCCTCGCGGTCAAAGCTTATCTCCTTGCCTTCTCTTTCGGTCCTTCCGATTACTATCTCGTATTCCGATGCCTGCGTTGCCTCGCTATCCTTCTTGATAGTCAGCTCCGCACCCGTAACCTCCAAAAGCTTGTCGCGTATAAGCTCCGCGGTGAGAATCGCGTAATCTCCATATGTATCGGAGTACACTATGGTATAGTCAGACTTACCGTCCGACGCTATACACAGCGTTCCCTCTTCCAAGCCCTCGGTTGTTGCCTCGGTTGTTGCCTCGGTTGTTGCCTCGGTCGTCTCTCCTTCGCCTGACTTTTCGTCCTTACACGAAACAAGTGAAAAAGCCATAGCAAAAAGCAAAAGAAACACGATGATCTTCTTCATTTTCATTTATTATACCTCTCATTCAACCTGCGCCAAAAAAATCGTTACTATGCTTTACTTGTAAGCCTTGATAACATTGTTTATGTTAGTTTTAACGGAAGTACCCTTTATCGAATCAAGCTGAGACTTTATTTCAGGAGCATAGTCCGCTATCTGCAACTTTATAACTCCCGAAAATCCTATTCCGTAAACTGCATCAAGCTCAAAGTTCGTTATACCCTTTTTGTCTTTTCCAAAAATAATATCAAGCATCTCAATAGAATCGTTGTCGCGCACGGTTCTGGATTGAATTACTACCTCATAGTATTCATCCGTAACAAACCTGTAAGAATTTGCGGAAAGATGCTCAAGCACTGTGCAGGTTCGTTCCACATCGGGCGCAGTTACGGGAATTCCGCAGGACGCAGCACCGCGGAAAATATTACTTACATATTTTTCCTGATCCTTCGTATATTTAGGCAGGGGAAGTATTCCATAATCGAAGTCACAATTTCTAAGCTGCTGGTAGTTGCCGACAGCATCCGCGAAAATCGCCGCTTTGCCCCTGACGAACAAATTACCGTCTTTGCTTTCTGTGAAAATACCGCTCTGTCGCGCATTAGAGTCAGCGGGTACCATTATCCAGTTATCCATGTGGTCACCGTTTGACTCGTAAAGCGGCAGAATAGCCTCATAGATGTTTACCAAAAGCTCGTCGTCTTCATACGGCAGGAGAATGTCTGCTTCATCCTGAGTTATCAGTTTGAAATCGCATGCCGCCGTCATCGCGGTAACAAAATAATCTCCCGAACTGTATACGCCGTATATTCCATCGTCACCGCTGCTTGCCAATGCTGCCGTTTCCTTGAATTTGTCTAATGTCCACTCGCCATTTCGTACAAGATCATAGGGGAACTCTATCTTCTTTTCGGTGAATATCTTCTGGTTAAAGACTGTTGCCCATATTGATTCATAATACATCAGATGCAGTTCTCCGAAAAGCTCGCAGGTTCTGCCGTCGATCTTTATACTATCCATCGCGTCGGTAAACCACCAAGGCTTCTTCAAATTGAGATACATTTCGTATTCGTCCAGCGCAAGATAAGCTCCCTCCTGCGCCAAAGGAGTCTGGTACGCAAGCTCGTTAAAAATAATGTCATAAGCATAATCGTTAGTACTATTAAGCTTTCTTGCCTCATCTTGGATAGTCTTACAGGC
This sequence comes from Clostridia bacterium, assembly GCA_017625755.1. Lineage (GTDB taxonomy): Bacteria > Bacillota > Clostridia > Oscillospirales > CAG-272 > HGM12713. Next base: position 1,505 of record JAGAKG010000023.1, on the reverse strand, counting down.
AGGGTAAGTCAGAAACTCCTCTTCTATCGTAACATTCAGAGTTTGTTCAACAAGACTGTTTCTGTTAAACATAGCCTGACTCAAAGAGTCCTGCGTTTCTACGGGATCCATCCTCGTCATTGCGTAATTACTTTGACCGTTCAGAATTCTGAAGGTATAGCCATCGTAATCGCCCGTGGGAAGATCCTCATACAACTTGGCATCATCATCGCCTTTTTCTCCCCCCGAAAGTGTGGTGGAAATCGTCGTTTCCTCGCTTTCGACATCGTCCTTTTTGCATCCTACCATCCCTAAAAAGACCGATAAGAGCATAATAACAGCCAAAAGCAAACTGAGTCTTTTTTTCATTTTTGTCTCTTCCTTTCTAAAAATATTTTTTGGTTACAGCTTCACTGTACAAATTATATACAACAGCAAACCTTTACAGTTTAACTGCTTTACCCGTAGAAATACTCTCATAAACGGCGTTCATAGCTTTGATCGTATCCTTATGCCAACCAAGATTTATCTTCGGGGTCTTCTTAGTTGCTATACAATCAACGAACTCGTCTATAAGACCTACCCACTCGTCGAAATATGTATACTGAACGGTATATTTGTTGTCGGGCGAGCCGTTGTGATAGGTGTTGGGACCGAAGCAATCGACGCACATACTGCCTTCACTTCCGTGGATCACAAGGTTGACCTCCATTCTCTTGGGAAAGACTTCCCAACCAGGTCCAGGCACCTTAAGACGGTTTTCAGCTCTCGACCAGCTCGGGTCAAGAGAGAAAATAACTCCGTTCTTCATTCTTCCCACAACCGCAAGCATGTCTTCTTCCTCTATATCATGGCGCATATTGGGCGCAACCTTAGCGAATATCACATCGAAATCACTTCCCGTAACCTCTCTTATCATATCGAAGATGTGGGGATGGTCGCAAAGCGCTCCGCCTCGGAATTTCTCATGTCCCTCCTTGATAGGAACACGCCTTCCGTAGCTCTTTTCGGGAACGCCCTGCCAAGGAAATGCCCATACGGGAGAGAGCGTTATATTGGTTGCGTTAAACGCATCAGCCTCGCCTATCGCCTTATTTCCTACAAGCTCCTTCATACGCATAACTACGGGATTGTAGTGAAGCTCAAGCTCTATCTGGAAGGTAATTCCGCTCTCAGAGACGAGTCTTTCCATTTCCGCGTACTCAGCCATATCAAAGGTAGGAATCTTCATAGAAAGAATATTTATCTTTCTCTCCGCGCAAAGGCGTACCTGACGGAGGTGCTCACTGTTCTCACTTGCCAACACAACCGCCTCTATTTCGGGGTGTGCGTCAAGCATAGCTTCATCGGAATCGTAACAAGGAATACCCTGAACACTGTTAAGGAATATCTCCTTTACCTCCTCGTTAGCAGTTGATACCGCAATCCATTCAAGCTTTGGATTATTCTTTAAAACATCGTAATACTTTCGGGTATGACCGTGAGTCATACTCATCATAGCTATCTTAAGTCTCTTCATTTTACGC
>JAGAKG010000022.1 GCA_017625755.1 Clostridia bacterium | reverse complement strand
CGCATTCTCGTGGCTCATGGTGTTTGTTGTGGGATCGCAGACGACCATCGCCCACATTCAGCCGAAGGCTCTTATCTTTCTGATCCTTTCGGGATTTGCCACGGGCGCTTCTTGGATATGCTATTTCAAGGCACTTTCCATGGGAGATATCAACAAGGTCGTTCCCATCGACAAATCCAGCACAATACTTACCGTTCTACTTGCCATCATTTGCTTTGGAGAGACATCAAATCTCGCAATTAAGCTGATCGCGACCGCCATTCTAGCGCTTGGGATCTTTCTGATGGTAGAAAAGAAAAAGAATACGGCGCAGGCACAGGGACGCTCTTGGATGATATACGCCATTCTCGCCGCGGTATTTGCCGCGCTGACCTCGATTCTCGCAAAGGTGGGTATTTCGGGTGTGGAATCCAACCTTGGAACTGCCATTCGTACAGCCGTTGTTCTCCTTCTTTCTTGGGGTATCGTCTTTGCTCGCAAGAAGCACACGGGACTTCGCACTATTGATAAGAAGGAGCTGCTGTTTATCTGTCTTTCGGGTATTGCGACGGGTGCGTCGTGGCTCTGCTATTACTATGCGATCGGTCACGGCGACGTGAGCGTTGTCGTTCCGATAGACAAGCTCAGCATTCTCGTAACGGTTGCCTTCTCTTTCATTGTCTTTAAGGAGAAGCTTTCAAAGAAAGCATTCTTGGGGCTTGCGCTTATGGTAGTGGGAACGCTGCTGATGGCGTTCTTTAAATAACATAAATTGAATTGCCGCTGAGGAATCAAACGATTTCTCAGCGGCGGTTTTACGTTTATCTGACTACCGAAGAATGACTATATATATTTCAGTGTGTTGGTATTTTTCAAAAATCACACATCGATAAAAATATTCAAGCCGAGGCTTGTAGGGTTATTATATCATAAAATTGCGGGGAGCTTAATGAAAGATTTATAATTGATTGAAAAAATATAGTTCATCTCTTAGTAATGTAAAGTTTAATGTTTTCAGGAAAAATTGGAAAATAATTTGTTGATTTTGGAATAATTGTTGACTTTTTTGGAAAATATGTTATAATAGTATTGACTCACCAAGGAGGTATTATTTATGTCAAATATAAATACAGATCAAATCAAGCAGTATATTCTAAAGCTTATTGACGCAAAAGATAAAGATTTTGCACATAAAACCGTTGAGTATTTTGGCGTTTCAAAATCAACTGTTTATAACTATGTCAAAAAAATGTGCGAGGAAAATATTCTTAAAAAAATTGACAAAGCTTCTCCGCCTTACGAAATCGTAACTACCGTATACAAGTTCAATTATAACAACGACGGAACGCTTGGAGAAGATAAAATTTTCCGCACAGATATACAACCTTTGCTGAAAGGTTATGAAAAAAACGTCTTTTCGGCTTGGCAATATGCATTTACAGAAATGATGAACAATGCAATAGAGCATTCCAAGGCATCAAAAATCATCGTAGGAATGTTTATAAATCCGTTAGAAACAAAAATTCTTATTGCCGACAATGGTATCGGAATTTTTAAAAATATTCAAACATTTATAAAAAGTGAAAAAAACGAAGAACTTTCTTTGGACGAATGTGCCTCTCTTTTGTTTGCAGGAAAATTCACCACGGCTGAAAGCTGTCATTCCGGAGAAGGAATATTCTTTACCTCTCACCTGATGGACGAATTTTTTATCCTTTCTGATAACATTTTCTTTTCAAGAGATAATTTTAACGATTCAACGGTTAAAATGTCCGAAAGCGTTAAGAGTACACTCGTATCTATGTCGTTAAATAATCAAACAAAGAAAACGACAAAAGAAGTGTTCGATCGATTCTCCGACATTGAAGAAGGCTTTATTCGTACACACATTCCGATATCACATATGTTTGCTTACGGCAATCCAATTTCACGTTCCGAAGCAAGACGACTCGGCGAGCTTGTCTCGGAATTCAAAGAAATCACTTTAGACTTTTCGGGTGTTGAGGAAGTCGGTCAGGCATTCTGCCACGAGTTATTTGTTGTATGGCAGAGAAACAATCCTGATGTTGTATTAAATATTGTTAATGCTTGTGATGACGTTAACTTTATGATTCAAAGAGTAAAAAACACAAAATAAGAATATCTATAGCAGAAGGCAGCTCAATTTGATCTGCCTTTTGATATACATTGGTCTAAATAATTAGTGACGACCAAACCTTGTTTTCTATCACTTTTCTATCACTTTTCCGAAAAATCTGACAGATGGGCAGAAGAAAAGCGTAAAAATCGGTGGATTTTTTGAAAATTAGGGACGCAGAGGGACGGATTGTGACTGAACCCCGATTTCTCGAAATCAGTTTGTGCGCAAGCACACGAGGGTTCGAATCCCTCTCTCTCCGCCAAAAAGAAGAACCACCCAATCGGGTGGTTCTTTCTTTTTCTAAACGGCGGAGAGAGAGGGGTTCGAACGCAGTGAACAAAACAACCCAGTGAGTTGTTTTGTGAACGGTGACCGAAGATTTTTGCGAAACATTACATAAAACAAAATCCAAAATGTTGAGCAAAAATCAAGAACGAATCCCTTTCTATCCGCCAAAGCAATACGGGACGCCAAAAGGCGTTCCGTTTTGGGTTTACAAAACTTTTAGACTTCTTTAATTTTCTATTGCATTTTCTTTTATATAGTGGTATAATAATTATGCCAAACCAACTGAATATTTTAGCAAGGGCTATTTTTATCTTTATGGGATAATTATATCCTTTTTGCGTCACGTCTATAATGAATTTGTAAAAATGCAAATTCCTACTGGACGTGGCAAAATCATATATTGGTTCTTGCTATTTCAGTTGGTTTGGCGACTATCGGAGTTTGCGTTTTTGTGCGGTTTACTTCGGTAGCCGCACTTTTTTATTATTCATTTTTAGGAGGAAAAGAAAATGAAAAAATTTATAGCATTATTTCTCGTCATACTTACCCTGCTATCGTTAATAGCCTGTAGCTCTTCGCCCGAAAGTCAACTCGATAACCTGAATACACCAAACAACATTTTATCAGAAGATTCGTCCTCTCCTTCCGAAGACAACAAAACCAAAGTTGATATGTCTAAGGTAACGGAAAGCACTCCCTTTTCCGAGGGAAAAGCTTGGGTACGAATTGGTGACATAACGTCTCAAGATGACAAAACAATACATTGTATAAACAAAAAGGGAGAGATTTTGTTTTCCCTGAACAACGTATATCTTAATGGCGTTTCTACTTTCCACAACGGAATAGCCTTGGTATATCAAGATTCCAGTGTTTGTATTTGCGACGAAAACGGAAAGGTTACAACGCCCTCACAGCTCGGCGCAGATGAATTTTTAGCCTCTCCTTCGTTGCTTAGTTCAGAGCGCGCCAGTGAATATTTTAAGGGCGGATATGTTTTAGCGAAAAAAACAGAAACTACCTTTAACGGTTCTTCAACAAAGCTTGCAATCTTTAATTCCAAGCTTGAAAAGCTATCGGATTTTTCCGAGGAGCTTTTTGAAATTTATCAAGACATAGGTGGTACTTATTACAACGGATACGTTGTTTCCTTGGAAAAAGATAAAATATTCGACCTGAGAACGGGTCGCTTTGTTGATGACCCAGCGAGCGTTTTGGCATCGTTCAATCCCCAATATGCTTCCGATTTGTGGAGTCACGTGAAAGACTATAGGGGCAACTATTACTATGAAACCTTCTCCGAATCCGATACGAAAACAATAGACCTCGCTCAATACAGTGAAACTCTTTACAGAATGTACGATTTTCAAGGTGGCGTAGCACCTATAGTTTTTAGAAGCTCAAACAAATATTTCTTTACCTTAATAAAGGAAGACGGAAGCTTTTGTTATGAACCAATAGAGCTTAGCGGTAATTTTGAAAATCTATATATTTGTAAAGGTAAATATGTTATAAGATCAATAACTCATTTGGAAACATTCGATAAAACGGGAAAGATTGCAGAGCTTGAACTACCACAAAATGTTATGATTGGCGCAAGCCATATAAGATTCAGTGACGATATAATCAATATAGAATATGCAAGCACATCTTATAAAGGACAAAAGCATTTTTATTACACATACGATTTCAAACCGTTATTTTAACAATTTTAAGGGCTACCACCACGGTAGCCCTTTTCTTCTCCATTCCCTCACCCCAACAACTCTCCTATCGCTTGAGCAGTCTCCCTTTTACTCGTACTATCGATATGGCTATAAATATTCGCCGTAGTCGACATATCCGAGTGCCCGAGCCAGTCCTGAATCATCTTCATCGGTATTCCCTTTGCGAGTAGCATCAAGAACGAATCCCTCTCTCGTCAAGCGGCTCGGAGAAAAATTCTCTTGCAGTGTTTGCGTAGCAAACTTGCCGTCGAGCTTGCGAGATAGGTATGCTGAGCACCTCTCTCTATTGATTGACAAAACGGTGTTTTTATGAAACATGGCGAGAGACGCATTTCCCAAATGAAAACTTTTTTGGTAAAATAAATTTATTTGATTAGATCTGTTTATGGCTGAACCAATTACGGTTCAGCCATTTTCCCTTTAATCCCTCAACAATTTCGCCATCTTGTGCAGCATAATGAATACCGCAGAAGATGGCGAAAGTCCAGTATTATTTTGAAAATTTTTATTAAACGGCAAAAGCTTTCTCGTTTAATTTTTACTGTATAAAAAATTCAAAAATAGCTTTTGCCCAATTCAGGCAAGACGGAACATTTGCGTCGAGGCACTCAATTACGGTTGGTATATCTGCCGTTGTCATATCTCCGATATGGCTGTAAGCACTTCCCTCTGCCACCGTTTTACCTATGGCAATCATACCGTGGGCGTGGTCTCCTACGGCAGCATATTTACCGACAGCAAGTGCGCCCGTCGAGAAGCAACCGACCGAGAGCGCACCGAAGGATATAAGTCCTACGCTGACAGCTCCTGCCGCGAATAAGCCGAGGGCAATAGATCCGACCGCGAGAAGTCCGAGGGAAAATGCACCTATGGAAATCAACCCGAGTGACAGAACGCCGAGGGAAATTACTCCAAGAGAGAGGAGACCCATGGAAAATATTCCTCTTGACAAAAAACCGACAGAAAATACTCCGCGCGCCCGAACACCTATCGCAAAAAAGCCGTGCGCGTTTTTGCCGATATGGTAAAACGGCATACCGAAAATCATTTTTTCGCTCTTGCGTTCGTGAAATTGCCCTTTGAGCATATCCCAAAAGCTTTCTTTTTCGGCAGGTTGTGTTCCCTGCTTTTCGGTAATATCATCGTTGAGAAGATAATCCATCGAGCATTCAAAGAGCTTTCCCATTTTGATCAGTTTATCGGTTTCGGGATATACGATATCCGACTCCCATTTACTGATCGACTGACGGGAAACGCCGAGAATTTCGGCAAGCTGCTCTTGTGTATAATTGTTTTCTTTTCTGAGTTTTGATAACTTTTCGCCAAGTGTCATAATTTTTCTCCTTATGTTTTCTAACGCCGCGTTGCCACTATTGTAACACACAAGAAGAAAACATACCATAGAATTCGCATTTCTTTATGTAAACTTTGGGTTGCGTTTCTCTATTGATCTCTTTTTAAAAAGCATTCCTCTTATAATTCAGAACAAGATTTCCGTTCTCGTTCTCGGCACCTACAAGCTCAAAGCTTGCAATATCCGAGTCCATAAAGAGAGGCTTTGAGTCCTTCCCTGCAATCACGGGGGCGACCACGAGGCTGAGCTCGTCCACAGCTCCCGCTCTCTCGAACGCGCCGTTTATGATGCTACCACCCTCAAGGAGCAAGGTCTCGCAACCGATGATATTCTTCAACTTGAACAAGGCAAGCTCCACATCAATGGCAGTATCGCCCGCAAAAATATACGGAATCTCCATAGCTTCCAGATAGCCGAGGTAACGCTCGTCAACATCCTCTGACAGCACCTCGATTATCTGCGCACCGTCATATCCTGGGTCTTTGTCGGGATCTATAATCTTATTCGATTCCCAACCGAGCTTACCGTGTGTATCAAATGCGATTGCATAAAATCCGCTGAGGTTGTCCACGATAAAATCTCTCTTTTTATCCACGGGCTTGTACTGACTCAAATCGGGATAAAAACCGCCTGTGAAGCTTCCCTACATCGTAACTCTACCGCAGATAAATCCGTCAGATTTTCGCTCGCGGTTGAGCCGATAATAAATTTCGGTCGCCTCGGCGCACTCATTTTGAAACAGAAAATCACCCGTGACCTTTCCGTCTATCGAGGTCACCATATGGCAAATTATGTAGGGTCTGGTCATTTTGTTCTCCTCTGCTTTATCTTGGATTTTGTCGCCTCAAAGCTTGCGTTCGTGAGGAATGCAAGAACATCATCGGGAGCGTCGGGCAGAAGCACCGATATCCAATGAAGCTTGTTCATATGATATGCGGGATATACTCCGTCCGCCGCGCCGAACGAGCCGAACATCTCGGTCGGCTGTTTGAGATTGACAACATCTACAACCTCGTCGCTCTCCAGCCCAAATTTGCGGCGCGACACTCTCATCACGATAGCATACCACTTGCGGTTGCCCTCGTGTCTCAACACAGCCGTTTCCAAGAGATCGTCAAACGGATAGTCGGGAGATGTTCCGTATGTATTCAGACAGTATTCAAAAAATTCTTGTTTTGTCACTTTTTTACCTCATCTAAGTATTTTATCGAAAGCAAAATTAGAGACATACATCTATTAAAAAAGTAGTCATAATGATTTATATCTGTAATGTCATTTCTGTTCGTTTCGTGATGCCTGATTCTGAAGTTATTCCCAATATCAGTTAACGCTTTAAACTCTGCTTCAAAAACAACACTCAATTCTTCTCTTTCACCAGATATATCCTTAATTATTTTTGCAACAGATGCCTTCTTGTCTAACGAGACATAGTAGCTTTTCAATCTTTCAAGTGCATCCCATATTTTCTCTACAGAATCACGAATATCTTCTGGATGAGGACTGCTATGTTTAGATATAGCATCATTTAACAACTGCTTAAGCCCATCTTCTTTTACAATGCTGATAGTATCAAGAACCGTATTGTCCAAGATTCCGTCATCAAATATTCGTTCAACTCTACCATCTTCTGTTAGTGTATAAAGCAATCCAGTATTTTCAAAAGAGCGATTAATATCTTCTCTAAAGTTATTTTTAGCTTGACCAGTATGATTAAAGAGTATTTCAACATTCGTGGAAAAATCGTACCTAATTTTTGCGCAAATATCTTTGCAATTATCGTAAATAAATTCTATAAGATCAAATATTGCAAAAACTTGAAATTTTTCTGGATTGTCTTGAATGTAAAAGCAATTCTCCATTGCATATGCTATAGTATGAGAATCTAATCCATATAGGTCAGGAATTTCATACCAAAAATAACGCACCATTTTTTCCGAATCAAGTCCAAGGCACAACCCAAGATTTCCATTATTGTATGGAAATCTCCAAGCTATATTTTCATAGTATTTCTCACATATGTTCAAAAGCACATCATATTCCATCAAATTTATTTTGTATGTTTTGTGTATCGGTGTTCGCATCTTGTGTCTTTCGGTATAATAAGACATATATTCTCTTAAACATCCTCCATATAATCAAGGTTTAAATCATTCAGCAATTTCTTGGTATTTTTTCGAAAGGCATATTTCGATAAAAATATTCAAGCCATAGCTTGCAGTTATATTATAACACATGGTGTATCCAATCGCAATATTAAAACAAAATTATAATATTCAAAAGTATTTTGTCAATTTTTAGCGTATATTATATATATCAATACTTTTGTTGGAGGATAAATATGGACGAAAAAAATCAAGAAATCTTAAAAATAGGTTTTACTGCTGGAACAAAAGCAATAGATATTTACGACAATTATTGTTCAAAGTTTGGATTCAAACGCTCGCTTCGTGGCAATTTTGCTATGATGAAATTACTATATGCAAAAAATGCAACACCTGAGGGGTATAGTGTTTGGATGATTGCACACTCAAGTTTAAACGAAAGCTACCTGCAAGCCAAATCCAGCGGTAGAAAATGGTATAACAAATTCATTTCTCCTAACATAATCAAGAAAATTTGGATTAATCCAAGCGAATATATAGAAGATTCTTCTATAAGAGTAACCTTTGCAAAAAACAAACGAGGTAACTATGTATTCCAAGGCATATATAGACCAATAAAAACTGGATGGGAAGATTTGAACACAGGGAGAGTTGAGTGGGTGAGAACTTTTGAAAGAATATCCGACATTTATCCCACAAATATAATCGCCGCTGATTCCTCAACAATTAATTCTCCTAAATTCAATGAACCCGCAGAAATATCTCATGTAATTGACAGGTGTCAAATAAAAGCCAAAATCGTTGAAACAAACAAAGATACTTCTGTGAATGTTGATTTTTCTCTCCGTCCTTTCCAAAAAGTTTTAATAGGCAAAAAAGTTGGAGATATATTTACTTTACCAAATGTAAAACTAACATATGAGATTAAGCAAATACTTATAATTGACTAAAAAATTGGTATATATATGCAGTGACAAGAAATCCCCGTTTTCTACCACTTTTCTATCATTTCTCTGTTGCAGTTTTGATAGAAAACCTGGAAAACGGGGCTTTTTCTCGAAATCAAAATGTCGTGCTCTTTCTGCGCCTTATGCAAAAGGGCGACATTGTGATATAAAGCTTATTTTGCAGCACATAGGCGACGATATCGGCGTTTGAGACGGGGCGAGTCAGTTTTATTTCCTTGATATCACTCCAGATAATCATATTCCTTGTTTCCATAATGGCGTTGAATTGCCCTACAAGCTCGGGGGCAATCTCCTTATTGCGAATATCGTAGATAGAGTTTCCGCGGTCGTCGATAATCAGATATCCGTATCCGTTATTTTTACAGAAGCGGTGCAGCTCATTACACCTTTGGATATTATATTTAAACGCCATATTTATGGTCGGCAAAACCAGCACAAGGACACTTCTTCCGTCGGGAACACGCAAAAGGAAATTTGGGTGATGCTCGGTCTGACTCGTGCGATAATAGACAATATCGGGGTTTTCAATAATTTCTATAAGCGGGTTGAGCTTCTTCAGCTTTTTATAAACCTTCTCTACGAAATCAAAACGCTTTTCTTCTTTATATACCCCAGCGGTCTCGAACGGATCTGCCGAAAAGGCAGACGGATAGCATATCTTTGAGTTATAACACTCCCACTCATCCAATACAGCTTTATCTTTTTTGACGCGCTTATTATGCGCGTCTCTTTTTTCGGTCAAAAGCTTGTCTTTCTCCATAAAATTTTGGCTGCACTCTTTACCGAAAAGCATATTCAAAACAGCACTCTTTTTGCGGTTACTGATATTCGCCAAGCCATACGCAAGCAGGTGCGGTATATTATACTCAACAGCCCCCAGCACCTCTGCGATTTGCTCGACGCAGGCATTGAAAACCTCGTCGTCAAACAACATCGCTTTTTTGAAATTATCAAAGATATGGCGGTCTACCTGCCCCACAAGCTGACGGATCCTCTCGCGCGAGAGGGAGTGTTTTTGGGCAATATCGGTAAGGGTCGTTCTATCGGACTCGATATATTCGCGGTAAACGGGTATCCTGCGCGCTAGGACATTATAGCCCCCCGTTTCCATAAAGACGAGGACTTTATCAAAGAGCTCGACAAGGCGGTTTCCGTATGCTTCAAGCTGCGCGATTTTTTCCTCATCAAGGCAAAGCTCAGCGTCACACCCCTGCTCCGCCCTCTCAAGTACGGCAACCGTCACATCATTCCAAAGAAGCTCTATCGCGGGGCTTTCTTCCAGATTTCTCGCAACAGCCTCACGGCGTTTTCTTTTTTTCCTGTTAGTGTCTATTTTACGCGCGACTCTCTGCTCTTCCGCCTCAAAATTTCCGTTGTTATTGGATTCCAGATAGCTGTTGTATATGTTATCTATCGCGGAAAAGATGGCGTTCTTATTGGCGGGAATAAGCTCTATTTTGATTGAGTTATATTTTCTCGGGCGGGAAAAGCTTTTTCTCGCGTTGAAATAAACTGTTCCGCGCTTATCGCCTATCCAAAACATATAAAAATCAAGAATCTTGCCAAAGCCTATTATCGTATTCCCCACCTTTATGGGCAGGTTCAATTCTTCAACAGCCTTCTTTTTTATGCTTAAATACAATTCCTCATATTGTTCAAGAAGGAAAGATTCTATATTTTCACGCATTTCTCTCACCACCTTTCGTCAAAGCTGTCCTCAGAGTTATATAATTTCGATTTGAACCGCTCTCATAGCGTCGAGAGCTGTATTGTGGCTTTCGACCGTCACGCCTGCCGAGCAAGCCGAATCGACGGTAATCGGAGTCTCGGGAAATGCGGCTTTGAGAAGCATAGCGTTCGAGATAACGCAGATGTCGGTGCAAAGTCCGCAAAGCTCGATTTTCTCAATAGGCTCACCGAGGCTCTCAAGCAGCTTTGGCAGCTCGATGCTTCCGAAGGTGAGCTTATCAACGACTGTCTCGGCGTAGGGCTTCAGCTCGTCGCATATCTGCCAGCCGTCGCTATCCTTGATGCAATGCGGTACGGGCAGATTTTTGCCCTCCTGCGTATTCATATAATCCTCAAAATGCGTATCTCTCGTAAAGATGACCTTTCCGTCAAAGCTCTTTACCTTTTCGACCACATTCGGAACGATTGCCGTGGCAAGCTCGCTGCCCAGACTTCCCGTAATAAAATCGACCTGCATATCAACTACTATAAGGTATTTCATAATAAATTCTCCGTTTCTTTTTTATTTCGAGTCTTATGAGATTATTATAGCATAAAATCTCGGATAGTTCAACACGGATTTTTTAAGTACAAACAGAAACAAAAAATCCCCTTTTGTAGTGAAAATCTATTGCTTTGCTTCGGTTACTATGATATAATGGTTTTGTATCAATTTTTCAAAATCGGGGGTGATATAAATGAAGCTACTATTTAATGCGCTTATAAAATTTACCGTAGGGCTATTGCTCGTTATCGCTCTTTTATTTATTCCCGCGGGGAGCTTCGGATATATGAACGGCTGGCTCTTTATCGGTCTGTTATTCATACCGATGCTGCTTCTTGGAGCGGTTATGTTATTCAAATCCCCCGAGCTGCTTGAAAAGCGTCTGAGGGCAAAGGAAGGAGAGTCGACGCAGAGGGGCGTGGTAGCGATGTCGGGGCTGCTCTTTATCGCGGGATTTATCGTTGCGGGGCTTGATTTCCGCTTCGGTTGGTCGCACATACCCGCCTGGGGAGTCGCGACAGCTTCGGTTATACTACTCATCTCATACGCGCTTTACGCCGAGGTAATGAGAGAAAACGCATATCTTTCGAGGACTATTGAGGTTCAGGAAAATCAAACGGTGGTCGACACGGGGCTTTACGGAATCGTCCGTCACCCGATGTATGCCGTAACCGTGTGGCTGTTCCTCTCTATTCCCGTGATACTTGGCTCACTGTGGTCGTTTATCTGCTTCCTGCCTTATGTGGCGGTAATAATAGTGAGAATAAAAAATGAGGAAAAGGTACTTGAAGCGGGACTTGACGGCTATACGGAATATAAAAAGCGCGTAAGGTACAGGCTATTCCCTCTTATTTGGTAAAAAAATTTTAGAATAACCGTCCGAATCCCGCACTAAAGACAAGCATACTATTGAAATATTCGTAAAAATATGTTACAATGACAATATCAATTTTGTGAATAGGATTTGATAAAATATTATGAAAGCAAAAATCTTCAAATTATCCACAACGCAGATTATTTTGCTGAGCTTCCTTGTGACGATATTTATTGGAAGTGCGCTTCTGGCTTTGCCTATCAGCTCTGCGACGGGTGTTGCCGTACCCTATCTCGACGCGCTCTTTACGGCAACGACCTCAACCTGCGTAACGGGACTTGTCACTCTCCCGACTGTATCGACATGGAGCGTGTTCGGGCAGATAGTTATACTGCTTCTCATACAGATAGGTGGTCTTGGCATTATAACTATTATGTCAGGAGTAATGCTCCTGCTTAACAGAAAAATGGGCATCAGCGACAGATTGCTTATTCAGGATGCCTTCAACCTCAACACTATGTCGGGTCTTGCGAAGTTCGTCAAAAAGGTACTGTTCGGCACCTTGATTATAGAGGGTATCGGCGCGGTTTTGTATATGCTTGTTTTCGTTCCCGAGTTTGGCGCAAGGGGTATATGGATTTCAGTATTTAATTCGGTTTCTGCCTTTTGCAACGCGGGACTTGATATTATAGCCGAAAACAGCCTTTGCGATTACGCAACAAATCCCCTTATAAATATCGTGACATCCGCGCTGATAATTCTCGGCGGACTTGGATACATCGTATGGTGGGATGTACTTCGCGTCATCGGAAGCCGCACGAAGAAAAACAGAAAAATTTTCCGCCACCTCACCTTGCACAGCAAGATTGCAATTACCGTTACCGCATGGCTTATTTTCGTCGGTGCTCTCCTTATCTTTATTTTTGAATATTCCAATCCGTTGACGATTGGGGAGATGCCACTGTTCGATAAAATTCAAGTCTCTCTCTTTCAATCGGTCACGACGAGAACGGCAGGCTTTGCCTCTGTTCCGCAGGAGAATTTCACCAACGCTTCATCCACCGTATCTATCATATTGATGCTGGTGGGCGGCTCTCCCGTGGGAACCGCGGGTGGTATGAAAACCGTCACTATCGCGGTCCTGCTTTGCTCTGCGTTTGCTACTGTCAGAAACAAGAACAGCGCTACTCTGTTCGGTCGCCGTATTTCTGCGGATTCTCTCAAAAAGGCAGTTGCGGTAGTTGTAACATTTATTCTGATATGCGCTACATCTACCGTCCTTTTGATGGCAAATAGCGACGCGTCGGCAATTGATGTCGTTTACGAAACAGTCAGCGCAACGGCAACCGTCGGTCTCACAAGAAATCTGACAGCAACCCTCAACTCAATAGGAAAACTAATTATTATTGCAACTATGTATTTAGGCAGAGTCGGTCCTATATCTCTCGCTTTGGCTCTTGGCAGCAAGGGCGAAAATCAGAATGTAGTTTCCGAGCCAACCGAAGAAATCAGTATTGGATAACAATTAAAGGAGAATGTTATGAAAGTAAAGAAAACATATGCAGTTTTTGGACTTGGAAGATACGGAATAGCCGTAGCCAAAGAGCTGGTCGATAACGGTGCTGAGGTTATTGCGGTTGATACCGACCAGAGAGTAGTCAACGATGCCGCCGTTTTTCTTCCCGTTTGCAAGTGCGCAGATGTGACAGACGCGGAGGTTATCTCGCGTCTCGGAATCGGAAGTATTGATACGGTTATCGTATGTATGGCGGGCAATCTGGAAGCCAGCGTAATGGCTATCACGCTTTGTAAGGAAGCAGGTGTCAATAATGTTATCGCCAAGTGCGCCAACGAAATGCACCAGAAAATTCTGCTCCGCGTGGGCGCAGACCAGGTGGTTTTCCCCGAGAAAGAATCGGGTACGCGCCTTGCCAAGAATCTCTTGAGTTCGGGCTTCATTGATATGATTTCTCTCTCTAAGGATGTTTCTATGGTTGAAATCGATGTCAAGGATGAATGGCTCGGCAAAAACCTCATTGAGTTAAATCTGCGTAGAAAATACGGATTTAATATCGTCGCTATTAAAAAGGGCGGAAAGGTAAATGTCAACATCAATCCCGAGCAAGTGCTTGACGCGGAAACCACTCTCATAGTTATCGCAAATACGGCTAAGCTCGGAAAGCTTAAATAAGTTCTATAAATCCGCATTACACTCGTACCTGTCCTTACGACGCATAAAATCGGATACGGAGGATACTTTGATTAAAACGGTTTACATTTAGCGAAACATGTAGTATAATGTCATCATAGGAAAGAGAGTATAAATGATATATAACCCTTTGGAAGAATATGAGAACAAATTCAAAGACCTTCACCTGGCAAAAGCCACCGAGTTCTTTGAAAATCTCGTTAAGCTCTCGGGTGTCAATCCCGAGGAAAACAGAAAAACAGTGCGGCAGCATAACGAATATAAGGACAATTTAAAGAAGTTCAAGAAAAAGCTAAATTTGTGGCGTTTTCTGAGAGTTCTGATGATAATTACGCTCGTCCTTATCCCCCTCGTTATACTGAAAATCACGCCAAAGATCAAAGCCCTGAGGGAGGACATCAATCTTTCCGAGCAAAAGGCTGCCGAGCTATTGGCGTCAGCGCACAGACAAATGGCGCCCCTTAACCGTCTTTTCACAGACAGAGACGCCCTGAAAATCATTGAGTCAACGATTCCTATGCTGACCTTCGCGCCATATTTTTCCACCGAGCAGGAAGCCAATATGGTGATGAATTATGACTTTTTCAACAGGGTAATCCCCCAACAAACAACAGTCGACCTGCTATCGGGAAATTATAACGAAAATCCCTTTTTGTTTGAAAAAAGGCTGACTCACCGAATGGGAGTCGAGACCTACCACGGATACAAAACGATACAATGGACAGAAACCTACCGCGGAAGCGATGGAGAGATACACACGCGAACAGAAACGCAACGGCTTCACGCGTCGGTAACAAAGCCGAAGCCTTTTTACAGCACGCAGGTGCTCCTTAATTACTGCGCGCAGGGCGGCCCCGAGCTATCCTTCAGCAGAGACGCTTCTCACCTTGAGCGAAAAAGCGAAAAGGAGCTTGAGAGACATGTTAAAAAGGGAGAGAAGAAGCTGAAAAAGATGACCGACAAGGCTATCAAGGAAAACCGCGATTTTGTCAGCATGTCAAATTCGGATTTTGAGGTTATGTTTGACGCGCTCAACCGAACGAATGAGGTTCAGTACCGAACTCTGTTCACTCCCTTGGCGCAGACTAATATGGTCGATCTGCTCATATCAAGGACGGGATACGGCGATGATTTCGATTTCATCAAGAAAAACAGAACGAACATAATAATCTCAAAGCACAGTCAAGGCAGAGCCCTTAATCTGCTCGCTTCAAGTTACACATCTTATTCGTTTGACACTATCAAGGAGCTTTTTATAAGCAAGAACACAAGCTTTTTCAAGGCGGTATATTTCGACTTTGCCCCGCTTTGGGCAATACCGATTTATCAGGAGCGTCCCGTACACTCCCTGAAGCCTATACCCGATTACGCGCAGACATATTCTCACAAGGAGTGTGAGTCTATTGCGAACAAGGTGCCGAACGAATATATCGCGCATCCGAGAACACAAACGCCCGTAATTCTCAAAACCTCTTTCGTCGGCTCACAGCAGTCGATTGACGAGATATGCGTTACCGCGTCATCATACGACATTATAAAAAGAATCGCCTTGATTCCCGTATACGGAGACGACGGAAAGTGGCACGATGTTCCCGTTCCGTGGGACGAATACATACCTCTTGAGGAAGAAAACAATTTCTTCATTTGCGCTGCCGAGCTTGCATACGATAAAGCTGTATTAGCTCGGAAAAACAATCTTTGTATTTTCAAAAACTCATAACTAAACAATACATAAAAGGAGAACAGAAAATGGCAAATCAGTTAGACGAGCTCAATCCCGAGATAAGAGAAGAAGGGCTTGACACAAATGTTATCGTAAAGAAGATTCCCGCCGAGGTCGGCGTAGGCTCTACAATCTTTGAAATTCTGCTGTGGGTATGCGGAATAATCCCCGGCGTTATCTTTCTGTTTATGAAAATAAACGCAAAGAAGCACTTTGACCAGCTTGAGCAAAAGATACAGCGAAACGCATCGCAGATAGACAATTTTCTTGAGCAGCGAGTTATGGTTCTTCAGAACTGCGCGCGCCTTCTTGATAAGGCTATCGAACTTGACAAGAGTACATTTGAAAACATCGCAAAATACAGAGCGGGAGCTACGGCAGACGCCGACACCGCCCGTATTGAGCTTGGCGACCGTGTGGACACTATGTCCCGAAGCATAAATCTCGCGGTTGAAAACTATCCCGAGCTTGCCGCGCACCGTGAAATTGCCGACGCAATGCAGCAGAATATGTATCTGCAAAGAGAGATCACAGCGGCGAGAGAGCTTTACAACGATACTATCAACGAGTGGAACAAGGATATTTTCGCTTGGCCTACCAAAAAGATAGTAGCCGCAAAGAACGGATATACGACAAGGATCCCGTTTGTTGCGTCTAAGGAAACAAAGGAAAAGGCAAAGGGAGTATTCTTTTAAGATATACCGCAAAAAGCTATAAAGGTCTGAAATCGAAAGATTTCAGACCTTTATTTTAGTATTTCACACGAATGGTGTAATACCTTAATTGATAGCCGAGAAGATAGCCTCGGCGTAGCGAACAGTTTCCATTGCGTCCTTGGCGTAAAAGTCGGCTCCTATCGCGTCGGCGTATTCCTGCGTCAGCACCGCGCCGCCAACTACCACCTTACACCACGGCGCTTCAGCTCGGAGAAGCTTTATCGTCTGTTCCATAGCGGGAACCGTTGTGGTCATAAGCGCGCTAAGTCCAACGACGGGCGCGTGAAGTCTTTGAACCGTTTCGAGGACTGTCACAGGCGGCACATCGCGTCCGAGGTCGGTGACCTCAAAGCCGTAATTTTCAAGGAGAAGCCTGACTATATTCTTTCCGATATCGTGAATATCTCCCTTGACCGTCGCAAGCACGAAGGCGCATCGGCTCTGCGCTTTCTCCCCCGTCATATTCGCCTTTATGACCTCGAACGCCGATTTAGCCGCCTCGGCGCTCATAAGAAGCTGGGGCAGATATACAGTCTTTTTCTCAAATCCAACGCCTACCTTATCAAGCGCGGGAATTATTTCGTTCTGAACGATACTGAGTGGCTCTACGCTATCGACAAGCTCCCTCGTGAGCGCCGCTGCTCTGTCTTTGAGTCCCTTGACTATCGCTCTTTGCAGCTCCGAGGAATATTCCTCTTCCCTTTTCTCCGCCACAGAGCCACCCGCGACGAGTGACTCGACCTTGGGCTGAGCTTCAGCAAAGGTGATATACTCGGCGCAGTTATCGTCAAGCCCCGAGAGAGCTTTGTAAGCAAAATAAGCCTTCATCATCTCGGCGGAATATGGGTTCATAATAGCCGCCGAAAGTCCTCTGCAAAGCGCCATCGAAAAGAAAGCTCCGTTTATCATATCTCTCGCGGGAAGCCCGAAGGATACATTGGAAACGCCGAGCGAGGTATGACAGCCAAGCCCGTGGCGGAGCATATCGACCGCGCGAAGCGTCTCGACCGCCGCCGAATTATCTGCGCTGACGGTGAGCGCAAGGGGGTCAAAGATTATGTCCTTTTTCTCTATTCCGTACTTCTCTGCCTCGGCGAGTATCTTCTCGGCAATGGCAACTCTCTGCTCCGCCCTTGCGGGTATTCCGCTCTCGTCAAGCGTGAGCGCCACCACGAGTCCGCCGTACTTTTTTGCCAGAGGAAATACCGTATCCATACTCTCCCTCTTGCCGTTGACCGAGTTTATCATCGCCTTTCCGTTATATCTGCGGAGCGCTCTCTCCATTGCAACGGCATCGGATGTATCTATCTGCAACGGAAGGTCTATTATCGCCTGAAGCTCGCAGACGGCATCTGTAAGCATTTTCGGTTCGTCTATCTCGGGAAGCCCCACATTCACATCAAGAATATGCACTCCCTTTTCCTGCTGGGCTAGTCCCTCCTTGAGGATATAATCTATATCGTTCGCGCGAAGCGCCTCCTTGAAGCGCTTCTTACCCGTGGGGTTTATCCTCTCACCGATAAGCGTGGGCGAGTCGCCGAAAAATACCGCGTGCGTATAAGAGGAAACGCAGGTGAAATTCTTTTTCTCTATCGGCAGAGGCGCAAGCGTAGATGACGCTCCAACAAGCGCCGATATATATTCGGGGGTCGTTCCGCAGCATCCGCCCGCAATGCGCACTCCCTTCCTTATAAGCTCGGTTACATCGGCAGCAAATTCATCGGGAAGCACATCAAAGACTGTCTTTCCCGCTACCGCTCTGGGGAGTCCCGCGTTGGGCTTGAGTATCACGGGGAGCGAGGAGTATTTCAGATATTCCTCAACCACTGCGCCGAGTGCCTTCGGTCCGAGTGAGCAATTGACGCCTATCGCGTCGGCTCCCATTCCCTCGAGCATTGCCACCATAGCGGCGGGCTCGGCTCCCGTCATAAGCTTACCGTCCTCGCCGTATGCGTTTGAAACGAATACGGGAAGCTCACTATTCTCCTTCGCCGCGAGAAGCGCCGCCTTGGTCTCATAGCTGTCGTTCATCGTTTCGATGAATATAAGGTCTGCTCCATACTTCACGCCGAGCCTGACCGTTTCGGCAAAGACAGAAACCGCATCCTCAAAATCAAGGTCGCCGTATGGCTTTAGCATACGCCCCGTGGGGCCGATATCGAGCGCCACCCACTTTTTCTGCGCTCCCATACTCTGCTCTGCGGCAAGGCGCGCGCAGGATATGGCGGCAGCGACGATTTTTTCAAGCTCCTCTGATGAAAACTTGAGAATATTCGCGCCGAAGGTATTGGTATTTACCACATTACTTCCCGCGTCAAAATATGCGCGGTGGATATCTGTTATAGCCTCGGGATGGCTTAGATTCCAGCTCTCGGGAAGCTCTCCCGAAGCGAGTCCGTGCGCCTGAAGCAGCGTACCCATACCGCCATCAAGATAAAGTATATTTTCGTTAAGATATTCGGTAATTTTCATTTCCGTTCCTCGTTTATTATCCAAGTATGTCCGAAAGGTTCTTCTGTATAGCCTCCGCGACATCGGGCTTATTCATCGAATACACATGGACATTATTGATTCCGTTTGCAAATAAGTCTATTATCTGGTCGGTCGCGTATGCTATACCTGCCTGCTTCATAGCGTCGGGAGTAGTTCCAAACTTATCGACAAGCGCCTTAAAGCGCTGCGGCATAAAGGAGCCCGAAAGCTTTATTGCGCGCTCGACCTGATTTCCGTTCGTAATTGGCATAACCCCTGGGATAACGGGAACGGTTATACCCGCCTCGCGAATCTTATAAAGGAAATTATAAAGCAGGTTATTATCAAAAAACATCTGTGTCGTAAGGAAGGAACAGCCCGCATCGACCTTCTCCTTCAGATACCTGATATCCTCTCTCTGATTAGCACTCTCGGGGTGTATCTCGGGATAGCAGGCACCGCCGATACAGAAATCCGCGCCGCTCTCTCGGATATCGCGGATAAGGTCAATTGCGTGGCTATACGCCCACGCAGAGCGGTCGCTCTGCTCGAGCGCTGGTGTCAGGTCTCCGCGAAGCGCCATAATATTCTCAATTCCCGCCGCGCGTATCTGCTCTATCTTCTCCCTCACGGTCTCCTTAGTCGAGGAAACGCATGTGAGATGTGCAAGCGTGGGGACACCGTAGCGCTCCTTTATGTTCTTTGCGATATCGAGTGTGTACTTGCTCGTTCCGCCTCCCGCTCCATATGTAACGCTCATAAAAGATGGACGAAGCGCCGCTATCGCCTCAGTGGCGTGCTTTACACTTTCAAACGCGGTATCGGTTTTAGGTGGGAATACCTCAAAGGAAAGAGAAAGTTTATTTTGTTCAAAAAGCTCTGTAAGTTTCATATCTGCAACCTTTTTCCTAAAATCTTTATATTAACGATTATACTCCAATTTTCTCCGTAATTCAAGAGTTTTTTGTAAAACGCCCCGACAAATGCGAATTTCTTCTCTGCGGAGCGTTTTTTTTACGCCCAAAAAGGCGGTATTTATACGGAAATATGCGTGAATACTTCATTGAATCGGGGTATGATATATGCTATAATGGTCTTGCATAATAAGGAAATTTTGAAAAAAATACTTGATTTTTTTTAAACTTCATTGACTCGGGGTATGATATATGCTATAATAGTCTTGCATAATAAGGAAATTTTGAAAAAAATACTTGATTTTTTTAAAAGGAGATTTTGAAGATGGCATTGAAGGCTCTTGTATTTGACCTTGACGGAGTTATCACGGATAGTGCCGAGCTGCACTATCAGGCTTGGAAAAGACTTTCTGAGGAGCTCGGTCTTTATTTTGACAGAGAGCAGAACGAGGCTCTCAAGGGGGTCAGCAGAATAGGCTCTTTTGAGATAATCCTGCGCAACAATAATAAGCTTGACGCTTATACTGAGGAAGAAAAGGAGACTCTCGCAAACCGAAAGAACGAATATTACAAGGAGCTTGTTGAGACGCTCACCGAGAAGGATATTCTCCCCGGTATCCAGCAGCTTTTGATAGACGCGCGGGCTATGGGACTCAAGACCGCTATCGCTTCGGTATCCCGCAACGCCCCCAGAGTTCTCGAAAAAATAGGTCTGAGCGATTATTTCGACACGATTGCTGACGCGGCTAAGGTAAAGCGCTCGAAGCCCGACCCCGAAATATTTCTCACCTGCGCGGAGCAGCTCGGAGTTGATCCCGTTGACTGTATCGGTCTTGAGGATTCTCAGGCAGGTATTGAGGCAATTCTCTCGGCGGGAATGTATGCCGTAGGTATTAATGTAACTATTACGGGCAGCTCTCCCGACCTCATTCTTTCGTCTACCTCCGAGCTTTCCCTCGAGTTGCTCGTGAGAAATTATCTTCCAAAAAAATAAAAAAGGAGAACCGATATGGGTATAATCGAAAAAGTCTCTGATTACATATTCACCGAACGGGAATGTAATGCCAAGCTCCAGCAAAAATATGAGACGCTTATGTGTCTTGGCAACGGATATATCGGTATGAGAAGCTCATTCTGCGAAGAACATCCCGAACAGAACAGACTCACTCTCATCGCAGGTCTTTACGACCAGCAGCCAAACGAGACTGAGGAGCTGTTCCCTCTTCCCGACGCGACTAAGCTCTCTGTCGCGGTAAACGGAAAGAAGATAGGCCCGCTGAGCAGCGGCTCGGATAACTACGAAAGAAGTCTCAACCTCAAGAACGGTCTTATGAGCTATTCCTTTGACTGCAAATACGAGGATAAAGGAATTGATGTGTCTGTCACACAGCGTCGCTTCGTTTCTATGAGTCAGCTTCATTTTGTTGCCTTTGAAACGCTTATTACCCCGAATACCGACGCAGAGCTTACTATTGGCGCATCAATTGATTCAAGGCAGACCGTGGGCGGCACTCAACACATATTTGAGGAAGAAAGAATTGTCCTCCCCGACGACATTCTCTGGTACGGCGGAAGAGCCTCGGTTGCGGGAACTCAGTTCCGAGTGAGCAACAGAATGAGAATTTTTGTAAACCGAACAGAGTTGAAGAATATTCAAAGATATTCCACATCAAGAAGATATGTGGGTTCCAAAGCCACCTTTGATGTTAAGAAAGGTGACGAGGTGCGCGTCGTTCGTTACGCGCTTTACTACACGCAGAACGACTCCGAATGGAGCGGCAAGAGCGCGGAGCTTATTAAGGAGCTTATGCAGAGAGAGACGAGATATCTCTGCACGAAATCCTTTGACGAGCTTCTCGGTGAATCTGCCAAGGCTTGGGACAAGAGATGGTCAAGATGCGATATCGTTATCGAGGGGAATAATCCTACCGATACCCTCAAAACTCGTCTCGGCCTCTATCACTCGATCATCATGTGCCCCGCGCACGACGACAGAGTTAGCATTGCAGCCAAGGGGCTTACAGGTCCAGGGTACGCAGGTCATGTTTTCTGGGATTGCGAGATATTCAATCTTCCCTTCTTTATCTACACCGACCCCGATGCCGCGAGAAAGCTCTGCACATACCGTTATCACACTCTCGGCGGCGCTCGCCGAAAGGCTCGTGAATACGGCTTCAAGGGTGCTATGTATCCTTGGGAATCGGCAAGTGTGACGGGTGACGAGCAATGCGCGGAAACAGGAAACTACACAGTTGAGAACACTCTCAAAAGAATAGATTGCGGCAAGATTGAGCATCATGTCGTTTGCGATGTTGCTTATGGCGTGTATAACTACGCCAAGACGGCAAACGACACCGATTTTATGAAAAAATACGCCCTTGAAATCCTCTTTGAAACCGCAGATTTCTGGCAGTCAAGACTTGAATACAATGTCGATGCAGATCGCTATGAGATAAACAATGTCATAGGCCCCGACGAATACAAGGTCGGTGTCAACAACAACGCGTACACAAACTATATGGTGGCGTGGAATATGAAAACCGCGCTTGAGGAGGCGGCAAAACTTGAAGCAGAAGCTCCCGAGCTGTTCACAAAGTTCGACCGAGAAATCGGTCTTTCGGAGATAGTCCAAAATATCAAAACAAAGCTTCCAAAGCTCTATCTTCCCGCGCCGAATGAGGACGGACTAGTACCTCAGGACGACACATATCTCACGCTCGAGCAGATAGATGTTGCCAAGTACAGAAATAGCGGAATAAACAGATACATATACCGTTTCTATACGCTTGACCAGATAAGCAAATTTATGGTTTCCAAGCAGGCAGATGTTATTCAGCTCATAACGCTTATGCCAGACCTCTTCCCCGCGGATATCATAAGAAAAAATTTCGTCTTCTACGAGGACAAGTGCATACACGACTCCTCGCTATCGCTCTCGGCTTATGCGATGGTAGCGGCAAAGCTTATTGACGCCGATATAGCGCTAAACTTCTTCCGCGGAGCGCTCAACACCGACTTTGGAGAAGATTCCAACAATTCCAACGCGGGAATACACGCGGCAAACTGCGGCGGAATCTGGCAATGCGTCGCATTCGGCTTTGCGGGAATGAGCGCCGACGGAGATACCCTCAAGTTCTCCCCCTCTCTGCCCTCGGATTGGAACAACCTATCCCTGAGACTTTTCTGGCGTGGCGCGGAGTTGAAGCTCACTATCGACCGTAACACGGTAAAAGTTGATGTTGCGAACGGCAAGGAGACTACTCTCTCGGTTTGCGGCAATACCCTGACCGTCAAGGATAGTGTAACAGTAAAATACACAAATTAAAAAAGCAGTACACGGAAAGCAAAATGCCTTCCGTGTACAACACACCCCGAATTTTCCGTTGCGTTCCTAACGGAAAATTCGGGGATTTTCAATTTTAAAGTATACTTTGCAGGAACTGACGAAGTCTCGGATTTTCGGGGTTCGTAAAGAACTTTTCGGGCGCTGCCTCCTCAGCGATAACGCCGTCACACATAAACAGAACCTTGTCGGCAACCTCACGGGCAAAGCCCATTTCGTGGGTAACGACTACCATAGTCATTCCCTCCTGAGCCAATTCCTTCATAAGCTCAAGCACCTCGCCGACCATTTCGGGGTCAAGTGCCGAGGTAGGCTCGTCGAAAAGCATAACCTGCGGATTCATCGCAAGCGCACGGGCAATCGCAACTCTCTGCTTCTGTCCGCCCGAGAGCGTTGAGGGATAAACATCTGCCTTGTCCTCAAGACCTATTCGTCTGAGCAACGCCATTGCATTTTCACGGCACTCTGCCTCAAAAATCTTCTTGCTCTTTCCCTCTTTCTTTGCCTTCTTTCCGTAAATCGTCATAGGCGCGAGCATTATATTCTCAATAACCGATTTATTGTTAAAGAGATTAAACTGCTGAAAAACCATTCCCATATGCTGACGGTGAAGGTTTATATTGACCTTAGGATCAAGCAGATTGGCTCCCTGAAATATTATCTCTCCGCCCGTTGCCACCTCAAGGCAGTTAAGACATCTGAGAAATGTACTCTTTCCCGAGCCAGAAGGACCGATAACAACGACTTTCTCGCCCTTCATAATATCTATCGTAACACCGTCAAGTACCTTGAGGTCTCCGAAGGATTTCCGCAAATTTCTGACCTGTATAAGAGGTGTATTATTTTTGTTTTCCATTTTTCACACCTCCTCTGTCTCTGTCGGTTTTTGAGAACCGCTTTTCAAGTATGCGAAGTATCTGAGTCAGCACCATAACCACCGCAAGGTACAGCACCGCGGCGATAAGCAGGGGGAAAAGATAATCGAATGTTCTCGACTGGATAAGTCCGGGAATCTTTCCAAGGTCCATAATTCCGACATATCCGACTATCGCAGTTTCCTTAACAAGGGTTATAAACTCATTGAACAGCGGGGGCAGACAATTTCTTACCGCCTGAGGAATGATAATATGCCACATCGTCTGAGCGGTCGACATACCAAGTGAGCGTCCCGCTTCCATCTGTCCGTCGTCAACGCTCTCAAATCCCGCTCTCGCAATCTCGGCAACATATGCTCCCGAGTTGATACCGAAGGTGATAGCACCTATCAAAATACCGTTATCCCAGCCCGAGAAAACGATAAAATAGAGTATCATAAGCTGCAGAACGACAGGCGTTCCTCGGATTATAGTTATGTATACATCGGCAATTTTAGAGAAAATTTTCAGCTTTCCCGTCTTTTTATTAAGGTACTTTGTCATAGCGAAGATAACGCCTATGGTCGTACCTATAAGCGTCGCTATGAAAGCAATCAGCAGAGTGTTTCCGAGTCCCTCAAGATACATCTGCCATCTGTTTTGCTCTACAAAAGCTCTCAGAAATCTATTCCACAATTTGAGCAATGCTTCAAAAACCGTATGCAATTTTTATATTCTCCTTTTAGCAGAACAAGTGAGAGAGCAAAATACTCTCTCACTCGGGTTCTTTAGTTTAAATCAGTCTGCAACCGCAAGCATTGTGAGCGCGGGAAGCTTATCCATAAGGATAGCATCTACGCGTCCCGACTTGAGATCCTCGAGAGCAAGAGCGTACTGCTTATAGCGTACTACCTCAGCGCCCTCAGCCTTGATTACAACTTCCTCTTCCTCTCCGTCGTCGTTCTCAACGGTGTACTTGTATCCGTCAGACTCAACTGCGTCGGATATTATAAGGTCGCCGCTCGTTCCTTCCTGAACTGCTACCTTAAGACCTGCAAGGTCCTTAACGCTCGAAATCGCCTTATCCTTATCGGAAACGACAACGAGAGTCGAGCTATAATAGATGTTGGAGAAGTCAACGGTTTCCTTTCTCTCATCGGTGATGGTCATTCCTGCCGCACCAACTGCGTCGCCCGAATCATTCTCAACACAGGTAGGAATGGTATCGAAAGCAACATCCTTTATCTCTATCTTCTTACCCATATCAAGTGCAACCTGGCTCATAATAGCAATATCAACGCCGATAACCTTACCATTGGAAATGAACTCAAAGGGTGCAAATCCCGACTCGGTGTAAACAACGATAGTTTCTGTTGCGGAGCCGAAATCCCAGCTTGTCTTGAGGTCGCCTGCGTCGGGCTCTGTTGCGCCCTCAGCACCTGCCTCGAAGTCGGAAAGTGCGGTGTAGTAGTCAACATACTCTGTCATAGTTCCGTCCTCAACCCACTTGTCAACAACCTTGTTGACCGCCTCGAGAAGCTCGCTGTTGCCCTTCTGAACGGCAATACCGAAGTCCTCCTGAATGAGGTCTGTCGCGTCTTTAGCTACGAAATCGCTGTTCTTTTTAGCGCAGGATGTTACTACAAGCGCAAGCATAAGAACAACAAGAATCAAAGAAATAATCTTTTTCATAATAATCCTCCAAAGATGTTTTTATATGCAAACATTATATAGCATAATTATTCATTTGTCAAGGGCTTTTCGATTATTTGTGAATCAGCCGCCGAATTTATGCAATATTTTATTCAAATATTCACCCGTATATGAATTTTTATTTTGAGAGACCTCCTCGGGTGTGCCGCAGGCGACTACCGTACCGCCTCTGTCTCCTCCCTCGGGACCGAGGTCGATAATATAGTCCGCTGTCTTTATGACATCAAGGTTATGCTCAATAACGAGAACGGTGTTACCAGCGTCGCAAAGCCGCTGAAGTATGGCGATGAGCTTTTCAACATCGGCTGTGTGAAGTCCCGTCGTAGGCTCGTCGAGAATATATAGCGTTCTTCCCGTTCCGCGCTTGGCAAGCTCTGTGGCGAGCTTGACTCTCTGCGCCTCTCCGCCCGAGAGGGTGGTAGAGGACTGACCCACCTTAAGATATCCGAGTCCGACATCAAAGAGGGTTTGCAGCTTCTGCTTTATCTTCGGTATTCCGTCGAAGAAAAGAAGCGCCTCCTCTATCGTCATTTCAAGCACATCGGAAATATTCTTTCCCTTGTATTTGACCTCGAGCGTATCGCGATTATATCTCTTTCCGCGGCAGACATCGCAGGTGACATACACATCGCTCAGGAAGTGCATCTCTATCTTTTTGACTCCGTCTCCCTCGCAGGCTTCGCATCTTCCGCCCTTTACATTGAAGGAAAATCTGCCCGACTTATATCCTCTCGCGTTTGCGTCTGCAGTCTTGGCAAAGAGGTCGCGGATATCCGAGAAAACTCCCGTATATGTCGCGGGGTTTGAGCGGGGCGTGCGCCCAATGGGGCTTTGGTCTATATCTATCACCTTATCGAGATTTTCAATTCCCTCAATAGAGCTATAACTGCCAGGGTATCTTATCGCGCGGTTAAGCTCACGCGCAAGCACGGGATTGATTATTCCGTTTACAAGCGAGGATTTACCCGAGCCCGAAACTCCCGTAACACAGACGAAGCATCCGAGCGGAATATCAACATCAATATTCTTCAGGTTATGCTCACGCGCTCCCCTGACATTCAGAAATTCTCCGTTTCCGCGGCGGCGCGTTTTGGGAACTGCTATCCGCTTCCGTCCGCTGAGATATGCGCCCGTAATAGAATTTTCGTTCTGCTTTACCTCGTCGGGAGTACCGCAAGCCACTATCTGCCCGCCGTGTATTCCCGCCCCGGGCCCTATATCTATGATATAGTCCGACTCCTCCATCGTTTCCTCGTCGTGCTCGACAACGATAACCGTGTTTCCGATATCACGAAGCTTTTTGAGAGTTCCGATAAGCTTGGAATTATCTCTTTGATGCAGTCCGATACTCGGCTCGTCGAGTATATAAAGCACTCCCACCAGTGCCGAGCCTATCTGCGTGGCAAGTCTTATTCTCTGAGCTTCTCCACCCGAAAGCGTTCCCGCCTTTCGAGTGAGCGTGAGGTATTCGAGTCCGACGCTTGCGAGAAATCCGAGTCTTGCCTTTATCTCCTTGATTATTTCCGAGGAAATTATCTTATCCGAGCCCTCGGGCTTAAAGTCATTGATAAATTCAAGCGCTTTTTCGACAGATTTCGCGCAGAAATCGTCTATATTTATTCCGCCGACGGTTACCGCGAGCGAGTTAGGACAAAGGCGTTTTCCGTTACACACGGGACAGGGCGCCTCCTCGATAAACTGCTCGTAATATTCCTCGCTGTTGCCCATAGAGATTCTGTTTTCCATCATCTTGATAACGCCCTCAAAGCGCACCTTCTGATGATGCTCCTCACCGCCGAACCAACGGTGGATATCGTAAAGCTCGTTTCCCGAGCCGTTCATAAGCACATCGTAAGCCTGTGCCGATAGCTTTTCTATCGGTGTGTCGACATCAAAACCAAATCGCTCTCCGACCGCGAGAAAGAGCGGGCCGTTCCAGCTCTGCTCCTCCATAGTCTTAAAGCCGTTCACATTGATAGCTCCCTGACGCAGAGAGAGCTTTTTATCGGGGATAAGACGGTCAACGGCAAGTCGGCGCATCTCTCCGAGTCCCGCGCAATGAGGACAAGCCCCCGCAGGGTTATTGAATGAAAACATTCTCGGTTCAAGCTCTCCGAAGGATATTCCGTGCTTCTCGCAGGCGTAGCTTTGAGAAAACTCAAGCTCCTGCGGCTCTCCCTCTCTCGGAACGGTAACCACCGTAAGGTGTCCGTCGGCAAGCGAGAGCGCAGTCTCGACCGAGTCCCCCAGTCTTGAACGGATATCCCCTCTCATAACAAGACGGTCGACAACGACCTCAATGTCGTGCTTTTTGTTCTTATCGAGGGTTATCTCCTCCGAGAGGTCATACATATTTCCGTCGACTCTGACTCGCACATATCCGCCCTTCTTCGCGTCGGCAAACACCTTTTCGTGTCTTCCCTTCTGCGCACGGACTACGGGGGCGAGGATCATAAATCGCTCACCCTCCGACAGCTCCATTATTCTGTCGATTATAGTATCTGTCGACTGCTTTCTTATCTCCGCTCCGCAGACGGGACAGTGAGGTACGCCGATGCGCGCGTAAAGAAGCCTGAGATAGTCGTATATCTCAGTCACAGTTCCCACGGTCGAGCGCGGGTTTTTAGAGGTTGTCTTTTGGTCTATTGATATCGCGGGTGAGAGCCCGTCTATCATATCGACCTCGGGCTTATCAAGCTGTCCTATAAACATTCTTGCGTATGAGGAGAGCGACTCAACGAAGCGTCTATGCCCCTCCGCGTATACGGTATCGAAGGCAAGCGAGGATTTTCCCGAGCCTGAAAGTCCCGTGAGTATGACGAGCTTATCTCTGGGGATATCCACATCTATATTCTTTAAATTGTTTACTCTCGCGCCTCGAATAACGATGGATTTCTGCATTTTTTATCCTTTCCTGAGTTCGTTTATCTTATCTCTTATGAATGCCGCCTTTTCAAATTCAAGCTGTCTTGCGGCTTCCTTCATCTGCACCGTAAGCTCGGCTATGAGCTTCTCACGCTCAGCGGCGGACAGCTTCTTGTTCTTTGCAAGCTTCTTCGCCTTCTTTTCCTGCGCCTCCTCGGCGGGCTTTCCAATGTCTATTATGTCTCTTATTCCCTTTATTATCGTCTTGGGAACTATTCCGTTTTCCTCGTTGTATTTCTGCTGTATCGCGCGGCGGCGATTTGTCTCGCTTATCGCTCTTTCCATAGAGCCCGTAACCGTGTCAGCATACATTATGACCCTTCCCTCCGCGTTTCTCGCCGCTCTGCCTATCGTCTGTATCAAACTTCGCTCAGCGCGTAAAAAACCTTCCTTGTCGGCGTCGAGTATCGCTACGAGAGATACCTCGGGGATATCAAGTCCCTCGCGAAGCAGGTTTATTCCGACAAGCACATCAAATTCACCCAGACGCAGGTCTCTGATTATCTCCATTCTCTCAATAGTATCAACATTAAAGTGAATATATCTGACCTTTATTCCGTTGTTTTCAAGGTAGCCCGTGAGATCCTCAGCCATCTTTCGGGTGAGAGTCGTCACAAGCACCCTTTCGTTCTTCGCCGTACGCTTCTTTATCTCGCCCATAAGGTCATCAACCTGCCCCTCAACGGGACGCACCTCGACCTCGGGGTCAACAAGCCCCGTGGGACGGATTATCTGCTCGACCGTACGCGAGGAATTCTCGCCCTCATAGTCGCCGGGTGTGGCGCTCACGAATATCGCCTGATTTATTTTCGACTCAAACTCCTCGAAAAATAGCGGTCTGTTGTCAAACGCCGACGGAAGTCTGAATCCGTATTCAACGAGATTTTTCTTTCTCGCCGTATCTCCGCCGCTCATTCCCCTTACCTGTGGAAGGCTGACATGAGACTCGTCAACAAACATTATATAATCCTCGGGGAAATAATCAAGAAGCGTGTGCGGGGTCGAGCCCGCGGGTCTGCCCGCGAGAACTCTTGAATAGTTCTCAACTCCCGAACAGAAGCCTACCTCACGGAGCATCTCCATATCGTATTTGACTCGCTCCTCTATTCTCTGCGCCTCGATAAGTCTGTTCTGTGAGCGGAAAAACTCAACCCGCTCTACCATTTCCTCCATTATCTCTCGGAGGGCTTTCTCCTTTTTATCATCTGACACGGCGTAATGCGTCGCGGGATAGACCGCCGCATAGGAGAGCGTTCTGAGCATCTCGCCCGTTACTATATTTATCTCGGAAACTCTGTCTATCTCGTCCCCGAAAAACTCAACTCTTATAGCCTTATCGTTCATACTCGCGGGAATTATCTCTACGGTATCTCCTCTGACTCTGAACTTGTCACGCTCAAGGGCAAGGTCGTTTCTGTCGTAGCTTATCGAGACAAGGCGGTGGATAAGGTCGTCTCTGCTCATATACATTCCCGGGCGGAGAGCCAACACGAGCCGCTTGTATTCCTCGGGGTCACCGAGAGAATATATGCAGGATACGCTCGCCACGATTATAACATCTCTGCGCTCAAAAAGAGCCGAGGTCGCGCTGTGACGAAGCATATCTATCTCATCGTTTATCATCGCGTCCTTTTCGATATACATATCCTTGCCGGGGATATACGCCTCGGGCTGATAATAGTCGTAATATGAAACGAAATACTCTACCGCATTGTCGGGAAAGAACTCGCGAAACTCCGAGCAAAGCTGCGCCGCGAGAGTTTTGTTGTGCGCAAGCACCAGCGTCGGACGGTTGACACGCGCAATGACATTAGCCATTGTAAATGTCTTTCCCGAGCCCGTAACGCCAAGAAGCGTCTGCATTCTCTCTCCGTTCTCGATACCCTCGACAAGCGACTCTATCGCCTGCGGCTGGTCGCCCGTTGGCTTATATTCACTTTTCAGAATAAACTTGTCCATAGGAAACCTCCGCATAGATATTCTATCTTATAATTATATCACATTTTTTTCGTGATGTAAACAGAAATATTTTCAAAAGTAACCTCCTATTTGTTTTATAATCAAACGCGAAAGGTGAAATGACCTGCTTTCTTAAATTCTCACTATATTCCCATACTTATCGCTTTTGCTGTATGACATTTTATTACATATAGAACGGAAAAACCCTTGTTCAATTCAAAATCGAACAAGGGTTTTTATGATTTGCAATTTTTGCGTCCGCTTTGTATTGACAGCTTGACTCAAGCCGATGATTTTTTAGATTGAGCTGCAAAATTATGTCTCGATGCAATAAAGCTTCATTTGTCCCGGCGCATACCAATCTCCGCAAATGTATTCATTATCTGTTGCTTGAGTGTATTTGCCGCGAACCAGATTGCTATGCCAATTCCATTGAAGCACATTTTTTGCCTTTTTTGACACATGGATTCGAAACATTCCTGTTTCCGTAGGGGAATTGTTTACAATTGCAACATATTTTTTTCCGTCCAATTCAAAAAAGCCTACCACGGCGTTAAGGTTATGCGGACTTGATATATCCATAACCAAATCGTCACTCTTACCCTTTTCCCACAGTTCAAACTCGCCGTAAGCTTTGCCATAATGAATGGTTTTGATCCACTTGGCGCGGTTGAAAAAATCTCCAAACTGGTGCAAAAAATACTTATTTGTGCGCGCAAGCCAATTAAAGGTTTCGGTATGCTCACCAAAAGCATCGATGGGGGCGAGTCTGTAATTAAGTCTGCATTCACGCTCATAGATATGAAACCACATAATGCCTTCCATTCCAGAGGCAACAGCAGTACTCAACTGCCAACGAAGGTCGTCTTCATTCGGACAGCGGTATCTCCAATGACCTACGGAAAGCAATGTCGTCCACGGAATAATCCCTGCACGGTCAGCAGCTTCCCGATAGAGGCGCAAATTGCGAAAATACATATGTAGTCCTTCCTCTTCGGGGTTCAACTTCGTATCATTGTCAAATCCGTGTAATTTTAGATGTGCGTCCTTTTCCATTTCGGGACTCAACTGAGTATAGCAATCATAGCTTAAAACTTTCAGATTAGCATCCTTTATCATATTCGCTGCCCAATCTAAAAATGACGGTGCTTTTAATATCGTCTCTTCCTGTCCCTCCCAATACGGAAGAAAATTCAAAAACGGAGTCAACTCCGGCGCAACCTCAAGCTGTATGTTATGTGCAACAACAGCGTCAGGAAAGTCCTTTCCCTTTTCTGGTTCATCTCCTATAAAGAATCCAAAAACAGCAGGATGCTTGCCAAAGTCCTCATATGCCGCTATCGAACGTGCTCTGTATTCTTCAGGACTGTCAGAGGCATTTTTGAAGCGAGTGCGATTATCACACATTATTACCTTAATATCATTTTCGGCACAAGCGTCTAATATTCCAATTATAGTTTCCTTGTCCGTGTTTTCATCAATTGTAGGGCTACAAGCCATCGTCATACCAAGAGCGCTCCAATCTTTTACATCCTTAGCCGAAAGCTCTCCTGAAGTATAATTCCAAAATCCTATCGGGAATCTGTTCATTTTTTCTCCTTTATTGGTTTTTGCGTTTTACTATCAAATCAGAGTAAGCATTAGGAATCTAATTTGATAGTTTTTCCGTAATAAATGCTTCGGTAAGCTCCGTCGATGATCTCCATAGTCTTTCTATGGTATTCCAAGGAAACCGTGGGATTTTTACCGTAACGTATCGCATTCACAAAATCATCTATCCTACCGCTGAAAGAAAACCGATGTTCAGCGATAAACGAGGTATAAGCGTGATTGGGAATACCTGTATGATGCATCCAATTCCCATAAACATCGCCAATGATATACCCTGCCGTACCGTAAACAGAGGCATTCACCTCCACACGCTTTGGATAACGTTCCCATCCGTCAGCAATGATATTGGCCGGATTTTCCCTTCTTGAATAAGATGGATCTATGGAGAAAACAGTTCCCCCTTTTGTAACTCCGGTTACGAAAACGAAGTCCTCGACCTCGGATTTTCGCGCATTGGGCGCGGTTTCCGCATATACCTCCGCAACTTCGTCATCCAACATCCAACGCATCATATCAAAAACATGGGGATGATCCGTAAGACAACCGCCACGGTAGATCTTGCTTCCCGGCATAATAGGAACTCTTTTTCCATAGCTTTCCTCGGGCAATCCGTGCCAAGGCAACCACCACATTGGGTTATGTGATGTATTTGTTGCAGAAAAAGCGGTAATATCACCGATTTTTCCGCTTGCAATCAATTCCTTCATACGGTAGGTTTCGGGATGATAATGCATCTCAAGCTCCACGCATACGATACTCTTACTCTTTCTTTTCAGCTCAAGTATCTGATCGTATTCCTGAAGATCCATAGTAGGCACCTTCATAGAAAGAATATGTATATTTCTTTCCAAGCACAAGGCAAACTGCTTTGGGTGATACCAGTTTGAGCTTGCCATAATTACCGCTTCTATTTCGGGATGCTCATCAAACATCTGCTCGTCATTATCGTACTGATCGACTCCATCCAATCTCTCAATGAAAATCCTATCGTGATATCCGGGAGCAACAGAAATCGCTCTTAAATCAAATCTCGGATCATCCTTCAGGCAATAATAACCTCTGGCGTGTCCGTGGTTACAGGAAAGAATTGCAACTTTAATCGGTTCCATTTAAAAATCCCTCCCTTTTAAAACACTTTCTCCTGATTTAGCAAGCGCAACATCAACAATCTTATCCAAGCGTTCAGCCTGAGCTTTTCGTATCTCGATATCATCCTTCGTCAGCGTTGCGTAAATCGCCACGACCTCATTAATTTCATCAGGAGTAAGACCGTATAAAATGTAATGACTGTCTGTTACATATTCGTACCCATCTTTAGTATAAATGTTCAACGCTTGTTGAGGAATAACGGTATCTACAGCGCGATTGGAAATCATGCCCTCCGTATTAAAGAACTCATGCTTGAAGAGTTTTTCTCCAAATGAGGCCGCGTGCAGGACAACACTATAGGTTCCATCGCAGGCAAGCTTGATAAGAACAATAGCCGAAGGTCCGTTTTTAAACACAGTAACCTTCACTACCTCGCTATCGAAACACATCTCCGCAATCACAAGCTCACGGAACAAAAGAGTATCAAGAGATGCGTTATCCACCGAATAGGCACTCAGGGCGCAAGGACTTCCCAAAAGTTCTCGTTTGCTTGTCAAATTTATAATTTTTGGGTGCTCGCAAAACGAAAACAGCGGCGCGCTTTTCCCTTCCCACACAATTGTTTTATATCTCGGGCCATCGACAATTTCATACAAAGGAAGCCGTTCTTTTTTTTCTTCAAAAAAGCGTATCACCCCGTCGGCGACCGTCGTTATCTTGTTAATCGTTATCTTATTCATCGTTATCTTCTCCAAAACTTGTCTCGATATTTTCCATTCGTATTAATAAAAAACATCTCTGTTCCATAGTATTTTATCATAAAAATATTTATTTTGCAATATTATTTTTAACTTTTTCTGTAAAACTTTTTCATCACAATTGTCGCATAAGTCTTATATAAAATTCAACTGCGCGGCAGATGGCATCGAGCGTAATTCTCTCGTTGTTGCCGTGTATAGTCGCCCTTTCCTCAGAGGTAAGAGCCATTGCCGAAAATCTGTAAACTCGGTCAGAAATCTCTCCGTAATGACGGCTATCCGAGCATTGTACCATAAGATATGGCGAGACAATCGAGCCCTGCCAGGTATCGGCAACCGCGCGAGAAAGCTTTTTCCAGCCGTCGCAATCGGTGCTTGAAATCCTGCTTGGGTTAGTTCCGTTCACGACCTCAAGCTCCACGCTCTCATCGCCAATAACATCTCTTATATATTTGACAGCACTCTCCACCGTATCCTCGGGATTAAGTCTTATATTAGATACCATACTCGCCGATGGCGGTATAACATTCGAAGCAGAGCTTCCGCTCATCTGAGTAAATGCCACCGTCGTTCTCATAAGCGCGTTCATTTCTCCGCCGCTCTTTTTCGCCATAATATCGAGTACGGGAGAAAAGCACCAGCGGTTTGAGAAAATTACTCTGTAAACGAAGGTAGAATGTCTGCCAAGTGTGTCGAACATCTCGGCTACGGGCTTGGTTATATGCGCACGGAAGGGCTTGCTTTCCACACGCGTACACGCCTTTGCGAGAACTCCAACAGGCGTATGAGGCTTGGGAGCGGACGCGTGACCGCCGTTCGAGCGCACCGAATAGCGCAGATCAAGCAATCCTTTTTCGGCAATTCCTATGAGCGCACAGGGCTTCTTTACCCCGGGGAATACATTTTCAACTACCGCTCCGCCCTCGTCTACAACGACACCGAGCTTTATTCCCTTTTCCTTGAAATAGTTCACTATATGAACAGCGCCGAATCCGTTGACTTCCTCTCCGCCCGAGAATGCGAAATATATATCGTTTTCGGGGGTAAAGCCCTCGCCTATGAGTGAGTTTGCCGCCGATAGTACGCCGTTGACCGTCACCTTGGTATCAAGTGTTCCGCGCCCCCACATCACGCCGTTCTCGATTACCGCGTCAAAGGGCGGCTTTTCCCAGTTTCCCTCGTCGACGGGAACTACATCGTAATGCGCCATAAGCACGGCGGGCTCTCCCTCGGTCTTTCCTATCCAACGGAACAAAAGTCCTCTGTCCTCAAGCTTCATAAATTCGCATACCTCAAAAACGCGCGGATAGAGCGTTGGAAGCATATTCACAAGCTTCTCAAACTCGGCTTCGTCCTCATCGTCGTGCGAATATCTCGAAACCGTCTTGCACTTGACAAGCTCACCGAGAGCTGATATTGCCGCATCACGGTCAAAGCTCTCCTCTGCCCTCTCCGCACTCTCCTCGCTCTGCGGCTTGAATGACAGGGCGCGTATGAGAAGTATGGCAACAAAGGCAACTATAAGTACTACTATGGGTAAAATTACATAAAGTATCATAATTTATCAAAGCCAACCTTTTTTATAGATTATTCTTGCGTAAGCTATCGTAAAGATCACTCCGACGGGAACCATAATTCCCACCGTACCCGCATTGAGGGCGGGTATGAAGATAAACAGCACGAGCATAAGAAGCACGGGAGCTATCGCAAGCTTGAGATTTTTTGATACGAATACCACTCCAAGTCCGCCGAAAAGCGCGGGAAGCATCTGGTCGAATGCAGGCTTGAGCGTCTCTGAGGAAAGGATAGGCGTAAGCGGAACTATAAGCACCACTCCAATAATGATTATCACAGTCGTAACGATTGAGGATACCGCTATCGCTATCGTGGAGATTATCTCTCCCTCCTCGCTCTGCGCCTTGACATTCGCGTTTTCAAGCGCGTTGAGCGCGCAAGGCAGCTTGAGGTTGGAAATGTTGCCCGTAACGAATGAAAGATACGAGCCGCCCGCTCCGAGCATTGGAATGTAGGTAATAGTCTCTATCACGCCAACCGCCCAATACATAGGCGCGGTCGCAAGAAGTCCCTTTCCGACCGCCGCCCAATCGGGAAGCGCCGAGAAAATAATTCCGATCACCACTGGGAACGCCATAAGTATCACCATCACGGTGAGATTCCATATCCGTCCGTCTCGGTGAACGCTGTCTATATATGTATATTCTTTTTTATTCTTCATCTTTTTCATCTTTTCAACCTCCAAGGAGCGCCGTGAGCGGTATTGCCGCCGTCATACCAAGTACCATACTGATAGGAAGCGCGTAATCGTTGAGCCACTTCCAGCCGAGCTTCTTCATAAGCAGACCGCAGAGAGCCATAACGACTGCCGCCGCTACCATTACAAGCACGGGTATAAGACCCGAGGTTGAGGAGAAGGTCTCTCCGTCGGAATTTGTGAAAACACCGCCCTCGGACTGCCACAGACGCGAAAGGTCGCAGAATACATATCCCACAAACGCCGATATCATTCCTATAAAGAGGGCGTTTTGAAGTATCTCGCTCCACTTTTTGTCCTTCTTTTCAAACTTGACGAGTCCGCCCTGAATCTTTTTTGCGAGAAGCGGCACAAGCCATATACCGACCATTATCGACGCCGTCATAACGATTGTAATAGTAATATACGCCGATGCGCTCATATTTCCGACAAGGTCTGAGAGCTTCACTCCCATACCCGACGCCGCGTTTGCAGCCGCTATTGCCTCGTAAGAAAGCGAGCCTACGACAGACAGGCGAAGCCACGGAAGCGCTATTCCGAGCGACTGCGAAAGTGATATTACCGCGATAACGATAGACACCGCGGGAGCTATTGTGAATATTGCCGCCGTTATGATAGTCTTTTTTATCTTGGATTTTTCCATTCCTATCTTTTTTGCTCTGCGTACCGATTTGACCAGAAAATAGACCGACTGGGCAAGCACCACGGCAATAACTATCCCGACAAGCAAAAAGAGTATCGGGTGGTTTACACTGAATTCCATTTTTCTCTCCTTACAGTTTATTATTTTATATCAAAAAGCTCACTCGCGTTGTTATAAGTAAGCTCTGCAATCTCGTCAAGTGACATTCCCTTTATCTCTGCCAGCGTCTGCGCCGTATATATCATAAGCCCCGAGTGGTTAGTTTTCCCTCTGTGCGGGTGCGGGGCAAGATACGGAGCGTCCGTCTCAATAAGAATCCGCTCGCAAGGAATACTTGCCGCGACCTCTTTTATTCTCGATGCGTTTTTAAAGGTAAGCACTCCCGAAAAGGAGATATACCACCCTCTGCGAACAAGCTCCGCCGCCATCTCGGCGCTTCCGCTGTAACTGTGAAACACCCCTCTGACATCAGGGTGGCGAAGCACGGTCTCAAAGCAATCTCCGTGAGCCTCTCTGTCGTGTATGATAACGGGCATACCGAGCTTCTTGGCAAGGTGCATCTGCGCATCGAAAAACTCTGCCTGGCGCGCCTTGTCGAAGCCCTCGTAGTGATAATCGAGTCCTATCTCGCCTATCGCCACTATCTTTTTCTCTTTTCTGTTCTCGGCATCTCCTATTATCCGCTCAAGCTCGGCTACCTCTCTCG
Organism: Clostridia bacterium; assembly: GCA_017625755.1. GTDB lineage: Bacteria > Bacillota > Clostridia > Oscillospirales > CAG-272 > HGM12713. The sequence goes on along the minus strand of JAGAKG010000022.1, from coordinate 42,966 downwards.
TGGCGTCGTCCTCGCAATATCGCGCGTCCTCGGGGTGTATTCCCACCGCGGCGTACATTCCCTCGTATAGCGCCGCCTGAGCGACGCACACGGGATTATTCGCGTTGTTAGTTCCGACATTTATCACACGGCTCACGCAAGCGCCGAAGACCTCTTTCCTAAGTACTTCCTCGGCTCCCCCGACCTCGTCAAAGTGCTTATCAAAATAGTGCGCGTGTGAGTCGAAAAGCCTTATTTTATCTATGTTTTCCATTAAATCAAATCACCTTGGCTGCTCATATTTCAGGCTTCTGCGGAAAAGTCCGTCGATAGTCTCCCTTGCGTCGCATCCGAAATAAAGCGTCCGATATACCGCCTCACATATAGGCAGCTCCACGCCGTATTTTTCTGAAAGCTCCATAAGCGCCTTTACCGTATAATATCCCTCGGCAAGCGAGTCATATTTATCTCCGCGCACAAAACTTTCTCCGAACATACGGTTGTGACTGTACTCCGAGAAAACCGTTGCCTCGTAGTCACCGAGGTGGCAAAGCCCGTACGCCGAAAGCTCACTTCCGCCCATAGCCGAGATAAGTCTCGCTATCTCATGAGTTCCTCTTGACATAAGCGCGCCCTTGAGGGTGCCGAGTCCGAGTCCGTCAAGTATTCCCGCGGCGATGCCGATAACATTTTTTGCCGCCGCGCCTATCTCGTTTCCGATAATATCCGTGCCGTAATAAAAGCGAATGAGGTCGCTGGAGAACTCGTCAACAAGCAGCTTTTTGACATCATTATCCTCGCTGTCGATAACCATACAGTTCGGTATTCCCGCGTAAAATTCCTGAACATGCCCGGGGCCGAGCCAGACCGCTACCTTATTTGACTCGTCTATATTCTCCGTCGCTATCCGGGAGAGTCTTTTACCCGTTCCTATCTCTATTCCCTTCATACAGAGAACGAATATCTTATTTTTAAGTCCGAGTGGCTTCAACTCGTCAAGAAATCCTCTGAGCGCCTGAGATGCAATCGAGATTATTATTACATCTGCGTCTCTGAAGCAGTCGTATGATGTTGAGAGCGCTATTCTTCCGTCAAGCTCAAGCAGGTCGTTTCGTCTCTCCTTGAGAAATCTCTGCATATGTACTGACGACTCTCTGCCGTAAAGCGTGAGAGAATGTCCCTGACGGTCAAGATACCAGGTGATAAGCGAACCCCAGCGTCCGCATCCCGCAACGGTTATTTTCATATTTTTCTCCTAAAAATATCTTTATTCAACTGAAAGAGGAAGCTTCCCGAGAGAAGCTTCCTACTCCAAAACTCTCTGACCTCCCGAATGTCCGAGAGGCTCGGGTGTTCTTTTATCTTATTCTTTCTCCGAGAGGTGTGTCATCCGAGAGGAATACCACGCGAACCTTTTCCTCACCGCTCGCAAGTATCATTCCCTGCGACTCTATTCCGCAGAGCTTCGCGGGCTTAAGATTTGCCACAAGCACGACCTTCTTGCCGATAAGCTCCTCGGGGGTATAGTGCGCCGCGATACCCGAGACGACCTGTCTCTTTTCGTATCCGAGGTCTACCTGCATACAAAGGAGCTTCTTTGCCTTCGGCACCTTCTCGCAAGAGATTATCTTCGCGCTTCTCAGCTCGAGCGCCATAAAGCTCTCTATTCCCACGGGCTCACAGGGCTCGGGCTTCTCTATCTCGTTTGCCTTTGCCTCGGCTATCTGCTTCTGTCTCTCCGCCTCAAACTCGGCAAGAACCTTTGCCTCGTCCATACGGGCAAAGAGAACCTTGGAATCCTTAACCGTGCTTCCCGCCTTGAGAGCGCCGAAGCGATCTGCGGTACCGATAGAGGAATATCCGCACACATCTGTATTAAGCTCGGAGAGTATCTCCTCTGCGGTTGCAGGAATAAAGGGGTGAAGCAGCACAGCTCCCCAACGGATAGCCTCGAGAAGTGTGTAAAGCACGGTTCCGAGTCTCTCTCTCTTGATTTCGTCCTTGGCAAGTGTCCAAGGGGTCGTTTCGTCGATATACTTATTCGCGCGTGAGAGCATCTCAAATATCTCCTCGAGCGCGTCCGCAATGCGGTAGGCTTCCATATTCTCGACTACCTTTTCATATGCCTTTACGCAAGCCGCAACGATTTCACCGTCAAGCTCCTCATGTGCCGAGGGCTCCTGAATAACTCCGCCGAAATACTTTTTCTGCATATCAAGAGTACGCTTCACAAGGTTTCCGAGGTTATTGACAAGGTCGGTATTGAAGCGCTTTATAACATTCTCGTATGTGATAGAGCCGTCGTTTGCGTAGGGCATCTCGGCGAGCGCGTAATATCTTACTCCGTCAACCGTGAATTTCTCAGCGAGCTTATCGGCATAGATAACATTTCCGCGGGACTTGGACATCTTATCCATTCCGAAATTGAACCACGGATGCGCAAACACCTTCTTAGGCAGAGGCAGGTCGAGCGCCATAAGGAATATCGGCCAGTATATTGTATGGAATCGGATAATATCCTTACCGATTATGTGAACATCGGCAGGCCAGTATTTCTTGAACTTTTCGCTCTGCTCCTCATAGTTCTTATCGGGATCGTAGCCGAGAGCCGTGATATAGTTGGTCAGTGCGTCGAGCCAGACATAGGTAACATGCTTGGGGTCTATCTCAACGGGGATTCCCCAGCTGAAGGATGTACGCGAAACGCAGAGGTCCTGAAGTCCCGCCTTGAGGAAGTTATTGACTATCTCCTTCTTGCGGCTCTCGGGCTCGATAAACTCGGGATGCTCCTCGATGTAGGTCATAAGTCTGTCGGCGTACTTTTTCATATTGAAGAAGTAGGCTTCCTCACTTGCCCTCTGGACGGGGCGTCCGCAGTCGGGACACTTGCAATCGACCGCCTGGGTTTCGGTGAAGAAGGACTCGCAGGGTACGCAGTACCAGCCCTCGTAACGGCTCTTGTATATATCTCCCTGCTCATAGAAGCGAGTAAACATCTTCTTTACAGCGGCTTCATGATAATCGTCTGTCGTACGAATAAAGTGGTCGTACTTGACATTCATATTATCCCACAGCTCTTTTATCTCTCCCGCAACTCCGTCTACATACGCCTTGGGGGTTATACCCGCGTCACGCGCAAGGTCCTCTATCTTCTGTCCGTGCTCATCGGTACCCGTACACATAAACACATCGTATCCCATCTCGCGGCGATAGCGTGTAAGCGCGTCGGTCATAATTGCCTCGTAGGTGTTTCCGAAGTGAGGCTTCTTTGAAGCGTAGGCAATCGCTGTCGTTATATAAAATTTTTCGTTCATTTCAAATTCCTTCCTTCTGTCTCTTGATTATTTATATTGTTTGTATTATATTGATGTCAGTTGGTCTGCGTAAATAAAATACGCGAAAATCATAAGCGGTATCGTATATACCACGAAAAGTGCTCCGACTGTCAGCAGCGAGAGCAGAAATATCCCCGTAAATCCAAGAATATATCCTATAAGCTTGCCCTTTCTTTTTTTGAGCAGCGCACGGCTTTTTGAGATTGACTCTGTCACGCCAAAACCGCGGCACAAAAAGTATGGCACGAAATACATTTGCATAGTACACACGGCAAACAAGAGTGCCAGCGCAACAGCCCCACCGACCGCCAATCCGCTCAGCAGACCGTTCAGAAAAGCATCTTCGAAAAGGTTCACACCGCTCATAAGCGTGGCGACGGCAACGGGAATACTTATTATCGCCACAAGTCTGAGGAGCATCAGTCCCCCCGCGAAAACTATCCCGAAATATTTCTTTGCCGACGCAAACGGTGAAAAAATGTACGCAAGATGTACCTTCTCAGCGTGATATAGCTTGTACGCCATTCCGAAAAATCCGCCAATCACGGGCAAGGTCAGAAAGACCGCAAGCAAGATACCCAAAGCAATCATATCAAGTGAGACGACAAGATTCGGCTCCTCTGCTCCGAGAGACGCGAATTCGGCGAGCAAGCTCGATATCAAGAAGGGTATCATAGCGGACGCGACGCAAAAACATACGCCGAGCGAGAGCTTTAAAAGCGTCCCCGACTCAAGTGCCATTGCCGACGCCCTTTTTCTTATTTCTTTATTTGTGAGCATAAATCCTCCGATAATCAGTCGATAACCGTTCCTCTTACGATAACCTTATCCACGGCTATCTCCCCTGTTTTTTGCAGTATAATCATATCTGCCGATTTTCCGATATCAATAGAACCGTATTTATCATAAACTCCAACCGTACGGCAGGGATTTGCCGTGGCGCAGATAAGCGCGTGGCTGAGCGGAGCCGAGCAGAAGCTCATAAGATTTTTCACGGCGTCAAGGAGATTCAGCGTACTGCCCGCGAGCGTTCCGTCCGCAAGAGTCGCCCGTCCGTTCTTCACCGTCACCGCGCAGCCCGCGATTGAATAATCTCCGTCGGCGCAGTCTGTCGCCTCTATCGAGTCGGTCACAAGCACAGCTCTTTTATGAGTTGTGAGCCTGTATGCAAACCTCATCATTTCGGGAGAGATATGTACTCCGTCGCAGATAAATTCCGCGAATTTATCGCCTTCAAGAGCTGCGCATACTGCCCCACCGTCTCTATGATGAAGCGGCGGCATTGCGTTGAAGGTATGCGTATATGCAACGATACCTCTCTCCTCGGCGAGCTTAGCTTCCTCGTATGTCGCCATAGTGTGCGCGAGCGAGGCAGTCGCTCCAAGCTCATGAAGCTTACGCATAAATGAGCCGTCGCCGTCAAGCTCGTATGCGGCGCTGACATGGAATGCCCGACACATTCGGAAAACCTCCGCGTCAAGCTCGGATGCGTCAAGAGGCGCCAGAAACTCCTCTGCGTGAGCGCCCTTCTTTTTCGGGTTGAGATATCTTCCCTCAAAGTGAACTCCGCAAAATGAGGCTTCCCCGTCTGCGGGAGAAAATCTGTTTACACGGTCGGTCGCGCTGAGCATCTGAGAGAGAGGAACCGACGCGATAGTTGGCATTACGCAGGTAACTCCGCTCATAGCATAAGAGCGCGCAAGCGTGTGAAGCTCGGACTCACTCGCCCCGTCGAAATCATATCCCGCTCTGCCGTGAGTGTGAATATCGACAAGACCCGGGATTATCCTTGCTCCCTTTGCGTCGATAACATCATCGCCGTTGACATTCTTATATAAAAAATCCGATATAACTCCGTTTTCAACGGCTATATTCTTCGCATCGAACCTGAGTGTTTCGCTATTGAACACCAAACCGTTTTTTATAATCATAAAATCACTCCCTAAAACGGCCAAATTATAGCAATATATATTAATTATACCAAATTATTTTATATTTTACAATAGGTCTTGCAAATTATTTAAGCACGCGGGACAAAAAAATGCGCCGATTTTTCATCGGCGCATAAAAATATCAGCTAACTCAAAATTCCTCGTCGTCAGTAATATCGTCCTCGTCCTCAATAACCTCAAAATCTTCTTTTGAAGCTCCGCAAAGAGGACAGATCCAATCATCGCTTATATCCTCAAAATATGTTCCCGGAGCTACTCCGTTTTCAGGGTCTCCCTCCTTTGATTTATAGTTGTATCCGCAAAGAGCACAAATGAATTTCATAAAGCCTCCTGATAAGTAAAATTTGCAATATATATAATAATATCTCTGCTATATCTTGTCAAGATAATTTTTGCGTTTTTTTCAGCTCTCGTGCATCTTTGTGAAAGATATACGAAAATATCGACAAAAATTCCCAAAAAATTTAAAAAGACATACTAAGTTTTTGATGTTCTATCCGCATTTATTTCAAGTATATGAGCCGCTTTTCGGATACGACACAGCTTTTTGAGCCGCGCTTAGTCTAAAAGGCTACTTTTTCGGCATATTGATTACCATAAAATATTTTTTAAGGACTGCCGCCCGAAATGAACAAATTCAAGCAATTTATTTTCAACGGAATACTTCTCACCGCGGTCTCGCTTGCAATGAGGGGCGTGGGGGTGAGCTTCAATGTTTATATTTCAAACAAGGTAGGCGCCGAGGCTATGGGACTTTTCACGCTCATATCCACGGTATACGGCTTTGCAATAACTCTCGCCACCTCGGGAATAAATCTCGCCGCAACGAGGCTCGTCTCCGAGGCTATGGGAGAGCTTTCCACGGCGGGGATACGGGAAGTCAGAGCAAGGAGCGCCGCCGTCAGGGTTGTTATGAGGAAATGTCTTCTTTACAGTCTTTTTTTCGGCGCGCTTTCCTCGTTATTACTCTATTTTCTTGCCCCTTTCCTAAGTCTTTCGCTATTGAAGGACGGCAGATGCATCAGCTCTCTGCGGCTTCTCTCCCTGACGCTTATTCCGATATCGCTCTCCTCGGCGCTGAGCGGTTATTTCAGCGCAGTCAGGCGGGTATATAAAAACGCCGCCACACAGGTAGTCGAGCAGATAATAAAAATATTTATCTGCGTCATTCTGCTGACATATTTTTTCGCAAACGATGTCGAAAGTGCCTGTTTGTGCGTGGTGGCAGGCGGCGCGATTGCCGAGCTTGTCTCTTTCTTGTTTCAGGTACTGATGTATCTTGCCGAAAAGAAGGTAAGCTCAAATACAGCAAACTCCCCCGACGGCAGACTCGTGCGGCGTAAGCTTCTCGGCATAGCTCTGCCCGTGGCGTTCAGCGCATATCTGCGCTCCGGGCTGATAACCGTGGAGCATATACTGATACCGTGGGGGCTTGAGCGGAGCGGTGCCTCGCGCAGCCATTCCCTGAGAGCGTACGGAACGGTTCACAGTATGGTCTTTCCGATAATATTTTTCCCCTCCGCTATCCTTTCCTCCTTTGCGGGACTGCTCGTTCCCGAGATATCCGAGGCTCGAGCGGCAGGTCGCGGAGATATTGTGAACCGCATAATCTCAAATGTCTTTGAATCCGCCCTGATATTCGCCATCGGCACGGCGGGAATAATGATGTGCTTCTCATACGAGCTTGGAAATATGATATACCCCGCCTCAGACGCGGGAAGATACATAAGAATGATAGCGCCGCTGATTCCGATAATGTATCTTGACACGGCGGTCGACGCGATACTCAAGGGGCTTGGCGAGCAGGTCTATTCTATGGGGGTGAATATTATCGATTCCCTGCTTTCGGTCATTCTCGTAGTAATATTGCTCCCCGCCCTCGGGATAAACGGATATATTATCACGGTATATTTCACCGAAATCATAAACGCCACGCTCAGTATCACACGGTTGCTTAGCGTCAGCCAATTCAAGCCAAGAATTGCAAGGCTTGTTTTCGCACCGCTTATGGCTATAATTCTGTCCTCAAGCGCCGTGAAATATCTTTCGCTCCTGCCTGTATTCAACTTACTCACGGGAAGTGTGCAGATAATATCGCATATAATACTGAGCGCTATCATATACCTGCTTTTGCTCACGCTTCTGGGCTCGCTCAGACCGAATAAGCTGAGACGAGGATTTTCTTTGTTGAGGGAGAATTGAAAACATTAAAGAAATATCAGGTAGTATTTGACGATGGTCGCCACCACGGTGTTTGACTAAATTCATTCGCATATTTACGCTCTAAGCTGCCGCTATGGTGGGGCGGTTTACAGAAAAGAGGGAGAAGCCGATGCTTCTCCCTCTTTGTTTTCATTATTTTTTCTTTTTAAGCGGTTCCTTTGTGCCGTCGGGGCGCTGAATGACCGTATGCGCGAGCGTTGAGCCAAACGACGCTCTTATCTCCGCGACATATTCCTCACGGAGCGCCTTCTGCTCGGCAAGCTCCTCCTCGGAGAGCGGTGTCTCCTTGGACTTTCTCGCAAGCTCGTTGATTCTGTCTAACTTTGCTCTTTCCATAGTAGATTCCCTGTTACTGCTCGTTTGCGACTATGGCAATGCCAAGCTCTGCAAGTCCCTTGGGGTCGGGCTCGGAAGGACATTTCGTCATAAGCTCGGACGCGTTCTGTACCTTCGGGAATGCGATAACATCTCTGATATCCTCAAGTCCGAGCAGGAGCGTTACCAAACGGTCAAATCCGAAGGCAAGTCCGCCGTGGGGCGGTACGCCATACTTGAACGCCTCAATAAGATATCCGAACTTATCGTTAGCCTCCTCCTCACTCATTCCAAGCACCGAGAACATCTTCGACTGAATCTCACAGTCGTGAATTCTCACAGAGCCGCCGCCAAGCTCGGTACCGTTAAGCACGATATCGTATGCCTTTGCTCTGACCCTCGCGGGATCGCTATCGAGATACTGCAGATCCTCGTCCATAGGAGCTGTGAAGGGATGGTGCATAGCGTAGAAGCGCTCGTCCTCCTCGCTATACTCAAGCAGCGGGAACTCTGTAACCCAGAGGAACTTGAAATCCATCGGGTCAAGCAGTCCCATTCTCTTTGCACACTCGCAACGCAGAGCGCCAAGCGCGTCAAATACGACCTTATTCTTGTCGGCAACGATAAGGAGCAGGTCGCCTGCCTCAGCTCCAAGAATATTCTTGACAGCCTCGTTCTCTTCCTCGCTGAGGAATTTAGCGTACGAGGATGAGATATCTCCGTTCTCTGCCCACTTGAGCCAAGCAAGTCCCTTTGCCTTATAGGTCTTTGCAACCTCGGTCAGCGAATCTATCTCTTTTCTCGAGAAGCGCGCGCCGCCCTTGACATTTATTCCTCTTACAGATCCGCCGTTCTCTATCGTACCTGCGAACACCTTGAACTCGCTCTTTCTTACCGCCTCGGAAATATCGGTAAGCTCAAAACCGAATCTTATATCGGGCTTATCCGAGCCAAAACGGCTCATAGCCTCCGCATAGGGCATACGAATGAAGTCGTAATCAAGCTCACGACCGAAGTATTCACGGAACAGATACTTGATAAAGCCCTCGTGCATCTTCATAACATCGTCAGCCGTAACGAAGGACATCTCTGTGTCTATCTGTGTGAACTCGGGCTGACGGTCTGCTCTGAGGTCCTCGTCGCGGAAGCAACGGGCAATCTGGAAATATCTGTCGTAGCCCGATACCATAAGCAGCTGCTTATAGAGCTGGGGCGACTGAGGAAGCGCGTAAAACTTGCCCTGATGCACACGGCTGGGAACGAGATAGTCTCTCGCGCCCTCGGGCGTGGGCTTACAGAGGTTAGGTGTTTCGATATCTATAAATCCGTTAGCCGCGTAATAGTCTCTCGCTATCTTACCTATCTTCGAGCGCGCGATGATATTTCTCTGCATATCGGGGCGACGAAGGTCAAGATAACGGTATTTGAGTCTCAGCTCGGCGTTTACATTACTGTTTTCAACTATCTCAAATGGAGGAGTTGCCGAAGCCGAAAGTATTTTAAGCTCGTCGACCGCTATCTCTATCTCTCCCGTGGGGAGATTTTTATTTACCGCGCCCTCGCCGCGTCTGCGCACAACACCTTTAGCGCAAAGAGTGTACTCCGCGCGGATACCGAAAGCCTCGTCGAATATCTTTCTGTCGGTTTTATCGTCAAAAGCAAGCTGAATGATACCCGTTCTGTCACGCAGGTCGATAAATATCAGTGCGCCGAGGTCTCTCTGCTTCTGGACCCAACCCATAACGCATACTCTTTTGCCGAGGTCTGCCGTCGAAAGCTCGGCGCAATACGCGTCTCTTTTGTCATTTGCCGTTAAAAATTCTGCCATTGTTTCTACCTTCCTTGGTTTTTATTCAAGTCATTTAAGCGGATTTCCGTTGCTGTCAAAGAGCGGAAGCGGCTCGAGATATGTGATATCCTCTCTGTTGCAAGCCTCGCCCTCCGCGAGTATCGTCATTTTTCCGCATACTATTCCGCCTGCCTTTGCAACAAGCTCCTCAATAGCTCTGAGCGACTCGCCCGTTGAGATAACATCGTCAACAATAAGTATTCTCTTTCCACGCATAAGCTCGGCGTCTGCCGTGTCGAGATAAAGAGTCTGTTCTTTAGCCGTCGTTATTGAGCGGACATGACATTCAAACACACCCGTCATATAAAGCTTGGACGCCTTACGAGCGAGAAAATATTTTTGATTTCCCGCAAGTCTTGCCATTTCGTGAACAAGGGGTATTCCCTTTGCTTCCGCCGAAATGAGGTAATCGTATTCGGGGGCTTTCTCAAGAAGCGCTTCCGCGCAAGCCGTGGTAAGCTCGGGGTCTCCGAATATAACGAAGCCCGCTATCATAAGCTTATCATTGATGGGACATATCGGAAGCTCACGCCAAAGTCCTGCGATATTCATTCTGTAATATTTGCGTTCCATTATAGGTCACTCTCCTAAAAAAATTTCATACAACTCTTATTATACACTTTTATCGAGTGAATGTCAATTACCTGTTTGGAAATATAATAAAAATATAATAATATTTATATCGAATTATGTTGGTAATCCGCATTGACAAAAGAGATTTAGTATGGTATAATAAGATTTGTTGTTGTCGTAAGGGAGAAAAATATTCTTTCCCCCGCGCCGACACCATATTATTATGCAATCACGCATATTTTCGGAGGTTGATCTTGGAAAAGCAAATGACACTTCGCTCAGGCGCAGTTATCCACGCAATCAGCCGTAAGGACGCTGACTCGAAAAATTATCTCACGCGTCAGACACTCTCGGAGCTTCACCTTATGCCCTCGGGAGAGCCTGTTGCCTTTGAGGTGTCCGAAAACGGCAGTATTATATATTATTTCCATCCCGAAAGAGTGACAGAGGCTCCCGTTGAGATGTGGTACAGTCCCACATCAAGAAAGGAAACATACACTCTCCAAAGCGGCACGGTAATCGAAAGAATGAGCGTAAAGCGCGCCGCCGCCTGCAATTTTTACACTGAAGAAAGATTGCAAAAGATGAATTACGAGGTCGTTGAGGAGCCTGTGGCGTTCACCTACAAGGCAGACCGTTCAATTCTCTTTTTCTACGATAAAAAGACCGCTAAGCGCTTGCCGCTTATGTGCGTAAGATGCGGCGAGTTCGTCCGCTTCAAGAAAAAGCTCTGTGAAAAGTGCTACGAGAGAGAGATGGCGATAAGACGCGCCGAGGGCGACAGACTCAGAAGCGCGCACTACAATATGGAGAGAAAAAAGGTTCTCTTTTTCGACCTTGAGCTGACCGGATTTTATGACCACGACGAAATTCTTTCGATAACTATAATCGACGGAAACGGTGAGCTGGTTATGGATACGCTCGTTAAGCCCGAGCATACGAAAAAGTGGAACAGAACCGAGAAGATACACGGAATAACACCTGCTATGGTCGAGGATGCTCCTCTGCTCACAGACCTCATTCCCCGAATCAAGGAGATCTTTGAGGGAGCGAAGAACATTATCGCTTACGGTGTATCCACCGACTTCAGCCATATCAAATACATATACGACACCGAGGAGGAGCGAGAAGCTCTTCACTCCAAGATTCGCTGCTGCGCAAACGAATATGTAAGATACATTCACGAGCATCGTCCCGAGCTTGAACACGCGTCTCTTATTGACGCGATGGAGTGCTTCGGAATAGAGTGGGAGGGCGTTCCTCACTCCTCTATCGCCGACACATTTGCCTGCCGAAAGGTGTGGAATGTTCTTTTCCCTAATTATTACCGTGATTGATACACCCCCGTTTTCCTGCACAAATTTTGATAGCCGTAAGGCAAAAGGAGGTTATTTATGGACAGCTTTTTCGGACTTGACAAGGTAAGCACACACCCAGACAATTTTGAGCTTCTTGTAACTGTAACCGACAATGTTCAGTTAGCTATTATAGAAAGTATTCTCAAGGGAGCAAAAATCCCTTATTTCTCCAAGGATAGAGGAAGCGGCTCTGCCGTTAAGGTAATAGCGGGCTATTCTCTCTTCGGGGCGGACATATTCGTTATGAAGGACGATATAGAAAAAGCCCGCGAGCTTATCCGACCTCTCTCGGAGGAGGAGCTTGAGGCAATAGAAAACGCCGAGATTGGCGAGGACGGCGAGGAAAGCGACGAGCTTTAAGAGGCGCGCGGCAAGCCGCGTGCGGGAAAGGAAAAAATTCGGACTCAATTTATGAAAGAGATAATTCTGTGTAAGTATGGAGAGATAGTTCTCAAGGGAGCTAACAAAAAATATTTTGAGGATATGCTCTGCCGAGAAATGAAAAAGCGCGCCAAGTCATACGGCAGCTTTGATATATACAGAGCGCAAAGCACGATATACATTGAGGCTCTTGATGAGGCGGCGGATATTGATGGAATGTTTGAGGCGGCGAGACGCGTTTTCGGTATAGTTACCGTTGCGAGAGCGGCAGTCTGCGAAAAAAATATGGATGCTATCGCCGAAACGGTTCGCAATTATATCCCCGCGTTTCTGAAAAATAGCAGAACATTCAAGGTCGAATCAAAGCGTTCGGATAAGTCCTTCACTCTTGACTCTATGGAGATATCGAGAGAGATAGGCGGAGTCATTCTCGGCGCTTGTAACAATATCCGTGTTGATGTGCATAATCCCGATGTGACCGTCAAGGTCGAGATACGCGAATTTGGCGCGTATGTCTCGGCGGGCGTATCAAAGGGCGCGGGCGGTATGCCCGTGGGAAGCAACGGACGCGGACTGCTTCTGCTTTCGGGCGGTATCGACTCTCCCGTCGCGGGCTATATGCTCGCAAAGCGTGGAGTGAAGCTCGAGGCGGTTCACTTTGAGTCATTCCCCTACACCAGCGAGCGAGCAAAGGAAAAGGTTCTCGACCTTGCCCGTCTTGTGGCAGTATACGCGGGAGATATAAATGTGCATATAGTTTCCCTGACACATATTCAGGAGGAGCTTGTCAAGCATTGCGAGGAGGACTATTTCACTCTCCTTCTCCGAAGATATATGATGGCTATTGCCGAGAGAATCGCAAAGCAGAGAGACTGCGGCGCGCTTATCACGGGCGAAAGCGTCGGTCAGGTCGCGTCTCAGACTATGCAGGCGCTTGGCGTTACCGATTCTGCGGTAAGCATACCCGTCTTCAGACCTTGTATCGGACTTGACAAGGAAGAAATCGTTCAGATATCGCGCAAGATAAACACCTTTGAAACTTCTATCCTCCCCTACGAGGATTGCTGTACCGTATTCACTCCCAAGCATCCGAAAACACGCCCCGACCTCGAGAAGGTTCTCGTTCAGGAGAGAAAGCTCGATTTCGACGCGCTTGTTGAGGAAGCTCTCGGAACGCTCTACACAGAGCATATAGTCGCGGAATACTAAAAATAATGCGCTTGCGTTTTTAACGCAAGCGCATTATTTTTATTTTTTAATATGTTATATCCTTTTCACTTTAGGGTCATATCCGCATTGGCGGCAGGATGCGCGATATTCAGAATAGGATATGGTCTGATATCTTATGAGGTCTCTGTCGCCGTATCCGGGCATATCAAGAACAAAAACGGTAGTCGTATCAAATTCAATAACCCTGTCTACGCGCGCGTCTCCCTCGATACCGCCTGTAACAACGAGATGATGTCTACCCTTTGTTACGGGAATTTCAATCGGAATTTCAGCGGCGGAGATGATAACGGCAGGCTTGGAGTCCACGGATATAGAGCCCAAGTAGTTTCCCGAAGCGGGGCGTCCGCCGTTTATAAATATTCTGGCGAGACTTGCGGGAGCCGACGAGGAGGCTGAGGAAGGCGAAGTATAGCCGCTGCTCGCAGGCTTCTCGCTTTTCTGTTCTTCAGTTACTTGTTTTTCTTCGGTAGCAGGGGTAACACTCTCGTTTTGCGGCTTTGAGGCTTCGTTTTTCTTCTTTAGAAATACAACCAAAACGATTATCCCGATAACAACGATTATCGGAACAAAAACAATCAATGAGGTCAAAAGCAATCTGATAGTCACATTCATAATTTTAGCTTCCTTTCAAAATGTAATTTTTATTTCCGAGACGCGAACCACGCGTTGACATACTGAAGCACACCGGGGACTATCTCCTTTATCTCAAGTCCCGTTGTATTGACACAGAGGTGATATCCCCGTCTGTCACCCCACGGCGTATCGGATATCATTCCGTGTATCTTTTTTCTCTCGGAGTCTATCCGCTTTATCTTCTTCGCGGCGTCACGCTCGCTGAGACTCTCACCCTCCTCTGCTCTTTCAAGGCATCTTTTTACCTTTGATTCCATACTTGCGTATACAAACAGATTAAAGGGATCGTACTCACTCAATATAACATCCGCGGCGCGTCCGACTATAACGCAGTCCCCCGCCTCGGCAAATTCCTTGATTATTTTAGTCTGCTCGGCAAAGAGCTGAACAGATGTATTCGAGATACCGCCCGAATACGAGAATGTGCGTCCGAAATGGAGCGGATAGCTCTGCGTCACACTCCTGTCGAGCGCAACGCTCACATAATTTTCGTCAAGCGAGTGCCTTTTAGCTATCTCCGCAACTATCTCCTTGTCGTAATAAGAGAAACCCAACTCGTCGGCAAGCCGTTTGCCTATCTCGCGACCTCCGCTTCCAAATTCACGACTTACAGTTATTATTTTCATATACAGCCTCCATTGTTAATACCGATATTTTTTATGCAAAGCAACCATGCAGGAGATGCTCAATATCAAAGCCACACCCTCTGCCGCCACGACCGAGAGCCATACGCCATCTGTCCCGAGTATGAGAGGAAGGCAAAGCACAGCCACGACCTCAAACAGAAAGAGTCTGAGAAATGACACGAGCGCAGAAATAAATCCGTTATTCAGCGCCGTAAAGAACGCCGAGGTAAATATATTAAAGCCAACCAACAAAAAAGAGAAGGAATAAAGGATAAACGCTCTTTGCGTCAAGGCGTTAAGCTCGGCGTCGTACCCCACGAACACGCTTGAGAGCGGGGCGGCAAGAGCCATACCGAGCAGGGTCATAAGAACCGAGGTCAGAACGATTATGATAATACTCTTTTTTCTGAGATTTTTCAGCTCGTCGGTATTCTCCGCGCCGTAATGAAAGCTGATTATCGGGGCGCAGCCTATCGAATAACCGAGGAAAGCCGATATAAATATGAAGTTTACATACATTATCACGCCGTACGCCGCAATACCGTCCTCGCCTATCATACGCATAAGTTGAAAATTATAAAGCATATTCACAAGCGATATAGATATATTTGTCATCATTTCCGACGAGCCGTTAGCGCAGGTGTGCAAGAGCGCCTTTCCGTCAAAGCGCGTCCTGCCGAGCTTCAGTTGATTTTTCTTAGTGACAAAGAAATACACGAGAGGGATAATTCCGCCAACAGTTTGGCTTGTCGCCGTTGCAGCCGCCGCGCCCACAAGTCCCCATTTGAAAACGACGATAAAGAGCGCGTCGAGAATAATATTCGTCACACCCGCCGCAACTGTTACCGCAAGTCCGAGCTTCGGCTTTTCCGCGACTACCAAAAAGCTCTGAAAAACATTCTGAAGCACGAAGGGCATAAGCGAGCAAAAGAGTATTCTTCCGTACATCACACAGCCGCTGAGCATTTCACCCTCTGCGCCGAGCAGTATTGATATCGGCTCTATGAAGACAACGCCCATAACCGAAAACAGAGTTCCGAGTGCTATCGAGAAATAGACCAACAGCGAGAATATTCTGTTTGCTCTTGCTCTGTCGCCCTCTCCGAGTATTTTAGAAACGAGAGCGCTTCCGCCCGTTCCGACCATAAAGCCGATGGCGCCGAAAAGCATACAGAACGGCATTATAAGATTTATCGCGGCAAAAGGTATTTTACCGACAAAATTAGAAACGAACACTCCGTCCACTACCCCGTAAACCGAGGTGAATATCATCATAATTACAGACGGCAAAGTGAAGCGTATAAGCTTTTTATAGGAAAAATGGTCTGATAAACGAATTTGCATAGCTATCCTTAAAAAATCATTCTTTATACTAATTATACTACACTTTAATTATTTTGTCAAATATATACGGGAGAAGTTTTCACTTCTCCCGTACAGTTATTAATAATTTTCTGCGTGAACCTCAAAATAGCTCTTAGGATGCGCGCAGGTGGGGCAAATTTCGGGCGCCTTTGTTCCGACAACTATATGTCCGCAATTGCGGCACTCCCAAACCTTGACCTCGCTCTTTTCGAACACCTCTGCGGTCTCGACATTATGAAGCAGTGCGCGATAACGCTCCTCGTGATGTCTCTCGATTGCCGCTACAAGTCTGAACTTAGCCGCGAGAGCGGTAAAGCCCTCCTCCTCGGCGTCCTTAGCGAAGCCCTCGTACATATCTGTCCACTCATAGTTCTCGCCGTCTGCGGCGTGAGCCAGATTCTGAGCGGTATCACCGATTCCCTCAAGCTCCTTGAACCACATCTTTGCGTGCTCCTTCTCATTCTCTGCCGTCTTAAGGAAGAGAGCCGCTATCTGCTCATAGCCCTCTTTCTTTGCGACAGACGCAAAGTATGTATACTTGTTTCTTGCCTGAGACTCGCCTGCAAATGCGGCTTCAAGATTCTTCTCTGTTTTTGTTCCTGAATACTTTCCCATTTTCATTTCTCCTTAAAATTTATTTATTTTGTGTCGGAACGGATTATTCCTCTCCGCTCCAACAATAGGTACAAAGCTTTTCCTTAGGCAATCCCGTTGCCTTTATCATATCGTCAAGACGGTTATATCTTAGCGTGGTGAAATGTAGCTCCTTGCCTATCATTTCCACCATTCTCTGATATCTCTCGCTATCGGGGTTCGCGTACTCCTTGAGTACCTCAAGGCTCGGATTTTCTCCCTCGAGCTTAGCGATAACACGGCGTGTTATGAGATCCATATCGGAATTTGAACGCGAAAAATTGACATATTTACAACTAAACATCAAGGGAGGACAAGCAGGTCTTATATGCACCTCACGAGCTCCACTCTCATAGAGAAACTCGGTCGTCTCGCGAAGCTGTGTTCCCCTGACGATAGAATCATCGATAAGCAACAAACTCTTATCCTTGATAAGGTCCTTTATAGGAAGTAGCTTCATCTTTGCGATAAGCTTTCTCTTGCTCTGATTTGAGGGCATAAAGGAGCGCGACCAAGTGGGGGTATATTTAACAAATGGTCTTGAATAGGGTATTCCCGACTCATTCGCATACCCTATTGCATGCGCTACACCCGAATCGGGTATTCCCGCAACAATATCGGGCTCCACATCATCTCTCCTCGCCATAAGCTTTCCGCAATTGTATCTCATTTGCTCGACGCTTATTCCCTCGTAGGAGGAGGACGGATATCCGTAATAAACCCAGAGGAAGGTACACACCTTCATATTCTCCCCCGGAGCTACCAGGGTTTTGACACCGTCGGTCGTGATAACTACTACCTCTCCGGGACCAAGCTCCTTGAAGTCATGGTAACCCAAGCTATGATACGCAAAGCTCTCAAAGCATGCGCAATATCCCTCAGACTTCTCTCCGATAGCGATAGGTGTTCTGCCGAGCTTATCTCTAGCGGCGTAAATTCCGAGAGGAGTGAGAAGCAATATGCTTATAGAGCCGTCAATAATCTCCTGCGCGTATCTGATACCGTCGATAAGATTATCCTTCTGGTCGATAATCGCCGCCGTAAGCTCGGTAGGGTTTATCTCGCCGTTACTCATTTCAAAGAAATGACCGTTCCCCTTGAGTATACCCGAGACTATCTCCTCCGCGTTATTTATACGCCCTACCGTAGTTATGGCGAATGTGCCGTGACGGGAGCGAAGGAGCATTGGCTGAGCTTCGTAATCGGAAATACAGCCGATTCCCATACTGCCCTTCATAGTATTCGATTCGGTATCAAATTTTGTTCTGAAGGGAGAATTTTCGATATTATGTAACGCCTTATCAAACCCGTTTGTCTTGTCGTAGACGACCATTCCCGCTCTGCGTGTGCCAAGATGGGAGTGATAGTCTGTGCCGAAAAACAAATCAAAAACGCAATCCTCTTTAGATACGACTCCAAAAAAACCGCTCATAAAATCACCTCAAGTAACAAGAATAAAAAAACACATATTATTGTATCACAAACGCTCGGATTTTTAAAGTATTATTGCAAAAAAATTTTTAAAATTTTTAGTGTATTTGAAATAAAATTTTTAGTGTATTTGCAATAAATTCTCTCCGCACTCGAGCAAATGTAGAAAAAGCGCCTCGCAGCCCTCGTATATATCGCGGTAGGCGATATCAAATCTGTCACTGTACCATGGGTCCGAAACATCTCCGCCTCGCGCGGTGAAATCCATAAGCTTATGTATTTTATCCCCTGCCGACGCGCCGAGTATTCTGTGCATATTTCTTATATTTGCGCTATCCATACCGACAAAGATATCGTATTTATCTGCGTCCTGCGCTTCAAGGCGCACCGCTCTCTTTCCCGCGCACGGTATTCCGTGCCTCTCAAGCTCGGCGCGAGCGGGCGGATATATGGGATTTCCGACCCCGCCCCATATCTCCTCTGAGCTTGTTGCGCTTGACGCAATATAAAATTTATCTCCAAGACCTCTTTTTGCTACCATATCTTTGAATATAAATTCCGCCATAGGTGAGCGGCAGATATTTCCGTGGCAAACGAACATTATTTTTATCATATATTCTCCTGTCACAACATATACAAGGACTGTTGCAGTTAGATGCAGAAGTCGTGATTTGGTTCTCGTCGCTGTACTTTGTACTGCAAAGAGCCAAAGCGCGACTAAAAAACACACATAAAAATTGAAATTCGTAACAATTTCTACCGAAAAACCGCTCTTACTATCATTTTTGACAGTAAAAGCGGTTGTTCTTTATAAATTCAATTTGTGTGTTTTTGTTCTGCGCTAAATGCGGCAGTCCCACTAAAACATATTACTTTTTGACCGCTATTTCAATAATATCGTCGATATTGATAATGGTATCGGGAGTATCTATCTCTCCGATACGGCTGAGCGTCTCGCCGCAAATGGTCTCAACCCACGCCTCGGGATATTCACCCTTGAGGCTTATGGTGATGTTATCCATTATCTCGCAGCCTATCTGCTTTCTCGCGTCCTGAACGCTTCGGATTATCTCACGCGCCAAGCCCTCCTGCTTGAGCTCCTCGGTGATAGTGAGGTCAAGCGAGACTATGATCTCGTGGTCGCTGGCAACATGCAGACCGTCCTTCGCGAGGTATGTGACGAGAATGATATCCGCGTCGAGCTGCTTCTCCTCACCGTTCACATCAAGCGTGACGAAATCTCCGCTCATAGTGTACTTTCCGCTCTTGACTGCCTTTATGATAGAGGGGATATCCTTAGGATATTTCTCTCTTATGACATTGAAATTGGGGTCGTACTTAACGGTGGCGATATCGTTTACATTATCGAGCATTTCGATATTCTTGATGTTAAGCTCCTCCTTGATCGTCTCCTTGAATTCCTCAACTACCGCCATAGTTGCGGCGTCGGAGGAAGCCACACGAAGAAGGCTCAGGGGCTGTCTGTTCTTTATTCTGCTCTTGTTTCTGATGCTTCTCGTGAGTCCTATAACTCTCTGAGCAGTCTCGATCTTCTTGAGAAGCTCTGCGTTAGCGTAGCTCTCGGGAATCTCGGGCCAATCGGCAAGGTGAACCGAGAACTCGCCTGTGAGTGTCTTATATATCTTCTCGGATATAATGGGCGCTACGGGAGCCAAAAGCTTGGTCGTGTTAACGAGAACATAGTAGAGCGTATTGAGCGCGCTTTCCTTATCTGCCGACATTCCCGACTCCCAGAATCTTCTTCTGGAGCGTCTGATATACCAGTTCGTAAGTCCGTCGATAAGCGAGGACAGACTATCTATATATCTGTCGACCTGATATGCGTCCATATTCTCGGTTATCTCGCGAGTCGCGTCATAAAGCTTAGCAAGTATCCAGTTATCAAGCTGATTATCGCTCTTGGGCGGTGTGAGTCCGTCGGGACGGAAATTATCTATATTAGCATAAGAAATGTAGAAATTACAAGCGTTCCAATACGGAAGCAGTATCTGCTGATATGCGTCCTGAATTCCGCTCTCGTCAAAGAGCAGGTCTCCGATAAGCATTGCCTTGGTCTGATAGAGATAGAGTCTGAACGCGTCTGTTCCGTAGCGCTTCATAAGCTCCATCGGGTCGGTGTAGTTCTTCGAGGACTTGGAAAGCTTCTTTCCGTCCTTAGCAAGTATCGTTCCGTGAACTACGCAGTTGCGGAACGCGGGCTTATCAAAGAGAGCTATGGCGAGTACATGGAGATAGTAGAACCAGCATCTTATCTGTCCCGTGTACTCAACTACGAAGTCGCAGGGGAAATGCTCCTCGAACCATTCCTTGTTCTCAAAGGGATAGTGCTTCTGCGCAAAGGGTACGCTTCCGCTCTCGAACCAGCAGTCGAGAACCTCGGGAACTCTCTGCATCGTGCCGCCACAGCACTTGCAGGGGAAGGTGACCTTGTCTACAAACTGTCTGTGAAGGTTATCGAGCTTGACTCCCGACGCGTTATATATCTCCTCTATGCTTCCGAGAACGACCTCCTCGCCGCACTCATTGCACTTCCATATCGGTATAGGAGTACTCCAATATCTGTTTCTCGAGATATTCCAGTCGCGTGCTCCCTCAAGCCAGTTTCCGAATCTGCCGTGCTTAACGGTCTCGGGAACCCAGTTGACCTCCTCGTTGCACTCGATAAGTCTTTCCTTGACCTTACCGATGTTGAAGTAGTATGCGTCCATCGCCTTATAGATAAGCGGGCGCTTACATCTCCAGCAGTGAGGATAGTTATGCTCTATGGTTCCGTCGGCAACAGCCTTGCCGTTTTCGTAAAGGAATCTTATAATTATCGGATTCATTTCGATAACCGTCTTATCCTCCTGAATGGGATAGAAGTCGGTTATCTCCTCGGTAAATCTACCCTTTGAGTCAACGGGGTTGACAAGCGGAATACCGAAATTCTTGCAGGTCCAATAGTCGTCCTCACCAAATGCGGGGGCGGTATGAACTATACCAACACCCTCGTCAGCACCGACATAGTCAGCCGTAACGACTCTGAATGCTCCCTCTGCCGCCTTGTCCGCAAAGTAGGGGAAAAGGGGCTCGTAGGTCTCTCCGACAAGCTCGGTTCCCTTCACCTCTTTGAGTATTACGGGGTTCTCTCCAAATACCTTCTTGAAGTTGGGGAGTACATTCTTACAAGCAACCAGCACTCTATCCTCGACCTCAACGAAGGCGTAATCGAGCTTCTCGCCGACTGCCAGACAGAGGTTTGAGGGGAGAGTCCAGGGAGTTGTCGTCCAAGCGAGGAAATAAACATCCTTGCCCGCCTCGCGGAGCTTACTCTTGAACTGAGCAATTACCCATCTGTCCTGTCTCGGACGGGTGGAGTCGGACTCTCTCGTATCAGAGATAGAAAGAGAGGTCTCACAGTGCGTACAGTAAGGAGTTACGCGGTAGTCGCGATAGATAAGACCCTTATCGTGGCAGGTCTTGAACGCCCACATAACACTCTCCATAAAGCTTGCGTTCATCGTCTTATACGCGCCGTCGTAGTCGACCCAACGCGCCATCTGGTCGACATATTCCTTCCAAGCGTCGTTATTATTTGAAACGACCTCGAAGCATTTCTCGTTGAACTTATCTATACCGAGCTCTTTTTCAATCTGATTCTTATCGTTGATACCAAGCAGAGTCTCTACCTGATTCTCTATCGGCAGACCGTGACAGTCCCAACCCCATACTCTGGGTACCTGATAGCCTCTCATAGTCCAGTATCTCGCAATCATATCCTTTATGAAGGAGACAAGCACGGTACCGTGGTGGGGCTTACCCGTGGGAAAAGGAGGGCCGTCGTAGAAAACTATTTCTCCGCCCTTTTTCTCATCAACAGATTTTTCAAAAACCTTATTTTCCATCCAGAAGCCAAGTGTGGCGGGCTGAATTTCGGAAAAATCGGGTTTGGAAGACAATTCCTCGTACTTCATTTTTATACCTTCCTTAAAAATGATTATTTTTAAACATCTTATTATACCACAAGGGTTTTCAAAAGTCAATAGCACTTTGGAGAATTTGGAAAACTCGATTTTTATGTCAAAATCCTGCAGCTGCCCTGAAGCATTCTTACGCCTTCGCTATAAGCAAACCGCTTTCGCTATCCTTTTGAAGATAACAAAAGCGGTTCTTTATTTTGTTTCATCAGCGCTTTTTGTTCCGCACTGTATTAATAGAGATATTTAACACTTGCCTTGTACGGAAGCTCAATAACGCCCGTGGCGCTGTAATCGCCAAGCAAGGAGTCAACATACGACTGCTGAATAGACGAGGAGACGCCAACCGTCGGCACGGAGGAATATATCGCTCTGTAAATCATATGCGCGCCGACATATCCCGCGAGGGGCTTACTGTGGTCATAATAATCGTCGTAGCAGAAATCCCATCTGCTTATTTTTTTGCTCTCTATAAGATAGTCTATCTCGCTTTTCCAATTCAGACAAACCAACTCGGGCAACAGATTCTTCGCCTGCTCAATGGCCTGTGTATTTTCGTTGTGAGCGGGAAAGACGACAAGTCTCGTTTGACCCACATCACACGCGTCCTTAAGCGTCTTGAGAGAACCGACCTGACCGTTTGAATAAAGTCCGCAAATAAAGACTATGTCGTAATATCCGCTCCTTATCTTCGCCATCATTTCAGAGTCGTCCGTATAGGTGCTTATATTAGCCATACCTCTCGATATCGCGTCCACATTACACTGCTTTCCGTTGCGTTCAAACATCTCCTGCGTTATCGCGCCAATATTGGAAGAGCCAGAGCCGACGAAGCTATTTCCGAGAATCGCGATATTTCTCACCGAGCTATCGGAAAGAATACCAATACCGGAATCTGTTCCGAGTCTCAGCACTGTTCCCGCAAAAGCCATTGACTTTTCCGCAAACTCGTCAAGCTCGGACAAAGCAACCGTCACGGTAGTAAGTCTTTCGGTAGTACCGAACGCGTATGAATAACAGAATCGGTATCTGTACTCAGCGCTCTCCCCCGCTCCGCGTCTCTCTATATATGTGGTTGTCAAAAGTCCGCCGTCTGCCGATTCATAACACTTGACCTCAGTCCATTCTGCCGCATCCGAAGGCTCTCCCGAGAAAATCTTACCTATTTCGTTGCCGTCGCGACGAACAGAATACCCTTCCGAGCTTGTAACCGTCTCCCATTCCGCAGGGATATTGATAGAGAGCGCATAAGGGTCGCCTACAAAAGAAAATTCAACTTTGTTATTGCTCTCCGAGTCAAATCTCGGTATGCTCTCGTAAGCCGTGTCGACCGTCTGCGCCTGCGTGGTCGCCATGCTCGACGCGGTAGTAGCTGTGTCATCATTTCCGTTCTCCTTATTACAACTGCTCAAAATCGCCGTAAGCACCAATATCAATGCTACAAGCTTTATTTTAAAATTTGTTCTCAAGCTCGCATCCTCCGACAAAGATTATATTTCCGAGTTAATTATAAAACAAGTCTTGGGTCCTGTCAATGAACGCTTCTGACCTTTATATATTTTTTGCATTTTACCGTGATTATTTTGTATTATCAAATAAAACTTCGGGAGACCTTTTCACAAAGGTCTCCCTGATTTTTTAATTAGTGTAATTATCAAAATATCCCTGAACGAGAACGACGGGAGTTCCCTTGTCGCCCGAGCCGCTGGTCAGGTCGCACAGAGAGCCGATAAGGTCGGTGAGCTGCCTGGGAGTAGTTCCCTGCGAAGCCATATTTCCAACCAAATTGCCTTCCTTCGCGCGGATACTCGCGGAAATAGCTTCCTTGAGCGCCTCGCCCGAAAGGTCCTTGAAATCGTTGTCTGCAAGATACTTGAGCTTCAGCTCGCTCGGCGTTCCGATAAGTCCGTCGGTGTACGCGGGAGAAACGACAGGATCGGCAAGCTCCCAAATCTTACCCTTGGGGTCCTTGAATGCGCCATCTCCGTAAACCATTACCTCAACATGCTTTCCAGTTGCCGCAAGCACTCTCGCCTGAATGTCAAGCACGAGATCCTTGCAGTCTCTCGGGAAAAGCTTTACCTTGTCCTCGGTAGACTTGTTCGAGCCGAGGAGTCCATATTTCTCATTGTATCCGCTTCCGTTTACGGGAGAGGTCATAATATCGTCAAGTCCGCAAACCACCTTTGCACCCGCATCCTTAAGTATTCTCTTGGTGCGCTTGCGCGTGTGAATATCGCAAGTAAGAACACAGTCTGTGTAATTCAGTATAGTTTTCGCCTGGTTTGCGAATATTATCTCGACATCTGCGCCGCAGGAACGGATAAGGTCTCCGTAATACTGAACATAGTCAACACCTGTAAACTCGTGAACATTGTCTCCAAACAACTCACGGTAGCGCTCGAGAGTAAGCACATCGGAATAGGGGTTGACACCTGCTTCGTCTATCTTGTCAAGGCTTACAAGCTCGTTTCCAACCTCGTCGGAAGGATAGCTGAGCATAAGCACTATCTTTTTGCAGCCCATAGCGATTCCGCGCAGACAGATTGCGAAACGGTTTCTGGAAAGAATCGGGAAGATAACTCCGACAGTCTCTCCGCCGAGTTTTGCGCGAACATCCTCTGCAATAGCCTCAACAGAGGCATAGTTTCCCTGCGCACGAGCAACGACCGACTCTGTTATCGAAATAACATCTCTGTCGCGAAGCTCAAAGCCCTCAGACTTTGCCGCGTCAAGGACGCTTGCGGTTACCATCTCGCTCAGATTGTCTCCCTCACGGAAGATGGGGCAACGAATCCCTCTTGATACTGTACCAACTTTTCTTGTGTTCTGTTCCATTTTTTTATCTCCTAAAAGTAAGATTAGAAACAACACTTTTGAATGAACAAAGTCACCAAATAACAAATCAAACCTCGTCAAAGAAGCAACTTTTTTCATCTGTATAATATCATTTCAAACAACTAAAAAGTATACCATTATATACGCTCTTTGTCAATAGTTTTTGCAAAAAAATTAGTATTTAGAAATTCTTTTTTGCCTTTCAAAAAGTGAGAGAAGCATAAATTTGTTTTAACAAAAAGAAATACTTAACATTTTTCAAAAATCCGCTTGACATTTTTAATCTTTTGTGGTATTATAATCAAGTCGACTTTGTATAATTGGCAAAGTGACATTAATTTTATATGCGGGTATCTTTGTGCTGCGCACAAGTAAAGAACGCGAGCGTTCTTTAGGCATCGCCATACCACGCTCATTTCATTCGCGGGTATGGCGGAATTGGCAGACGCGCTAGATTCAGGTTCTAGTCGGGGTTCCTCGGTGAAGGTTCAAGTCCTTTTACCCGCACCAAAGAAAACGGGAGTAAATTTGCTCCCGTTTTGGTTTTGAGATTTTTCAATTAAAATTCACTAGACACTTGATTCTATTGGATTTTTATGCTAT
Source organism: Clostridia bacterium (assembly GCA_017625755.1). GTDB lineage: Bacteria > Bacillota > Clostridia > Oscillospirales > CAG-272 > HGM12713. Next base: position 17,665 of record JAGAKG010000022.1, on the reverse strand, counting down.
ACTATTATAAAGAAAAATCAGAATAATCATATGAGGTTATAAGATGAAATCAGCAAGACTTATTGCATTCGAAAATGTAAATGGTATAACTTCAATTCAGGATTTAAAAGCTTTAGATGCATATTACGAAAGTCCATTTTGTGAATTTGATGAAAAGTTATCTAACAATAAAATTTTTGAAATTTTAAAAGAACGATACTCACTAAATTTTTCTAATATGTACAATCCCAATTTCAAAATCCAATTTAAATAAAAAACACAATATAATGAAGCTAAAAGGAATATTATATGAATTTTATTAAACAAAATCCTAACGCTCAAAATAGTTCTAAACCACAAAGTACTTTTGATTCAAATACTTCAAATAGTGAAAAAGAAATGGTGTTGTCTCAAATACATTCAGCAATTGAATGTATATCGAATATGAATTTTGACGGCATAGATGAGATGTTACTCGCCGAAGAGGATTTTAAAAAATTTACTAAAGTCATTATTCAACTTAAAGATTATTCTTTAAGCACCAATTCGGTTATATCCTATGTAGTACACAAATGTTTGCAATTTTCGATACACATTAATGAAATTATATCTCGATCAACTGTTTCTTATGATAACAAAATATGTATTTCCTTATCTTCGGCTACTGACATAGCTGTTTATGTTAATAATATGACCGTCATGCTTAACACCTTGTATAACATCAATGATGAAATAAAAAACAAAACAATAAAATTTGCCTGCATAAAAATAATTTCCGGGTTGGGAGGAATTGGATATACTTTAAAATTTTATGATCCCTTTAAGGAGGAATATCGAAGATTCAATTTTTCATATTCTATGTTTGAAATTGTTGTGCCAATCTATGAAAACAATACGTCAGTTACACTAATTGATAGAAATGGAAAAGAAGATACTTTTTATTTTGAAGCGCAAAAGTATAACACAGTTGGAGAAGATTTTGCTCTTTGGCTAAAAGACGGTGAAATAAAAGTAATTCACTTAGATAAACACAGAGAATGTGCTAGATATATTTTGGAGAACAATAAAAACAAATCTAACATTTTCGAAAACGTGATATATCGTTTATTAAGTGTCAATCGTCTTATGTCGGAAAACACACTTCTTGATTTGGCAAAATATAAATTCATAGCTGCCTCTGCTGCATATTATATAACGATGCATCAATATGTTCTTTGCGGTGAGCAAATTGATTCATATTGTGAAAAAGTGTCAGAATATGTTTTTTCAAAAAAACTCAGTAACGCAGAATATTATAATATTGTTAAACATTTTGTATCAAATGTTAAGGATTATTTAGACCTATATCATGCATCTTTTTTTGATAGATATTTTATTCCTTTCTCTGCAAGTAAAGAACAACTATATAACTCCTACCCTGAAGATGAGTTTTATAGAATACTATTAGAGGATTCTTCTGTAGATATGTTTTTTTATAAAAAAGGAATATTGTCTCGAAACGTCAATAAGCTATACTCTCATGAATATATAGCAGAAACAAAACAGTTATGTAGTTCGATTATATCAGAAGAAGTCGACTTACATAGTTTTGATTTTAGTGATTGAACATAGTTATATTTTCACCAAGGTGACATCACCATCAGGTTCTAGTCGGGGTTCCTCGGTGAAGGTTCAAGTCCTTTTACCCGCACCAACAAAAAAGAGAGCTTCGGCTCTCTTTTTTGTTTTAGGATTTTTCACCACTTTCTCGTAAAAAAGTGCCTTCTAAAAAATCTTTTCCCCACCCTCTTGACATCGTTTTTTTGATATGGTATAGTAGCATTGAGAGATCAAAACAAGGAGACTTTTAATGAAAAAACATATAGCTTTTTTGCTGTGCCTGATAATGATACTATCGCTGATTTCATGTGATATTAATAATAATCATGAGGATCTATCATCAAATGAAAATGGCGGCTTATCCGATGTAAATGATGACAGCACAAACGATGATAATATTACTCCGTCAGTCTCCGAGAATGAAAAGGCTATGCAGATGTACGAAGCGGCAATCAAAGGAGAAATATGCGTTATTGATGAACGTTTGGGCGAGATCAAACTGAAAGCCTGCCGAGTTCCAAGCAATAATGTAAGGATAGATGAGTGTAACTTTCTCACAAAAGCCATTCTGGATTTGGATGGGGACGGTGTCGACGAATTTGTTATAAAATCGTCTGATTATGACCACATCATTTTACGCTATTATAACGGCAAGGTGTACAGTTACGGTTTTTATATAAATCAATTAAACACCGATGGAACATTTTATTGGAGCGATTCTTCCGTAACAGGTGATTGGTCAGGCGGACTGAACAAAATTATCTCTGAGGGAGAAACGTTAATCACAAAAAATATCTACCGTTTAAAATTTTCAAAAAATCCCACGCAATATGAATATTTCATAGAGGGAGAGGCTGTTACGCGTGATGAATATTTTACTTACCGTAATAACATACGCAATAAACGAATGAATTTTTCTCAATTTGAGCTGACGAGTCCATATCTCATAACCGCAGAAGAAGCATGGAATTTGGCAAACGAATATTGGGATCACCAAGACGGCATAGGCGAAGGCGGTGCGGGAACCATTTGGATTGCCCACATCGCGCTAATCGATAAACCAAATTCTGAAACGAATGATTATCGCTTTGCTTTTCAAGTGAAATGGTACTCAGGTGGTGGTCAAGATGGATATGAATGTATGCCGCCCTATGACATCCAGATAAAGGATGAAATATTGGTGGATGCTTTCACGAGAAAAATCAGAGCATCCACATACGATCCGAACGGCAAAGCTATTTCCGTGGAGGAAGCGATAGAAGCTGCTAAAAATCATAGGACATACATGAGTGGTCATATATGTAATGAAGAAAACGGATATCGTGTTGAGCATGTCCCCCATGCCACGGCTCCCGCTCACTATTATGTTATCATGATTCAAAAATACGATACCGTTACGGATATAATATGGATAGATAAATATACAGGAAAAGCCATCAGTCCATATTATGTGAACGGCAAGGGCTGACCTTTCACAGAGGTGATGTTACCATCAGGTTCTAGTGGGGGCAACTTCGTGAAGGTTCAAGTCCTTTTACCCGCACCATCGGAAGCCTTGAAAACACTATGTTTTCGAGGCTTTTCTCTTTTGAAAATTGTTGGCAGACACATCACCTCTCACGATTTTTTATTCGTCAAGGTGCTGTGTCTGCCAATTATTTTACCACGGGATCGTGATGTACTCCGCGACCCTTTTATTATTTTGAATAAAAAATATTGTCATATCGGCTGTCTCAAGAACGCAATATGCATTGCCAACGCCCTCGCACATTGCGGGAAGTGTAAAATAACGAATTCCGTTTATGATGTTATCCGCCCCGCGATGATAATGTCCTTGTATAACCATTGCAACATTTTTGCTATTCTCAATTATGTTGCGAATTCGAGCAGCGTTTTTAACAATATGTCGAGTTTCCACACTATTATCCAAGTTTTCGTGGATAAGCACAATACAGGGCTTTCCACAATCATTCAAATAGATGTTCAGATATTCAAGCTGATCGGGAGGCAGATTGGAATCTGTCCAGTCTACCCCCGCAATATCAAATCTTCTGAAATCGGAACGATAATTTGCATCTAATATAACCAATCGATGTGTCTCCATATCTACGGTATACGGTGGAATACGACAGCCTGTACGCTCTGACAGTTCCTCAGCCGAAAACACAGTATAGTCGTGATTCCCGGGAACAAGTAAAAATGGAATCTTGTACGATCTTATCATGCCTATCATCTCGTTGAGGCACATATAGCTTTCTTCAAGCGAGTCGCATTTATCCACCAGATCGCCAAGGCATATGCAAAGCTCAACGCCTTCCTTACGAAAGGTTTCCATTGCTTCCTTCACCTTGGATAATGAAAGCGATGGACGGCGTGTTCGGCAAAGAATCTCTGCCTTACAATAATGAGGATCGGTGAAAAGTCCGATTTTCATAAATTAAGCTCCTTTAGTCAACGGCAACGAGATGGAATATTCGAGATGTATGATCCTGCAATCTTTCGTGCAGACATATACCCGCATTCATCCATGCTTTACCCGTAAGGACCTGACCTGTCTGCTCGTTTAAATAACGCTTATTTGGATCAAGACCTGCAAGGCGGAGATAGTATCTCTCGTAAATACCGCACCTGATTATTACATATGTTACAAGAGCTTCTGACTTATCCTCTGACACATACATCCAAGCGCAACGCCTACGGTTGCTCCAAGGAGAAATAAGTCTGTAAAGCTCACCATAATTTATAACATTATAATATTTGCGGTAATCGTCGCATTGAGCTTTAACGATTTCTTTTTCTTCGTCAGTAAGCTTTGTAAGATCAAGCTCATAGCCAAAGGTTCCCGCCATTGCTACATGTCCGCGAGTTTGAAGCGGAGAGTTTCGTTTCAGCTGATGGTTTGGAATTGCCGATACATGCGAGCCTACACTTGAGGTAGGATAACACATAGAAGTGCCGTACTGTATATCCAGTCGCTCAATGGCATCGGTATCGTCACTTGTCCAGAATTGAGGAGAATAATACAGCCATGCGGGATCAAAGCGTCCGCCGCCACTGGCACAGCCTTCAAGTAACAGATGAGGATATGCGGTCAGTATGCGTTCAAGCAATTCATAAAGTCCAAGTACATAACGGTGGAATACCTCTTGCTGTCTGTTTGCTTCAAGAAGCGCGCTCCCCACCTCTGTAAGACTTCTGTTGAAATCCCATTTGATATATGCTATATTTGCGCTGTCCATTACCTTTTTTATACAATCAAAAAGGTAATCTCTAACATCCTTACGACTCATATCAAGTACATATTGATGCCTCGATATGCTCATTTCTCGGTTTGGAGTCTGCAATGCCCATTCGGGATGTTTTCTGAAAAGCTCGCTATCTTTTGATACCATTTCCGGCTCAAACCAAATACCAAATTTAAGTCCGAGAGCGTTTACTCTCTCTACAAGCTTTCCAAGTCCGCCTTTGAGCTTTTCCTCATTGACAAACCAATCGCCAAGCGCGGTCTTTGAGGAATTTCGGTTGCCAAACCAACCGTCATCCATTACAAGCATTTCAATGCCAAGCTCGGATGCGGTCTTTGCTATATCGTAGAGCTTTCCCTCGTCAAAGTCAAAGTACCCGTGCTTTACTAAATTTCATATCAACACTGATAACATATTCCTTTCCCTTTTCGAGAGTATGTTCAGTATCATAGAGCCCCACATTATATGCAACTGTTGACGAAGGCGTAAGAGTTGCCATACATCCGTCATCACTGAAGGACCACGTTCCGCCAGCCGAATTATCAACATTGTTACCTGCGAATTTCTTTGCCGCGGAAAGATTTACAAAAGTCCATTCATCGGTTGCGGCCGTGTTAATTGAAAACATACACACCAACGATGCAAGCATACATACTGTCAAAATAAAGCTTAATACTTTTTTCATCATCCGTTACCTCCGAATCCATCATCGAGCAACGAAGCGTCAAACAATACGTCCGGTTCATTGCCGCTTGATGATAATATTGTTTCCTTTGGGAAAAGAATCGTCTCCATGACGGGCTTTTGATATCTTTTCATATCATTCAATTCTCCTTTTTTTAAAATTTTTGTTTTTTCTGTTTTTGGGTACGCCACACGTTTTATGTCTGCTCCACCTCCTTATTTATAGGAGATAGTTTGTAGCAGGACAATGCTCTGATGTTTACGATGGTATCTGCCGACACCCTCATATACGGGAGATTGTAATCGCACACTGCATACATAGTTGCACAGAAGCGCCCCTCGTCGGCAAATACCTCAAAGGAACAGCTGTCAACCACGATACGTATGTCAACAGTCTCTCTGTCGCTACTTATCGGCAATTTTATTTTACCGAAAGTAATGCAGTCGTCCTGCGTATTTATATGTAGGGTATGACCAAACAGCTCAAGCTTCATATTTCCATCGTAATCCGCGACGATATGAATATCATAAGCGGCCTTGTCTAGGCTTATCTCAATAGGCTCTTCAAGCATCCTGTTTGATATTACCTCTGCATCAACATAAAGTTGCTTTAGCTCCTCAACGGGGTATGCCGTAAGGAAGCAACCCATATCACTTACCTTTAGCTTCATTTCCATTGGAATACTCATTTGATGCGGTACTCGCAAGCAGGGCATTTTCAGCTTTTGCCACACCATACGGATAACTCTGCCATCATCAATTCCGGAAAAGCTTTGCCCCGCATAGCTGTGCGGAGAATAACTCAACTGTCTTTCCTGCGTTTGCGGAACAAATCTTCCGCCTCTGAATACTCCGACAATATATTTATCCGATGCACCGATAAGCACCCAATAATTTTTGTCCGCCACCCTGTAACTGTATATATCTGGACATTCCGATTCATTAGCTATCTTTATCTCCTGCAAAAGTATCCAATTTATCATATTGTCGGACACAAAAAGTCCGTACTTTTCTTCATGCAGATAAAGAACTATGAGGTATTTGTTTATTTCCTCAACCCAAACTATCTTCGGGTCTCTGTTGTAGCCTACTACATGACCTATAACGGGATTGCCAGCGTATTTTTTAAAGGTCTTTCCGCCGTCGTTTGAATAAGCAAGACATTGAGTTCTGCCTTTGCCCATAGAGAGCATATTCCTATCGCCTGCCGCCGTATAGAAAAGAAGCATTGGCGCATCCTCTCCCTCTTGCAAACCCGTTACATTGTGAACATCTTCGATAGCCGAGCCCGAGTACATAGTTCCCATATCATCAGGAAACAAAGCTATGTCTTTTTCTTTCCAGTGCAACAGATCAACACTCGTCGCATGTCCCCAGTGCATATTGCCCCATTCTGTTCCGCAGGGATTATACTGATAGAACATGTGGTAAACGCCCTGATATTTTATCATTCCGTTAGGATCGTTTATCCAACCTATTTCGGGCGTAAAATGTATCAACGGACGGTAATTTTCTTTGTATAGTCCGTCAAGTTTTCTTTCATCGCTTTGTTCTATGCTGAATTCGATATGTGGAATGGTATCGTATGAGAATTTACGCCCAATATGTCTTGACACATCTATGTACGCCATATACTGTGGACTAAAAGCGTCTATTTTACAGTCAAAATCCATTACAAGTCGTTTCTCGTTTCCTGCACCATCATAAAAACACAGCTTTTTAGAAGTTGCATTATTGTTTATAGGAACAACTATATACTTTTTCTCTATAACTATCGTCATAAATCGTTATAAAAATCCCCTTTTTCAGAAATTAAAATGCGCACAAATACACATCTTGCTATTTAAGTATAGCAAACAGCAGTGCAAAAAACAAGTGAGAAAGCAAAACAAAAGTGCGAAAACACGACTTTTTTCTTGGTCTTGTGTTCGTCATTTTTCACAAACAGCTTTATTGATTGCTTCTATTGACATCAGAGCGAATTAAGTATATAATATAAGCAAAAGAAATGCAAGTACCAATTATTTCCTTGAAAGGAGAGCCTTATGATCAAGATAATGAAAACTGACGATACTTACAGGCGTGACAAAGAGTTTGTGGATATGGCGTTTTATGATTGTGCGAAAATCACGACACAAAGCGCCTCGTGGGTATGGAAGGACAATATGGTTATGAGATATTGCCTCATCCTCGTTTCTGACGGGTGCGTAAGCTTTCGTATAAACAAAAAAGAAAACATTATTTTGGAACGAGATACCATCCTTTTACTTGCACCCAACACCATTGTTTCTGCAAAAGAACTCTCTTCATCAAGTACAATATGGATGATAACCTTTGAATGTAACGATTTTATTTTCTTCAATCTTTCGTCAAGTTATGTTACCGCCAAGGCATCAAGTGCGATAACTCCGATGTTTTATCAACTTAATTCTCATGTGGTACACCGCAGTAAACCTCATTATTACTACGATTCCCTGCTTATGCTAATACTTGACGAGGTTAACAGACACATAATCACCGACGAAAATAAGCGACAGATATACGACGACGTATGTAAATACATAAGCAAACATGTCAGTGAGGAGCTTACAGTTGGAAAAATAAGTGATGCGATGAACTATAACAAGGATTATCTTGGACGAATAATCCGAGAATGTAGCGGTTCAAATATAAAGCAGTTGATAATAGAGGAAAAGCTGACAACCGCAAAAAGCCTTTTGCAGATGACAAACTATTCATGCGAAAAAATCGCTACACTGATAGGACTATCTTCTGCCAATAAATTTGTTAAATTCTTCAAATACCATACAGGCGAATCCCCAAGCGAATACAGAAATTCTCACCAGATTTTGTAATATTCCTGTTCACTTCAAACCTGCTTTCCTCACCTTTTATGCTATACTATAACTGATGTAAAAAAGGGTACAAAAAACCATTCACCGAGGTGACGTTACCATCAGGTTCTAGTCGGGGTTCCTCGGTGAAGGTTTAAGTCCTTTTACCCGCACCACTGAAAGCCTTGAAAACACTATGTTTTCAAGGCTTTTATCTTTCAAAAAAGTCTTGGCAGACGCATCACCCCTCACGAATTTTTTATTCGTCAAGGTGCTGTGTCTGCCAATTATTTTACCACGGAATCGCGATGCACTCCTCGGCTCTGTCAACCATTTTACCGTCATCGTTGTAGAAGTCAATGTGCTGACGGAAGTCTGCGTTTAGCCTTATTGAGAGATTTATTTTGCCTCTTATTTCGGTAACCGTTATCTCGTCTATCAGCATCCGCAGATGTGTTTTGCGTTGCTCAACGATAAGCTACCAACAAAGATATTTCTGGCAAAAGAAACTTAATCCAATATCTGAGATAATTCAACAGCAAGATTGTAAAACCAAAATACAGTCATTGCCACCATCCGTGTGGTGCTTTTCAGAATACAAAAGAAGGGAGCGACTTTTAACAAGAAGTCACTCCCCTATTTTGTACTTTCAAAATTCACAAGATTGAAAATAATTATTCCCATCTCCTGAATTGCTTCAGGTCTGCCTTGGTCACTCCCTCTCTGAGCGTCATTACCTCGTCGTTAACACTCATTATCAAATGAAAATCAAAATTATTTACAGGAAGATGATTTGCGCCTGTATTTCCATAAGCGCCGTTTTTAGAAGCTTCCTCGTAATTGATAGGCCAGATTCCGACTCTTGCATCCATAGAATTATACATTTCCTCGTCTCCGCCCGTATATCCGTGATGGCATATCTGTACCACATCACACTTCAATTCTTCTCTGTAAATAGCGTTAAGTATCTGACATCCCTGCTTCTGCTGGTCTCCTGTTATAATAAGTCTGCCGCCCGGCATCGTCATACCGAAAACAGATGACGAAAGGTTGGTATTTCCGTATACCACATCGTAAAGATTTTCGTGTGTCCAAAGGACATCGAGCTCAAGTCCCGCAAACGCAAATCTCTGCCCTGCGTGGGCCACCACAAACTTCGCGTTCGGATAGGCACTTGTAACTCCATTATAAATTTTTTTCGAAAATTTATCCAGACTCTCTACCGATTCGTTAGGCATATTGGATATTACCATCTGTAGGTCTACCTTGTCCTTATATTTCTGGGTGAACTGATAATATGCGTCAACATGGTCTGTATGAGGGTGCGTTATTACCCACGCCGCTATAACAGGTTTTCCCTGAAGCTCATTCTGCGCTACGAGAGTGTTATAGATAAGGTCGGCGTTATTTCTGCCGTTAGCTTCCTCAAGTCCGCTATCTACCATAATAAAGCGTCCGTCCTCAAGCCTTATAAGCCATGTATTATGCGCGTTAAGGAGCGACACCTGAAGCTCGCAAATATATTTTGAGTTATCTTCAAGCTCGGGTAACGAGACATTATCGGTACACTCCACCGCGATATTTACATATTTTACCGTCTCTCCCGCGTTAAACGGACTCTCATATTGAATATAGGATAAATTAACTATATTGCGTCCGTCGGTATATGTCGAAAACAAGCTTTCCTGCGCCTTGGTAGAATAGTAAAGCTCATATCCCTCATCCTTGAGCTTTTTGGAGTAACTCAGATAATCGTCCTCGCTTGCTCCGTCCTGCTGAACTACATAAGAATTCAATGTACCATGATTCTCCATAAGCTTCTCTGTTCCCTTGCCGACATATTTGGGCGCTGTTCCGTATCCCTTGGCAGTTCTGCGTTCGAGAAGGAACTGAGGAATATTTATATCGCTTTTGGCGTCAACAAATTCTTTAATACAGTCCATAATAGTATCAACTCCAATCACAAGTGCGCCCTTCACCGCAAGGTTTCCATCGTCACTAAAGCCAAAGGTTGCGCTTTTGTAATATGTCTGTGTCTTAGATGATAACGCTCTGTTGGTCTCACCCAGCAGTATCTCCTTGCCCGACGCGCTCTTTGCGTCTGATGACACCTCAATACTTATACCCGCAGAGGCAAGCGCCATTTTCAGCGCCGAAGCCTGCGCGCTTGCCGTGCCGTTGTCTGACTCATATATTATCGTATAATCTCCGCTTGACAGCGCAACCACGGGATAGCTATCGCTCTTCTTTGAGTAATCCCCAGCAAGAGTCACAACACCATCGGAAGCGGAGAGCGCACCAAGAAGATTTTCAATAGCCTCGGAATATAGATATATATTATTCGATACCACGATTATCTTATTTTCCGATACCGTTATCGAATAGCTGTTCGGCTCAAGATCTTCCAAAGCAGCTTTGGATTTCTCCGCCCCTGTGTTTCCTATAAGTATTTCAACACCGTCTCCGCTAGAAGCTTCATCAAGAGGTATCTCTGCTCCGCCAAGCTCGCTCAGCGAAGCCTTAAGCGATTTTGCTGAATCTACCGCAAATCTCGTATCCTTCTCATTGTATACTATTCTCACATTTGACTTACCGTCAGAGACAAGCGTTATCGCCCCTATAGATGTCTCATCATTCTTGGACGGCGTTCCTCTTTTGCAGGATATACCAAAAGCAACGCATACAATTATTACAAGGACTAAAGCCAATAATTTAACATAACTTAACCACAATCCTTTTTTCATCCTACTCTCCTTGTTAATTATAGAATCCTTTTAAAACATTATTCAACGCTCGGCGAAGCTCACATTCTATTGCCCATGTCATTTTCAAATAGCCTACATAATTCGGATAAAATTCACTCCACTTGCTGTGAAACGATAATTACTGGAAATACCTTTGTTCACTCTAATATCAATTCCATCTAGCAAATTCAGTCTAGTAAAAATCGTAGAACGGCTTCCTTTTTTACATTGTAAAAAGCAACGATGCCGGTACCATCAACCCAAGAGAGAGGCATATTCGAATCGATTTCTACAAATCCCATATCCGCTCCCCTCTATTTGTAGAATTTTAATAAGTATACCACACTCCGCTCATTATTTCAATAAAAACAACTCAATGTACCGTTATTGCTTACGAAAAATAAAATGCGTATTTTTCCATAGCGTCCATAACCGCCTTTACATTTTCAAGAGGAACATCGGGATAAAGCCCATATATCAGGCAAAGACCTCCTTGGGGAGTCGCTATCTTGGACACTTCTTCCCTAATAAGCGCATCTATCTGATCTGGCGTTCCATACGGCGTGAGCTTCTGACGGTCAATATCAAGCTCAACACATACCTTCCCCTTGAATCGCTCTGCTATCCAATCGATTCCGTTTACAAGATCCTGAAGGTTTATCACCTCAACCCCGCTATCAACTATATCGTCAACAAGAGTCCTTATGTCTCCGTCGGAATGCATATGTATCGGTATTCCCGCATCTCTCGCAGGCTTCATAATTCTCTCATATGATGGCTTTATATATCTTCTGAAAAGGTCGGGTGAGAGCATAGGACCCACCTGCATTCCGAGATCCTCGGGATACTTCATAGTAGAGCATCCGCTATCAATAAAATGATGTACTATCGCAAGGTTAAACTCCTCTAGCTCCTCTATAAGCTTATCGAGAAGCGGTTCCTCGTCGTACATATCCATAAGAAGATTTTCATAACCTCTGAGATCACAAAGCTGAAGAAAAGTATGACCATGGCGCAATTCACCACCAAACGAACCTCCGTACGCCTTTATTTCTGCCCACTTTTTCTTTCGGAGATCCCAATCCACTTCGTAAAGTCCATCACACTTGTTCGGGTCAGGCATCTTCCATGTAGTTCCGAACGCATCCCAATTCTCAAGTGGATGCTCAACTACAGTTCCAACGATTCCATCGTCGGTAGTTTTCCATACACAGCCCATAGAATCGGTATATGGCTTGTCCTTTATGGCATCAAGCCTATACTGGGGTTGCCAATCCGCACTCGGTCGCTTAAAATTTGGAAAAAGGATCTTATGCTCCTCCATAAGATCAAGCAAAGCCTCTCTTGGATAGTGATGCCAACATGAGGCATTTATACTAAATCTTATCGGTATATGGTCTGGCTTTTCAAATCTCGCCGCACATATAAAATTATCCATAAATTATAACCTCCTTTTCAGTTTCTTTTGGCTCGAAGCTCATCGATATACTCGTCCATATTGATTATCTTTTTCTCTACTCTGGATTTCTCTGCCGCGAAGGCTACGAGGTGGTTCTCGATAGAGGTGGTGATATCACAGATCGACTTACCTGTATATGTTCCTCCAAGGTACTCGCAGAATGCTCTGATTATTCCCTGGTCTCCGCCGCCGTGACCGCCCTTTATAGACTCGTCCGCCACGAAATCCTTGATATAAATCTTATCTATCTGACGAGTCTTGAAATCAAATATTTCCACATGATCCCAATGCATCTCCGCCGTCAGCTCACCCTTCGTACCCATAATGCGTATCTTTCGTCCCCCTTGATTAAAGGCGCTCATCGTGAAGGAAACCGTAGCTCCGTCATCATACTCAAGGTTTACCACTTGATGGTCAACGACATTATTGGGACAGTTAAATACACACTTGCCGTAATCGGTAGTGGTAATAGCTTCCCTGATATCCTCCTCGGTGGGAACATGCTTTCCCGTGGCGTTCTTTACCCAAGTCTTAAACGGACTCTTCGTGCTGTATATCTTGGTTGCGTTGTATGGGCAATCGTCAGCCGCAGGACAGCCCTGATAACAATACTCGGGCGAGCCCTCTGGCTTGTTCTCCTTTGTGAAATACTTGAGTGATCCAAAGCTCTGAATGTCGGTACACTTAGTTCCGAGCAGCCATTGAATAATATCTATGTCGTGGCAGGACTTTGCAAGTATCATCGGAGAACTCGTTTCGCTGTTCTTCCAATTTCCCCTTACATAGCTATGGCTCTGATGTACATTTCCGACGCATTCGATATGAATTACATTCATTACCTTTCCAATGCGTCCGCTGTCAATAATATCTTTGAGCAGATTGAAGAAAGGTGTGAATCTGAGAACATGGCAAACGACTACTCTGACACCCTTCTCTTTTGCGTAGTCGGCTATTTGAAGACACTCCTCGGGGGTAGTTGCAGCTGGCTTCTCAAGAAGTATCTCATATCCGAGGGATATCGCCTTCATGGCGGGCTCGAAATGACCTTTATCCTGTGTCGCAATTATAGCCGCGTCAGCAAATTTCGGAAGATCAAGAATTTCTTCCCAACCGTTGAAAACACGCTCATTGGGGAGGTTAAATTTTTCCTTTATATAATTTCTTCTAATGGGATCGGGATCAGCAACGCCCACTACCTCCATAAGCTCGGGACAGTATTTTTCTCCAAGCGTTACATAACATGTACCTCTGTCACCCGCTCCTATCAGAATCAGCTTTATCTTTTCCATTGTTTTCTCCTGTAGTAATGCTAATTATAAAAAGTTTCAAGTAAAAGCGGCACCAATACTGATGTATAGGCGCCGCTGAGATTTTTTGAAAATTACTTGATGTAGGTTGCCGAAACGCAAAGCTCGGAAATCGCGGCTCCGCTCTCGTCCTTAACCGTGAGAACTATACTCGTGGAATCCCACTCGGATGCAACGACGCCATCAACCGCTGCGCCAAGCAGAACTACGCCGTTATCTCCCATATATACGACCGAATCAGCAACTACGCTCTTGAAAAGCTTGACATTGCCATTTTCAAGCGTATATAAAATGTCTTGCTCACCCGTTTTCTTGAATACTATCGTCATTTCAACAGTTGCAGCAGAATCAATATTGTCACTGTCAACCGCTATCACAAACCTTACAGACTGCTTTCCTGCTACAGCCTCGGTCTCCTGTATATAAGGCATAGCTGAACCGTCCGCACCTGCGGATATCGTGTTGATGTTAACATACTCGCCGTCAACCTGAACTACTACGGGACCGTTAGCCACGGGATAAGAGTCAACTTTAAGCTTCTGCCCAAAAGCATTTCCAAGAGAGAATGCGACCTCACCCGAAGCAAATTGTTCGTCTGTGCACGCGACAGAATTTCTAACCTTAACATTTAGCGTATTTGCAACCTCTGTGAAATTACCCAAGAGGTAATAGAGGTCAGATACAGAAGCATCACTCTTGCTAGGCTCTCCGTTGAGGTTATATACACCCGCGAGAGCCTTTGGCGAGTTGCTTAACCCTGCATTGAAGCAATTTGAAATAATAATAGAAGATGTCTGCTCTGTGCTTACTGCGCTTACCAAAGAACCTACAGGGGTTACAATATCACCGTAATTTACCGTACCAATGTTTCCACAGTTCTTTATAATTATATGAGAAGCGTAGCCATCCTTCGCAGCCACCCCCTTACCCATAATCGCGCCTGCACTAAGTCCATTGGTGGTTATAGTTCCATAGTTCATACACTTGTCAATATTAATCTTTGTACTGTATTCATATACAAAAGTATTGGAAGCACCGAGAATTCCGCCTACGCCACCATCAATGTTTATATCCTTGGAATAATCAGAGCCTATTTTACCCGTCTTGTTGCCGACAACGCTTCCGTAGTTTGAACAGCCAATAAAGTTCAAGGATAAATCAGATGTAAAACCAAATCCACCGAGGATTCCGCCCGCATAATTTCCGTTAGTTACGATTGTACCGTTATTCACACAGTTGGTAATATTAAGCGGAGTTCTCAAATATCCGACAATACCGCCTGCTTCTGCTCCTGTCACGCCAGCATTGTTAGTACACCCATCCAACACAAACGCTTTCGTTGCTCTCTTTATGTGTCCAAATAATCCGCCTGCATCCTTTCCTGTTACTGAACCGTTAACCTCACAATTTTTGATAACACACTCCGCAGAAATAGATACATAGGGAGCGATAGCTCCTGCATTACCCGTAGTGCTTATATTGGTGAATATTTTTACATTTTCAACAACAGTTGGCTGAACTATCTGTGTATACATACAACCAAGATTGGAGTTTCCGCTGACATTTATGGGAGAATCTACACTTCCGATAACGAGATTCTTAACACTCGTTCCACTAAGAGGCTCTTTATACATAGCGATAAGAGTGCCTTCAAAGCTAAAGTTCTTTATAGAAAATCCGCAACCATCAAGTCGAAAATCTGCCTTTTCAGCTATGTATGTGGTATATTTCTTGCCACCAAAGTCAATATTATTAGTAAGATAATACTCGTTTCCGTTACCCATCGCCTCAAATTCATCAACCGTGCTGACTGGAAGCGCCGAGGGAGAGGGCGTATACTCCGAGGGGACAGAACCGACATCGGCTGCCAAAACACTTACGGGTATCATAAGGAAGGACATTACAAGCGCTAAAATAACAGATAAAGTTTTTTTCATATTTTCATACCTCCCTCAAATTATACCTTTTCCATAGGCTTAAGCTCGCCATAAGAGCCGTTGCCTGTCTTATCGTTCGGGAAGGTGGACACATCGGGAGCAGTATACTTCTCATAGTAGCCATCAAAATATACCTTCTCTCCGTAGATATCTACAAGAGTTTTCTCAAGCATTTCAGACTTCTCGTTAATATCTTCTGCCGTTGCCCACTCCGAAGTTTCTACAATAGAAACACATCCGTGATACGATGCGATAGTATCAAGCATTCCCGCCTTCGCTCCGCTCTCGGGCTTTACAAGAAGTATATCGGTTTCTGCATATGCTTCCATAAGCGCGTTCATAACATCAGAAATAGCTACCATAAATATATTTCCCGCAAGGTTAGCCTCGTTTTCGCCAAGGCTTATCATTATGTATGCGGGGTTTACGGCAGTGGTATTTCCTTCTGCCGCATAATTCTCAAGGAATGCGGAAAGCGACTCGTATCCAAAGCCCTTGCGGCTCATACGGTAAGCATTAACGCCGAGAGATTCAGCAGCGAGAGTGAACACATCCTTCTCTATATCCGTAACATTATCGGATATTACAAGTACATTTATTCCCTTCTTAGCGCAGGGAGCAACAGTACCCTTGTCTGCCGCAACAGATTTAAGGGTTATACCTGTACCAGCCTGAGCCATATCAAGCGCGGTGTCAACGAACATAACTCTTACTACCGTCTCGTCAGCGGGAACGGTTACGGTAAGTGTTGCAGAGGTCTTGAGATCCTGACGTGTCCAGTTGATACCGTCGGTGGTATATGCAACGACAGCGGACTTAGTCGTATCGGATACCTCAAAGGTATATGTAACCTTGGAAGCTCCCTTTACCTTTGCCATAACCTCGGAGCCGAGCATATTTGTGAATGCGCCGTTCTGAGTGTTTGTCCAAAAGCCGTTGAAGTATACATTGTTAACAGAAGCAATATTCGCTGAGATAGCTACATACTCTTTCTTAAGAGCAGGAGCATCGGAACGGATCTTCTTCTCGCAACGGGTACATACGCCCGATGCAACTCCGCCTCTCGTAAATGTGGGGTTGTCCACATACGAGCTTGTGGGAACATCGTGTCCGAGAGCGGGTATCTCAACCTTCTCCACAGCACCGCACAGAGCGCAGGTCTTTTTGCCCTCTCCCGCGTAACGGCAGTCGGGAGCCTCTGTCACCTCAACCTCGCCCCACTCGTGAGCGTGGTTTGGGTCCACGGTTGTAGCTGCAGTCGTTTCTTCCACATCGCCGTCACCTTTACAGCCGACGAAGGTGAATGCAAGACACGAAAGTATCAGTACAAACAAAATAATTTTTTTCATATTATTTCCTCAATAATTTTCAGAGTTCAATAGCATTTCGAGAGCCATATAGCTCATGCCTCTTTAAAAACGGCAGAATATCAGGTAAACTCATCAAAAGAAATACTCGGGAGCGTTCCCTGCTCCTGTATTCCGCCAAATACGCCTCCGCCCTTCGTTGTTTCGGCAGAGGTCGCCTCAGTCGAAGAATAGGTCGTCGTTTCCGCCGAGCTTTCTTCAGCCCCATCTAATTTTTCGGGTACGCACCCGAAAAATGATAACATCAGTATAGCGAGCAAAGCCGCCACAATATATCTAAGTTTCAAATGCGTACCCTCCTTGGTTTTTTTGTTCTTTTTCTTTGGAAAGCCTTCCTTATGGAAAGGCTTTCCTCAGGCTCCCTCCGAGAGGGAGCTCGGTATGTTATAATACGAAGTGCAACACTTGTAAAAAAGATAGTAAAAACAATATAATAATAAATTTGTATTTTTGAGAGAAAGGCGTAGCCTTGAACGAAAAAAATACAAATTTGGGCAAAAGTATAGACTT
>JAGAKG010000021.1 GCA_017625755.1 Clostridia bacterium | reverse complement strand
TGACCTTTCCATCCTTGCCAAAATCGTTCTCGACGAGGACGGCGGCGGTTATGATGAGGATTATCTCGCCGACCTTCGCCGTGATTCTATCCGTGAGGTGTCCGAAACCAACGGCTCAATTCGTATGGAAGAACGCTTCAAGTAAGGAGGAGTGAATGGCAAAATTAATTCTCAAAGCTCCTTATTATAAGCCCGGACACCGAACCGAATCGGGAAGGTCGCGCGGTGGATACGCCGAGTATATTGCAACGCGCGAGGGAGTTGAAATTCTGCGCGGAGGTATGCTCGGATATATCGGTGAGCGACAAGGCTCAAACGGTTTGTTCTCCGACGAGGGAGAGAAAATAAATCTCTCCGCTATCAGCCGTGAGATCGATGAGCATCCCGGAAACGTATGGGGTATTATTATTTCTCTCAAGCGTGAAGATGCGGAACGGCTCGGATATAATTCTGCGGAGCAATGGATGAATCTCCTTCGCTCACACAGAAACGATATTGCAAAAGAGATGCACATTCTTCCGAGCAATCTCCGTTGGTATGCCGCCTATCATAACAAGGAGAAAAATCCCCACGTTCACATTATGGTATGGTCGAAAGAACCGAGAGAACCGTTCCTCTCACGAGAAGGTATCCACCATCTCAAGCAGACCTTTGCCACGGATATATTCCGTCAGGAACTGACCTCGATCTATAAAAAGCAGACCGAGGTCAGAGATGACCTAAAAGAAAAATATAAAAATATTATCGCAAAAGTGGTCGCCGATATTAAAAACGGCGACCACGCTGTCTCTCCCGAGCTTGTGATGAAAATGCAGTTGCTCTCTGAAAAGTTAGAGAAGCATAAAGGCAAAAAGGTGTATGGATATTTATCGAAGGACACCAAAGCTCTCGTCAATGAAATCGTAAAAATGCTTGGAAATGATTCGCAACTCTCGGAGCTTTACGATGCGTGGTACGGTTATAAATGTGAAACCGTCCGCACCTATACCGACACGATGCCCGATAAAATTCCGATAGAAGAAAACGAGGAATTCAAATCCATTCGCAATGCTGTGGTAAGCGCGGTGAGAGATATTCACACACCGCCCGATCAGCCCGACTATGAAGTAGATCATGATTATTCCAAGCTGAAGGAACACGCTGACGATTTCGATTACCTCTACCGATACGCCAACGCATATAACGATCATATCGGTTATTATCGCCTCGGCAGGTACTACCTTGAAAAGACCGACGATATGGAGAACGCTGAATGGTGGCTACGGATGGCGGCAGACGAAGGTAATTCGCTCTCCGCTTATCTCATATATAAAGCCTACCATGACGGAAAGTTTGATGAAACGCCGAGCGATAAGATGAAATATCTTCGCATGGCGGCAGATGCAAGGTTCGGCTATGCGGAATACGAATACGCAAAGTACCTCAAGGATAAATCTCCCGAGGATGCGAAGGAGTATCTCAGGAGAGCCGCAGAACACGGATGCCACCAAGCAGAATATGCCTACGGCAAGATACTGTTCGAGGAAGGACTGCGCGAAGAAGCACGAGAGTGGTTCGAGCGTTCCGCTGTGGAGGATGAATGGACACAGACGAGAGTCGGGCTACTGCTTTACTATCAGTACGAGGACTACGAAGCAGGTAAAGAGTATATGAACTCTGCAGCCGAGCAAGGCTACGAGCCTGCGAAAGAAGCGATCAGAGCGATCAATAATAATCTCAACGCACAGATCGTAATCGGCGTATGCGACCTGTTCTATTACGCAAGTAATATCATTGACAACAGAGCCGAGGACATGTACGCCAAAGAGCATCAGGTTAACTATCATGGCATCGACAAGAAACAACGCCGTGAGATCCGTGCCAAGAAACAGGCACAAGGGCACTCGCTGACATGGTAAATGCCGTTTTAGCGATTATAAGAGCCTCAATCGACCGTAGGCACGATTGGGGCTCTCCCACAAAGAAAAGTGGCATTTTCAGGCGGTACAGACCGCCACTATTTTACGAAATTTGGAGGTATATTCAATGATAACAGGAATTAAGAAAACACACAAGACCACAGAAATATTCTTCGATGAAGCAAGCGATATTTTAATTATCAACACCTATAACACGAGCCTCAAGAACAGGCTGACAGCATACGCAAAGGAATATCCTTCTCTCTGCCGTCAGACCGATGACAACGAGGTTGGAGGTCTGTCCTTTGAGATACGGAAGGACAGGTTCGCCTTCCGCATCCTTCCTCCCCCGACAGACGAGCGAAAGGCAAAGGCGAGAGCCTCTGCCGAAGCTCTCAACAAAGGCAAGAAAGGTAATTGATAACAAAATGATAATTCTGCAGAAAATCGCTGGATATTCTCTCGAACCTGTGGTATCGTTGTGGTACGCAAAGAAAAACACGCAAAAATGTAAAGAAAGGAGTTCAAAACATGGCAAACAAACGCAGACCGCAAGGTGACGGCACTATCAGAAAAAGAAGTGATGGCAGATGGGAAGCCCGTATCATCATCGGACACAAGAATGACGGCTCACCCATGTATAAGTCGGCATTCGCAAAGACACAAAAGAGTGCCCTCAAGCAGCTCCATCAGCTTCTCGACCTATACCGAGATGTCGACCTCACCGAAGATTGCCGAATGACACTCGGCGAGTGGATGGACAAGTGGCTTGACGAGTA
>JAGAKG010000020.1 GCA_017625755.1 Clostridia bacterium | reverse complement strand
GCGCCCGCCCTGCGGGCTGCCGTCGGTCTCGGACTCGCTTCGCTCGCCTCGCCCTCCGTCACCCGCAGGGCGTTGAATCTCCGTTCTATCTGAATTTGTTACTATTTTGAAAACTATTGCAACTTGCTATTGCAATTTGCGGTTATAATTGTTCTATAATTTTCTTACGGAGGCATTTGCACTATGAAGAATATAGATTCGGTTGAGGCACTTAACAGTAAGATCAAGCGCGTTATTATCACGAAGGAAGAAATTGCCGAGGCTATAAGCCGCGCGGGAAAGGAAATCGACAAGATATATGACGGTCGTCCTATTCTCCTTGTGAGCGTGCTTAAGGGCGCGTTCGTCTTTATGGCTGATCTCTGCCGAGCTGTATCGGTTCCGTGTGAGATCGGATTTATGTGCGCTAAGAGCTATTATGAGGGCACGGTCTCCTCGGGAGTCGTTCAGATAACAATGGATATCGACAGAGATGTCAGCGACTACCATGTCGTTATAGTTGAGGACATTATCGACACGGGCAGAACCCTCAATGATATCGTAAATCTTCTCAAGGCGAGAAATCCCATCTCTATGCATGTCGTCACACTGCTCGACAAGCCCGAGAGAAGAATAGTTGATTTCAAGGCGGATATCTCCTTGTTTACCATTCCCGATTATTTCGTTATCGGATACGGACTCGATTGCGGAGAGTATTTCAGAAATCTTCCGTACATAGCCGAGTACGAGGACAGAGACTGATATCTGTTTTAGCGTTGTAAGTTGAAGAAGGTTCAATCAAACCCCGAGAGCTCTCGGGGTTTGATTAGGTTTTTATGATTTTGGGAGTTAGATAATTACGGTGGGAAGTAAGAGCTTATCCAAGAATTTCACGCAGGGAAATATCACGAGGCAGTTGATTTTGTTTTCTCTGCCGTTTATGGCGTCAAACGCTTTACAGGTCTTATATAGCACGATAGATATGGTTATCGTGGGAAAATATGTCGGAACATACGGACTTGCGGCGGTTTCCTCAAGCAGTCTTATTCTGAACTTTGTTACGATGGTCTGCCTCGGATTTTCAAATGGGGGGCAGGTACTTATCTCGCAGGCGCTCGGAGCGAAAAAGCGTAAGGAAATGAACGATATTATCGGAACGCTGTTCAGCTTTATCGTCATACTCGCGCTTGTTTTATCGGGAGTGTTGCTTCTTGCGAGAAAGGGAATACTTTACCTTGTGAATATTCCCGAGGAATCATACGATATGGCGATGGATTATCTGGTCATTTGCGGAGTGGGACTGATATTCACAGCGGGCTACAATATGGTGTCTGCTGTGCTTCGCGGCATGGGTGATGCCAAGCGTCCCTTTCTCTTTATCGGTATCGCTTCGGTAACAAATCTTGTGCTTGATATTATCTTCACGGGCTTTCTCGGCTGGGGAGTCGCGGGGGCGGCTTGGGCGACTATTATCGGTCAGGCGGTGTCGTTTTTGTTCTCTCTGTTCTACCTGTTCAGGCGCAGAGAGAGCTTCGGATTCGATTTTAAGCGAGAGAGCTTTATTATCAACCGCAGATACGCGGGAATGATTGCGGGTCTCGGAACGCCTATGGCGATACAGTCGGGCTTTATAAATCTCTCTATGCTATTTGTAAACTCTATGATAAATCAGGTCGGAGTGGTCGCCTCGGCGACATTCGGCGTGGGCGTGCGCATAGACGATATCATAAACAAGATATCGCAGGGAATACAGTACGCGGCGATGCCGATGATAAGTCAGAATATCGGTGCGGGAAACCAGCAGAGGGCAAAGCAGGTGGTCTATCGGGCG
Organism: Clostridia bacterium; assembly: GCA_017625755.1. GTDB lineage: Bacteria > Bacillota > Clostridia > Oscillospirales > CAG-272 > HGM12713. The sequence continues at coordinate 10,725 of JAGAKG010000020.1, read as the reverse complement.
TGGATAATCTCGGCGATATTCACGGTGTTCTGTATGTTGCTTTACATCTGCTTTGGCAAACAGCTCTTTATGATGTTCTCGGACGATGAGCTGGTTCACGCGCTGTCGGGAACCTTTATCGCGGCGATACTCTGGATGTTCCCCGCGTTTTCGGTGATGCGCGGAAGCGGAGCCTTTATTCAGGGAATAGGAAACGCGCGGCTGAGTATGGTACTTGCCATTCTCGACGGAGTTGTTTTGAGAATAGGTCTTAGCTGGCTTTTTGGAATCGCGCTTGGATGGGGCTTTTTCGGCTTCGTGCTTGGTTACGGACTCGCGCCATACGGATACGCGATACCGAGTATGATATATTTCCTCTCGGGCAGGTGGCGGAAGCAAAAGACGCTTGCGGAGAAATTATAAAATTAAAAATCCGACAGTTCAGGCAGATTTTCATAAGAATGTTGTAATTTTAATTGTAGGGGAGGATATTATCCTCCCGACAGATATGCAATCATTCAAAACAAACTGGAGGCTAATAGCCTCCCCTACGGTTATACCAACAAATTTCGGCAGAGAGCCAAAACACGGCTAAAAAATACACATAAAAATTGAAATTCGTAAGAATTTCTACCTAAAAACCGCTCCCACTATCGAATTTATAATGGTGAGGGCGGTATTTTTGCTTATTATTTATTCGTGTATTTTTGTTATGCGCTAAATGCGACAGCCCCTAAAAAAGATTTAATGACAGAAGGAGATGCCATTATGAACAACAAAAATGTCCGATTCTCAAAATGAAATAAAATCGGACGATGAAAGTGAAGATAAATAAGAATCGCCCCGACAGACTTTTTTAAAATCTGTCGGGGTTTTTGTTTATCAAAGCGGCAGAGAGGAATGATTGAACGACGATGTTTGCGTTCTGTATTTACTCGGTGTTGTTCCCGTGTGCCGCAAAAACGCGCGGTTAAAGGTGCGCAAGGTGTTAAATCCTACCGCCTCGCTTATCTCGGTTATAGACCTTTCGGTGGTCTGCAGGAGCTTGCAGGCGTTGATGACTCTCAGAGAGTTTATATAATCGTTGAAGCTTATGTGGAGCTTGTTGCTCAGCGTATGCGAGATATAGAACTTGCTGATGTGAAGCTCACGCTCAAGGACCGAGAGAGAGAGAGGTTGATTGTAATTCTTGGAGCAATAATTGAGAATTGCTCCGATAAGCTTAATGTCGCCAGACTGGATATCGTACAGCTCTATCTTTTCAAAAAGCTTGGAAAAGAGAATCAGCAGATATCCCTTTACGGCTAAGTTCTTGTGGGTGTCAGAGCTTAGATAGGCGTCTGCGATATGTCGCAGTATATCCACAAGCTCGCCGTCATCGGCGGCGTTTTTGATTATCCCCGATTTCGGGAGTTTAGTGAAGAACTGATTGGAAAATTCCGAGACCATCTCGGGGTTGAAGATAAAGAGCATATAATACTCTTTTTCTAGGGTTTTGAAGCCGTGAACCTGATTAGGGAAGCAGATGAACATATCTCCCGCTTCAAGTATATGCTCTCTTGAGTCGATGCTTATTTGGGTTTTACCCTCGAGCAGAAGTCCAAGCTCAATATGCGAGTGAAGGTGAGCGGGACACTGAAGCGGGGTTTTTGAGAATTTTGTCTCACGGTAATAAAAATCGTCTTTTTTATTTTCGTATTTATATTCGCGTAGGCTGCTCATTTTGATCTCCTTGCTTTTTTGACATAAAGTAAGAGGTTATTCGACGGCTATTCGCGGAACTCTCGAGGTTACAAGGCATAGGCACTCGTACTCGATCGTGTTGGCTGCGCGCGCCAGAGAGGCAAGCTCCTCGGGCGAATTTCCAAAGATTATTACCTTGTCGCCTACGGCGGCGTCGGTATCTGTTATATCTATCATACATTGGTCCATACAGATCCTGCCGCATACGGGAGCGCTGAAAAGACCCTTGGCGGTGAGAACCGATACCGAGACTCCGCTGTAATCCCTTATAAATCCGTCGGCGTAGCCTATCGGTATGGTGGCTATGCGTCTGTCGGTATCGGCGGCAAAGACTCCGCCGTAGCTCACAGTCTGCCCTGCGGGAAGGTCGTGTATGTGCGATATTACAGTGCAGAGCTTCATTACCGGGCGCAGACAGTATTTGTCTGCATAGCGCGAGGGGTGCGCTCCATAGAGAGATATACCGAGACGGCAGGCGTCAAGGTGATATTCGGGGAAGCGCATAGCGGCGGCGCTGTTACAGATATGTCTGAATTTTACATCTATTCCCATATCGCGAAGGGTACTGTCAAGCGCGAAAAAGCGCTCCGCCTGCTCCTGCGTGGGCTTGTGCGGAAGCTCCTCGTCGAGCGCCTCGTCTGCCTTCGCGAAATGCGTGAACATTCCGCATATATCGAGAGAGGGGAGCTTTTTAAGCTCTGCGATGTCAAGCGCGGTCTGCGCTATCTCGGCTTCGCTCCGAGCGAGAAATCCGATACGGTTCATTCCCGTGTCTGTTTTGATATGGCATCTTACACGAACCCCCGCCCGTTTTGCTTCCTTGGCAAGGTCGACGGCAAACGCCTTGTCGACAAGGGAGGTTATGATATTGTATTTTGCGAGCAGGGAAGCCTGATAGGGGAAGGTATATCCGAGAATAAGTATCTCGGCGTCGTACTTCAGCTCACGGCAGACCTCTCGCAGGTCGATAGCTTCCTCTATCGAGGAGACAGCAAAGAATCGGCAACCCTCCTCAAGCAGAGCGCGGCAACAGTTTTTCGCGCCGTGACCATAGGCGTCTGCTTTGAGTACGCATATCATTTCGGTGTTTGGCGACTCGCCTTTCAGCTCGCCACGCATCGTTTTGTAGTTGTATTTCAATGCCCCAAGGTCTATCTCTGCGTATGTCTTATGGTTGCCGAGCATAGGCATTGAGGAATAAAGATGATATTTTTTCTTCATATATACTCACTCTGAAAATTTGTGTTTTATTGGTTTATCAAGGATATTCTACCACAATATTTGTCTTATTGCAACGGTATTTTGCGTATTAATTCACAATATTTTTCATATTGTGTTCTATAAAATGAATTTATGGAGGCAGGTATGGGAAAAATCAGAATAGTTGTGCTTTTGCTCGTCACGCTTTTTACACTTTCGGGGTGCGATTCGGGGGACTCTGCGAGTCTTAACTGGGGCAGTAGAGCCTTTGAATGTGAGATAAGCTGGGAGAGGGGCGGAGAGCATATCCGCGCGGTACTTATTTGCGGCGAGGGAGTCGCGGGGGAGAGGGATATCTCTCTGCGATTTGAGGAACCGAGGGCGATGCGGGACATTTGCGTCATACGCGAGAGCGGGGTCTTGCGTGCCGAGCTTGACGGTGTGACGGTAAATACGGGAAATCTTGAGGGGTGGCTCGATATAGAGTATATCTTTGATACCGAGGGGGATATATCCTATCTTTCCTCGGATATGCTTGACGGCGAGGCTACCGACCGCATTTTGCTCCGAAGGACAGATGGCGGCGAGAGCGAGATATATCTCTCTCGAAGCACCGAGCTACCCGTGCGTATAATCACCCGTACGGATTTTGCGAATATCGACGCGAGAATCATATATTTTAGCGAAAAAACGGAGATGTGAAATGAAGATACTTATGCTGATATCCTCGCTTGACATAGGCGGAGCGGAGACCCATCTGTGTACGCTTTCGGCGGCACTCGCAAGGCTCGGAAACGAGGTCTGCGTGATATCGGGAGGCGGCAGAGCGGCAGACTCTCTCTCGGGAGCGGGGGTACGGCATGTCACGCTTCCGCTCGGCTCGCGCAATCCGATAAGTGTTCTCAGGTCGTATCTTGCGATACGCGCCCTTTTGCGTCGACAGCGCTTTGATGTCATACACGCCCATTCGCGCATTGCGGCGTATATAGGAGAGAGGGTGGCGCGAGAGGAGAGTATCTGCTTTGTGACGACGGCACACGCGAAATTCAGCACGACGCCGTTAAAAAAGTATATGTCGGAATGGGGATATTATGTCAGCGCGGTCAGCGAGGATATCGCCGAATATCTGCGCGAGGCTTACGGTGTTGACAGAGGGCGATGCGAGGTGATTCCGAACGGAATTGATACACGGGCGTTCTCGCCCTCGTCCGAAGCTCCACGCGGCGGAAAGAGAATACTTTTTGTGAGCCGACTTGACCGCGACTGCTCAGATGGGGCGTATGCGCTCTGCCGAATCGCGCCGCGGCTTGCGGCGAGATTTTCGGGCGTGACTGTCGAGATTGCGGGCGGCGGAGAGGAATATAACGAGCTGTGCGGATTGGCAAGAGAGGCTAACCGCACGGCGGGATATGAGTGCGTGAGAATGCTCGGCGCGAGGACGGATATCGGGTCGGTAATGCGGCAGAACGATATTTTTGTCGGTGTTTCGCGCGCGGCACTTGAGGCGATGGCGAGCGGAGCGGTCGTTCTTCTCGCGGGAAACGAGGGCTTTTTCGGTTGCGTTGGAGAGGATAATATCGCAGATGCGGCAAGGAGTAATTTTTGCGCGAGGGGATACGAGGGCATTACCGACGAAAAAATCTTTTCGTCGCTCTGTACCCTTATTTCTATGAGCGACGCCGAGCGGGTGCGCCGCTCGGCTTTTCTGCGCAAATATGTTTTGGAAAATCACAGTATAGAGAGCTGCGCCGAGCAGACACTCGGCTTTTACAGACGGGCGAGAGAGCGATGCTGTATGGGCAGGGGGGATGTCTGTTTGTGCGGCTATTACGGTTACGGCAACACGGGTGACGACACTCTCCTTTCGGGTGCTATCGCAAGAGCGCGCGCCGAGTACGGTGACGGAATATGCGCTCTGAGCAGAAATCCTCGGCGTGACAGATACAGATACGGTGTCAGATGCGTTCGCCCCAAAAATATATTTTCGGTAGTCAGGGAGATATCCTCGGCGAGGTGTCTCGTCTTTGGCGGCGGAACGCTTTTTCAGGACAGGACAAGCCTTCGCTCGCTTATATACTATGCTTCTCTTGCCGATATAGCCGCAAGGCGTGGGGTTCGGATCGAGCTGTGGGCGAACGGACTCGGTCCGATAAGAAGCGTGATAGGTCGTCGGATAAGCGCGAGAGTTCTCGGCAAATGCGCTCACCTCGGATTTCGTGACAAACGCTCGGCTCGACTTGCCATAGAGCTTGGAGCCGACAGACGCAAAATAGTGCTCGAGGACGACCTTGCGTTTATGGTTGTGAAAGAGGTGGCTTGTATTTCCAAAAGAGCAGAGTGGGGGAGATACGCGGTTTTTGCCGTCTCGGGCAGGGGGAGCGGAAAAGAGCTTGACACCCTGTGGGACAGAGTCAGAAATATGTCGAATAGTGGGCTTTTATGCGTTTTTGTGGGAATGTATCCCGCAGAGGATAAGAAAATCTCGCTCGGTATGAGCGAGGCGGTAGGCGGAGTCTACATTGACGGACTGAGCGGCGGCGAGCTGACCGATATTCTGCGCGGGGCAGAGCTTGCCTGCGGAATGAGATACCACCTGCTCGTTTTTTCAAAAATTGCGGGTATTCCTTTTGAGGGCGTGGGGAGCGACCCCAAAATACGGGCGTTCTGCGAGGAGCGTGGCGGGAAATATATAATAATAGATTAATTGCCATTTGCAGAGAAACAGCTTGTTATAGTTTTTTGTGTTCGCATACTTGCACCCCAACCGCAGGGCAATAAATTTCAATCTTACCGCGTGGGGAATATAAAAAGGCTTCCCCTCAAGGGGAAGGCTTTCGTGTGCGATAACCTTTCGCATATTCCAATCCAAACATCAAGGCAACAATTAAAATTTCCTCTTAGGGGCGATTCACGAATCGCCCGCCATAAGAGTGTAAAACAACATACTACAATTGTGTAGCCTTATAAGACAGGCATATTATTATAACCGTTGTTGGCTTCATAAGTATTGTAATAATTATTCTGCTTTTAGCATAGGCTTTACCGTACAAATAAATACCTTGATAAAAAGGAGATTGCGATATGAACAGTAGCGATGCAATGTACGGGGCGTCCCCGAAAAGATTTCAAATGCCGTTGTGCGACAAGCTTATCGTCACAGAAACCTCGAACGACTATGTTTTGCCCGACTATCAGCCCGAGATAAGGAGAGTACTGCGTGTGAGCGCCACACCCCTGCCGCCCGCAAAATATATCGGCGGCGGAAAGGCCGAATTTAACGGTACACTCGATTATCAGCTTCTTTACATAGGCTCTGACGGCGAGATGTATTCGGCACCCCTCACGGCTGAATACGCCTTCAACGCACCGCTTGATATGTCAAGCGAGTTTGACCTCAACGAGGGAGTTCTGCTGATTGCGGATATCCGAGATGACGCGATTACGGCGAGAGTTGCCGCTCCCAGAAAGCTCAATATCAAGTGCCGTCTTTGCGCGCGCGTCAAGGCGTACGGTATGATGATATGTGAGGAGCGGATATCGGGAGAGGTAAATCCTATGAGCATAGAGAGACTTGACGGTGAATTCCCCGCACTTATGACGCTTTGGGGAATTGGAGAGACCGTCGAGCTTTCCGCCGATATACTGCTCGGGGCAGAGGATACCCGTGTTGTGAGCGCGTCCGCCGAGGCGCTTGTGAGCGATGTGAGCGCTGCAGAGGGATACGCCGACTGCCGCGGAGAGGTGCGCCTTACTCTGCTTACCTGCCGCGACGGCTCTCCTGCATCTGCCGAGATATTGACCCGCAGTATACCGTTTAACGAGCAGATAGAGATAGAGGGTCTCGAGCCGAATACCGACTGTCGAGGAAACGCGTATATCAGCGACCTGACGGTAAGCGTTGAAGATGGAAAGATACTCTGCTCAATGAATCTTATCCCCGAGGTGATAGCGCACAGGACGGTTCCTATGACATATACGAGGGATATTTATTCGACCGAGAATTATTGCGAGAACGCATACCGCGATTACTCTATGCCCACGGTCATATCTCTCCCGCGCGGCAATTTTTCGCAGAGCGAGAGGATACCGCTCTCCGAGACGGGCATACAGTCGGGCTCTCGCATCGTAGATGTGGTCTGCAAGCCCGTGGCAGATAAGCTTGAGAGCGAGAAGAACAAATATATTCTTAGCGGACAGTGCAAGTATAGCCTTCTGCTCGAGTGCGACGGAGAATACAACGCCTCGGATATAACCCTTCCTTTCCGTTACGAATTCTCGGGAGATTACGGCGAGCCCTCGGAGCTTGGCGCTGATATGCGAACGCTTTTGTGCAGAGCGCGTATCGACGGAGATAATCTCAGCATAGACGCAGAGCTTTCTGTATGCGCGGAGCTTTACGGAACTCAGACCCTCAGAGCGGCGTCCGAGGTGAGGTTTGGAGAGAGAGTCGAGCGGAGCGAGGGAGATATGATAATCTGTTTTCCCGCTCCCGGTGACACGGTCTGGTCGGTATCGAAGAAATATTTCGTACCTACTTCAAAAATATCCGCCCCCGTGGGTATTGACGAGGACTTGGGTGCTGTGAATTATATAGTGATCAATTCATAAAAAAGCTATCCGTCGGACAAATGTCCGACGGATAGCTTTTTTGTTTTTTATATCTTTTCCTCAGCCGTTATCGGTGTGGCTTCTTTCTTTGAGCCCGTCTTTTTAACAAAGAAAACAGTCGCTCTGAGAATTATAACGAGGTCTATCGCCATTATCGCGATATAGCGGATATTCGCGAGTGATTCGCCCGATGCGCTTACGAAGGATATCAGAGAGAACATCGTTGCAAAGCCTACCGTACAGAAAATGTTATAGACAAGCTCGCCCTTCTTTCCGAATCCGTCCGCCGTGTGCGCAAAGAAGATTATCATAGGCACCGCGAAATAGATGCAGGTGTATGTTCCGCTCCATGCGGGACCGAGAACTACCATACTGCAAACTATCATCGCCTTCTCCCAAGCCGAGAGCTTTTTGGAGCAGAGCGACGCCGCGTTGATAAGGAGGAAAAGCACGGTCGCGATAGTTGCCGTGTGCTTCCAAGCGAAAAGTCCAATGCCCGTTTTCTCAGCCAGGAGAGCTATCGTTGAGGTTATGCTCGTGTATGACATATAGGAATCATTCTGAACCTGCGAGATAACTCTGACAAACTGCAAAAATCCTTCCCAGCCACCGCAGAACGCAAAGGGAACGAAGAAGAACAGAACGCCGTAGACTATAAGGCGTACCGCTTCCTTCCACCTCTTTTCCACGAGATAGAGCAATCCGAACAGAGCGGGGTATGCTTTGAATCCCGCCGCTACGGCTATGAGAATCAGCGCAACCTCTCGCGCCACCTTGCTGTCTCTGTCGCGGAGCCACATTGCCGCCATAAGCAGGGCAAGCACGATAATTACCGAGTTTCCGCGCTCGATAGCTCCGAAGAAGAAGCAGTTGGATATCAGAATAAGAATACCTACCCAGGATATCGCGCCCATTCCGAATTTTTTCAGGAAATATCTTATGAACCAGAAGATTATCAGACAGCATATAATGATGCTTGCCGTGTAGATTATGAATATCTCCGAGGTGTTCTGCCACGGGGCAAAGCGGATTACCGCGTCCTCGGGGAGTATCAGACTCAGCGGATAGTAGAACGCGACATAAGCCAGCGGCGGGAAGCAGGCGAAGGGCGCCTGATAGTAGACATTTTCGAGGTTTTTGCAGTAGTCTATGTGATTAAAGAAATCCGCGTAAATGTCTCCGCCGAAATATCCGATGAGATAATTATATATGACCCCCTTGTTCTCCGCGATAAATATTATCGAGAGCAGGGATATCGAGCTGGCAAGGAAAATGTAGAGGTGCAGGGGCTTTGCGCGTCTTATCGCGGCAAGCGCGGTGCTTACGACCGATGCTTTGCGTCCCGCAAATACGGCGACAGCCGAGGAAAGCACAAGCACACAGATTATCGGGATAAGGTACGCCGACATTACCTGACCGTAGGTCTTTTCGCCCTCGATAGGCTCTGTTACGGCAGCTCCGTCGGAATAACTCCAACGGTTGAAGGGTCTGTAATTATTGGTTCTCCAGAAATCGTCGATGTTTTCGTTAAAGCCCGCTATCTCCGCTTCACCAAAGGTGTCAAACTCGGTGTTGTTGTCGGTGATTCCCTTGAATGATTTTTCTCTTATAATCGGCTCGCTCGAATAACAGCCGATTATCTCACGGCAGGTGTATGAGCAGAGGGCGCTTGCCTCTCCGTCGAAGACACAAGCGTAGACGAAGCCGTTGTAGTTATCGACTATTCCGCCCGAGCGGGTAGTGCCGTCGACGGTTGCGTTACTGTAACAGTTTATGATATACGAGGTCTTTCCGCCGCCGTGGCTTGCGATAGACGCGGCACAGCTTCCCTCGATCGTGCTGTCGATAATAGTTACATTCTGAACTCTGCCGCCGAGAAATCCGAACATCGCGTTGTGTCCGTTGCTTTTCTCGCCCGTGCCGTGCGCGCCGCTGATGTTCATATTGCTGATGGTGTAACCCATTCCGTCGTAGGTTCCGAGGAAGTATTTTCCGAAAAGATTTATTCCTATCGGAACGAAGTCCTTGCCCGAGAGGTCGATGTCAGCCGCCTGAGCAACATACTGCCCCTCGTAAGAAAGCCCTTTGTTTACCGACTCGGAAAGATACATCAGGTCGTCAGCCGTCTTTATGAGATATGGCTCGTCGTATGTGCCTTTTCCGTCGAGCTTTGAGTAGCTCTTTTCGGGATTTTTCAAAAGCGGAATATCTGCCTTTGCGCTAAGGACGGAGAATAGCGTCAGCAGAGAAGCGACCGTCAATATCAGAGCGGTTATAAATATCCAATTGAGACCTTTTTTCATAAGGAATCTCCTAATCTTTCGTAATAAGGCAGGACATAGTGCGTAGGGCAAATTCCATACCTAACCTATTTTATCACACATATCGCTTTTTTTCAATAGAGTATTAAATTCTTTTACGGTGATTTCGGAAAATCAGGCGTTTATATTCGCCTTTTTTATAAGCTCGGTAAGAATTCTGCAATTTTCTGCAATATCGTTACCGTCGATATCAAGCGTGAGGTCGGCGTATTTTTCATATATCGGGGCACGGAGATTGTAAACATCCCGCAAGCTTTCTCCCGCTCTCATAGCCACTCCGCGTCGGGAAAGATTCGTCACTCTGTGCTCTATCTCCTCGCAGGGCAGACGCAGATAAACGATATGACCGAGGCGTGTGAGATGCTCGGCGGCTTCCTCGCGAAGCACCGCACTGCCGCCCGTGGCAATTACCGTGTTGCTCATATCAAGCTCGCATACCGTCTCGGCTTCCACCTTGAGAAAGGCGTCAACTCCGTAGCGGTCGATATATTCCTGCAATGACATTTCTATTTTCTTCTGAATTATCAGGTCAACATCTACAAAGTCCATACACAGCATCTTTGCCGCCACAATTCCCAGCGTGCTTTTTCCGCACCCGGGCATACCTATAAGAATAACATTGTCCTTTTTCATAGCTTCGTATGCCTTAATTAAAGACTACAACCAAATTTCCGTCTTTTTTCAAACAAAACGGTTTGCACAAACCAAAGGCTCCCTTGTGTAAAGGGAGCTGGGTATGTTATAATACGAAGTGCAACACTTGTAAAAAAGATAGTAAAAACAATATAATAATAAATTTGTATTTTTGAGAGAAAGGCGTAGCCTTGAACGAAAAAAATACAAATTTGGGCAAAAGTATAGACTTCATGCCGTC
>JAGAKG010000019.1 GCA_017625755.1 Clostridia bacterium | reverse complement strand
TCTCGAGCAAAGCCGCCCCGAGATTCTTCGCTTCGCGAGAACGAGTTTGTTCACAAACTCGTCATGAAGCGTAGCGAAATATAATGACAACGGGGCGGCGAAGCGAAGAATCTCGCGGGGGTGCCGTTGGGGTGTAGGTAGGCGAATGACTTTAATCAAGCCTTCCCCTTGAGGGGAAGGTGCCGAGCGAACGCGAGGCGGATGAGGTGTAGGTTGCGAAGCGACCGTTAAAAAGAGAATAACGCCACTGCGTTGGCTACACCTCACCACCCGCTTGCGCGGGAGCCTCCCCTCAAGGGGAAGCCTTTGGGTACAAACATCGCCCTACGGTATAAAATATCATACTGCCGTTGGGGGTAAATATCCGAACAAACACAATCCACCCTCAATCTTTAATAAAAGCGCTCCCGTGATTGACATAAACATAGAAAAGTAGTATAATAATCATATACGAGGAGAGGAGGGAAGCGCGTGAGATATCCCGAATATGTGGCAAAAATAATAGAGAGGCTCGAGAGCCTCGGATTTGAGGCGTATATCGTGGGCGGAAGTGTGCGCGATATGGTCATCGGCAAGGATCCGAATGACTTCGATGTAACGACCTCGGCGCTCCCCGAGCAGACCCTTGCGGCGTTCTCGGATTACAGAACTATCCCCACGGGTCTGAAGCACGGAACGGTAACCGTACTGTCCGACGGAAATCCTATCGAGATAACGACATTCCGTATAGACGGCGAATATCTCGATTCAAGACGCCCCGAATCAGTCGAATTCACGGACGACATCACCGCCGACCTCTCCCGACGGGATTTCACCGTCAACGCGATGGCTTATAATCACGCTAGGGGCTTTATAGACCCATTTGGCGGAAAGCGGGATATAGCAAACAGACTTATCCGCGCTGTCGGCGAGCCACACCGTCGGTTTGGCGAGGATGCGCTTCGAATTATGCGCGCATTCCGCTTCTCGGCGCAGCTCGGATTTGAGATAGACGCGGACACACTTGCGGCGGCAGGCGAGCTTACTCCAAAGCTTGCGAATATCGCGCGAGAGAGAATAGGCGTTGAATTTATCAAGCTTATCTGCTCCGCGCGTCCCGAATATCCCATAGAGCTTATGCGTGAGCTTGGTCTGTTTGAGTATGTAACGAACGGATATGTCCCGAGCGCCGAAACCGTGCGCGCCCTCAGCGCCCCCCCCGCTGTCGAGCGGGTGCGGCTTGGCATATTTATGAGCGAGTGCGACTCTGAGCGGGCAGGAGAGATACTCCACGGACTCAGAGTATCGAATAAATTACTCTCAAATACGAAAAATATCGCTAAAAACTGCGCCGCAAGACTCAGCGGAACCGAAACCGACGCCAGAAGATTTATCGGCAGCTGTGGAGAGCTTACAGAGGATGTCCTCGCAGCGGCGAGGGCGCTCGGCAGACTTGACGCCGAATTTGAGAGCTATGTGAGAGAAAATCTGGCGAAAAAGGTCTGTACCGACAGCAAAGGACTCGCGATAAACGGCTCTCACCTCATAAAGTTAGGCATTAAGGGCAGAGATGTGGGCGAGATACTCGCGCGTCTGCTCGAGCATGTACTTGAGTATCCCGAGGATAACGATACCGAGAAGCTCACGGCTCTGGCTAAAAATTTAAGTGAAAAGATGTAAGGGGTGGCAAACTATGAGCAGTAAATCATATACTTTAAAAAAGGGAAGCTTTCGCTCGTCGGACGGCGAAAACAATGTTGCCTATTATATTTTCGTGCCGCGCGAGACACCGCACGCAATAGTACAGATAAGTCACGGTATGTGTGAGCATATAATGAGATACGAGGAATTTGCCGACTATCTTTGCTCCGAGGGATTTGTGGTCTGCGGAAACGAGCATCTCGGACACGGTCACACCGCGCCCGACAGCGAGCATCTTGGCTACACCGCGCGCGGGGGTGCTGATCTTATCCTTCGCGACCTGCACGAAATGACAAAGCTTATAAAAAGCGAATATCCCGCTCTCCCTCTCGTGCTTCTCGGTCACAGTATGGGCTCATTTATATCGAGACTTTACATCTCTACATACCCCGACGAGGCTGACGCCACGATAATAAGCGGAACGGGCGGCCCCGAATCTCCCACCGCTATGGGAAAGCTTATGGCAAGGCTCAATATGCTCTTCTGCGGAGAGATGAACAGAAGTAAGCTGATATATAATATCGCTTTCGGCTCCTACTCAAAAAAATATCCCGAGGGCTCCTCGGAATATTTCTGGCTATCGAGAGACGAGGAAGTGCAAGCTGCTTACGCCAAGGATAAATTCTGCACATTCAGATTTACCGCACGGGCGTATTACGACCTTTTCGACCTACTCGGACGCGTGTCGAAAAAAAGCTGGGCGCGCTCGCTCAAAAAAGACCTGCCGATACTTATGATATCAGGTGATATGGACCCTGTGGGAAACTACGGAAAGGGCGTTATGACGGTCTATGAGCGACTGAAGGCGGCGGGAATGAGCGATGTAACGCTGAGGCTCTATGCCGACGGACATCACGAAATGCTCAATGAAATAAACCGCTACGAGGTCTGGGAGGATATTATGTCGTGGCTCGATTATCACGGACTTGTTAAAAATACGGAAAACGGGGAAGAATAATAAATGGAAAGAATAAAAAACACCTCGGGAAAGATTCTCTCGGTCGATTTCGGAGATGTGAGAACAGGACTTGCCGTGTCGGACATTTCGCGCTTTCTCGCAACGGGCATAGGATATATCTCCCCCGGCGGACTTGATAAGACGGTCGAGGCGGTATGCTCGGTCGCAAAAGAGCAGGGAGTAGTCGCCATTGTGGTCGGACTGCCCAAGAATATGGACGGAAGCGAGGGCTCGAGAGCCGAGAGATGCAAGAAGTTCGCAAGACGGCTCGAGGAAGCGTCGGGACTTCCCGTCGCAATGTTCGACGAGCGAATGACGACTATGACCGCCGCGAGATATCTTAACGAAACAAATACGCGCGGAAGCAAGAGAAAGCAGGTAATCGACACTCTCTCCGCGCAGATAATACTGCAAAACTGCCTTGACAGACTGAAAAATATGTGAGGTGGAATTATGGAAAACAAGAAGGCTACAAACTGCGAGAGCTGCGTTTTTTACGACTATGACGAGGATTACGAATCATATGTCTGCACGGTAAATCTCGACCAGGACGAGATGGAAAGCTTTATCGCGGGCAGAACACGCTCCTGCCCCTATTACCGTTTCTACGACGAATATAAGAGCGTACATAAGCAAATCTGATTTAGCAGAAGGGAAGAAGTATGGCAACTCTTTTTGATTATCTTGACTGGAGAGGAGACATTACCTTTGGCGAGGTAGGACTCAATGAGGTAGACAGTCTTATTCTGTCTATGATATGCTATATAGACTTTGACGGAATCGTACCCGAGAAGCACGATGAAAAATCCATTCAGCTTCTCGCCGCCGCAAGACAGTACCTGCGCAATCACAAGGGCGAGCAGGCATATCTTGGCGCTATATTGCCCCCCACGCTCGTAACCTTACTCGCCAAGGCTGCAAAAACCAAGCGATTTGGAACTCTGCGGCTTTGCGGATATGTAAATCGTGTAAATCCCGAAACTCAGATTCAATTCTCGGCGCTGACATATCTGCTCGGCAACCAAAATATCTATGTCTCCTACCGCGGAACAGACGATACGCTCGTCGGCTGGAAGGAAAATTTCAATATGAGCTTTATGGAAGCCGTACCCGCGCAGCTTGAAGCTGTGAAATATCTCGAAAAAGCGGCGGCGATAGCGCAAGGGGGTATCTATACTGGCGGACACAGTAAGGGCGGAAACCTTGCGGTCTACGCAACGACAAAATGCTCTCCCGAGACGAAAGAAAAAATCATTATGACCTATAATAATGACGGTCCCGGTTTCAGCCGAAATTTCATCTCAGCGCCCGATTATCAGAGCATAAAAGGGAAGATACGAACGCTGGTTCCCGAGTCCTCGATAGTGGGAATGTTGCTTGAGCACGAGGAAACATATGAGGTCGTCAAGAGCGTTCAGGTTGGAATTATGCAGCACGACTCCTTTTCGTGGGAGGTGCTCGGCTCAAAATTCATTCACCTCAATACGATAAGCGACGAAAGCCGAAAGATAGACAGAACCCTGAAAAACTGGCTGAACGAAATGGACAGTAAGCAGAGAGAGGATTTTGTCGAGGCGGTATATGAAACTCTGATTGCAACCAACGCATCAACGCTTACAGATATAAGCACCGACAAAATAAAGCTTCTGCGAGCGTGGAATGGACTCAGTGAGGAAAACAGAGCCATAGTTATGAAAAGCATTCGACTGCTTTTCAAGGAAAATCTCAAGCTCCGAAAACCGAAAAAGAAATAATAAATATCCCCCCGTGTAATGGGGAAGGGGGACCGCTTTAGCGGTGGATGAGGAGAGCGAGATAAGGTGAGATAATGTTCTCCTCATCCGCTTCACATTCGTTCAGCACCTTCCCCGCTGGGGAAGGCTAAGGTAGAGATTTGCCCGCCGACAGTGCGGGGAGTGGCGTAAGGGTGCAAATATCCGAACAAACCACATCAAACCTTGTAGGGGAGGATATTATGTTAATAGCAACCTCTCCCCTACTACTTTGTAACAACTAAAACTTGACAAAGCACTCTCCGTCCGCGTCATCCTCGAACAAGACGATTTTCCTCGAGATTCTTCGCTCCGCTCGAGAATGACAACGAGGAAAATCGTCGCCGTGAAGGATCTCGGACGGAGATATTAAAGTAAATTTTTAGTTATTACAAGGTATTACGAGGTATATTTGAAATTTTAGCTCCCTCGTTGTGGTATAAATATGCAAATAAATTTAATTAATTGTTCCTACGAAACAAACTGGGTCAGCCTAACCCAGCATAAAGGTTTTTGAAGGGAGCGCGAGGGGGACTTTTGCAAAAGTCCCCCTCGCATTATCGCATTATCGCGTCCCCGCGTTATATTACTTTGACTGCTCAAAGAGCCAGGTGTAGATTTCGTCGTTCTCGGAAGTCCAGTTCCAGATATTGTGACCGTATCCGTTAAGCTCGGAGAACTCAACCTTATCTCCGCCAGCTGCCTCGATAGCGTCAACGACATTCTTGGTGCCCGAGAAAGGCACGGTCGGGTCGTCAGAGCTGTGAACCGTCCAGATAGGCATATTCTTCAGCACCGCTCCCTTGGACGCGTCACCCGTTCCGCACATAGGAACGGCTGCCGCAAAGATATCGCCGTGTCTCGTGATAAGGTCCCAGGTACCGATACCACCCATAGAAACGCCTGTTACATAAACTCTGTCGGAGTCAACAGAGAATTCGTCAAAAATCTTGTCGAGTATGTCAAGCACACACTTCATCTCATTGGACTCGGGAGTGCTGTCAACACTATAAGCACCCGACGACCAGTCCATATCGACCCATTTCTGGTTGGCGGGACACTGGGGCGCTATAATTATCGCGTCCTCAACGGGAGCATCTTCAAGATTGAAAAGATTCGTCACAACGGGGAAGCCCGAAAGATGCTTGCTGCCGTCGTTACCTCTCTCACCCGCGCCGTGCATAAAGAGAAGCACGGGATAATCCTTATCGGGAGTGTAGTCAAAGGGAACATAGAGACGGTAAGGCAGGGTCGTGCCATTGTGAGTGTTCTCACGGCGCTCGAATATCATCTCGATAAGCTCCGAATCACACTTGCTCTTGCCGTTTGCATACATCCAGTAATCTATGTACGAGGTCTCCTTCATCATAGACTCGCTGTATACAACATCGTCATCAGAGGTAAGTGTCAGGTCATTCACTCCTCTGGTCTCTATCATTTCCTCGAAATATTCAAACAAATATTTGTAGGAAAGCTCGTTCGTAGCGCAGAGAACGATAGAGTTCTCAAGCACCTTGATAGCAAAATCGCTTCTGTTGTTCATACTCTCGATAACGGGCTCGGCGATATCTCTCGCACCGCCGATAACAAGCTCCTTGTCGTATTTCTTGCTATCCTCGTTGATGTCGGACGCATAGATATCAACATTAAGCTCGTCAAGCATAAAATCCATGAAGGAATCGACATAGGACGCAATAAGCTCGTCGTTTCCGTCGTATATTATCTGGAACTTGGTTTCTCCGTTTTTGAAAAGTGTCTCGCTCATAAATTTTTCCTCCGGTTTGGGTGTAGTTGCCGTTGTTGTCGCGACGGTAGTTCCCGCGGTAGTTTCTGCGGGGTCATTCGTATTGCTGCATCCGACAGCGCAAAGCAGTATCGCAACCGCCATAAACAGGCATATTAAGCTTTTCTTCATTTCTCTCTCCTTTGAAATTAAATTTATTTTATTTAAGCCCGAGCAATCAGGCTGTATTTCTTTATTATCTCGGTCGGGTGATATGATAGCTTCGAGGTTCTCAGCCCTGCCTCTCCGCAGTCCTCCTCCCTGTTGATATATCCACCCTCTGTCGCGTACCGACAGGCAAACGCCTTCACAAGCGCGGGATATACCCCCGCAAAGCGCGTGTCTGCCTTCTCGGTATGAACGATAAGCGTGTCGCCAACCGTCTCTCCGATAGAAAATCCCGCTACGGCGCCGTCAATAAAGACTGCCAGCGTGTGCTGAGAATATTTCTCTATACAGTCGAGCTGCTCGTAAAGTTTACTCTCCTCGTACTCGGCGACATCTGCCCGCTCTCTGCCGAACTCGTGAAAATATCCGTAACAGAACTCCTTTACCTCCGCGGCGTTCTGCGCCGTTATCTCAACAAATTCCGCGTCGGGATAGAGCTTGTTGAATTTATTTATATGATTTCTCTGACCGCAGTATTTCTTACCCGCGAGTGTCATTATATCCTCGGCACGGTAGAGATAATCGTCCCAGTCTCTTTCGTGAAGCAGCTCACCACAGCTGTAATTCTGAAAGAAAAATTCCTTTTCCTGCTCAGAAAGACAGCTAAATCGAGCCTCTCCGCCCTCGTGAGCGATTATTTTGTCGATAATCGCGCGGCTCGCGTCACACCAGTAGCTCACAAATCCGTCCATATCCCCGAACCTCAGGGCAAGTCTGTCACAGTCGAAGCAGACCGAAATATCGTAGTAATCCCTCCAGAAAACGAGGTTTGCGGGAGAGATATCACATACCCGTCCGCGATAGTCCGCAAGCGACGCGCTAAGCATTTCTATATCGTCAAGCGTTACCTTTTTAAATTCCATAAATCCTGCTTTTTCCACTCCGAATAACATATTCATTATAGTTAATTTTCCCCGTTTTGTCAATCCCTATCAAACCTTTGGGAAAAAGAAGCGGAAATAATCTATTTTTAATATACTTTTATTAAAGCCTATCCAAAAGAGCGGTAACGACATTCGTTGAGCGCTCCGCCGCAAGACCGATAAACTCGCCGTAATCCATGTGAGCCGAGCCGTCGGCGCTGTCAGAAATAGAGCGGATAACCGCATATCTCACGCCGTTTACATAACAGACATGCGCTATCGCGCCGCCCTCCATCTCACAGGCAATCGCGCCAAAATTGTCAACTATATATTTCTTCTTTTCCGAGCTGCTCACAAAGCAGTCGCCTGACGCGATGATTCCGCGAAGCGTGTTTATCCCAAGCCCCTCCGCGGACTCGCAGATCTTATCGCAAAGCTCTGCGTCGGCGGGAAGCTCAATAACATTTATACCAGAGAGCAGACCAACAGGGTCTCCAAGCGGAGAGGTATCCATATCGTGCTGAACGCAAGCGGTGGACACGGCAATATCCCCGATAGAAAGGCTTGTCGAGAGAGAGCCCGCCACGCCCGTGTTTATGAGAATATCGGTGTTATATCTGAGTATCATAGTCTGCGCGCAGAGCGCCGCGAAAACCTTGCCTATACCGCATTGAGCGACTACCGCATCCTTGCCGCAAAGCTTGCCGCTGACGAACTCTATTCCGCTGATATTCTCTGTCTTTATGTCGGTCATTCTGGCTTTAAGCGCCTCGACCTCTATCTGCATAGCTCCGATTATTCCTATCATCACTTTTCCTCCCCCGAAGGATATATAAAATCGTTTTTCTTTCCTCTCAGTACGCCGAGATATCTCGCCGCCTCGGCTCTCGCGGCGTCTATGCTAAGCTCGAGATAGTTTCCGCATTCCTTTCGGCTCGCGCCAAAAACCTCTCCCTGATGCTTTGCTATCCTGCCAAGCGCGAGTAGGACCTCGTCGAGAACCCTTGCGGGAGCTTCGTCTCTGACAAGCAGATAAAAGCCCGTTCTGCAGCCCATAGGCCCGAAATAGATAACATTCGCGCCGATATCCGAGTTTCTGATGTATGTTGCAAACATATGCTCGAGTGAGTGCATCGTTATATTGTCCATATAATCCCCGCAATTCGGCTTGCGGGTACGCATATCGTATGTCGTGATGTCGCCGTCGATGCGGGAAATATAGATTCCCTCGCTTATGTAATCGTGGTCAACACAAAAGCTCTGTATTCTTTCCATTTTTTCCTCCGACTGTTTTTGTCAAGTATTATTATACCCCTCCACGCAAGCTTTGTCAATAATTCGTATTGCAATAATTCGGAGGATATGTTATAATATTTTCATCATTTATCAAGTATTATCAAGGAGAAATTATGAGTTATAATTTTTTTGCATATATGGCGCGAATGAAGCTTATCCGCCGTTGGAGCCTTATGAAATCTGTCACCGACGAGAACATTGCCGAGCATAGCGCGCAGGTGGCGCAGATAGCCCATGCTCTGGCACTTATCAAAAATAAAATGTTCGGAGGTGATCTCAACGCCGACCGTATCGCCTCCGCCGCCCTCTACCACGAGACGAGCGAGGTGCTGACAGGAGATCTGCCCACACCGATAAAATATTATAATCCCGAGATACGCGCGTCATATAAGAATATCGAAAAGATTGCTAACGACAAGCTTATCTCAATGCTCCCAGAGGAGCTTCGGTGTGACTACCGCGAGCTTATCGAGCTTCCCGACGGCTCTTACGAGGCAATTCTCATAAAGGCGGCAGACAAAATATCGGCATATATAAAGTGCATTGAAGAAATGAGGAGCGGAAACCGAGAGTTTGCCAAGGCGGAGAAGGCGCTCAAAAAAGAGGTCGAGGCATATTTCTGTCACGATGAGGTAGCCTATTTCTGCAATACATTTATAGATACATTCAAAAAAACTCTCGACGAGCTTGAATAAACATAGCGGCTATTTCTTCAACAATAGCACCTACTACCTTGTAACAACTAAGAATTTACTTTAATAGCGCCGTCTGAGATTCTTCACAGCGCGGGGAATGGCGTAAGGGTGCAAATATGCGAACTAATTTAATCGACCACCCTACAAAACGAAATGGGGCAGCCTAACCCAGCTTAAAGGTTTTTAAAGGGAGCGCGAGGGGGACTTTTTCAAAAGTCCCCCTCGCATACTTATCCCCGCACCTGCTTCTTATATACTGAACATCATCTCGCCGTAAGAGGGGAGGGGCCAGTATTCGGTAGAGGTAAGGGTTTCCATTTGGTCGACAATGGCGCGCAGAGCGTTCATTATCGGTATAACTGTATCGCAGTACATTTCCGACTTTTTCTCGTAGTCGGACTCTGCGGTAACATCTGCCTCAGCCGCTTTAAGCTCAGCGAGCTTCTTATATGCGGCGGAATTAAGCTCGGATAGTCTTGTTATAATGTCCCTCTCGACATCCGAGCAAGCCTCGGGAAGCACGGCAACCTTTGCCGCAAGCGAGCTTGCCACCTCTCCGACATAAGCGTTTACCGCAGGGATAATATCTCTGCTCACCATTTCTATCATAGTCAGCGCTTCGATGTTAATTATCTTCGCGTAATTCTCAAACAGAATGTCCTTTCTGGAGTTGACCTCTATCTCGCTCATAACGCCGTGGCGCTT
Organism: Clostridia bacterium; assembly: GCA_017625755.1. Taxonomy (GTDB): domain Bacteria; phylum Bacillota; class Clostridia; order Oscillospirales; family CAG-272; genus HGM12713. The sequence continues at coordinate 53,724 of JAGAKG010000019.1, read as the reverse complement.
GAAAAGCTCGATATTCTTGGGAAGATTGTAGCACTTGTAGGCATCGACAGAGGTTTTCAAATTCAGAAGACCCCTTCTTTGCGCCTCTTTTTCCCATTCCTCGGAGTATCCGTTTCCGTCAAATACAATTCTGCGATGCTCGGCAAATGTATCTTTGATAAGCTTCGCGACGGCAGCGTCGAAATCCTCAGCCGCCTCGAGTATATCAGCAAACTGACGGAAGCTCTCGGCAACCGCGGTATTAAGCACGATATTCGGCATAGCGATATTCTGCGACGAGCCGAGCATACGGAACTCAAATTTGTTGCCCGTGAAAGCAAAGGGAGAGGTTCTGTTTCTGTCGGTCGTGTCCTTACGGAAGGTGGGAACAGACGGAATACCGAGGTCCATAATACCCGCCTTTTTGCCCTGATAGGTGTCGCCGTTCACGATAGACTCGATAATGCTGTCAAGCTCCTCGCCGAGGAATACCGAGACTATGGCAGGGGGCGCCTCGTTTGCGCCGAGACGGTGGTCGTTGCCCGCAAAGGCAACAGAAATTCTCATCAGATCCTGATAATCGTCAACCGCCTTGAGTATCGCGGCGAGCATAAGCAGGAATTTTACATTCTCGGCGGGAGTCTTACCCGCGTCGAGAAGATTTTTACCGCCGTCGGTGTTGAGCGACCAGTTGTTGTGCTTGCCCGAGCCGTTAACGCCCGCATACGGCTTCTCGTGGAGCAGACATACAAGTCCGTGCTTCTCGGCGGTCTTTTTCATATACTCCATTATGAGCAGATTCTGGTCGACCGCAATATTCGTGGTCGAATATATCGGAGCTAGCTCGTGCTGAGCGGGAGCCGCCTCGTTATGCTTGGTCTTGGAGTTTATTCCAAGCGTCCAGAGCGAATGGTCAAGGTCAGCCATAAACGCGCTTATTCTCGACTTAAGGGGACCGAAATAATGGTCCTCAAGCTCCTGTCCCTTGGGCGCGGGCGCGCCAAAGAGGGTTCTGCCCGTGTATATCAAGTCCTTACGCTTGTTATACATCTCCTTGTCTATCATAAAATATTCCTGTTCCGCGCCGACGGTCGTGGTAAGACGCTTGGTGGTCGTATCTCCAAAGAGGCGGAGAATACGAAGTCCCTCGGTGCTTATTGCGTCCATTGAACGGAGCAGGGGGGTCTTTGTGTCAAGTGCCTCGCCCGTATAGGAACAGAAGGCGGTAGGTATGTAAAGAGTTCCGTCCTTTACGAAGGCGTAGGACGCGGGATCCCACGCGGTGTATCCGCGCGCCTCGAATGTCGCTCGGAGTCCCCCCGAGGGGAAGGAGGAAGCGTCCGATTCTCCCTTGATAAGCTCCTTACCTGAAAACTCCATAACTATCTTGCAGTTTCCCACGGGGGAGATAAAGGAATCGTGCTTCTCGGCGGTCACGCCCGTTAAGGGCTGGAACCAGTGTGTATAGTGAGTCGCGCCCTTTTCTATCGCCCAGTCCTTCATTGCGTTGGCAACGACATCGGCGACAGACGCGTCTATCGTTCTGCCCGTCGCGATAGTTTTGGTGAGCGATTTATAGACCTCCTTGGGAAGTCTTTCGCGCATTATTTCATCATTAAAAACCATGCTTCCGAATATTTCGGGTATACTCTGCATCGTGTAAAAATCCTTTCTGTTTACGGTTTACCAAGAAATGATATACCACAAAGCGACATTTGTCAATAGTTTTTTGTCAGTTTTTGAGATTTTTCTCAATAAGTGGCGTTATCGAGATACCATTCTCCGTCCTGCTTTACGAGCGAGAGTCTGACGGTCACCCTCTCCTCGGGCTTGTCCTCAAGATATGTCTCTATCTCAACATTGGCGAACTCCGAGCTACCCGGCTTTACCACCTTAGCCGTAGAGAAATCGTATATTCTCTTGCCCTTTATGAGCGACTCGTACTTGTCGGACTGCATCAGCCATACATCTCCGTTGCTATCCTCATAGCTGAAATATCTCGCTCCGAGACTGCCGCTCGAATCGCCCGATATCACCGCGCCCGTGAAAAGCATTTCATAGATACCCTTGAGATACTGGTCTGAATATACCGTCTCGGCGTATTCCTTTATCTGCTCTATCGAGGTGAGAGAAGCGTCAAGACGGACATAGCTGTATCCCTCGGGCTCCTCGCCGTCGTAGTAGAAATCGTATGTTTTTTCCTCATACTCAACGGGATAATAGTAAACTCCGTCCGCCGCGTATATCGGCTCCTCGCCGCTCTTTTTCTCGCTGAGCTTTTGCAGATAATTTATATTCTGACGGCGGTACTCGTAAACAGTACCGTAGGTCTCGTCGGTCATCGTGTAATAATAGTATGTATTCTCCCCCTCAGCCGAGCTTTCGACCTTCTTGGGCTTCTTTCCGAGATACTCGTAAACAGTACCGAGCGTGTCGTCCTCTATCGTGTAATACTTGTGTTTTTTATTTGTAGTCTCGTCTGTGAAAACCCCCTCGGTCTTTTCCTTGCCCTCGGAGTCGTATTCGGTCTCGTAGTAATAAATCTTTTTATTTGTATTCTTGTCGGTACCCTCGTAGACTATCTCCTCGCCCTCGCGCTTTTCGCTTGAGGCTATGTAATAATAAAGCTCTGAGTCATCGTAATCTATTCTGTAACAGTTCTTGCCCTGCTTGCGGCCGATAAATTCGGCTCCCGAAAGCTCGGTGTCCGAGAGGACATAGAAGGTTATGTCGGTCGCACGATACGCCAGAATTTCGCCGAGGGCGTCGTCGGAAAGCTCGTAATAGTAATACACCTCGTCTGTCTCGGAATCCTTCCAGATAGAAAATTCTCTCTCATAGACCTTATCGTAAGTGGGGAGTCCCTCTCCAAAAAGAATATCGTTCACTTCGTAAGACGCCTCTATCAGCTCCTTGAAGCGTTCCTCTATCTCACTGTACTCAGGTGGCTTTGAGCAAGAGGTAAATCCAAGCAAAAGCGTTATGACGCAAAGCGCCATAGCTAAAAATTTCTTCATATTTTACTCCTTTTTAGGAAAATCTGTAAGTTTTATTCTCTAACATTCGGAATATTTGATACACTAGGCTTCCCCTTGAGGGGAAGCTGTCGCCGCTAGGTGACTGATGAGGTGTAGCCACCTCTGTGGCGTTCCTTTTTCACGGATGCTTCGCATCCTACACCTCATCCGCCTCGCGTTCGCTCGCCACCTTCCCCTCAAGGGGAAGGCTTTTGTTTTCTCTTTTCTAAACCGCAAAAAAATATTTAAAGCTACGCCGTAGGTGAAATTTGTGATTTCCCATTCGTAAATTTTTCATTATCTTATACGGTTAAATAGGGGAAGGGAAGGCTCACAGAGCGTCCTTCCCCAAAAGCTGTTATTAAATTATTCCTCGGTGGTCTCAGCCGCATCGGTAGCAGGCGCGGTGTCGGTGTCGATAATATCAGACTCCTCCTCTGCCTCCTCCTTGTGAACCTTTGTGAAATTGACAAGCGACTGACCCTCTGCGAGTCTCATAACGATAACTCCGCCCGCGCTTCTCGAATATCTCGGAATATCTGCGGCGGGGGTTCTTATGATAGTACCCGAATCGGTGATCATCATAATATCGTCCTCATCATCGACAGCCGCGATGCCGCAAAGCTTGCCCGTCTTTTCGCTCAGGTTGTGGCAGACTACTCCGTGTCCGCCGCGGTTCTTCATAACTCTGAAATCGTCGAACGAGGTTTTCTTACCGTAACCGTTTCTGGTTATCGTGATAAGCTGCTTTCCTTCCTCAACGATAGCAACGCCCGTAACATAATCGCCGTCACGCAGAGTGATACCTCTGACACCTCTTGCCGTTCTTCCCATACATCTGACATTCGCCTCTGTATATCTTACGGCGCAGCCGTTAGCGGTAGCGATAACGATATCACAGTCACCCGCGGTACGCATAACGAATACAAGCTCGTCGTCCTCGTCAAGATTAAGAGCAATCTTTCCGCCCTTGCGCTGGTATTCGTATTCCTTGAGCAGCGTACGCTTGATAACGCCGTTCTTCGTTACCATAGTCAGGTACTCGGTATCGTTGAACTCGTCAACGCTGATAAGCGCGGTGATCTTCTCGTCGGGAAGCATCTCGATTATATTGACTATATTCGTACCCTTCGCCGTTCTCGAGGATTCGGGTATCTGATATGCCTTTCGCATATGCACCTTACCCTTATTCGTGAACATCATCAGGTAGGAATGGCTCTCTACGGCAATCACCTGCTCTATGAAGTCCTCCTCCTTGGTCGACATACCGATAATGCCCTTTCCGCCTCGTCTCTGAGCCGAATAGGTGTCGGCAGGAAGACGCTTGATATATCCCGCGTGAGTCATAGTGACGACGCACTTATGTCTCTCAATAAGGTCCTCAAGGTCTATATCGTCGACAGACTCAACTATATCTGTTCTTCTGTCATCGGAGAACTTGCGCTTTATCTCAAGCATCTCGTTCTTGATTATCTCGTCTATCTTAGCGGGGTCTGCAAGTATGCCCTCAAGCTCGGTAATTATTGCGTGAAGTCTTGCCAGCTCCTCCTCTATCTTTTCTCTCTCCATACCCGTGAGCTTTCCGAGAGTCATTTCAACTATTGCCTGAGCCTGAGCGTCGGTGAGCTGTCTTACATTTCCAAGCTCAGCCTCAAAGCCGTCACGGAAGGAGACAGTGAAGAACTCAGCCATAAGTCTTTCCTTAGCCTCGGGGATAGACTTCGAGGTCTTCATTATCTCGATAATTCTGTCGATATTGTCGATAGCGATATGATATCCCTCGAATATATGCGCCTTAGCCTTTGCCTTGTCAAGGTCGAACTGAACGCGGCGGCGAATGACCGATTTCTGGTGGTCGATATAGTGGTCGAGTATCTGCGGCAGCGAGAGTATCTTCGGCTCGTTATTTACGAGCGCGAGCATATTTACGGCGCAGGTATCCTGAAGCTGAGAGTATTTATAGAGCTGATTAAGTATTATCTGACCGTTGGCGTCGCGTCTGTACTCGATAACGATTCTCATACCGTCTCTGCCCGACTCGTCGCGCATATCGGTAATACCCTCTATCCTCTTATCGTTAACGAGGTCAGCGATAGCCTTGCAGAGCATACTCTTGTTTACGCCGTAAGGTATCTCGGTGACGATTATTCTGTGCTTGTCCTCCTCGATATTCGCCTTGGCGCGCACGGTTATTCTTCCTCTGCCCGTGGTATACGCCTGAAGGATTCCAGCCGTTCCGTAAATAGTCGCGTATGTCGGGAAGTCGGGTCCCTTTACATACTCCATAAGCTCGGGAACGGTACACTCGGGGTTGTCTATTCTGTATATGGTAGCATCAATGACCTCTCCGAGGTTGTGAGGGGGGATATTCGTCGCCATACCGACGGCAATTCCCACAGCTCCGTTTACGAGCAGGTTGGGGAATCTCGAGGGAAGCACCTTAGGCTCCTTGCGGCGGTTATCGAAGTTCGGGACGAAGTCAACGACCTCCTTTTCGAGGTCAGCCATAAGCTGGTCGGCAATCTTCGACATTCTCGCCTCGGTATAACGGTAAGCAGCGGCGCCGTCTCCGTCGACCGAGCCGAAGTTTCCGTGTCCCTCAACGAGGGGATATCTGTATGAGAAGTCCTGCGCCATACGAACCATCGTGCCGTAAACCGCCGAGTCACCGTGGGGGTGATAGCGTCCAAGCACATTACCGACAGTCGTCGCCGACTTTCTGAAGGGCTTATCGTATGTGAGGTTATCCTCGTACATAGCGTACATAATTCTTCTCTGACCGGGCTTCATACCGTCTCTCGCGTCGGGAAGCGCGCGGGCAGCTATAACCGACATTGAGTATTCGATAAAGGATTTTTTGACCTCCTTTTCCATCTCAACATCAACTATTTTTTGTTCTTTGTATTCTATATTTTCGTTTTCCAATTTAATCTCCACGCCTTTCTGAAATTTTGAACCGATAATAAGTTTTTGACATAGTTTTCAACAAGATGTGGAAAACTCAGAAGCTTGTAAATACTGACTTTTTTGGAGTATCCAACAGAGTTTTCCAAGTAATGAGAAATTATATATCGAGATTTTCGGCGAATTTTGCGTTCTGCTCGATAAATTCGCGTCTCGGCTCAACGCTGTCACCCATAAGGAGTGAGAACATAGCGTCACACGCCATAGCGTCCTCAACCGTTACCTTCAGAAGCGTACGCTTCTCGGGGTCCATCGTGGTCTCCCAGAGCTGGTCTGCGTCCATCTCTCCAAGACCCTTATATCTGTCTGCCTCCGCGTTTCCTCCAAGCTTCTTTATCTTCTCGTCACGCTCCGCGTCTGAGAATGCGTAAAGCTCGGGGCCCTTTCCGCTTCTCTTATATACACGGTAGAGCGGGGGCTGAGCGAGGTAAACATGTCCGTCGTCTATAAGCTGTCTCATATGGCGGAAGAAGAATGTCAGAAGAAGTATTCTGATATGCGAGCCGTCGACATCGGCATCCGCCATAATTATTATCTTTCCGTAACGGAGCTTGGTTATATCGAAGTCCTCTCCGATACCGCAACCGAGCGCCTGGATTATCGGGATAAGCGAGGGGTTGGAATATACCTTGTCAAGTCTGTTCTTTTCAACATTAAGCACCTTACCGCGCAGGGGAAGGATAGCCTGGAAGCGGGAATTTCTTCCCATCTTCGCCGAGCCTCCCGCGGAGTCTCCCTCGACCAGATATACCTCTGTAAGCTCTGCGTTTCTCTCGTTACAGTCAGCGAGCTTATCGGGGAGAGAGGAGCTTCCGAGTATACCCTTACGCCTTGTAAGCTCTCTTGCCTTTCTCGCCGCCTCTCTTGCTCTGGACGCCGCGAGCGCCTTATCGAGTATAGCTCTTGCCGTTGCGGGATTTTCCTCGAAATACTCGGCAAGCTTCGAGGTCATAGTATTCTCAACGAGGGTTCTTATCTCGGAGTTACCGAGCTTCGCCTTGGTCTGGCTCTCAAACTGAGCGTCCTCGAGCTTGACGCTGACGATAGCGCATATACCCTCTCTGACATCCTCTCCCGAGAGATTCTTGTCGCTGTCCTTGAGAATACCCGCCTTTCTCGCGTAATCGTTAAGTACCTTTGTGAGTCCCGACTTAAAGCCTGTCTCGTGGGTACCTCCCTCTATCGTATTCATATTGTTAGCGAATGTCAGGATAGATTCATTATAGGAGTCGTTATACTGAATAGCTATCTCGGCTACGCTGGTATCCTTTTCGGCTCTCATATATATTACCTCGCTGTGAATAAGCTCACAGTGCTTATTCTCGTTGAGGTAGCTTACAAAGCTCTTGATACCGCCCTCAAAATAAAACTCGTTTTCAATAGGCTCCTCGGGACGCATATCGGTAAGCACTATTTTTATACCCGCGTTGAGGAACGCCTGCTCTCTCATACGGTTTGCGAGAATTTCATATTCAAACACCGTCTCCTCAAATATCGTGGGGTCGGGCTTGAAGGTCACCTTAACTCCGCTCTCTCTTTCGGGGTCGGGCTCGGCAGGGGCAAATTTTCTTGCCACATGTCCTCTTTCAAATCTCTCTGTAAATCTCTCGCCCTCATAGATATCGTCAAGCTCGACCCACTCGGAGAGCGCGTTTACGACCGACGCTCCGACTCCGTGAAGTCCGCCCGCTATCTTATATCCTCCTCCGCCGAATTTACCGCCCGCGTGGAGAATGGTATAAACCACCTCAGGCGTGGGTATACCCTGCTTCGGGTGTATTCCCGTGGGTATTCCTCGTCCGTTATCCTCAACGGTAACGCTGTTATCGGGGTTGATAGTTACCTTAATCTTTGAACAGTAGCCCGCAAGAGCTTCGTCTATCGAGTTGTCCACGATCTCATATACAAGATGGTGCAGACCTCTTATCGAGGTAGTTCCTATATACATTCCCGGACGCTTTCTTACAGCTTCAAGCCCTTCAAGTACCTGTATTTGACTTTCGTCGTAAGATTCATGCTCGAATTTTTCCATTTTCGTGACCTTTCCTTTTTAATCGTTGTGTTGTTTTATATTTGTCTTTTTATTTTTTCTTTTTACGAGAGTCTGCCGTAAAGCGCCGCGCTTGATAGCTGTGAGAAGCATATATTTATCTTATCTCCCTCGCGGTATATTACGAAAGACTTGGGTATCTCGTTATTCGCGCTCTCGACGGTATTTTTTTTCTGCGCCTCGCTGAGAAATTTTCTCGTCACCGTAGAGACCGTGGCGTTATCCATATCGAATATCCCGATGATATCCCGCTCTCTTATGTTTTTGTTATTTCCGACATGAAGAAACATTTTAAAAATAAACTCCGTTCTCGACCTTTATTTTTTTAGCTCCGTCGTCGATAATCTCCTCGCAGCTCGTCATAATGACCTGCTTGGACTCTATCTTGTTTATCAGATATTCCCGCCTTGACGCGTCAAGCTCGGAGAGAACATCATCAAGGAGCAGGGAAGGATAATCCCCGAACTCCTCGCAGCAGATATCCCCCTCGGCGATCTTCAGCGCCAGAGCAAGCGAGCGCTGCTGCCCCTGAGAGGCGTAAAGCCTTGCCTGCTTGCCGTTGAGCCTGATATCTATATCGTCCTTGTGTATTCCCCAGAGCGTCGCTCCCGCCGATATCTCGCGGTCGTAAGCCGATGTGAGCAGCATAAAATACTTGTCCTCGGTCTTTGAGATATCAAGATACTCGTCCTGCTCGCCGTGAGCCGAGCCGACATAAGATATTTCTGTCCGCTCTTTCTCACCCGTCATATCCGAGAAGCACTCGCGCACGCATTTATCGACCCGCTTCACAAACTCGGCTCTGTACTTTGATATTAGCGCCGCTTCCTTAGCGAGCTGAGCTGACCAAAGCTCGACCGTCGCGTCAAAGGAATCTCTGTCTGATATTGCGTTTTTGATAAGTATATTTCTCTGCTTCAACACATAATTATATCTCTGAAGCGCCTTCATATAAAGCGGATATATACGGCTTATCGCGATATCGAGATAATTTCTGCGCATCGCGGGCCCGTCCTTTATCAGCGAGAGATGCTCGGGGCAGAATAAAACCGCCCTGAAGCTTCCCACGATATCAGACATTTTATCTATTCTGACATGATTTTTTTCGACCTTTCTCTGTCTGTCCCTGAATATTTTCATATTTATATTCTGGTCGCGGACACCGTCGTTAAAATCAATATCAATCTCCGCAAAGCTCTCGCCGAATTTTATTATCTCGGCTGAGTGCGCGGCTCTGAAGCTCTTTCCGACAGAGGCGTAAAATATTGCTTCAAGAAGATTTGTTTTTCCCTGAGCGTTCTCGCCCACGAGTATATTCACGCCCCGCTCAAAGCCGACATCTGCCTCTGTTATATTGCGGAAATTACGAACCTTTATATTTTTACAGTACATTTTTTACACTAAGATAGCGTGTGATCAGTCCTTCATTCTTACGGGAAGTATCATAAAGATTTCTTCCTTGCCGTCCTCAGCCTCTGCCGGCTCTATGTTTATAGATGTCAGAGCAGAGGACATAGATATCTTTATCGTGTCGGCATCGCAGGCTCTGATGCTGTCTATAAGAAATCTGTTGTTGAAGGCGATAACGAGGTCGGGACCGTCGTGCTCGACCGCGATCTCATCGTATGTGCTTCCAGACGCAGATGTTGCGGATATCTTGAGAAGTCCCTCAACAACCTCGAGTCTTACATGCGATCTTACGCTTCTCTCTATTCTCTCCTCGGTAACGAGTGCCGCTCTTTCGAGAGCCGATATAAGCGCCTGCTTGTCAACAGTAATCGTTATCTTGTGATTTCTTATCATTATTCTCTCGTAGTCGATATAATTTCCGTCGATAAGACGCGAGAAGAATGTCAACTCTCCGATAAGGAATACGATATGCTTTCTCGTAACAAATATCTGTGTGAGCGCTTCCTCGTCGTCGGATATCAGCTTATTAAGCTCGTTGACAGTCTTTACCGGAACTATAAACGAATAATCGAGATGCTCGTTTCCGTTTGTATTCTTATTTGCAAGCTCTGTTACCTTTTTGCACTTTGCGCTCTTGAAGCCGTCGCAGGCAACCGCCATAATAGAATCGTCGGATATTTTAAGGAAACAGCCGTTCAGAACCATTCTCTGGTCGTTAACCGCCATAGCGAAGGATACCTGAGATATCATTTTTTTGAGAACCGCCTGATTTGTAACGAAGCTTCTGTCACTTGTAAGCTCGGGGAGAGCGGGGAAGTCGTCACCCGCAAGCGCGCTCATTTTATGAGAGGACTTTCCGCAGCTGATGCAAGCCGACATCTTATCATCGACCGTGAGAGTTATCTCGTCGCCGCTCATAACCTTTATCGTCTGGTTGAATTTCTGAGCGTTGAGAATAAATCTTCCTTCCTCTATGACCTTTGCCTCAATCGTGGTTCTCACACCCTTTTCAAGGTCATATGTGGTGAGAACACAGATATCGGGAGTTTTTGCCTCTATGAGTATTCCCTCTATCGTGGAAAGAACAGACTTTCCAGAAACCGCGCACATCAGGGGCGCTACTGCGGACATTACTGTGGATTTGTTGAATATGATTTTCATTTGATTGCTCCTTTTTACTCTTTTTTAATTTTTTAAATTTTTGCCTTTGGCAAATAAAAAATAAATAAATAATAATTAATACAGTAGAAGCAATAGTAGGGGCTGTGGAAACTGTTCAAAAGTCTCACAAGCCTTGCTAATGCTCAAAAATTCGGTTGATTTTTTTGAAATAACACATAGCAAAAGTCGGTATAAAAAGCTTTGCAAAATGTTGAAAAGCTCTCTCGCTTCAAAAGAAATTCGTTTTTTCTGAAGCATTTTACAGCAGAAAAGTTTTCAACATTTTTCTCAACAGGATACCTGACTGTCTTTTTTGTCAAAAACTCGGAAAAAATCTCCAAAAAAGAATTTTCAACAAGTACTTTTGAAATTATCAACACTCCGCAAGTTCACGAAAATATTCGGTATCTCTTTTCTATATTGATAATTTCAAACAGGGTTTTCAACATCTGTGTAAGTTATATGAAAAGCTGTTGAATTGTCTTTTATTGTCCCGTTATCTCTCTTGTAAGCTCTGTTATCTCGATATTGAACACGGGGTCGGTAAACACCTTTTTCTCGATTTTATCGTAGCTTGCTATTATCGTCGCGTGGTCTCTGTTGAATATCTTTCCTATGTTCGGGAAGGACATCTCGGTGATGGTTCTTATGAGATATATAGAAATATGTCTTGCCGCGGCAATTTCTTTGTTTCGCTTCTGACCGATAATATCTTCTTTATTTACGCCGTATTTTTTGAATACCGCCGTAAATATCTTATCTACCGTCACATTAACAGGCTCTGCTCCTCCGAGAAGCTCGGAAAGACAGTTCTTTGCCGTTTCCATCGTTATCGTCTTTCCCGTCAGGAAGCTCAGCGCGCTCAGCTTTTTGACCGCTCCCTCTATCTGCCTGATGTTTGAGCGAAGATTCTCCGCAAGGAAATTCAGCACCTCATCTGAAAGCTCGACCTGGATCTGCTCAGCCTTCTTTTTGATTATCGCGACTCTCAGCTCAAGATCGGGCGGCTGTATATCGGCGATAAGTCCCCACTCAAATCTCGTTTTGAGTCTTTCCTCAAGCGTCTGAATATCCTTTGGCGGACGGTCGGACGAGAGGATTATCTGCTTATGCTCCTCATAAAGCGAGTTGAATGTGTGGAAAAATTCCTCCTGAGTCGAGTTCTTTCCCGCAATAAACTGAATATCGTCGATAAGCAGGATATCGCAGTTTCTGTATCTCTCACGGAACTTGTTCATTTCCTGCTTTGCCAGACTGTCGATAAGCTGGTTTGTGAACTCGTCTCCCTTTATATAGACTACTCTGAGGTCTTTTTTCTTTTTCTTTATTTCGTTTACAACGGCGCTCATAAGGTGGGTCTTACCCAGACCGCTCGGACCGTAAATGAAAAGCGGGTTATAGTCCATAGCAGGTCTTTCCGCCACGGCAACGCAGGCGGCGTGTGCAAATTTATTTGAGTTTCCGACGATAAAGCTATCGAATGTATACTCAAAATTGTAGTTTTGAGAGTCTATTATCTTTTTCTTTTCCTCGGCTTGCTCGTGAGCTATCTCCCTCTGAACATTTCCCATAAACTGCTCTTTTATCTTTTCCTTGTCCGCGGGGATACCGTCGAATATAACCTTGACATCTATTTCAAAACCGAGTATTGCCGAAAATTTTTCCTTGATCTTTGAAACATAGTTTTCGTTTATTATCTTGTGCTTGAATTCGGAATCTGTGGAGAAGACTATTTCGTTGTTTTCAAAAGAAACTATTCTCAGCTCGCCAAACCATAAATCTATAACCGACTGTGAAAGATTGTCGTCGTCACTAAATGACTGCTTCACCATCTCCCATATCGCGGTTATGTCGTTCAGATATGACATTATAAAACGACCTCCGTTCGATTTCTGAAAGTTTTAAACTTCCGCTATTTATATATAATAATATTATATCATATAATATTAAATAATGCAATAAATTTTTTCAAAATAATTGCGCATAAATCACTTTTTTATCTTGACGCATACGACATTTATGTGGTAAAATTAAAAAGCTTTTAAAATAGGTGTGATTTTAGGTTAGCTTTCGCTAACTTTATATACGAAAGGTGCGTAAAAAATGAAAAAACTCAAATATGGAGTAAAGGGAATGAGCTGCGCCGCCTGCGTGGCGCATGTTGAAAGAGCCGCAAAAAAGGTTTGCGGCGAGGAGAATGTCACGGTGAGTTTGCTCACAAATTCGATTACCGTTACGGTAGACGATGCCGAAAACGAGGAAAAGCTCTTTTCAACTCTAAAAAAGACCCTCAAGGCTGCGGGCTACGGACTCGATAGGACAAGCTCGGAGTCGAGAAAAAACAGCAGCGAGGCGGAGTATAAAAAGGGCTTGAAAAGACTTATATATTCGATTGTAATTACCGCGGCTCTTATGTATGTTTCTATGGGACATATGATATCTCTCCCGCTTCCGTCGTTTATTTCTGACAACGCGGCGGTGTTTGCCTCGCTTCAGATGGTACTGACGCTTCCCGTAATCATAATAAATTTTAAATTTTTCAGGAACGGATTTTCCGCCCTTTTCAGATTTTCTCCGAATATGGATTCGCTTATCGCCATAGGCTCGTCGGCTTCCTTTGTATACGGAATTTTTGCTACTGTAATGATTTTTGTGGGAGCTTTTACAGATGATACCGAGCTTGTGCATAAATATGCTCACGACCTCTATTTTGAGTCTGCGGCGATGATACTCACACTCGTATCTCTCGGAAAAACGCTTGAGGGCAGAGCGAGAGCGAAGGCTTCGGCGGCAGTAGGAAAGCTTGCCGAAATGCTTCCCGACACGGCAACTGTTCAGAGAAACGGTGAGAATATTACGGTATCTCTTTCAGAAATCACCGTAGGAGATACTGTCGTCGTCAGAGAGGGAGAAACTATTCCGGTTGACGGAGAGATAATAGAGGGCCACGGCTCGGCAGACGAGTCCGTGCTCAGCGGAGAGAGTATTCCCGTTGAAAAGAGCGTCGGAGACAAGGTCAGCGCGGTATGTACGCTTACCGCTGGGTATATTCTTGTCAGAACCGAGAAGGTAGGAGCCGAAACATCTCTTTCGAGAATTATAGGGCTTCTTGAGGACGCTGCCGCTTCAAAGGCGAAAATATCGAGAGTAGCCGATAAGGTGAGCGCGATTTTCGTTCCTGCGGTCATTCTTGTATCGGTAATTACCGCGATAGTATGGGCGATTCTCGGCGCGGATATCACAGACATTTTGCGTTATTCTATAAGCGTTCTCGTAATTTCCTGCCCCTGCGCGCTCGGGCTTGCCACACCGACGGCGGTAATGGTCGGAACGGCTAAGGGCGCGGAGAACGGAATACTGATAAAGAGCGCAGAAGCGCTTGAAAATCTTAGTACGGTCAAGTATTTTATGACAGATAAGACGGGAACTCTCACAGAGGGAAAGCCGAGAGTTACAGATATTATCTCTGCGGACGGAAATGAGAGCGACCTGCTTCGCGCGGCGTATGCCGCTGAGGCGATGTCGATACATCCGCTTGCATCCGCTGTCTGCGAGAGAGCCAAGTTGGAAAATATTCCGCTCACAGAGGGCGAAAATTACGAGTCGGTGACGGGTATGGGCATATCTGTTGATACCGAAATCGGAGCTTGCGCCGTCGGAAAGCCCGAATTTTTGCGCTCAAAGGGATTTTCGGACGGAGAATGGGAATTTATACTCTCGTCGATGGAAAGGCTTGAAAACGAGGGAAAAACGGCGGTCTGTGTTGGTCGTGACGGAAGGGCGCTGGGGGTTATCGGTATAGCTGACGCCCTGAGAGAAGATACGATAGAGGCGATATCCGAGCTTCATAAAGAGGGAATAAATGCGGTTATGCTTACGGGTGACAACGAGCTTACCGCCGCCGCGATAGCCAAGAGCTGCGGCATAGACGAGTATTATTCCAAGCTGCTCCCCGAGGATAAGGAGAGAATTATCAGAGAATATTCCGAAAAGGGAAGGTGCGCGATGGCGGGTGACGGTATAAATGACGCCCCCGCGCTCGCAAGAGCCGATATCGGTATCGCAATAGGTGCGGGCACCGAGGTGGCGATAGATTGCGCAGATGTCGTACTTTCAAAAAATTCAATAAAGGACGCGGTAAAGGCAATAAGACTCTCAAAGGCTACCCTGAGATGCATCAAGCAAAATCTTTTCTGGGCTTTGCTTTACAATTCTATCTGTATTCCGATAGCCGCAGGCGCGCTCGTGTTCGCGGGAATATCAATATCCCTTATGATCGCATCCGCCGCTATGAGCTTCTCCTCGGTCTGCGTCGTACTCAATTCGTTAAGGCTCAGATATGTGAAGATAGATAGTAAAAAATAGACTCGGAAACGGGGATAAGGGTTGTTCTTATGATTTGTTAAGTATATATCGAAATAATATGATTTCAGGGGCATCACAATTTGTGATGCCCCATTTTCGTCTTGTTTGATTTTTTTGGACTACTAGGTTTGGTGTGATTTGTTTTGATATTTTCACCACGCAAACGCGAAAGTGAAATCTTCAACATTGCTCGTAGGGGAGGCGTTTCGCCTCCCGAAAAAAGCAATTTCTCAAAAAGCGGGAGACGAAACGCCTCCCCTACAAGGTTAATTAAATTGATAAGAACCCTCAAAATTTAAATTACACAATAAATCGGAAACCCAAACCCTTTTGTTTAAAAAGGTTTGAAGGGAGTTTGAGGAGAACCAATGTTTGATGTTTTTGGGCGTATTCGCCCAAAATGTCGGTGTTCAGCCGACAAATCAAACTTAGCTAATGGCGTTAGCCATTAAGACTTTCCTAAAAAGTTCCCCTCAAAAATTCTATTAATTTTATTTAATTATAATTCCTCAACTGAAACGACGCCTTCGATTTTAGCCACGAGGGTCATAATACCGTCGTGGGAGAGTTTACGAGGGAGCTTCATAGAGAATGTAGCGCAGAGATTTTTATTTTCCGCGGTAGATTTAGTTACTTCCATATCGAGTATGTACGCGCCTGATTTTTTAATAGTATCGACTATATTAGCGAGCTTAGAGCTTTCCGAATATTCGACGAACAGATTAAAGCTTTTCGCGTTAGAAACGATAAAATACTCAAGTCTTGCGAACACAAGCTCAGCGAGCAGAATAATGAGAGTTGCGTAAATAGAGCCCTCATAGAATCCCGCGCCGCAGCAAAGACCGACGATAGCGGTAGTCCAAAGCCCCGCGGCGGTGGTAAGTCCCTTTACCTGCCTGCGCTTGGTAACGATAATAGTACCCGCGCCGATAAAACCGATACCCGCGATGACCTGCGCGCCAAGTCTTGCGAGGTCTGTAAAGAGCTTCAGCTCAAGCACGATGTACTGGCTGGTCAGGGTAGTCAGGGCGGCGCCAAGACAAATCAGGATATGCGTACGAAATCCTGCGGGGCGTCTTTTTCTTTCTCTTTCTATACCGATAATTCCGCCGCAAACGACGGCGAGAACGAGTCTTACCGTAACTGTAAGCAGGTCGAGATTATCTCCTCTTAAAAAATTCAAACATTCCAACATAAATAGTCACCCATTCCTTAAAGTTCTTCTATCGAGCGTATGGTTTCTATTTCCGAAACTACCGAGAAAACATCTGTGTGAGGTGTTTTTTTCGGTATCTGCATAGTAATGATCGCGTTAGGATATTTCGTTTCTGAATATTTTGCCTTCGTTATTTCAACATCGAATATACGAACGCCCATCTGCTTGAGCCTTGAAACTATTTCGGCGATATCGTCGGTATTTTCAAATTCTATGTAGATATTCATATTTCTCGAACGAACGAGGATAAAATGCTCAAGCTTTGAGAAAACGATTATGGTAATGATTATAAGGGCACAGCCGATAAGAGCCGCAGCGTAAAATCCCGCGCCGATGGCGAGACCCATACAAGCGGACGCCCAAAGCCCTGCCGCCGTGGTCATTCCCTTTATCTGCTGACGGCCCGTAACTATAATAGTACCCGCGCCGAGAAAGCCTATTCCGTTTATTACCTGCGCTCCGAATCGGGAGACATCGGTTTTTGTGAAATCGTTAAGACCGACGGTCCAGACGCTTGAGAGCATAGCGCAGAGATAAGTGCTGAGAACCATAGTCAGCGCGGCGCCCATACAAACTATCATATATGTACGAAATCCCGCGGGACGGTGCTTTCTGCCTCGCTCTATTCCGATAAGGCCGCCGCAGAGCGCGGCTGTCGATATTCGCAATATCGTGTCGAGAAAAGTCAACTCAACCATTATCAATCTCCTGTGTAAAGTAATTTAAAACAAATATGTTAATTTAATAATATATAATGCGGTATAACCGACATTATACCGCATTTATATAAAATTTGCAATAGAATTTTGAAAAAATATCCGTAAAATTTTGTATATTCTGTAAATTACGCCTTTTTTTAAACACTATCCGAGAACCACATCAACCCGCATTCTTTGCGAATTTCGTAAAAAGACTATGCTTACCGTATCTCCGGGATCGTACCTGTCGAGTATCTGACTGAGGTCTGAGATAGAGGTTACTGTTGCGGAGTCAACGCTCACGATAACATCGCCGACCTGCATTTTGCGGCTTATGTCGTAGGAGCTTGAAGCAAACTCGACTATCTTTACGCCCGGGTCGGCGTTATTGACGGTAATACCCAGCTTAGCGGGATATTTGCTTACCGCCGAGAGAAGCGCGTCGTAGTTCTCGCCGTTCTTCATTGCGTTTATTATAGGCATAGCGG
This sequence comes from Clostridia bacterium, assembly GCA_017625755.1. Lineage (GTDB taxonomy): Bacteria > Bacillota > Clostridia > Oscillospirales > CAG-272 > HGM12713. Next base: position 36,376 of record JAGAKG010000019.1, on the reverse strand, counting down.
AGTCTGTGGGGATAGCGAAGCACATACCCTCGTAGTAGCTGCTGTTGAGCTTCATCGTGATTATTCCGACTACCTCGCCGTACTCATTTATGAGCGGACAGCCCGAGTTCCCAGGGTTTACGAGCGCGCTCGTCTGAATTAGCGTCATTTTCTTTTCAACGCTTCCGTTATCGTCGTATATCTTGAAAACTCTGTCGTTATAGGAAACAATACCTTCGGAGAGAGAGCCTTCAAAGTCAATAGACGCGGGGGTTCCGATAGCCACTACGCGGTCGCCCACGAGCAGGTTTGAGGATTTTCCGATAGCTATGGTGGGAAGTCCCCTGGTCGCTACCTTTAGAAGCGCGAGGTCTGTGAATTCGTTTCCGTCTATGACATCGGCGGGAAATTTGTCGCCGTTGCTCATAATTACGGTAACAGATTTCATACCCTCGACAACATGGTTGGCGGTTACGATATATCCGTCCTCGGAGATTATAAAGCCCGAGCCTACGCCCGACGCCGTCTCACTGCTTACAGAGACAGTTACCACCGCGGGCAGACACTTGTTGTAGATCTCCTGCGTGGTAAGCACTCCGCTTGCAGGGTCGTGCTCTCTGACATATACCACCCTCTCGGAGGAGTCATTTCCCAAGGGAGAGTCGGCGAAATTACCGATACCGAGTCCGTTCAGTATCAGCAGAAAAGCAAGGAGAGCAAAGGCAACTACGAATACACCCGTTACTACTATGGCGTATATCATAGCGCCGCTCTTGCGCTTTTTCTTTGTATCGCTATTCATAAAATTCTTCTGAGCCTCATAGTTCCAGCGGTATACGGGGGGCTTGCGCTCCGTATTTTCTCGCAACTGTCTTATCGGCTCGGCGACGACTGGTGCGGGCGCAGATTCGGCAGCAGTGGCAGATTCTGCGGATACCTCTGTTTCGGCGTTCGTCTGTTCGGCAGACTCGCTCACAGCTTCGGCGTTTGCTTCGCTCTGAGCCTGAGCCGTTCCTTCGGAGACAGTCATATCCGCCTTAGCCTGCTCCTGCTCGTTTGCGTCGGCAAGGTCGTCCTGCGAGCTTATTTCGTTTTCGTTAAGGTTTTTTTCGAGTTCTTCCATTATAGTAGTTCCTTCCGAGGAATTTTTGATGATGTATGCTTCCTTATGAAGATTATCGGTAGATTTTCGGCTATTTATTCTGCGGGAAGCGTGAAAGAGAACCTGCAATTGCGCTCAAATTCACTCTCAACCCATATTTTTTCGCCGTGCGCGTCGATTACCGTCTTTGAGATATAGAGTCCGAGTCCGACGCCCGACTTATTCAGTCCGCGGCTCTTGTCGCTCTTATAGAATCTTTCAAAGACATACGGTAGGTCGGCGGGCGGGATTCCCTGACCTTCGTTGTATACCGATACGAGTATCTTCTTGCTCTTGATTTTCTTTATCTCTATTCTGAGCAGACCGCCGTCTGTCGAGAATTTCACTGCGTTGTCGCAGAGATTATACATTGTCTGATAAATGGCGTCTCTGTCTGCCACGACCGACATATTATCCTCGTCGCAGATAAATTCGACCTCGAGGTGCTTTTCCTCTATCTTCTGCTCAAAGGAAATGATTATCTGTCTGCCCATCTCACAGATATCGAAGGGCGCCATAGTGAATTTTCTCTCACCCGCCTGAATTCTCGACAAGTCGAGCAGGGAAGCCACGAGGCGGGAAAGTCTCTTGACCTCGCTCGAGATGATTCTGAGGTAATAGTCATACTGCTCGGGCGGTATGACCCCGTCAAGTATTCCATCGACAAAGCCCGATATCGAGGTCATAGGCGTACGCAGGTCGTGCGATACATTTGAGATAAAGGTGTTTCTCATAGTATCGTAATTGTCGAGCGATTCCGCCATATTGTTGAAGGCTACGGCAAGCTCAGCGACCTCGTCGCTTCCGCTAACGGGAACCCTCGTGTCGAATTTTCCCGACGCGAACTGACGCGCGGCAATACTTATCTTTTTAAGGGGCGCGACGATACGCTCTGTTATGAAATATACGGCTATGAGTGCCGCCATAAGTACCCAAAGCACGGCAAGACCAATGGTTTTCGTTATCTTCTCGATAAGGTCGGTCATAATTACAGACGAGGAACAGACGAAAACCTCTCCGCAGACCTCGCCCTCGGCGTCCGTGACGGTCACCGCGTAAACCATATGCGGTGATGAGAAAACGCTTTTCGCGCCGTTCATCTGAAAGACATTCGTTCCGTTGCTCACGCTTTTTACAAACGAGCTGTCGACAAACGAGCCTATCTCGACCTCGCCGACATCACTTCCCGTCACAAGAAGTATCTTTCCGTCACTATCGGTGAGAAGCACGGTGATGTCGTCGCCGTTTGAGGATATGACGGTGAATATCTCCTCGAGGGTTTCTTCGTTGGCGGTGGTTATTTCGCTCAGCGAAAGTCCCTCGGACGCGTCTATCTCGTTTTGCAGGTATGTGCCGAGCGAGTTTGCGGCGGTCTCCATTATGCTCACCTTTATATCCTTGGAATAGTTTCCAATAATAGAGGTGGTTATGGCGATTATGATAGTGAAGCTGATAAGGATTATCAGCATAAACGCCGAAACATATTTTGCGAAAATACTTTTAAACATAGCTCAAACCCCGAAGTGCCGCGGCACTCCGCTTTCCTGTTGCTCCCGGTATAAACAAACGCCGATGCAGGTCGGTCAACGCACGACGAGAGATGCAGGGCATTCCCCGCGCAATTCGTTGGCATTCCGCCCCGGGCATCGGCGTTTATATATTATTATCAGCCGAGTATTTCGAATTTGTATCCTACTCCCCAAACTGTTTTGAGCGTCCACTTATCGGATACGCCCTCTATCTTCTCGCGCAAGCGCTTTACATGGACATCGACCGTTCTGGAGTCGCCAAGATAGTCAAATCCCCACACCTTGTCGAGAAGCTGGTCGCGGGTGAAGACCCTGTTGTAGTTTGACGCGAGGAAGTAAAGCAGCTCAAGCTCCTTGGGGGGAACATCAACGGGCTTGCCGTTGAGCTTCAGCTCGTATTTCTGGAGACTTATCTCGATGTTTTCAAACTTGATTACCTCGTTGTCGTTCTGAGTGGTGTGCGCCTGATAGCGGCGAAGCACCGTCTTTACTCGCGCGCTCAGCTCCTTCATATCGAAGGGCTTTACGACGAAGTCGTCGGCTCCAAGCTCAAGACCGAGGACCTTATCGAACACCTCGCCCTTGGCGGTGATCATAATTATCGGCTTTGCCGACATCTCACGGATCTCGCGGCAGACCTGCCAGCCGTCCTTTTTAGGGAGCATAATGTCGAGCAGAACGAGGTCAGGCTCGTACATTTTGAAGTAACTAAGACCTTCAACGCCGTCGTTAGCTGTTTTTATCTCGTAACCCTCGTTTTCAAAATATATTTTCAGAAGGTCACAGATATTAGCGTCGTCGTCAATAACAAGAATTTTGGTATCCAGCATTTTTATTCTCCTTTCAAAATGAAGAAATAATATATATCAAACTGTGAAAAGTCAAATTGAAAGACAAAACTTTAGCCGACAGGCAAAGATTGCCATATAAAGTATAGCATATTTTTTTCGATTTTGCAATAATTTTTAAAATATTTCCAACTTTACAACATATATTTCTCGGAATTTTAATCAAATTGTAATATTTTGAGATATTTTGAGTTTTTTCGTCGGGGTTATTGAAAAATTTTCGCTTTGGTAGTATAATTGTTGTGTATGTAAAGAAATAAGTGATTTCATAACGAAAGGAAGCTATATATGAAACTTGGTATCGTCGGTTTGCCGAATGTCGGCAAGAGTACGCTTTTTAACGCTCTCACAAACGCGGGCGCGGAGTCCGCTAACTATCCCTTCTGCACTATCGAGCCGAATGTCGGCGTGGTCACCGTGCCCGACAGCCGCCTTGATGTACTGGCTCAGATGTATAACCCTGAAAAATACACTCCCGCTATCATTGAATTCGTTGATATCGCGGGACTTGTCAAGGGCGCGTCAAAGGGAGAGGGGCTCGGAAACAAATTCCTCTCGAACATTCGCGAGGTTGACGCCATCGTTCATGTTATCCGTTGCTTTGACGACGATAATATAATCCATGTCGATGGCTCGATAAATTCTCTGCGCGACCTTGAAACGATAAATCTTGAGCTTATCTTCTCGGACATCGAGATGGTAGAGCGCCGCATCGACCGCACCAAGAAGGCGATGAAGGGAGACAAGACTCTCGCCGCCGAGCTTGAGGTTTTTGAGAGGCTTCACGCCGCTCTTTCGGACGGCAAATGCGCCCGTGAGGTCGAGCTTGACGAGAGTGAGCTTGAGTATCTGCACGACACGCCTCTGCTGACAATGAAGCCTGTTATCTATGTTGCGAATGTGAGCGAGGACGAGGTATCCGAGGAGCCTCTTTCAAACAAGAACTATGTCGCGCTCAAGGAGCAAGCCGAGAGGGAGCATTCTCAGATAATTGCTATATGCGCTCAGCTTGAGGCGGAAATTGCCGAGCTTGAGGGCGACGAAAAGGCGCTTTTCCTCGAGGATCTCGGTATTGCCGAGAGCGGACTTGACCGTCTTATCAAGGCGAGCTACACACTTCTCGGACTTATCAGCTATCTGACGGGAGGCCCTCAGGAGGTAAGAGCTTGGACTATCACCAAGGGAACCAAGGCACCCCAGGCGGCGGGTAAGATACACAGCGATTTTGAGCGCGGATTTATCCGTGCCGAGGTAGTAGCCTTTGACGACCTTCTCGCTTGCGGAAGTATTGCCGCGGCTAAGGATGCGGGGCTTTACCGAAGCGAGGGCAAGGAATATGTTATGAAGGACGGAGATGTCGTTCTTTTCAGATTCAATGTCTGATTTTGGTTTGCAAAAATTATAAAGACAAAAAATCGACTCGCTCGGTAACACGGGCGAGTCGGTAATTTGATTTTCGGTTTTCCGCTAAGAGAATCAGAGAGCAGTCTCCTCAGTGAAGGCTTCTGCGCTATCATCTGCGGGGGCGTCCTTTGCCTTGAGCTGGTTATAGAACTCAGCCAAAGCGGCACTCGAATAGGGTGTTACCCAAAGTACGCCGATTCCGCAGCAGAGCATACCGAGAAGTATCCAGCCGATAAAGCTGAGCTGAAGGCAGAATATCTGCCACTTGTATCCGTAGGTCATTTTCTTGCTTTCTTCGATGCAAGCCTTCCAGTCGTATTCGGGATGGTCGATTTTTATGTAGTACGCCATAGAATATGACAGCCCCTTGATTATTCCGGGGATTATGAAAAGCAGCGACCAGAGGAATGTGAAGAGAGATATCATAAGACCGAGCAAAAGATTTGGTGCGAAGTCCTTGAATCCGTCGAACATACCCTCTATTCTTGCCTTTTCGCCCGTTCTCATTATCGAAAGGAAGATTCCCGCGGCACTGACGCCGAGAGGTCCTACGATTATCAAAGAAGCGAAGGGAATGTAGCTTGCTACCGAGTTTATGGCAGTTATAATAAGACCGACCAGAAGCGCGAACAGCCACCTTTCCTCAAATATACTGTTGCCGAGAGCTTCTCTCGCGCGAGCTCTTATCTGAGAGTTTGACATCATAATGAGTGTCCTCCAATTTGAAATAAATTTATATATTTATATTATCACAAGCGGAAAGCTATGTCAATAAAATCAAAGAAATAAAGGAAAATTAATTAAATGAGAGTAAGAAAAAAGAAGAACGGAGCGCAGCGCATCGAAGCCTGCTCAGCTCTGCTTATATCCGAGAGAGAATCGCTTTCAGCTCCCGAAAATATATTTGCCGAAGCGGCTCCGCTCCATTTTGAAATAGGCTGCGGAAAGGGCAATTTTGCCTGCGGAATGGCGGAAAAATATCCCGATGTGAACTTTATCGCTATGGAAAAGGTATCGGATGTCTGCTGTATCGCGCTTGAAAAGGCTATGAAGCGAGCTGAGGACAGAGAGCGTGACAATCTGCGCTTTCTTATAGGCGACGCGAAGATACTTGACGAGGCTATGAAGCCGAATTCTGTTGACTGCATATATCTGAACTTCAGCGACCCGTGGCCTAAGAAGGGACACGCCAAAAGGCGTCTTACGCACAGCTCCTTTCTTGAAATATACAGAAAGCTTTTGCGCGAGGACGGAATACTGAAGCTCAAGACCGACAACGACGGACTTTTTGCGTCAAGTCTTGAGCAGTTTGAGCTTTGCGGACTCGAGATTGTCTGGAAAACAGAGGATCTGCACGCGTCCGAGAGGGCGGCGGAGAATGTTATGACCGAATACGAGGCGAATTTCTCGGCTAAGGGTGTGACGATAAAGTCGGCTTGGGTGAAGTTCCCGAGGAAGAACGGAGAGGATAAAGATGCTGAATGAAATTTTAAAGAAATGCAGAAGCTACCGTTCGTTTGAGGGCGGTGTGAAGATACCCGAGGATATGCTGCTGAGCTTTATCGAAAACGCGAGAATCGCGTCTGCGACGATGAATCTTCAGCCCTTGAAGTACAGAATAGTTACAGATGATGCGGAGGTCGCGGCTCTGCTCGCAAGCACGAGATGGGCGGCGGCGCTCGACATAAAGCTTCCCCCCGAGGGTCACGAGCCGACGGCGTTTATCGTCGTCTGCCACGACACGGAGATAACGCCCGCAAAGCCGATATTTCTCAAGGATGTGGGAATATGCTCGGAGATAATTATGCTTTCGGCGGCAGAAGCGGGATACGGCGGCTGTATGATAGGCTCTGCCGATGTCGAAAAGATATGCTCGATACTCGGACTCGCAAAAAATCTTGAGCCTCAGCTCGTTCTCGCGCTTGGAAAGCCCGACGAGGAAGTGATACTTGAGGACGCCGAGGGCGGCAATGTGAAGTATTACCGCGACAGATACGGCGTTCACCACGCGCCGAAGCGCACTCTTGACGAGATTGTAATAAAGCAGTAGAACAGTAAAAATATAAGGGGAAAGGAGAATCTCCTCTCGGAGTTCTCCTTGAAGTATAAAAATGAGCAACACAGAGCCTTCGGGCGTGCTTATAGTAAATAAGCACGCGGGAGTTACCTCGCACGATATAGTGTATAAAATAAGGCGGCTTTACGGAACGGCGCGCGTCGGTCATACGGGTACTCTTGACCCTATGGCAACGGGCGTTCTCGCGGTGCTTATCGGTAGGGCGGCAAAGGCGGCTGAGTATCTCGTGAGCGACACCAAGCGATACAGGGCGCTGCTGCGGCTCGGTATCACGACCGACACGGAGGATACGAGCGGTACGGTTCTGTCCGAGTGCGGCGATATTCCATCTGCCGACGAGGTCGGGCGGGTCTGCCGTGATTTCGTGGGCGAGTATGACCAGATACCGCCGATGTATAGCGCTCTGAAGGTGGGCGGAAGGAAGCTTTGCGACCTCGCGAGGCAGGGCGTGACGGTTGAGCGTCAGGCGCGCCGCGTTGAGATTTTTTCGATAGAGGTTGAAGGGACTGAGGACAGCAGGGTTTATTCTATTGATGTAAGCTGCTCGTCGGGGACTTATATCCGTACCCTATGCGCCGATATCGGAGAGCGGCTCGGCTGCGGTGCAGCTATGGCGGCGCTCGAGAGAGTCTGCGCGGGCGGATTTTCGATAGATAGCGCGGTGACTATCGCTCAGCTTGAGCAGATGAGCCCCCGTGAGCGCGTCGAGTTGCTTATACCGACAGAATCGCTTTTTGAGTCGCTGCCTGCCGTCACTCTTTCTGCTTTCTATGAGCGTCTTTGCAGAAACGGTTGCGAGATATATCAGAAAAAAATAGGCGCGTCGTTTGTGGCTGGAGAGAGAGTTCGTCTTGTCGGCGCGGGCGGATTTTTCGCCCTCGGCGAGGTGCGCGCTTACCCCGACGGCTTGGCTATAAAATCTATAAAATTGTTTGATATTTGATGTTTGGAATAAATACGGAATATGCGAGGGAAACCTTTTATCAAAAGGTTTCCCTCGCACTCCCTTCCAAACATTTTAAAGCAAAAGGTTTGAGGTGGCAACCGTAAGAGAGAAACCTCGAAAGTTAAATCACACAATAAATCGTAAGCCAAACCCAGCTTGAAAGTTTTTGAAGGGAGTTTGAGGGGGACTTTTGCAAAAGTCCCCCTCAAGTAATCGCACCCCCGCCTTCTTTCCTTATTCCTCACAAGCGGCTTTTTGCTGAAGCACACTTCTGAAAAATTCGGGGTCGAATTTAGGCTGTCTATCGTATGTATAAAGTCCGTTCGTCTCCTGCTCTACATCGGTGAGCTGAGTATAGCACAGACCTGTCATAAATTTGTTAAAGAGAAGCGCCTCGGTGAGTCCCTTGAATCTCTGCTTGAACTCCTCCTCGGTCTTGGGCGCGTCGCCGTAGCCCCATGCGTTGGCAAGATTGGAATTTACATCCCACTTTATTCCGCCGTACTCGCTCAAAAATGTCGCAAAAATCGGGAAAGGACGCGGTCTGTGAGCATACACAAGAACATCCTCACCTCTCGCGACCGCTTCATAGCGAGCCTTGAAGGTCTCGGGGTTCTGGTCGTAATCGTGCCAGTCTATCATATCGCCCACACCCTTGACATGGACCCAACCTGAGGTATCTATCGCGGGGCGGGTGGGGTCAAGCTTCTTGGTCAGCTCATAAAGCTGACGAACGAAATCATTGTCCTGATTAGCCTGTGTCTCGTTGAGCGGACACCAGCCGATTATCGCGGGATGGTTGAAATCTCTCTCTACTATCTCGCTCCATTCGGGGAAGAATGACTTGTAGGCATTTGAGCGGGATATGTCAAGTCCCCAGTTTCCGTGCTCGCCCCAGACGATATATCCCAGCTTGTCACAATGGTAAAGGAAACGAGGCTCAAAGACCTTCTGGTGAAGTCTCGCGCCGTCAAAGCCCATCGCAATAGAGCGCTTGATGTCGTTTATAAGCTCGTCCTCGCAGGACGCCGTGAAAATTCCATCGGGATAGAAGCCCTGGTCGAGAACGAGTCTCTGGAATATCTTTCTTCCGTTCAGAAGGATTGCGCCGTCGTCGCTTACAGACACGCTTCTCATTCCGAAATAGCTGTCAACGCTGTCCTCTCCCATAGTCAGCTTCAGGTCGTAAAGCTCTCCCTTTCCAATATCCCACAGGTGAAGCTCGCTCAGCTTTATCTTGAGCTGCGCCGTACCGCCGCAAACGGTCGCGGTATCGGCTCCGACCGATTTGCCGCCAAAGAACGCCTCTGCCTTTACAGTCTTGCCCTCGCCGAGCTTTGCGGTTATAACCGCGGTAAGCGTCGAATCATCTATATTGGGATAATATTTCGCTCCGATTATGTAGGACTCTGGCAGATTTTCAAGCCATACAGTCTGCCAGATTCCCGTCGTACGGGTATAGAAACAGCCGAAGGACTCATATCTGTCGCTCTGCTTGCCGAGAGGCTGGTTTTGAGAGCGAGTGTAATCCTGCGCGGACACGGTTACAATATTCTTACCCGCAGAAATGTATTTTGTTATATCGAAAGAAAAGGCAACGAATCCGCCGAAATGGACTCCGACATACTCGCCGTTGACAAACAGCTCTGTCTTGTAGTCACACGCGCCGATGTGCAAAATCACGCGCTTGTTGTTTTCAAGCCACGCCTCGGGAATATCTATCTCCTTTTTATACCATACACATTCGCAAAAATCTTTGTACCCAACGCCAGAAAGCCTACTTTCCATACAAAAAGGAACGGTTATCCTTTCGTTAAGCGTCTGCGCCTTGTGAAGTCCTCTTGACCTTCCGCTGATACCCGCGTCCTTTTCAAACTGCCATTCGCCGTTGAGATTTATCCACTCGCCTCTGGCAAATTCGGGGCGTGGATATTCGGGTCTCGGAATTGAATTCATATAGTTATCCTCCGAAAAATATTTTATGAGAAGATTTTACATCAATTTGGGCTATATGTCAAGGCGTTTTTTATCTTCTTATCGGAATTTTGCACCATATATAAAAGAAGCCGTCGGATAGAACCGACGGCTTCTCGTATATCTGTTATTCGTCGATAGATTCAAATCTCTCTCTGGCGCGGAAAATAAGGGAGATACACCAGATTCCCGCCAAAGCAACGACCGTGTATATTATACGGCTGACAAGGGAGCCCTGTCCTCCGCACAGCCATGCAACGATATCAAACTTGAAAAGACCTATGCTTCCCCAGTTGAGAGCGCCGATGATTGTGATTATAAGCGCAATTCTGTCCATTAGCATTGCCGATTCCTCCTTATAACGGTTCAACCGTCAGTAATAGTTTCGGTAAAAAACATTATTGTATGCGAGGAATAAAACGGAAAGCCGAAAAAAATACGGCGCCATTGACAGAAAATGATTTTAATGTTAGAATATTTTCAGTTATAGCTTGGAGGTATACGATGCACAACGGACACAGGGAAAGAATGAGAGAAAAATTTGAGACGCACGGAGCCGAAATTTTCGAGGACCACGAAATACTTGAAATGCTTTTGTTTTTTCCAATTGCCAGAAAAAACACGAACGAATTGGCGCATAGTCTTATAAACCGATTTGGCTCGCTGAGCGGCGTTTTCGACGCGGACGGCAAGGAGCTTCGCGAGGTCGACGGCGTAGGCGCGGGTACGGCTTTCTTTATCAAGCTTGTAGCCGCGGCTATGAGCAGATACACCTCGCCGAAAACAGATAAAAGAATACGGCTCGATTCCTACGAAAGGGTGTGTAATTATCTCGACGAGCTGTTCGCGGGCGCCAGAGAGGAAAAGATATACGCCATCTGTATGAATAATTCCTTTAGGGTCATAAGTTGCGAGAAAATCGCGATCGGCAGTACGGGAGCGGTTGAGACCAAGGTCAAGAAGATTTTGCAAAGCGTTGTAAAAAACAATTCCGCTTTGGCGATAATTGCGCATAATCACCCTGACGGCGTGGCAATTCCCTCGGGCGAGGATATCGACTGCACTATGAGACTTTGCGAAATATTCAAATATTTTGACTGTAAAATGATAGACCATTTCGTGGTGGCAAATGGACATTGTACGCCGATATTGAACGGAAACAACGCCGACTTTGAAGCCCTCTATGCGGAAAAGGTCAGAAGGCTTAAAGAAAATTGACAATAAAACGCGCGATTCATAAATCGCAACACAAGGAAATTTAATTATTGTCCTCGCGGTGAGCTATAAATAACGCAAGGCTTTCCCACGAGATTCTTCGCTTCGCGAGAAGGGCTTTGTTTGCAAACTCGTCACAGAGCGTAGCGGAGTAGAATGATAGCGCGCCTTTTCCTATTAGGTAGCCCCGGACGCCGTTGAGAATTGTTGCTTTTATTTTTTATTCCTTTCTTTTTGAAATTAAAAAAGATTTTCTTTTTTTATGGTAACAAATCTCTCAGGCAAAGTCAACGGTTTTGCGATAAATGGCGGTTTGTTGAAGCAAAAGTGTTATTTGAGGGCCCTTCGGGCAATATCCGCCGCTTTGTCGGAATCCTCGCACAGCAGCATCACGACATAATTTCCTCGCGTTAAGATTTTGGCGCGTCTGGCGGCGTAGTCGGTATTTTTGAGAATTACCGATATCTCGTCGGCTCGCTCGAGGCACATCTCGGCGACGGCGTCGGTATCCGAGCGCGAGTAGCATTTTATCACCGCCACCTCGCAGGGCTCGGCAAACGAGGAAATATATATGGCGTAATCCTCTATGAGCGGGAAGGTTCTTTTTGTGTGTGACTCTCCGTAAAGGCTTTGCGCTGTGTTCTCCGAGAGATAGCTATCGGAGCCCTCCTCGGCTTCGGATAGATATGTCTGTCCCGCGGGGAGTGAGAGGCTCTCGCATATTCTGTATAAAATATCCTCCGCGCGCTTATCCGAGGCGGAGCAAGAGGGGAGCAGGCACAAGGGGAGAAGCAGGACAAGGCAGAAAATGCATTTTGCAACTGAAATTTTCATAGTATATCCTCCGCGAAAATATGTTATATTCTATGCGGATAGGTGGAAAAAAATCAGTCGCCCGTCATTATTTGCTCTATTTCGCTTTCCGAGAATGATCTGTCGGGTCGGGCGTTCTTGACCTCGTTCCAGCTTGCCGTGATTTCCTCGCTCATATCGGAGAGGCTGACAAGCTCTGTGGTGTCGGAATGGGTGTTATATATCGCAAGAAGCTCGTTTTCCTCTCCGTCGGGGCTTTTCCATCTTACATAATAATAGCTCTCGGAGTCGGATATTTCATATTTGTCGAGGACTGTAACCGTTGCGTCGGCGTGCGTTTCGGAGAAAGCCTTCATTACCGCCGTTTCGTCCTCAAATTCCGCTCCCGAGCAGGAAGCAAGGCAGAGCGAGAGCGCAAGGATAACAAACAGGGAAATAAGTATTTTTGATTTCATAAAAACCTCCGTAAGTTCTGGATTTTTGTGAGTTATCTATCAGATTAATTATACCTCGAAGGGCGCAGGATATCAAGTCTTTTTTCGATTTTTGAAAAAGGTGGAGCGGGATAAATAAAAGGACTTGCAAAAATGTGTAAAATGTGGTATACTATCTGTAACTGTGTATATCAAATTTCAAAGAGCAGATTTCTGCGGGAGGTTTTTTGTGATAGTCGCACTTGAAGAGGCAAAATATAAACTGTTGGCAATGCGAGATAAATTAAAGGAGCTTGGCTCGGCATTGCGTATCGACGAGCTTCGCGCCGTCGCCGAGGAGCTTGACAAGCAGACGCTTGATCCCGATTTCTGGAGCAATCAGGAAAATTCCTCGAAAATTCTTCAGAGGATAAAGCAGACGAAGGATACTATTGAGGATTACGACAAGCTTTGCGCCCGTCTTGAGGACGCGATAACGCTTGCCGAAATGGCGATAGAGGAAAATGACGAGAGCTATGTCGAGGAGGTTCAGAGCGAGCTTGACGAGATAATAAGACTCGAGGAAACCAAGAGAATAGAAATTCTCCTTTCGGGAGAGTACGACAAAAATAACGCCATCGTTTCCTTCCACCCGGGCGCGGGCGGAACCGAGGCGCAGGACTGGGCGCAGATGCTTTACAGAATGATAACCCGTTGGGCAGAGCGTCATAATTATAAATACAAGCTTATCGACTGGCTCGATGGAGACGCCGCGGGTATCAAGAGCGCAACCATAATGGTTGAGGGACTCAACGCATACGGCTATCTCAAGAGCGAGAACGGAGTTCACCGCCTCGTGCGTGTTTCTCCCTTCGACGCGGCGGGCAGGCGTCAGACCTCGTTCGCTTCGATAGAGGTAATGCCCGAGTTCGAGAACATAGACAAGGTCGAGATCCGCGACGAGGATATCGAGGTCACCGCGCACCGTTCGAGCGGAGCGGGCGGTCAGCATATCAACAAGACCGACTCGGCAATCAGAATTCTGCATAAGCCGACGGGTATAGTCGTTGGTTGTCAGACAGAGCGCTCTCAGCTCCAGAACAAGGAAACGGCTATGAAGATGCTTAAGGCGAAGCTTATGGAGATAAAAATTCGCGAGCGTCTTGATACTATTGAGGATATTCAGGGTAATAAGACTAATATCGAGTGGGGCGCTCAGATTCGTTCCTATGTGTTTATGCCCTATACTCTCGCTAAGGATACGCGTACGGGCTACGAGGACGGAAATATAAGCGCGGTTATGGACGGCGAAATCGACGGATTTATCAACGCTTATCTGAAAATGAACGCAAATTAAAAACGCAGGGACGCGATTATGCGAGGGGGACTTTTGAAAAAGTCCCCCTCGCGCTCCCTTCAAAAACCTTCAAGCTGGATTTGGCTTCCGATTTATTGTGTGATTTAAATTTCGAGGTGTCTTATTAATCTGATTAATCTTGTAGGGAGGCGTTCCCCCTCCCGCAAGTCTGTCAAAATAAAAGCGAATTGTTCGCATAGCGAAGATTTCACTTGCCCGCAAGGGCAAATTTCGTTGTATGCCTGTTTTATGGCAGTTACGCAACGGGGAATCCCTGGTCGTTGATGTCGGAAGCGTCCGCGTGTGTGGCGGTGAGCCAAGCGTTAAAGAGGTTCGTGTACGCGGTTGCGTTAGCATCGTCGCCGAGGTCACGGTATATCTTTGCGATAGCCTTCAGCGAGTTACCGATGTTATAATAAACCGTGGGAACTCTCGAGCCGTCCTCTGCGGTGTAGAGAAGCGTTCCTGCCTCATATCTTTCCTTGACATTATTGTCGTCCGAGATATTTCCGTTAATCAGATTAGCTATAAACAGCACATCTATATTTGTGTCATATCCCGTATAGGTAGAGGAGGGAAGTCCGCATACCGAGAAGCTCGTTCCGAGGTAGGCAAGATTTTCAGCGGCGGTGCCGTAAGGAACCATACCGATGAATTTACCTGTGGAATCAGCGTTGTGGAAAGCGACCAGAGCGGTATCCATCAGCTTATCGTAGCTGTATGTGACAGCACTCGTGCCCTCTCCGACAGTAACCTTATAGCGTTCGCTCCACTCGTCGTAGCAGCCGAGCGACTCGCGGGGGTGTCCCTTCATAATGATATCGTAATCCTCGCCGTAGATGGCGTATGTCATTTTGAGGTTGAAGATATAGTCGATGTAGACATTGAAGCAGGCAACCTTTGCCATCTCCTTGAGCTGGTCGGTCGTCTCTGTGTAGTTGTCGGGATTGTTGATAACCGCAAGGAATGCGTTGTAGTCAGCCTCGCTCGAGAAAAGCAGAGCGGTCTTATATTTAGCGTCAAGCGCCGCATAGCTTGTCGGAAGTGTGGCGTCAGCGGCAAGTCCGCCGATACCGTAAGCCGTATCGGTTGCAAAGTGCGGATATTCTGCGTGGCGCGTTCCGATATAAACCAGCTTATTCGCGGGAGCCGCCTCGCCTGCGCGCTCGGTTCTCGTGAGTGTGTTGTAGGTATCCTCGTAGTAATCACCGTACATAAGTGAGAGATAGTCTGTTCTCTGCGCCTCTGTGAGCTTACTTACCGCCTCGGATATCTTCTGATATTTGAGATTGAGCGAGAAATCTACGGTGTCTGTATATCCGTCGGCGCCGAACGCGGAGAGCAGAGCTGTCTTTTTATCTGTTCCAACGCTCTCGAGGTGGTCGACTACCAGCGCCTCGTCCTGAATATAGTATGTGAAGTTATCGAGGGACGCAAGCGCGTATGCCTTTGTAATGCTGTATTTGAGAGCCGTGTCGCTGTTCTTGTTGTCCTTCTTTGCCATAATAGCTTCAAACTGCTCTTTTACGGTGTTTCTCTGCTTAATATAGTTGTCGAGAATACCGTCGTTATCAGCCGTTACCGTCTTGCCCTTGACATAGGAGTTATAAAGCGCGGTATATGCGCCCGTACCGTCCTCGCACATATAGATGTGGAAATCATCGAGCGCGAGACCCGCGTTTGCCGCGATTGCCGCGCCGCGCAGAGCGGTTCCGTCCTGAACATAGATATTGAAGAATACATTGTCGCCCTTGAGCGAGGAAATCTGCTCTACCATAGCGTTAAATTCGGTCTCGGTAAAGCCTGCGCTGTAATTGTTGGACGCGTCAAAGCCCGCGTTGTGGAAATACTCGAGCTTATCGATTCCGTTGTATGTCTTACCGCGCTCAATAATAGCGTAGGTTTCGTGTCCGTTCGCGATAGAGTCAAGCGCCGAGAGAACGGGGGGAATCGTCGCGAGAGCGAAGATTATGTTGTATACCGTGTCGCCCTCGTCGGGTCTTGTGGGTGTGGGAGCGGGTGCGCCCTTGTTAGCGCCGTCATCATCGTCCTTCGGAGCGGTGGTTGCTTGAGTCGCTTCTGTCGTAGCGTCGCCATCGTCGGGGGTATTTCCCGCGCAGGCTGTCATAAATAGCATAAGCAGAGCGAGTGTAAGCGCTATAATTACCTTTAAAGCTTTCATTTTTGCCTCCTTGATTTTCAAGATTATGCTTACTGTCGTAGTATATCACGGTTTCGCCTTTTTTTCAACCTTTTTATTGAATTTTTCTATCGTCTCAAGCTCGCGACGCGTTTTTTCTGTATTCCGACGGTGAAAGTCCTATATACTTCTTGAATGCGCGGTTGAAGGAGCGGATATTCGAGAAGCCGCAATCGTAGGCGACATCGACAACCGTTTTTTCGGTACAGCTCAGCAGGGGGAGGGCGCGCTCAAGGCGGAAGAGCGTGAGATATTCAAGGAATGTCGAGCCCGTTATCTCCTTGAAAAAGTGCGCGAAATAATATTTCGAGAGATTACAGGCATCTGCGGCGTCCGATAGGGTTATCTGCTCGGAATACCTTTCTCTTACGAGCTTATTCGTCGCGGTGAGGAGCGTGAGCGCCGATAGGTGGCGCCGCTTTTCGTCGGGATTAAATTCTTTTAGCGCCGAGGAGCGAAGAATATCGCAGAGCATATCGTTCGCGAGGCTGTTTGCCTTGTAGGTGTAGCCCTGCAACCTTTCCTCGGTCTCGCGCTTGACAAGCTCCATTTTCTCCCTCAGCGTCGTGTTGAGACTACGCCCTTGTCTGAGGGGATTTGTCTCGGCTCTCATTACCGAAAAATCAAGCTTTTCGGCAGTTGCTCCCGCGTACATTTTCAATATGTAAAGGTGACTTTCGGTGATGCTTGAAAAGCTGTGTATCTCTCCGGGCATAAAAATACAGATATCTCCCTCCTCGGCAATAAATTGCCCATTCTCACCAACGACGCTTACTCTGCCGCGCTTTACCAGAACAAGCTCTATTTCCTGATGAATGTGCGAGGGGTAGTTTATATTACGGCTGTGTCCGTTGAAATACGGGCAATTTTCGGTTGCCTGGTTTTTGTTTTCAAAAAACATTTGCGGTCCTGCTTTCTTGATTTTACTATGTGACAATTATACTCCCTTTTATCAAAAAAAGCAATATCTGACGCATAAAAAACAATATCGGTATATATTTTCGGGCTTTTGTTTGTTATAATAAAAGCATAAAATTATATTTCGGAGGGTATTATGTGGTATCATGACAAGGCGAGAGAGCTTGTAGCGCAAATGACGGTCGAGGAGAAGATGGAGCAGCTCAGGTATGAGGCGCCCGCTATCCCGAGACTTGGCGTACCTGCGTACAACTGGTGGAACGAGTGCCTTCACGGCGTTGCGCGGGCGGGCAGGGCAACCGTTTTTCCGCAGGCGATAGCTATGGCGGCAAGCTTTGACGCGCCGCTTATGAGAGAGGTCGCAGTAGCGATATCCGACGAGGCGCGGGCGAATTACAACCAGTACCGTAAATTTGGTGAGACCGACATATATCAGGGGCTTACCTACTGGTCGCCAAATATAAATATTTTCCGTGATCCCCGATGGGGCAGAGGACACGAGACCTACGGCGAGGATCCTTACCTCACGGGCGTTATGGGGGTGGAATTTATCAAGGGGCTTCAGGGCGAAGGAAAATACCGCAAGCTTGACGCCACCGTGAAGCATTTTGCGGCGCATAGCGGCCCCGAGGGGATAAGACACTCCTTTAACGCCGTAGTGAGCGATAAGGATATGAGAGAGACTTATCTGTGGGCGTTCAGGTATTGTATCGAGAACGCCGAGCCTTCGGCTGTTATGGGCGCTTATAACCGTTATAACGGCGAGCCCTGCTGCGGAAGCAAGACCCTTCTTGAGGATATCCTTCGCGGTGAGCTTGGCTTTGAGGGATATGTGGTATCCGACTGTGGAGCTATCAAGGATTTCCATACGAATCATCATGTCACGCTTAGTGCCGAGGAGAGCGCGGCTATGGCGCTTACGAACGGTTGCGACCTCAATTGCGGACAAGTGTATAAGATGCTACGCTCGGCGTACGAAGCGGGACTTATTGAGGAGAGCGTTATAACGAGGGCGGCAGAGCGTCTGTTTGCGGCGAGATTCAGGCTTGGAATGTTCTCTGCGGATTGCGAGTATGACTCAATACCGTACAGCGTCGTCGAGTGCAGAAAGCATATCGACCTGAGCCGCAAAATGGCGCAGGAGAGTATAGTCCTGCTCAAAAACAACGGAATACTCCCTCTTTCAAGGGATACCAAGGTGGCGCTCGTAGGGCCTAACGCCGATTCGGTGTCGGTGCTTCTCGGAAACTACAACGGAACGCCCTCAAAATACTATACCGTTCTGCGCGGTATGCAGGAGTATGGCGATCCGATATATGCGGCGGGCTGTCATATCTACGCCGAAAACCCGAGCAAGCACGCGGGAATCAACTATAAGAGCGCGGTGGTGGCGGCAGAGCACGCAGACATTATCGTTATGTGTATGGGACTTGATCCGAGCATGGAGGGAGAGGGCGGAGACGCGAACAACCCCTTTGGCGGAGCGGATAAGTATACGCTTGAGCTTCCTACTTCGCAGACCGCTCTTTACGAGAGGCTGCGTGAGCTTGGAAAGCCTATCGTTTTTGTGAATATCAGCGGAAGCTGTGTCAATCTGAAGCGTCAGCGCGAGGAATGCGACGCGCTCATTCAATGCTTTTATCCCGGTGCGATGGGCGGACTTGCTCTTGCTGATATTCTTTACGGCGAGGTCTCTCCCTGCGCGAGACTTCCCGTGACCTTCTACGAAAGCCTGGACGATCTTCCCTCGTTTGAGGATTACTCTATGGAAAACCGAACCTATAAATTCTATCGCGGAGAGCCTGTTTTCGAGTTTGGGTTTGGATTGACATATAGCGAGATAAAGGAGAGGTGGATTGACGGGCAGACCGTTGAGCTTGAAAACCGTGGGGATTTCGACACATCTTACACCGTTTTGCGATTTGAATATATACCGCACAAGAGCCTTTGCGGCTTCAAACGGGTGTTTATACGAAAGGGAGAGCGGATAACGGTCGAATTTTAACGGAATTTAACAGAAAAGGTGTCTCGCCGAAAGCGAGACACCTTTTCCTTGACAAAAGCGCGTTTTGGGTGTATAATCTATATAATAATATATACTCCAATTGCGGCGCGGATGCCGCAAATAAACTTTTAAGGAGAGAGATATGGTTTATAACATTTATAATGAGATAAAGCACATACTTGACAAATTTGATTTCTGCGGAGAATATGTAAGCGTTGAGGAGATAGGCGCGGGAAATGTAAATACCACCTATAAGCTTATATACAGCGAGGGAGAGAAGGAGCATTGGTATATTCTGCAGAGAATAAATAAGATAGCCTTCCGCGACCCCGACGGACTTATGGAAAATATCGGCAGAGTTATGGAGCATATTTCAGCAAAGCTCGATAAGGACGACCCCGACTATGACAGACGGCTTTTGCGCTTTATAAAGTCGGAAAACGGTACATATCTTTTCTCGGATAAAAACGGATATTACTGGCGCGCTTATGTTTTCGTGTCGGGTGCGACAGCGCACAACTATATTTCCGACCCTCACCTCTTTTACGAGGCGGGCAGGGGCTTTGGAGAGTTTCAGAAGAACCTTGCGGATTTCCCCGCAGAGCTTCTGCACGAGACTATTCCGAACTTTCACAACACCAAGCGCCGTTTCTTTGATTTCGTTGCCGCGGTAGCCGAGGACCGTTCGGGCAGAGCGCGCGAGGCAGAGAAGGAGATAGACTTTATCTTCGACCACCGCAAGATGATGAACGCTATCGTTGACAAGCTTGAATCGGGCGAGCTTCCCATAAGAGTTACTCACAATGATACAAAGCTCAACAATGTGCTTATAGACGACGCTACGGGCAAGGCTATCTGCGTCATAGACCTCGATACCGTTATGCCCGGCTCCTCGCTTTACGATTACGGCGACGCGATACGCTACGGCGCGAGTACGGCGGCAGAGGACGAGCGCGATCTCTCTAAGGTCTCGATAGATATGGAGCTTTTCAAGCTCTTTACCAAGGGCTTTATCGAGGAGACGGGCGCGGTGCTCGACAAGAATGAGATACACCACCTGCCACTCGGAATAAAGGTGCTGACCTGCGAGCTTGCTATGCGTTTCCTTACCGACTTTATCAACGGAGACGAGTATTTCAAGGTTGATTCGCCGCACCACAACCTCAGACGCGCGAGAGCGCAGATAAAGCTTCTGACCGAGATAGAGGCTAAATTTGACGAGATGACCGAGTATGTCGATTCGCTTATAGCGGAATAAATAAAAAAGACTGTTGCAATAGTTGTGACAGTCTTTTTTACTCAAATGAAATAAAACTTCTTCCCCAGCGGGAGGGGAGACCCCTCCCCACAAGGTTAATCAGATTAATAAGACGCCGCGAAATTTAATTCACACAAAAAATCGCAAGCTCAAACCCAGCTTTAAAGTTTTTGAAGGGAGCGCGAGGGGGGACTTTTTATAAAAAGTCCCCCCTCGCATAATTGCGTACTCTGAATTATTTACCAAAAAGGCGGAAGCCTTTTTTCTGATAAGGCTCGCTCTTTACCGATTTAAGCACATACCCCGCTTCATTAACAACAGCGCTGAGCTTTGCCTCGTCGATAGCGGCATCGGAAATTATAACGGTCTCATTCTTTGCGTGAGAGGACTCCACCTTTTTAACCTTGAACGCACCCTTGATAGCGTCGTTCATGTGCGCCTCGCACATTCCGCACATCATTCCCTCTATATTTGCAACTGTTTTAACCATAACCTTGCCCCCTTGATTTCGTTACTTTTCATTGACAATATTTTATCACAAAAGAGGCGGCTTTGTCAAGAATCAAACAAAAATTATTACATAGAACTCATCGAACGCATCGGCAGAGCAGTTCCGTCGAGCAGATTTCTGAAAAGCGCGTCGCTGTTTACCTCGATTATCGCCTTTTCTATATGAATTACACGCAAGAACGCATAATTGTATGTCGATATCGGGCGGTCGAGGGCGTCGTCGGTGTGCGCGCAGATCAAAATATCGTCGTCGGTAAAGCCGCTTATTATAAGCGAGTGATAAAACTCTCCTCTGTCGTTCGCAAGCTGAATAACATCTCCGAGAGCTATGTCCCGCCCGTCACGCACATCAAATCCGCGCGGCCCCGTTCCGCCGTTCGCCTCAACAAACGCGGGGGCTGCGGTCACAAAATCAAAAAACTCGTCAACCCCCGCCCAGGCGGGTGCCCTGTCGGCAGAGGATATGTAATACCACCCGAAGGTCGGCGTGTAATTCATAATTCCGCAACCCGCAAAAACACATTGCGAAACGAAGCTTGTGCAGTCTCCGCCGCGCCCCGTGAAATCAATAAACAGAGGGTTGCGAGAGAGCGCCCATCTGCGCGCGTACTCAATCGCCCGCTCTCTGTCGTAGGGAATGTCAATAAGCATATTCTGTACCACACCTTTCATTTTCTCTTTCCTTCAAAGTATATGTAAAAACTTCCGCACTTGCCTGTTGCGAAAGCGAAAAAAGTATGGTAAAATATAATTAACGGTAAAATAAGCTTTATATAGAGGTGAACTATGATAAAGATCTTTCATACAGGCGACCTGCATCTCGACAGTGCCTTTCACCGCTTTTCCTACTCCGAGAGAAAAGCGGCAAGAGAGCGACAGAGAGCGGTTTTCGCTAAAATGATGCGCTATGTAGCGGATAACGGCTTTGATATGGTGCTTATCTGCGGCGACCTTTTTGATACAAAAAATGTAACGCCCGAAACTGAGGAGTGCGTCATCAAAGCCCTTTCCTCGCTTGACTGCCCCGTGGTTATCTCCCCTGGCAATCACGACCCCTATTCGGGAATATCGCTCTACTCGGACGGCAGACTTCCCGAGAATGTCTGCGTGTTCAACTCGCCCGAAATGCAGGTCGTCGAATTTGACGAGCTTGGTGTTCAGGTCTGCGGATACGCCTTTATGTCGGATAGCTACCGTGCTTGCCCTCTCGAGGGCTTCGAGACTCCGAGCTTTGATGGCATAAGCCTGCTCTGCGCACACACAGCGCTTGACGCGCCGATGTCGCTCTATGCCCCGATACTCGGCTCGGATATAGAAAAATGCGGCTTTACATACGCCGCACTCGGACATATACATAAGCTCTCCGAGCCCCTCACTCTCGGTAAATGCACGGTAGCATACTGCGGATTTCCCGACAGCCGCGGCTTTGACGAGGAGGGCGTCGGCGGAGCGCTTGCGGTAACTATTGACGGCGATAAAGTATCCGTCGAGAAAATCCCCTTTGGTGAAACCCGTTATATCTCGGACACCCTCGATATCAGCCCGAGCGCCAACAATACGGCTCTCGTCGGACAGATAGAGGAGTATGTCGCGTCGCGCGATTTTGGAGAAAATACCGCCCTGCGCCTCACCCTTGTGGGAGAGACGGATTTCAGCTTCTCCCCCGATATGACTATGGTAAGAAACCTGCTGTCGCAAAAATTCATGTACGCCGAAGCAGAGGACAAAACCCTGCCGCGCATAGACACCGCGGCGCTTGAGAGCGACTACACTCTGCGCGGAGAGGTATACAGGATCCTGCGCCCGAGGCTCGAAAGCTCCGACATTGAGCAAAGGCGAATTGCGGCAGGCGCGTTGCGCACCGCGCTCCTTGCGATAGACGGGAGGGAGATAATATGAAGGATATGAAGATACTCTCTATAAGCATAACCGAGTTTGGCGGATTGAAGGATTTCAACCTCAGTTTCTCCGACGGACTCAATATAATAAGAGGCGACAACGAAGCGGGCAAAAGCACGGTTCTGCTCTTTATAATGTATATGCTATACGGACTTACGAGAAAGTCGGCGAAAAATAACGATAAGGACAAATCCCTGAGCTGGTCGGGCGCGCGCGCCGAGGGCAGTATGGAGATAGAGTGCGACGGACGGCATTACAGAATAGAACGCGCAAACGCAAGAAGAACAATAAGCTCAGAAGCAACTATCACCGATATCGACGCGGGTAAAAGAATAGACACTCAGGACGAGCCGGGGGTATTCTTCCTCGGACTCTCAAAGGAAGCATTTGAGAGCTGCGTCTGGTGCGGTCAGACGAGAGTTACCTCGATAAACGGCACGGGCGTCTCGGAAGCGCTTTCAAATCTTTCGCTCACCGCCGACGAGAGCGTAAACGGTGATGCGGTCATCAAGGCAATAGAAAAAGTGAGAAAGGTATACCGTCATAAAACAGGCGGTGGCGGACTTATATCCGAAACCGAGCAGGCTCGCGCGCAGGCAGAGCTTGACGCGTCAGGGCTTCAGTATAGCGTAGAGCGACTCGCCGAGCTGAAGATAAAGCGCAACGAGCTTGCCGCCGAGACAGAGCGCGCCGAGAAAGAAATGAATCGGGCAAAGGAGATACGCGACGCGGCGTCAACCGTGCGAGTGCTTATGCGCATAAACGACCTCAAAAAGCTCAGGGCGGATATAGAGAAAGACAGAATGGCGCTCGATGAACTCACCAAGAACGCCAACTTTGGCGGACTTGACCCGACAGATAGCGACCTCTCGGAGTTGAGATATCTTGAAAAGGAGCTATCGAGGCGTACAGAAGAATACGACAACTGCATAAAGAACGGCAATCGCGCCTCGGAGGCAAACGCCGACGCGGTAGCCGTCGCAAGAAAAATATCCGAGCGCGAGAGCGCCGACGCCTTCTGCCAAAGAATAGACGGCAGACTTGCGAGCGCCGCAAAAAAGAGAATTTTGGGCGTTAGCTCGGCAGCAGTTGCCCTGCTCTGCGCGGTTGCGGGAATATTCCTGCCCGTACTGTTTGCGGCAACGGCTGTGTTCGGCGCGCTTGCGGCGGCGATGCTCGTTATTCAGTCCAAGGAAATCAAACAGGTCGAGGCAGAGCTTAACTCTCTCGGCACAAGCAAGGACGGATATAAAGACTTTATCAGGTATTGCTTTGAGCAGCTCGGAATATACGACAGCGAAAAGGAACTGCTTAAGGAGTCCGAGCGAAATGAAGTGACGGCTCTGTCAAATATGACTCTGGCAAAGGACAAGATAGAGGAAAAGCTTGCGCAGTACGGAAGGTCGGGCGGCAACATTGTGACGCGTCTCTCCGAGCTTATAGGCGAGGTTGAGGACTATATAAACAAAAAGAAAGCTCTGACCGACAAAATAAGAACTGATTCGGGCATAGCCGATTTGGAGGAAAGCCGACTCGCAACATACGACGAGGAGAAGCTCAGACGCTCTCTGCCCGATGGCGTAAGTGAGAGTGTTTATATAGACGAAAATGAAGCAACCCGTGCGTTCAATGAGGTATTCAATGCTTACAATGACGCAAAAGATAAGCTTACTCAAACAGACGCGGAAATAAAAGCTCTCTCGGATTGCGAGGAGAAGTTTGCGGATATTCAGCGGGATATCGACTCCTATAACACCCAAATAGACGAGTATACCGAAAAATATAATGTGCTGGATACGGCGGTGTCTGCCGTGAGAGAAGCTTACGACAATATGAAAAGTAATTTCGCGCCCAAGGTCAGGGAGAGCGCGGGAGAATATCTCGAGGCTATCAGCGACGGTAAGTATTCCAAGGTGTTGCTCTCGGAGAGTATGGATGTAAGCGTCGATGCCTCGGGCAAGGAGAGAGAGGCGGCTAACCTCAGCGGTGGTACGGCTGATGCGGTCTATATCTCCTTGAGATTTGCCCTCGTAAAGCAGATCTTCGAGGGTACAGTCCCCTTCTTTATGGACGAATCGCTCTCTCAGCTCGACGATACCCGCGCAGGAGCCGTGCTTCAACTGATAAATACCTTCGTCGACGAGGGTAATCAGTGTATGCTCTTTTCCTGCCACCACAGAGAAGCGAATATCTGCGACACTCTGAATATAAATTACAACAAAATAGAAATGTGAAAATATGCGAGGGAAACCAATGTTTGATGTTTTTAGGCGTTTAGCCGACAAATCAAACTTGATTATGGCAAAGCCATTGATTTTTATAAAAAGTTTCCCTCGTATATTCCGCGTTTCCACATTCCCTCTACTCTAAACTAACCCGAAAATCCAAAGGATTACGCCATATATCGCGCCTGCGAGTGTACCGTAAAGCAGCACGGGGCCCGCGACGGTAAAGATTTTCGCGCCGACGCCGAGGATAAATCCCTCTGATTTGCTGTCTATTGCGGGCGACACGACAGAGTTTGCAAAACCCGTAATAGGAACGAGAGTTCCCGCCCCCGCGTGCTTGGCGATCTTGTCGAACACGCCCACCGCGGTCAGAACGACGGCTATAAAAATAAGCGTCACAGAGGTAAGCGTCCCCGCGGTTTCCTCGTCAAGCCCCAAAAGCTTACCGTAAATATTCAAAAAGCCCTGAGCCAGCGCACATATACCGCCGCCAACCAAAAATGCCTTCAGACAATCCTTCACTATCGGCGATTTCGGCGCGTGCGCCTGCGCGTATTTTTCATAATTTTTCTTGTCTATATTCATTTCAAATCTCTCCTTCCGCGAGATCCGACCACAAGTGGTCGCCCTATGGGTTTCGACTCCGCTCCGCTTCGCTCAAGATGACAGCGCGGATACACCACAATATTCCTTTTTATTATCTTTTCCCTCCGCAAGGAATTTTATCCCCTCTGCTCCTGTATTTTATTTTTCCTCACCCGAATCGCCTTTTGTTTTTTTCAATTCTTACAATCAATTTTCAAAGTTTATTGACATTTTTCGAGTTTTCTGCTAAAATTATTCTTGAACAGATATATTCTTGTTTGTATTTTACATCAAAAACTCATCGCAGGGAGAACAGATATATGAAAAAATTTGAAATATCGGGACTTATAATTTCCAAGATAAACGACATATATTCCTTTAAGCTGAAAAAGCACACCGAAGCGAAAGCAAAGCTGGCGCATTCGGCGCTTATAGTCAGACAAGCGGGCGTGTCGACCTATACCGTCGGCAAAAAAGAATATACGGTTGACGCCGCAAATATTCTCTTTCTTCCCGCGGGAACGGAATACGAGCTTGATGTTGAAAAATTCGGCACCTGCACGGTAATAGAATTCGACGCCGCAAACCCCACCGACGAGCTTACTCCCTGCGGATTTTTGATATCCTCGGACAAGGATATCAACAAGTCGGTTCTCAGTATATCCCACTTCTGGATGCTCAAGGGTCCTGCGTATCACTCGAAATGTCTCTCGGAAATATACGATGTGATAACCCGCATCTCCAACGAAAACTCCTTCAATTCCACCCTCGCGGGCAAATACGGTATGATACACAAGTCGGTAAAATACATCGAAACGAATTACGCAAACCCCGACCTCTATACCCCTCAGCTTGCCGAAATGTCGGGAATGGGAGAGACATATTACAGAAGTATCTTCACGGCGGTTTTCAACACCCCGCCCACAAAATATATCCAGCAATACCGCGTTGATAAATCCAAGGAGCTTCTGGTAAACACAGACCTTTCGGTCGACGAGGTCGCCATCAAGGTCGGCTTCGCAAACGCATCTTATTTCTGCAAGGTGTTCAAATCACTCACGGGATATACCCCCTCCGAGTTCGCCGCAAAGGGCAGAAAGCTTGGGTAAATTATCGTTATAGCAAAAAAGGAACCGACAGAAAAAGCACGAAGCGATAACTATATAGATAAGAGGAAAAAAATGCAATCGTTATTTGAACTTAAAACCAAAATAACACCTGATTTGACGGTATTTGAGTGTATGAAGGAGAAAGCAATAGAATTGCTTTCTGATGCCGAGAAAAGCGAATATACACAGGCTATTGTTTTATATTCAGTTGCAGGAAACGCGTATAGCACAATTATACGAAATGCATTATCCGAAGAAAAGGCAGATGAGGCATCTTTGCTTCGTAAAATACAGGAAGCAAAAGACAACGAAATAAGTTTCGTTTTATGTATGTGGCAGGATAAATGTATCGACATTCCCTCGTTTGCTTTTAGAAAATCGCTTCTCGAATTAACCGAAAAAAATTCTGAATCAACGCTATTTGTTATGACTGCGGACGGAGTTTTCGGAATAAAATTATCGGCAACAATGAAATGAAAATATCCCGACAGACCTTAAAATCTGTCGGGATATTTTGTCCTCTTTTCCTGACAAGCAAAGACTTAATTAAAGACATCAAGCGCAGTCGAACTGCGCAGCAGCACCGAGCAACGCGAAGGTGGAATCTCGGGCAGACTTCGCTCAAGATGACGCGAGGGGAGTGCTGTCAGAGTGAAAATACGCGAATAAATTTAATCAAACGCCGTAGGGCGACATAGGTCGTCCGCTTATAAATATTTAATTTGATATATACGCTCAGACATTTGTAAATAAAAACGATCTCCCATTGGTGTTAAACCAATGGGAGATATTTCATTTTTAATTGTTATCGTCGTCGCGCTTTCCCTCTGGGCCGATATCCTCAGACTCGTCTGAGTTATCCTCGCTCGTGTCCTCCTCCTCGGTGTTATCCTCGGTTGCGTTTTCGGCGTTCGCTTCAGCGGCTTCCTTTGCAAGGCGCTCGCGCTCAAGCTGACGGCGACGCTCGTCGTTTTCCTCACGGCTGCGGCGTCTCTTCGCTTCAGTCATTTCCTCAAGCTCCTCAAAAGTGGGTGTACCCTCCATTGCTGCCTTGAACTGCTCACCGTCCATAATTTCGTTCTTGAGCAGGAATTCTGCGATAAAGTGAAGCTTATCCATATTTTCTCTGAGCAAGGTCTTTGCCTTGTTGTATGCCTCGGAGATTATATCGTGTATTTCGCTGTCTATCTTTGCCGCCACTTCCTCGGAGTAATCCTGCGAGCTGGAGAAATCTCTGCCGAGGAATACCTCACTGTGTCCCGAGCCAAAGCGTCTGGGGCCGAGCAGCTCGCTCATTCCGAGCTGAGTTACCATCTTCTTTGCGATATCCGTAGCGCGCTCGATATCGTTCGAGGCTCCGCCCGATATATCGCCGAAGATTATCTCCTCTGCGGCGCGTCCGCCGAGAAGCATAACTATCTTTTCCTTAAGCTCCTCCTTATATACGCTGAACTTATCCTCCGCGGGGGGATTGAGCGTATATCCGAGGGCGTTTCCGCTGGGGATAATGGATATCTGCTGAACGGCATCCATTGTGGGGAGTATATGGGCGAGAATCGCGTGTCCTGCCTCGTGATAAGCGGTGTTGCGCTTCTCTCTTTCCTTCATCGTTCTGGACTTCTTCTTGGGACCTGCAATTACCTTGATAAACGCGTCCTCGATATCGTCCATACCGATAAGCGACTTGCCCCGTCTTGAAGCGAGGAGCGCCGCCTCGTTGAGCAGGTTCGCGAGGTCAGCACCCGTAAAGCCTGCTGTGGTCTTAGCCACTCTCGCAAGGTCGACTCCGTCCTCGAGCGGTTTGTTTTTCGCGTGAACCTTGAGTATTTCCTCGCGTCCCTTGATATCGGGGTAGTTGACCGTTATCTGACGGTCAAAGCGTCCCGGGCGGAGAAGCGCGGGGTCGAGAATATCGGGGCGGTTTGTTGCCGCTATCACGATTATTCCCTCGTGAGAGCCGAATCCGTCCATTTCAACGAGCAGCTGGTTAAGTGTCTGCTCACGCTCGTCGTGTCCGCCGCCGAGACCTGCGCCTCTGTGGCGTCCGACCGCGTCTATCTCGTCTATAAAGATTATCGAAGCGGGAGATTTACGCGCGTTTTCAAAGAGGTCTCGTACACGCGACGCGCCCACACCGACATACATTTCAACGAAATCAGAGCCCGAAATCGAGAAGAAGGGAACACCCGCCTCTCCCGCGACAGCCTTCGCGAGCAGGGTCTTACCTGTACCTGGAGGGCCTACGAGAAGCACGCCGTGGGGTATCTTAGCTCCGAGCTTTGCGTATCTCGAGGGGTCGCGCAGGAACTCAACGACCTCTTGCAGCTCCTCTTTTTCCTCGTCTGCGCCCGCGACATCCTTAAAGAGTACTTTATTTTTATCGTCGGTAGGCATTTTAACTTTTGCCTTGCCGAAGGAATTGAGTTTTCCGCCGGGGCCTCCGCCACCGCTGACCTGCTTGGAGAATACTATCCACACTACTATCATCAGAACGATAACGATAACATAGGGCAGGAAAGCGACCCACCAGGGGAGAGTAGTCTGGGGCTCGAAGTCAAAATCGGTGCTCAGGTTTTGATTTTTGTCGGGACCCGTATAGTATTTTGAGCATTCCTCGCGGAAGCTATCAAGGTCGCGAAGCTGATAACCTATGGTTTTTGTATCGTTTGTTATCTCGTTATCCTCGTCGTAATTCAGATTTCCGTCCGAATCGAGGACATAGACCTTCATCGTCAGGTAATCGTCCTTATCGACCGAGAAGTCGATAACCGCGTCCTTTTCAAAATAATCAATAACATCGCCGTACATCACGGGCTCTGCTTCGTCCTTACCGAGAATCAAAGCGATGACGCCGAATATTATTACTATCATCACCGCATAGGTGAGCAGTACCTTCAAATTGCTTTTTTTCATTTAACAAATAGCCTTTCTTGGATGAATTATACTGTAACAAAGGTCTCAGATAAGACCAAATTTTATGCAAAGGGGTAAGCAGTCGGTCTCCTTTTTGAGGGAACAGGCATCGCACACGCCGATAAACGGAACTGCAATTATGCCGCTGTCGTCGCATATCACGGGGATACGGGGGCGGAGCTCCTGCGGTATTTTTTTATCGCACATAAGCTTTTTGATGCTCTTGCCCATACCGTTCATTCTTATTTTATCTCCCGCGCGTCTCTCTCTTGCGTACACCGTACCTACTATTTTAGCAGAATTGAGCGACAAGTTCATTGACTTTTTGTAAATATTTTCGCTCTTTTGTGTATTTCCTATGACGATTTCCGCACTAATTTGTGAAATGGAATTTATTCCATCGACGAGCGGCAGATAAAACTGCTCCGACGGAATATTTTTTGGTGGCGGCGGAGCTTTGGTAAATCCTACCTTACCGTTCTCAACGACCGCTCTTATTCCCGCGGGAAGGTCGAGCGAGGAGTGCGGCACGGCTTTTTTCGCAAGCTCGAGTATTGCCTTGATGTGGACATATTCGAGCGAGAGACCGTCCGATATTTCGCTGTAAAGCGACATAAGCGCGCGCGAGCTTATCGCCGAGGGAGAGCCGCTGAGCTTTTCTGCGTCGACGAAGTAACCCTCGCGCATTTCCTCGAGGAACCAGCCTGCCATACTGTCAAGGCAGAGCGCGTCGGCGCGCAGGCTCTCGGAGAGTCTCGCGGCGGCGTATTCGGCGCCCGGGCAGATAGCCTTCAGCTCGGGGATAACGCGGCTTCTTATGCGATTTCGTGTGTAGTCTGTATCTGTGTTCGTGCTGTCGGTGACATATTCAATATTATTCTCGGAACAATAATTATTTATGTCATTTTTATTTATTTCGAGTATCGGACGGATTATCATACCGCCCTCAAAATCTCTCGTTCTCGGTATTCCGCATACGCCCGAAAGTCCGCTTCCTCTTGAAATATTGAAGAGAATCGTTTCAAAATTATCGTCGGCGTTATGCGCCACGCAGAGCAGAGGAATGTCGTGCTTCTGCATTATGTCTGCAAAGAAGGCGTATCTTACCTCTCTTGCGGCGGTCTCGACGCTCTGCTGTCTCTCCTCGGCTATCCTCGGAACATCTGCGCGGAGCGTGAAAAGCTCTATACCGTAGCTCTCTGCGGTATCTCGGCAGAACTGCTCATCTCTGTCCGCCTCAGCACCTCTGATGCCGTGGTTGACATGCGCCGCATAAACGGGCGCGCCGTGCTTTGCGGCGTATCGCATTACCATATTGAGCAGCGCTCCCGAATCGGCTCCGCCCGAAAAGGCAACGAGCAGAGGCGTATCTGCGGGCATACCTGACAGAGTGTGAGGCTCGGCAAATCCGCGCGGGAGAGACTTGTTTGACAAATCAAATTTCATAATAAACCTTTCGCAAAGCTTTATTGCGCTTCCTCACTTGCGAGTGTTCTGAACTTAGTGAACCTGCCTATCCAGCCCATCTTTACATTACCCGTTGAGCCGTGGCGGTTCTTGGCAACTATGACCTCGGCGATATTGCCCTCGTCCTGATTGCCCTCGGTCTTATAGTATTCGTCTCTGTATAGGAAGATTACGGTATCGGCGTCCTGCTCGATAGCTCCCGAGTCACGAAGGTCGGAAAGCATAGGACGCTTATCTGTTCTCGATTCGGGACCTCGCGAGAGCTGCGCGCAGCAGATTACGGGAACATTAAGCTCCTTAGCCATGATCTTGAGCGCTCTCGATATATCCGCGACCTCCTGAACTCTGTTGTCGCTTCGTCTGTCGCTTTGCATAAGCTGGAGATAGTCGATGACGACGAGTCCGAGATTATTTATACGGCGGAGCTTTGCCTTCATTCCCGTGACAGATATTCCCGATGTATCGTCTATAAGTATGTCACAGCCCGCAAGCTTTGAGGTGGCTGCGGCGATATCGTCCCACTGCTTGGTATCGAGCTTACCCGTTCGCAGGGCGTAGCTGTCGACCATAGCCTCGCTCGAGATAACTCTTGATACGAGCTGCTCGGCGGACATTTCGAGTGAGAACAGGCAGACCTTTTTCTTTGTCTGAAGCGCCACATTGGTGGCGATATTGAGCGCGAACGAGGTCTTTCCCATACCGGGTCGCGCTCCGATAAGTATGAGGTCGGAGTCACCCATTCCCGCAAGGACATTGTCAAGTCCCGAAAATCCCGTTCTCGTTCCCTGAGCAGACTCGCCCTCGGTCGCCATCTTATGCAGGTTGTCGTATACCTCGCCGATGACCTCTCGGATATGGCGGAAATTCTTGGTGTCACGCCCCTGAGCGATATCGAAAATACGGCTCTCGGCGTAGTTTATGACCTCGTCTGCCTCGCCCTCCTCGCTGTATGCCGTATCGGATATCTCGGCGCAGACCTCGATGAGCTGACGAAGCAGGCTTTTCTGCTTTACTATTGTTGCGTAGTCCTTGATATTAAGGGCGTTCGGAACGGTCTGACAGAGTGTTTTTATATAATCCTGACCGCCCGACTTGTTATAGATACCCTTTGAAACGAGCATATCTATAAGCGTGACTATATCTATTTCCTTATTCGTGAGGAAAAGCTCGTGCATAGCTGTGAATATCTGCTCGTGCTCCGAGAGATAGAAGTCGGTAGCCGACACGATATCGGCGATATCGTTGAGCGCGTCGGGGTCAACGAGTATAGCGCCGAGAAGTGACTGCTCCGCTATGAGCGAGAAGGGTAGCTTTTTTGTGATTTCTTCCATTTTATTTCTACCTTTTTTATATATTTTAAAGGGATTACTGCTTGCTTGTGACCTCTATCGCTATCTTTCCGACGATGCCCGTGAACAGGTGCGCGTCAGCCGAAAATCTTCCGAAGGATTTTATCGGGGTAGCGAGGGTTATTTTTCTCTTGTCTATATTTATTCCGAATTTCTTAGCGAGCGCCTCGGAGACATCCTTTGCGGTCACCGAGCCGTAGAGCTTTTTGTCGGGGCCTGCGGCGTATTCAAATACCACCACGATATCCTCGAGCTTTTTTGCGATATCAAGCGCGTTCTGCTTTTCAACATCTATCTTATGCTGCTTTGACGCTTCCTTGTTTTTCATTTCGTTGATCGCCTTCGAGTCTGCGGGAACCGCGAGCTTCTTGGGGAAAAGGAAATTTCTCGCGTATCCGTCGGATACCTCTATCATCTGGTCCTTTTTGCCCTGTCCCTTGACATCTGCCATCAAAATTACTTTCATTATAGTATACCTCCGTTGAGTGATTTGCGTGATTTTACTGTTTTTATTCCTTTGGTGTGGCGACAGACTTCTTGCCGCTCTGCGCGAGCTGCTCAAAGTTATTGTCGATAGCCTCTATGAGAAGCGCCTTCGCTTCCTCAAGGCTTCTGTCGGCAACAGAAGCGCCTGCCACATCGAAATGTCCGCCGCCGCCTATCCTTTCAAGAATAAGCTGGACATTTATTTTTCCGTTTGAGCGAGCCGAAATATGCACTGTCTCTCCAACCTTCACAAGCGCGAATGCGGCGTTGACCTGTTTTACCGTGAGCAGCTTATCGGCAGCCTTTGCCGCAGCGACGCGGTCGTGAGCCGAGCCCGTGCCCTCACTCGTGGTTATGGCAAGCTCTCCGCGGTATATCTCAACTCCCGCGCCAAAGAGCGCCTCGGAGCGGTAATCGTCAAAGGCTTCCTCGAAGAATGTGCGCGCTATCTCGACATTCGCCCCCGCGCCCCTCAGATAAAGAGCTGCGGAGAAGGTTCTCGTTCCGACGGTTCTCGTGAAATTCTTCGTGTCGACCATAATTCCCGCAAGGAGAACGGTCGCTTCCTCTTTTTTGAGGGTTCCCGCGGGGAAGCTCTGCTCGAGTATCTCGGAGACAAGCTCGCTGGCAGAGGACGCCGAGGGGTCTATATAGGAGAGAACGGGTTCGTTCTTGAACTCCTCTTTCTTTATATGGTGGTCGATAACTACGGTACGCAGCGCGTTCTGCGCAAGCTCGGGCGACTCGAGGATAGTGAAGTTATTAGCGTCCACGACGACGAGCAGGGTTCCGTAGGAATACTTATCCATTCCGTCGACACCGTCAACGAATATATTCCTGTATTCCTCAAGCTCGACGAGCTTTTCTGTGCAGGAGAGGAAGTTTGGACTCTGCGTGTCGGTAACTATCTTTACATCAACTCCGACATACATCGCAAGCGCCGCGATACCTACGCAGGCTCCGAGCGAGTCGAAATCGGGGTTGCTGTGTCCCATTACGAGGACATTCGTGGCATTCGATATTTCCGAGCAGAGCTTGTTTGCGATAATTCTCGAGTGTACGCGCGTACGCTTCTGCTGACTCTTTGTGAGTCCGCCGAAATAGTTCACGCCCTTTTCGTTCTTGACGACCACCTGGTCTCCGCCACGCTGGAGCGCGAGGTCGAGCGAGGCGAGCGCGTCATGCTCTCTCTCTGCGAGGGTCGAGCCGGTTATGGCGATACCCATAGACACCGTTACGGGGAGACTGTCGTCGCCTATTCTTACCTGACGCACCGCGTCAAGTATCTCAAATTTATTCTTGATACAAGCCGCAAGGTGCTTGCGGTCAAATATCATCATATACTTATCTCTGTCGTATTCGCGGAGAACACCGTCCATATTTTCGGCGAAATCCTTGAGTATATTCTGAACCTGGTTTGCCTCGGCTCGGTAGCTTCCCTTGACATACTGAGCTATTTCCTCGAGGTTGTCGATGACGATATAGGCTACCGCGGGAGTTTCGGCGAAGTGCAGGTCGGTTATCTCCGTCAGGCGCGTTACATCGTCGAAAACGAGCATATAATAGGTATGTCCGTTTGACCTTACGGGGTGGCAGGAGACATTGTATTTCTTGCTGCCTATATTGGCTGTGTATATCTTATTCTCGGACCTGTTCTGAGCGTCGTCCTCCGTGCCATCGGACTGCGTAGGCTCGTCTGCGCATTCCGAGTCGCGTATCATTTTCTGATATTCGAGGTCGCAGAGCGAGGAGATGTTGAGGTTGAAATAGGTGTCCTTATTTCCCGTCACGCTCTTCATAGCCGCGTTGACGGTGACTACCGTTCCGCTGTTCGTGATAACGGCGTAGGGGAGGTCGACCGAGTCGCGGAAGGCGGCGATAACTCCGCTGTTCTGTTCGTCTGCCGCGCGGCTTTCTTCCTTATATATAGCCATACGCCTGCGGCTAAAGAAGAATATCACGCCCACTATCACGATATACAGCGCGATAAGAAGCAGACCGCTTGTGGCGGGCTTTATTTCGGTGTAGGTGCCGATGACGGTATGAATCGCCATGAAAATTATCCCCAAAATTATATAAAGTCTTGAGGGAAGCTCTTCTAAGCGATTTAAAAAATCAAATTTTTTATTTGACATATCCTAACTCATACCTTTCTGAAAATTTTAATTGTCTTATCAGATTTTTTTATTTATCCTTGTTTTTCTTGTTGTGCATTTTTTGGGTTATACTGTTGAGTATTATCACCGTCGCGCCCGCTATCGAAGCGATAGTGAGCATTATCGAGGGGAGATAGAATATAAGGAATATTATGGCGAAATATATCAGCACGCCTCCGCAGGAGCCCTTCTTGCCGAAGGTAAATCGGCGGAGCGCGAGTATTGCCGTCAGCACGAGTCCCGGCATCAGAATGAGAGAGATATTATCTGCGGTCACTGACCAGACCGACACCTCATTGCGCGAAAGTATCAGCGACGCGAAGAAGGCTATGAGGAATATCACCGCCGAGACAACGCTCATATCAAAGAGAGTCATATTGCGGCGTTTCTCCTTGTCCTCCTCGTCGTGAATGAATATATTTATCATCATAGATTGGAGATAGAACGCCAGAATATTCGATACTATCACGATAATTGCGGGGAGGAGATTAAAGGTTGCGGTAACTGCCGCCGTCGCGAGGGTGGTCGCGTCGGTCATACTCAGCTCGGCTATCTCGTTATATACGGTGTAGAGCATCTGCGAGAGGATATTTGTGAGATAATTTCTTGCCGAGTCGGCTACCTGTGCGATTATCGAGAAATTCGTTCCGTATCTTGAAATATAGACTGCCGCCGCGACCGCCGCGATGCTAAGTACTATACCCGCAGAGGTCTTGCAGATAACGCTTATTCTGTCTTGTCCGCGCCCGAAGGAGTACGCAAGAAGAATGGCGGCGGGGAGGTGGAAAAGAGCGATCGCCGAGAGCGCGAAGCTTCCGAGGAGCGCCGATGCTCCGAGATATGATACGAGCGCGGGAAGAAGCCACGCCAGCTTGAACGCAAAACGCTTCTGTGTTATGAGCAGATACGCCAGAATCAGTATTGAGCCGATAAGTGAGGCGAGCATACCGCAGAGCAGTATTCCGAGAAGCACGAAGGACAGCACGAGAGTCAGCGCATAGGAGACTGCGAGTCGAGGTCTTCTCGAAAGTATTGCGAATGCGAAAAGGCTTATGAGCGCCGATGCTACTGAAATTCCCTGAAGGGCTATCATCGGTATGTCAAAAAACAGAACCACGGGCAGATAGAGCGTCAGGAGCAGGTAGGCTGCGCAGAGTAGCGGAAGCCTGAGCTTATCCGACATTTTCAGCTTTCTGTCCCTTACTCTGAGATCGGCATCTGTGTATATATTTTCTTGGTTGTTCACTTCTACCTCTTTCGCGCAAGAGAGTACCTCTCGCGCATGCGATTTTGAACGGCAACGCCTAAAGACAGTTACCCTATTATAGTAGTATATCATAAATATGTGGATTTGTAAACAGAAAAAATCAAGGAATTGTTAATATTTGAGAAATTATCCTGATTAACGGGCGTTATTTGGCAAAAAAATCTGCCAAGAAGTGCAAAAATTAATAAACGCAAATTGCAATAGCAAGTTGCAATAGTTTTCAAAATAGTAACAAATTCAGATAGAACGGAGATTCAACGCCCTGCGGGTGACGGAGGGCGAGGCGAGCGAAGCGAGTCCGAGACCGACGGCAGCCCGCAGGGCGGGCGC
>JAGAKG010000018.1 GCA_017625755.1 Clostridia bacterium | reverse complement strand
GATATCGTCAGACTTAACAGTGAGGATCTCCTGAAGCGTGTAAGCCGCGCCGTATGCCTCAAGCGCCCAAACTTCCATTTCTCCAAAACGCTGACCGCCAAACTGCGCTTTACCGCCGAGAGGCTGCTGTGTTACTATGGAGTAAGGACCGTTGGAACGCGCGTGGATCTTATCGTCAACAAGGTGATGGAGCTTGAGGTAGTACATTATACCAACGGTTACAGGGTTATCGAAGGGATCACCCGTGCGTCCGTCGTAAAGTATCGTCTTACCGTCGATCACCTTAACATCATTTTCCTCAAATATCTTCTTCATTGCCTCGGCATCGGCTCTTACCTCTGCGGGTATCATCTGAAGATCCTTCTTGCCGTCCTCATCAACAGTTTGGATAAACAGCTCCTTACCGTCAACATTCTCACCCGGGAGAATATCACGACAATGTCCTGCCATTCTCAAACACTCAATAATATCTCTCTCGTTCGCGCCGTCGAATACAGGAGTCATTATCTTCCATCCCAGCTTTCTCGCGGCGATTCCGAGGTGAACCTCAAGCACCTGACCGATATTCATTCGGGAAGGAACGCCCAGAGGGTTCAGAACTATGTCAAGAGGAGTACCGTCAGCAAGGAAAGGCATATCCTCAGGGGGAAGGATACGGGATACGACACCCTTATTTCCGTGGCGTCCCGCCATCTTATCTCCGACGGATATCTTTCTCTTCTGAGCGATATATACTCTTACTACCTTGTTAACTCCTGCGGGAAGATCATCGCCGTTTTCGTGTGAGAACACGCGAACATCAACTACGATACCCGACTCACCGTGAGGCAGACGCAACGAGGTATCTCTGACCTCTCTTGCCTTCTCACCGAAGATAGCGCGGAGAAGTCGTTCCTCTGCGGTAAGCTCTGTTTCTCCCTTAGGAGTGATCTTACCAACGAGGATATCACCCGCTCTTACCTCGGTTCCCTTCTTAACGATACCCTCTGCGTTCAGATCCTTGAGCGCGTCGTCGCCCACATTGGGGATCTCTCTTGTGATCTCCTCCGGACCGAGCTTGGTATCTCTTGCCTCGTGTGTATATTCCTCAATATGGAGAGATGTGTATACATCGTCTCTTACAAGTCTTTCGTTCAGAAGGACCGCGTCCTCATAGTTATAACCCTCCCAGGTCATAAATCCGATAAGCGCGTTCTTTCCGAGCGAGATCTCACCGTTACTTGTTGCAGGGCCGTCTGCAATAACCTGTCCCGCTATAACCATATCACCCTTCTTAACGGTAGGACGCTGGTTGAAGCAGGTTCCTTGGTTGGTTCTCTTGAACTTGATAAGGTCGTAGGAATCTCTGTGTCCGTCCTCGCAAAGAATAACTATCTTCTGCGCGTCAACCTTCTCAACGCGTCCCGCATTCTGCGCGGTAATAACAACACCCGAGTCAACAGCCGCCTTGTACTCCATACCGGTACCTACGATAGGACTGTCGGTAACCATAAGCGGAACCGCCTGCTTCTGCATGTTCGATCCCATAAGCGCACGGGAGTTATCGTCGTTCTCAAGGAAGGGGATCATAGCGGTAGCTACCGATACGACCATCTTGGGAGAAACATCCATATAGTCAACCTTGTCTGCCGCTATCTCTATGAACTCACCTCTCTCGCGAGCGGTAACCTTATCGGAAAGGAAGTATCCGTTCTCGTCGATGGGCTCGTTTGCGGGAACTATGATATAGTTATCCTCAACATCGGCAGTCATGTACTCAACCTCATCGGTAACGCGTCCCGTCTCCTTGTCTATCTTGCGGAAGGGAGCCTCGATAAAGCCGTAGTCGTTGATGCGCGCGTATGTTGTCAGATAAGAGATAAGACCGATGTTAGGACCTTCAGGCGTCTCGATAGGACACATACGACCATAGTGGGTATAGTGAACATCTCGGACATCGAAGGAAGCTCTGTCTCTTGAAAGTCCGCCGGGACCGAGAGCAGAAAGTCTTCTCTTATGAGTAAGCTCTGCGAGAGGGTTGTTCTGGTCCATGAACTGAGAAAGCTGCGAGGAGCCGAAGAACTCTCTTATAGCAGTTGTGATAGGTCTGATGTTAATGAGCGCCTGAGGAGTAAGCTTTTCGTTATCCTGAGTCGTCATTCTCTCCTTGATTATCTTATCCATTCTCGTAAAGCCGATGCGGAGCTGGTTCTGGAGCTGCTCACCGACAGAACGGATACGGCGGTTTCCGAGGTGGTCGATATCGTCAACCTTACCTACGCCGTGAGTGAGGTTAAGGAGATAGTTTATAGATGCGAATATATCATCCTTGGTTATATGCTTGGGACAAAGCTCGGCAATTCTTTCCTTCGCCATAGCGCGGATAGCGTCAGCGTCGTCGCCGCACTGCTCCTTGA
Source organism: Clostridia bacterium (assembly GCA_017625755.1). GTDB lineage: Bacteria > Bacillota > Clostridia > Oscillospirales > CAG-272 > HGM12713. The sequence continues at coordinate 10,155 of JAGAKG010000018.1, read as the reverse complement.
TGTCAAGAAGCACCGCGATGCTTGCCTTCTCGTTTACTCCGCAATCCTGAAGTCCAAAGCCGATGATATGCTCGGGGTATATCGTATTGTTGGAGAATACCTTAACTACATCACCGTTGTCGAGCTTTATGAGAACCTCGTTAACGGCGTTGTTTTCGATAAGGTGAGCCTTCGCGTTGTCGAGGTATTCGCCTGCTTCAAACAGAACCTCGCCCGTGAGGGGGCTTACTACGGTCTCTGCCAGCACATGATTTCTGATTCTTGCGTGGAGAGCCACCTTCTTATCGAACTTGTAGCGTCCGACGGGAGCGATGTCGTATCTTCTTGCGTCAAAGAAATAGTTGTTGATAAGTGCCTGCGCCGACTCAACCAGCGGGGGCTCTCCGGGACGGAGCTTCTTATATATCTCCTTGAGCGCTTCTACTCCGATAGTAGTGTGGTTATTGAGTGCCAGCGCCTCGCTTTCGTCCTTTTCAAAGGTTGCGAGAAGTGCTTCATTCTCACCAAAGAGCGCAGAGATATCCTCTCTGGACTCAATTCCGAGAGCGCGGATAAACATTGTGAGAGGGAGCTTACGGTTCTTGTCGATACGGACATACATAACACCGTTTACATCTATCTCATATTCAAGCCATGCTCCGCGGTAAGGAATTACCGTTGCGGCATAGGTTTCTTTTCCGCTCTTGTCGATATCGGAAGAATAGTACATACCGGGCGAGCGTATGATCTGAGAAACTATAACACGCTCCGCGCCGTTGATAACGAAAGTACCTGTTTCGGTCATTATCGGGAACTCGCCCATAAAGATATCGGTCTGCTTGACCTCGCCCGTCTGCTTATTCGTGAGACGGACATTTACCTTCAAGGGAGCCGCGTAGTTTGCGTCTCTTTCCTTGCACTCCTCTACCGTGTACTTCGGCTTCGAATCGATCGAATAGGAGACAAACTCAATCACAAGGTTACCCGAATAGTCGGTTATAGGAGATACATCTCGAAGCACCTCCATAAGACCTTCCTCAAAGAACCATTTGAAGGATTTTGTCTGAACTTCGACCAGATTGGGGAGCTCGAGGGAAAAACGAGACCTTGAAAAGCTCATTCTTGTGTTCTGACCAAGCTTCTGCTCTTTTACATTGACCATTAATTCAATCACTCCATTCAAATTACTTGCACCGCGGACCAAACCCGCTGAGCTGATGCCTGTTTCTCATAAATATTTTTTCTCGGTTCCGACGCGACCGCTCATCTTCAAAACTCGCAGTCCGACTCGGAATAGCGGCGTTAAACCGTATATATTTATAACGAAACAAACACCTGCCGACGCCCTTTACAGACAAATTCGGCATTTTAATGCAGTTTACAATTATAGCATGTTATTTCGAACTTGTCAAGCATTTTTTTGAAAAAATCAGAATATTTTTCCGTTTTTTCTATAAAATTTAAATTTTAAGTTTTCTTAATATATAGAGAACCGCTTTCATTATCATTTCACAGATAACGAAAGCGGTTATTGTCAGTTTATTCGTATGTTCGGTTTACGCGCGCACTAATTCTGTTGCCAGCGTGATGAGAAATATGTCTCGGTAAGATGCTTTGCGGCGGTAGCGGTATCGGTAAGCTCTGTCGCCGCCACGGGTGTTATGCCCGCAGTCCAGCCACTCGGATTTCCAAAGGATACATTTTTGAGCGCGGTACAGTTCTGGAAGCACCAAACACCTATGAGCTTGACCGCCGACGGAATAGTCAGGCTATCAAGACTTGAGCAACCGTTGAACGCGAAGTTCCCTATCTCGGTCAGGCTCTCGGGTAAAGACACGCTCGCAAGGCTCGTGCAACCGCCGAAAGCATAGTCGCCTACCGTCGTTACTCCCTCGGGAAGCACTACTTCAAGCAAAGAGGCGCAACCATTGAAGGCACCCTCTCCAATGCTCTCTACCGTACTCGGTATATTTACCTCGGAAAGCTTCTTGCAGTTCAGAAAAGCAGACTTGCCTATGTCGGTGAGACCCTCGGGAAGCACTACCTTCTCCAAAAATTCATATCCGCTGAAAACTCCGTCGCATATAACCTTCGTCAAGGAGCTTACCGTAACAGCGGTCACATCCTTACTCTGAAGCTCGTACAGACAAAGATACTTGTTCTTCTCGTTTCCGAGATATTTAGCCCCGCCCTCTATATTAAACGCCAGATTTTTACAATCCGCGAAAACATCGGTGCTTACGCTCTCAATCGTGTCGGGAAGCGAAATACTTTTCAGAGAAGAACAACCCATAAAGGCGTCCTTTTCTATTCTTTTTCCACCCGTGATGATAAGCGTCTCGAGGGATTTTGGAACACTGGTCGCGTTATGGGTAGAACTTTGAGCGCCGAAGATATGTCCGAAATATGTGTTCTGCGTCCCGTCAAGCTCGTTACCCACAAACGGTATTGTAAGCGTACCCAGAGCCGTGCAGCCCGCAAACGAGCCTCCGCCCATCCATGTAACTCCCGCGGGCACCTCTGCCGACACAAGTGCCGTACAATCGGCGAACACCCTATCTCCAAGCTTCAAAAGTCCGCTCGGCAGGCTCACCGATTCAAGCTCCGAGCAACGCCAAAATGTGTATTTTTCTATGACTGTCACACCCGACGGTATCTTTACCTCGGTAAGACTCGAGCAATTCCAAAATGCGTATTCGCCTATCTCGGTAACACTCTCGGGAATAACTATCTCTTTAAGAGCGGTACACCCCTCAAAGGCATTCTTGCCTATGCTCTTGACTCCGTCGGATATCTCTATCTTCTCAAGATATACGCAATCCTTGAAAGCCCCGTCGGGCACCTGAGTCACCGCGGTATCCTCAAAGGTAGATGGGATAACCACCTCTTTTACGCTATCGTCGTCCTTTATATCTCCCGCGTCAACCTCATAGCTTCCGTCGGGCGAAAGAGAAAAATTAAGTCCGCCCTCGCTCCCCTCGGCTTCTCCGCTGTCATTTTTGCAGGAGTTAAGAAGAAATACGCCCGACACGACAAGTGAGAGCGCCACAAGCAAAATCGCAATTCTTTTCATTTTATTATGTTTATCCTCCAAACGGCAATATTTCGTTATGTTGTATCATTATTATTTTATCATAACTCACCGCATTTGTAAAGCATTTTAAGCGCTCAAAAAAATGTTTTTAACTTTTTTTCAAAAACCTCTTGCATTATTGATTTTTTTATGGTATTATATATGACTGTATGGACGAATACGGTGCGCATCCTCTCAGGCTCGCCGTTAAGACTAATAATGCTTTTTACGGAGGTGAAAATAATGCCGAATATTAAAAGTGCAAAAAAGCGTGTTCTCGTTACAGAAACAAAAACACTCAGAAACAAGATATTCCGCACACAGCTCAAGACTGATATAAAGAAGTATCAGGCTGCTCTCGCATCGGGCGATACCGCTGCTGCTCAGGCTGCATACAAGGCTGCTGTAAAGAAGATTGACCAGGCTGCTGCACGCGGACTCATTCACAAGAATGCTGCCGCTCGCAAAAAGAGCCAGTTCACAAGAGCTATCAACAATATGTAATATTAGCCGTACATAGTTCTCACCGCTATGTACGGTTTTTACTATTCATTTCACCATTTGGAGGTAATTATGGTATATTCAAGCATAACCGAGCTTATCGGCGGAACGCCAATGCTCGTGCCGCATAATTATATAGAGAAGTCGGGAGCGGGAGCAAGGCTTCTCTGCAAGCTCGAATATCTAAATCCCGCGGGAAGTATTAAGGACAGAGTCGCGCGCTCAATGATAGAGGATGCAGAAAAGCGCGGACTGCTGGTAGAGGGCGCGGTCATAATCGAGCCAACGAGCGGAAATACGGGTATAGGTCTCGCCGCAATTGCCGCGGCAAGGGGATACAGAGCAATACTGACTATGCCCGACACTATGAGCATAGAGCGCCGCCGTCTGCTCAGCGCGTACGACGCCGAGATAGTTCTCACCGAGGGTAAGCTCGGAATGAAGGGCGCGATAGATAAGGCAGAGGAGCTGGCAAGAGCTATTCCGCACAGCTTTATTCCCTCTCAGTTTGACAATCCCGCAAACCCGAGAGCGCACGAGGAAACGACGGCTCCCGAAATATGGCGCGACACCGACGGAAAGATAGATGCGCTCGTCGCGGGCGTCGGCACGGGCGGAACGCTGAGCGGTATTGGAAGATACCTGAAAGAAAAAAATCCGAGCATAAGGATAATCGCGGTAGAACCCGCATCCTCTCCACTGCTCTCCGAGGGCAGAAGCGGTCCTCACGGACTTCAGGGAATAGGCGCGAATTTTGTTCCAGATAATCTTGACCGCTCGGTGGTCGACGAAATAATCACGGTAAATGAGCAGGAAGCATACTCGGCGGGCAGACTTCTCGCCAAGACCGAGGGTATACTCTCGGGAATAAGCTCGGGAGCGGCGCTTCACGCCGCAACGAAACTCTCGCAGAGAGCCGACCTGCGGGGTAAAAATATAGTAGTCATTCTCCCCGACACGGGAGATAGATACCTCTCAACACCTCTGTTCGAGGAGTGAAAATCACGCAAAGAAAAAAAACAGTTGCTTGGAATACAAATTCAAAGCAACCAACCAAAATCCCGACACCTAACAATAGGCGTCCCCTTGAGGGGAAGCTGTCGCATAGCGACTGATGAGGTGTAGGACACGCGGTGTCCGTTAAACCAAGATAACTGCAAACGCTACCTTCGGTAGCTACACCTCATCCGTCAGGCGTTGCCTGCCACCTTCCCCTCAAGGGGAAGGCTTTTTTATTAAATTCCACTTTGTATTTTACGCGGATAGGCGTCCTCTGTCAAGAGGACGCCTATCTCTACTACCTTGTAACAACTAAAAATTTACTTTAATATCTCCGTCCGTGTCATCCTCGAACAAGACGATTTTCCTCGAGATTCTTCGCTTAGTGAGAACGAGTTTGTTCGCAAACTCGTCACAGAGCGTAGCGGAGTAGAATGACAACGAGGAAAATCGTCGCCGTAAAGGATCTCGTACGGAGAGCGCTTTCTCAAGTTTTAGTTGTTACAAAGTACTACAATTATACATTTCTCGTGACGGATAAAACCCATAAAGCAGATACGCCAACAGACTTTTCACACTTTCCCCGTCACTTCCTTTACCACCATAGCCACGGCGGGGCCGAGGAGCATACCGGGAATACCGAAAAGAGTCAGTCCCGCAAACATTGCAAACAGAGTTATGAGCGGGTGAATGCCCAGGCTGTCCCCCACTATCTTCGGCTCGGCAACCTGACGCACGATGGTTATTACGCCGTAAAGAATCAAAAGCCCGAGTCCCGTTCGGAAATCCTTCATAAGAAGTGATATGACCGCCCACGGAATAAGCACAGTTCCCGCGCCGAATACGGGCAGTATATCCACCACGGCAACTATAAGCGCGAGAATAAACGCATAGCGTTTGCCGAGTATCATAAGCCCGATAAATACCTCAACGAAGGTCATAAGCATAATAAGAAGATAAGCCCTGCCGTATCGCCCGAGGGCGCTTCCCGTAAGCCTTATCCACCGCTCTGCGCGCTCCCTGCCCTTCTCGGACAGCCTGCCGAGCAGTCCCTCCCTTATCCTGCCGTAATCCATACCGAAATAAAAGCAGGAAAGAACAGTCACAAACACGGTTATCAGTGCCTTCGGTGTCTGCTTGATTATATTCACAGCCCAAACTGGTACCGACGAGGTAACTCGGCTCACAAATCCTCCAATAATATCCGAAATGCTGTCGTCCACCGTCTCCCGAAAATCCTCAAGCCCCTCTATGTTCTCTATTTCCTCGATAAACGGTATCCTCGAGGAAATATCCCCGATATATCCGAAAACGATACCCACAGTATTCCCCACGCCGTCGCCGTCCTCCCCAAGCCACTCAATAAGCTCCTCTATCTCGCTAAAAAGTCGGTTCACCGATATAAACACGATAAATCCAAGGGCTGTGAGAAACAGAAGCACGAGAACGAAAGCGCACAAACGCCGCGGAAAGCCGATTTTTTTGTGTATCCGTACCGAAAGCGCATGTATCGGAATACCCACGCAGAACGCGACGGCAAACGGAAGGATTATCCCGAGCGCGTATTCAAATAATAGCCATAGAAAAATTATCGCCGCTATCACGCAGAAAAGCTTAGCGGCAATATCGACATACCTCGACCGCATCACAATCCTCCCAAATATTTCTTATATGAATATTATGATGTGTCTTTGTGAAAATATTTCATTTTCCTGAAATTTATTGACAAGCACTCGCTTATCTGTTAAAATCATATAGATTGAAACGATAAAAAGAAAGGAATAACAAAAATGAAAAAATTTATATGTATCGCTCTGGCACTTCTCACGCTCACATGCTCTTTTGCTTCCTGTAAGAAGGATGCCGAGCCCCCAAAGCACGAGGACCTCGATTTCAGCGAGGTTGATATAGCTAATGTCACCGAGACCGACGAGGAAACCGACTATGTTATCATAAAGGTTCAGGATTACGGAGATATCGTTGTAAGGCTTTTCCCCGAGGTCGCTCCCGAAACGGTTGAAAACTTCAAGGGGCTCGTTGCAGACGAGTTTTACGACGGACTTATTTTCCACAGAGTTATCGAGAACTTTATGATTCAGGGCGGTGGCTTCGACACATCTATGAAGCAGAAGAACTGTCCCACGATAAAGGGAGAGTTTGAGAGCAACGGATTTGAGAACAACCTTCTCCATATCAGAGGGGTTATCTCTATGGCGCGTACCAATGTTCCCGACTCGGCATCCTCTCAGTTCTTTATAATGCACAAGGATTCACCCCACCTCAACGGTGAATACGCTGGTTTTGGCTACACGGTCTACGGTCTGGATGTCGTCGATGAGATAGCGACCGTCAAGACAAATTACAGCGATGTCCCCAAGAAAGATGTCGTCATAACCTCAATAAGATTCGCAGAGGTTGCGGAATAATAAAACAATAAAAAAGCGGCTAACGCCGCTTTTTTATTTTCAGTTTATCTCAATAAGCTCCTTGGGGCTTCTTGTGAAATTGAGAAGCTTACCGCCGCGGTCAATAGCTATCATATCCTCAATACGGCAGCCGTATTTTCCCGCGATATAAATACCCGGTTCAACCGTCACGACGCTTCCCCGCGCAAGGCGCTCACCCTCCTTGCAGGACTGCGCGAACCTTGGCAGCTCGTGAATATACATTCCCACGCCGTGTCCGAGACTGTGACCAAAGCAGCCGTGATATCCCGCGTTTTCAATGATGTTCCGCGCCGTCGCGTCCACGAGCTTACATTCAATGCCCTCGCAAATCATATCAAGCGCCGCTCTCTGCGCCTCAAGCACGGTGTTATACAGCCGCTTCATTTCGCCGTCCGCCCGTCCGATAACCACAGTACGCGTCATATCCGAGCAATATCCGTCTACCCTCGCGCCGAAATCCATTGTGAGAAAGCCTCTCTCGAGCGGAAGATTTCTCGGAACTCCGTGGGGCATCGACGACACACTTCCCGACACGGCAATAGTATCAAACGCCGCCGCTTCCGCGCCGTTGCGCCGCATAAAGAATTCAAGCTCGAGGGCTACCTCGACCTCTGTCATATGGGGTCTTATAAATCCCAGAATATGCTCAAACGCCGCGTCTGTAATCGCCTGCGCCTCGGCTATTTTATCAAGCTCCCATTGTGTTTTCACACTTCTCAGCGCAAGAAGCGCCTCCGATGCGCCACCAACTATCTCCACGCTCGGCAGCTTTTCACAAAGCTTCTCCCTCATCGAGCAGGAGAGCATTTCGTCCTCAATGTATATCTTTCCGATCTTCTCAATTGCCGCAAGCAGTGCTATCTCAGAGAGCATTCCGCCCTCGGGCATAATCACCTCAAAATCCTCTGCCGATACCTGCGCCCTCGCCGCCTCAATATACCTGAAATCAGCGAGGAGATATGCCTTATCCTGCAGAATAACGATGTACCCGTCGGTATAGTTAAAGCCCGAAAGATATCTCTGATTCACCTCTGAGGAAATGAGTATCCCCTCGTTTGTATCTCGGATAAGCTTTTTTCGCAGGGCGTCAAGCTGTTCTCTTTTACGAATTATCATTTTCCGCTCGCACTCTCCCACATTCTTTTCATAGCAAGCGCGTCCTCTGCCATAGTTCCCGCAGATTCGCAGATTAATCTCGGGGCAACGCCCTCCCTCACTATCGCCTCAGCCAACGGCTCGAAATCGGGGCCGAAAACGGTATCACCAAAGGTAAGGTGGCGCTTCTCACCCGCACCCGTGTATTCTATCTTGGAAAAATGACAATGCAGGTTGTATGCAAACTTATCTCCAAGCTCACTGCCTATCTTGTCAAAAACCGCTCTGTAACTGTCAACATCGGTGAAATAGCCACCGATATTTCGCGCGTTCATATGTCCGAAATCGACCACGGGATAATAAATAGGCGCAATTCTGCAAAGCTCGATAACCTCCTCGAGCGTTCCGAGCTGATTTATCTTGCCCATAGTCTCAAGTCCGACGCGTATAGGAGTGTCCCCCACCGCCTCGTATGTGCGCGCCAAGGTGTCCGACGCAAGCGCCATCGCCTCCGCTCGGCTTATCTTCGCCGCGCTTCCGCTGTGAACGACTATCGTGTCGGCTCCAAGCAGCTCGGACGCGTGAAGCGAGCGCTTGATATAGTCTATGCTCTTTAATCTCTTTTCTTCCTCGATACCCGAAAGAGAGATAAAGTATGGCGTGTGGAAGGACATCAAAATGCCGTTGGCGCGAGCCTCCTCGCCTATTCTTGCGAGAGTCGCGTCGGTAGCGTTCAATCCGTTTCCCGCCTCAAATTCGTACGCGTCGAGTCCGCGCTCACGCACCCACTTTGGCGCGTTTACCGTCCCCTTATTTCCCTCCGCGTAGAAGGATTCACTGTTCCCCCCGGGGCCGAAGGTAGGTCTGTCTATAATCATTTTATATTATCTCCCTTTTGCTTTCTGTATTTCTTTATGTACGGCTTTTCAAGCCACCGCTTGAACTTGAAAAAGAGCGTTGTTTTGTCCTTTATCGGCGGAACTATAAGGGCTATCAAGCCGAGATTGTGCGCGGCGAGCGCGTCGGTAAGCAACTGGTCGCCGATAACTGCCGTGTTCTCGGTATTACTCCCCATCTTATCCATAGCGATAAGGAGAGTACGGCTTTTCGGCTTACCGCTGTCGGGGTATGCGTCAAGCCCGAGAGAGCGATTAAAAAGCTCGACTCTCGGTGGGTGATTGTTTGATATAAGCGACGCCGATATTCCCTCCGCGCGAAGCGCGGCAAACCAATTTATTATTCTCTCGTCGGGCTCAGGCTGCTCGTAGGGTGCGAGAGTGTTGTCGATATCAATAAGCAGAGCCTTGATTCCGAGAGAAGTAAGAAAGGCGGGTGTTATCGAATCGAACTTCTCGAACATATAATCGGGTGTCAGCAGATATGTGAGACTGTATTTTTTCTTTTTCATTTTATCTGTTCCAATCTGTATATTATGATATTATTGTATCACAATACTCCCCTCGAGGCAATAGATTTTAAAAAAATCAAAAAAATTTCAAAAAAGGTATTGACAAAGCAAAACCTTTATGATATTATATTAGGGCAGTTTTCGATAAGCTGTTTTGCGGGTGTAGTTCAATGGTAGAATTCCAGCCTTCCAAGCTGGCCGCGTGGGTTCGATTCCCATCACCCGCTCCAATAAATAAATGGCGCATTTATGATGCGCCATTTATGCAGTATGTGCCTTTAGCTCAGCCGGATAGAGCAACTGCCTTCTAAGCAGTAGGTCGGGGGTTCGAATCCCTTAAGGCACGCCATACGGAGGGATTAGCGCAGTTGGTTAGCGCGTCAGGTTGTGGCCCTGAAGGCCGTGGGTTCGAATCCCATATCTCTCCCCAGATAAAGAATAACCCACCGCCAAAGCGGTGGGTTATTCTTTATCTCGAGAAAGCGTTGCGATGAAGAACCCCGAAAAAGACGCTTCGCGGATTTTTCTCTATTTGCGCTAAACTAAACTTGGAGTTTAAACAGATTTCAGCGCAAATCTGGGTTCGAATCCCATATCTTCTTACATTCCCCCACCGCCAAAGCGGTGGGTTATTCTTTATCTCGAGAAAGTGT
>JAGAKG010000017.1 GCA_017625755.1 Clostridia bacterium | reverse complement strand
TTCATAGCGTTTTTGTTCCAATTCGGCAATACGAGCCGCCGTATTCTGCTGAAATGACAAAAGCTCCTGCGGCGACTCGATATAGTGGTCGCGCAAGAGCCAATATTCTTCCATATATTTGTCGGCTTTCGATGCCTCGGTTCGTATCATCGGAGATACGGGACGGCTATCCGCTTCTTGTACGTTATTGCCCGTACAGATCTTAAACATCTCAACGATAATGGCAAACAAGAGTTGAAGCCCGTCCATTTGTGCCGCTTCTCGCATTTGACGTTCAAAATCAAGCATAGGCTTACGCTTCATTTTCGGCGGTCGGTATTTGATCTGCTCCATATGATCGTGATTCCAACGAAAACGCTTGTAGAGATTTTCCTTCGTATATTTATCATTCAAGCTGCTAAGGCGAACGGAGCGTGACCACCCCGACGAAATAACAGAGGGATGCTCGTAATTGAAATCTCGTGTGAAGGTATATCCAAGTGCTTTGAGAAATGCCATAAACTCAATATGGTTTATGCACTGTGATAAAGCTTCTTCTACGTCGCGCCGTAGCATTTCTCGGTGGGTAACGTGTCCCGCCTTTTGAACCCAATATGCCTTCTTATTACTGTAAAACTTGTGACTCTCTATAACCGATTTGCTTCTCTCGGCGCAGATAGCGTCGGAGATCTTTCTAAGCTCCAAGCGGTCGCCAATACTGTTGCGGAATTTCTTCCCGTCGGTAAAGGAAACGCTATTGATCACAAAATGGTTGTGGATGTTATCGGTATTGAGATGCGTGGTGACGACCACTTGATGTTTCGCGCCCCACATCTTTCGCGCGGTTTCAACGCCGATTTGATGCGCTTCTTCGGGAGTAACCTCGCCCTCGGCAAAGCTTTGGTATCCGTGATAGGCGATATTCTTCCCACGCTCACCGAAGCGGCGCTTCACGGCAATCATTTCGTGATAAGCGTTATGCTTGGAGCAGTTAATACCCGTGACAAATACCGTATGATCGGTCTTGTTATCGTTCTCCACATAGCGAATTGCCGCGTATAAGTCCTCGTCAAGATATTCCTTGGCGGTGGTCTTGTCGGGATTGTTCGCATAGTCGATAACCTCTTTCAACCGTCCTTTGACGGGCCAGAATCCTGTGGTTGCCATTTACGCATATTCTCCTTTCTCGGCGCAATCAATGTGTCGGATATATCCCTTAGTAATGCGAGCGCCGCCGCGTTGACCTCTGCGGAGAACGGTGGCTCGATGAGTACGTCCAATTTCTCGCAGAAAGCAAAAAGAGCGTCAGGCGGAACCGATCTCGGCTCAAATCCCAACGCTCTCTGACGGATATATTCTGTTGTGCTTAGCCCGCAATTTTCGGCTATGGAGTTGATACGTTCCTTTTCCTTTTTCGTTACGCGGGCAACGATTCTAATATCTTCTTTTTTCATAAAACCATCCTTTCATTCGGGGTATTAGGGGCATCCCCTAAAATCTCTGCCACAAAATCCTTGTGGCGGGGCGACGTTTGGCACACAAACGTCCTGCTTGTTACGGTGTAAGACACTCGTATCTCTCTACTTTTCGAAGATATGAGTTGCCGTTCTTCGCTCTCTTGAATTCGTTTCATATTATAATTTTCTCCTAAAATTTTCATAATGCCAATGTGATGCCGCCACTTGTTTTGGAATAACAAAAAGCGGCATCACAATAATGCCACTCACATAAACATCTCGAGAGAGTCCATAAGAGTATTCTCGTCCTCGGATATTCCCTCGGTAGGTTCTTCCGTCGCCGCTTGTACGACGGAGATATCCTTTAGACACTCTCTGATGGTTTCCCTTATAATTGTTTCTATCCGCCCATCGGTTTCAAAGTGAGCGTTTATTGCAGAGATAATTGCCTTGTTCTTTGAGTCGGGCGCGGATTGCAGATACTCCCAAGCCTTGCGGTCTGCTTCATTATCTAAATTGAAGCGCAGGCTGAATCGCTTTGTCATACGCGACCACCGCCACGGAGCAACTGCATTTCGAGCATACGCTCGTATCCCTTTGCAGTAGCGCAAATATCGTCGTTGACGGTCACGCGGCTTTCGTCATAATCGGCAAAGTTGCGGATAAGGCAACCGCCACCGCCTACAACATAGAGCTTCATTAGCTTTGGATCGTATTCGTGCTCACGCAGACGGCGGAAGATACCCGCCGTGTATTGCTTTGCGGTCTTTACAACCGTTTCAAGATACGCGCCGTCAATATCCGCCGTTCCTTTCTTCAAAATTTCCGTGATGATGGCATCGTCAAGGCTCGCGTGGTGTACCTTCATCATTTCCTCACGGATAAGAAGCGCGCATTGGTGAGTACCGTATTTCTCGGTAAACATACGCTGCGCATCGGGTTTCTTGTTGACGATGCGGAGCAGGTTCATCGTGCCGTTACCAATATCGCATAGCATCGTAACCCCCGTAAAGCTCGGCAGATTGTTGACGATAGCGGCGAACCCCTGCGGGTAAACCTCCGCGCCTACGATATTGATGCGGTATTCCACCTCGCGGAAGGTAAATACAACCTCACTGTTTTGAAGCAGATAGTTCTTAAAATCGCTTTTCTGCTCACTTACCCAAGTAAGAGGCAGACCTGCCGCAATATAAACGTCGGCTTCGGTGACGCGCTCTCGCCAAAGCTCCCGTGCAATCGCGGCAAGGGTGAGGACGTAATAGTCCTCGTCGTTGAATTTGTCGGCTTTGAACTCCTTATGCCCGACACCGATGGAATAATACGTTCCGTTCCATACGAGCAGGTCGGATACAAAGGTGGGTTCGGCATCGCTTTTCACCACGCCCGTGGGAAAGCAGCAGTTTGCCGTTTTCATATTGCCGTAGCCGTGGTCGATACCGATGAGATAGGTTTGATTCATTTTCTTCATAGTTTCATTTCTCCTTTTTACGGTTTGTGATTTTGTTTTTGGATTTCCTCGTGTAGTTCTTTGTCCGCAGGCAGTACCGCATTTTTGAAATAATTGCAGTAGATGCCGTACACGGAAATGAGTTGCACACAGCGGTGTGCTTCTCCGTCGTCAAGCAGAACGCAGTTGCCGTCTTGGTCACAGTTCGCGCATAACTCTGACACAAGACGGTTGACTCTCTCCGCTTGCCTTGGTGTGATTTTCAGCATAGCTTTTTCCTCCTTTTTCTTGAATTTGATAACGTAAGTTCCTCACACTTTTTTGAATTTGTGGGGGCAGTTATCAAATAATTGCATATTGCATTTTTGGAGGACTTGTGGTATAATGAATATACTCTCTATCAAAGGAGAACCGTATGAGAAACAAAAAATATCATCCCCGAAAT
>JAGAKG010000016.1 GCA_017625755.1 Clostridia bacterium | reverse complement strand
TCTACGGTTTCTTCAAGCGAAGAAATCACATCTTTGGCGGTAGTAAGCGCTGAAGCAAGCTCGGATATATCCTCAGCGTTCGTTCCTATGCTCTCGGTCAACTCAACGATCTCTGCTTCAAGTGCTGAGATTCTTTCCGCCAATGCCGCATCCGCTGCTTCTAGGGCAGTTTTCGCGCTGGCAATTGTCGCACTCAGATTAGAATTCTGAGCATCTACGGTTTCTTCAAGCGAAGAAATCTCATCTTTGGCGGTAGCAAGTGCTGAAGCAAGCTCGGAGATATCCTCGGCGTTCCTTCCTATGCTCTCGGTCAGCTCAACTATCTCTGCTTCAAGCGCTGAGATTCTTTCCGCCAATGCCGCATCCGCTGCTTCCAATGCCGTTTTCGCGCCGGCGATTGTCGCACGCAGGTCCGACTCCCGAGTATCGACATTTTCTTCGAGCGCGGAAATCGCATCTTGGGCGGTAGCAAGTGCTGAAGCAAGCTCGGATATATCCTCGGCGTTCGTTCCTATGCTCTCGGTCAGCTCAACTATCTCTGCTTCAAGTGCTGAGATTCTTTCCGCCAATGCCGCATCCGCTGCTTCCAATGCCGTTTTCGCGCTAGCGATTGTCGCACGCAGGTTAGAGTTCTGAGCATCTACGGTTTCTTCAAGCGCAGAAATCGCATCTTGGGCGGTAGCAAGTGCTGAAGCAAGCTCGGATATATCCTCGGTGTTCGTTCCTATGCTCTCGGTCAACTCAACGATCTCTGCTTCAAGTGCTGAGATTCTTTCCGCCAATGCCGCATCCGCTGCTTCCAGTACGGTTTTCGCACTGGCAATTGTCGCACTCAGATTAGAATTCTGAGCATCTACGGTTTCTTCAAGCGAAGAAATCGCATCTTGGGCGGTAGCGAGTGCTGAAGCAAGGTCAGTAAGCTCCGCCATGTTACTCAAAATATCGCTTTCATTGTCCCTCACATTATGAGTCAATCCCTCAATTTGCGTTCTCAGTTCGTTGATCTTACTCTCCAATGTCGCGTCTGCCGCTTCCATTGCGGTAACTAATGCTGCGAATTCAGCTGTATCTACTTTCGAATTTATAAGAACATTGACTATTGACTGCACATCGCTGACAACCTCAGCAAGAGCAGTAAGCTCCGCCATGTTACTCAAAATATCGCTTTCATTGTCCCTCACATTATTAGTCAATCCCTCAATTTCCGTGCTCAGTTCGTTGATCTTACTCTCCAATGTCGCGTCTGCCGCTTCCATTGCGGTAACTAATGCTGCGAATTCAGCTGTATCTACTTTCGAATTTATAAGATTATCGACTGTTGACCGCACATCGATGACAACATTACCAAGGGCAGTAATGTTCGCCATGTTACTCAAAATTTCGTTTTCATTGTACCTCACATCATTGGTCAATTCAACCAACTCTGCCTCAAGAGCTGCAATTCTTTCCTCTAAAGCCACATCTGCCGCTTCTAAGGTTTCGGTTGCTGTCTGGATGTTATGCTCAACAGATGTGTAAAGAGCAGCGGTTACAACATCAACTTCAGATTCTATATCCATCTTTAATCGACTCAATTCGAGTTCCAGCTCGTTTTTGGCGTCGGCAAGCTCCGCAATGCTCGCTTTATTTTCCAATGCGGAATTTACCGTGTCTATAGCCGTTTCAAGCGCTGCCACCCGTTCTTCGATCGTACCTGTGTTGATCTCCTGCGCAGACACTACGGTCGAAGCGACGCAAGCCAGGATGATTGTTGTCAGTAATACTGTAAAAATGAGTTTGATTGTGCGTTTCATAAAATTTCCTCCTTAAAAATACCCACTATAAATATAAGTCGTATTTTTTCTCAATTTCGGTCATAAAAACCAAAAAAAAGGCGTCAACCGAAGTCAACGCCTAAAAAACACAAACCCCGATAGTCGCCAAACTATATCGATACGAAAAACACTTTGTACTCACACCGAAGGAATTTGCATTTTTATCAAATTCACAGCGCAAGCACAAAAAGACATAGTATCCCTATGCAAGCGTTTTTCGTGACTTTATATATCATTATAGTTTGGCTCCTTCATTATACCACACCTTGGAAAGAAATACAAGGCTTTATAAAAAATTGTACACATCACCCGAAGCTTAAGTCCAAAATGATGTGTACAATTTTTATCCCACGCGATATCTACGCCCTTTCCAATATTAAAAACGAATATTTTATTTGCTGAAATCAATAAATTCCTGCTCCGAGGCAAGTAATGCGTCTGCCATTTTTCTTCCCTTCGTGGCATAATCGTCCTCGTCCTCCGAGACATCTCCCCACCATATAACGGTCAGCGCGGTTTCGGATATAGGTATACAGTTTCTCACAAAGCTGTTATACTCGGCGTAATAGTCGTCGAGATATACCTCTCTGTTGTGGAGATAATATGTAGT
Organism: Clostridia bacterium; assembly: GCA_017625755.1. Taxonomy (GTDB): domain Bacteria; phylum Bacillota; class Clostridia; order Oscillospirales; family CAG-272; genus HGM12713. The sequence goes on along the minus strand of JAGAKG010000016.1, from coordinate 10,240 downwards.
ATCGGGATAGCTCTCGACCCAGGTTGCGCTGTAAAACATATCGTCGGGATCCTCGTCAACTATATCGGTCTGCTCTCCGTATATCTCGTGAGAGGTTTTGAAATAGGACATAGAATAACATTCGTTATACCCCTCGTCATATCCGACCGTGTCGATAAATCTGTCTCTGCTTGGCCAGCCGTAGCGCAGCCAGTACTGTCCGACCAGGCGAAGCTCGTCGCTCTCGCTGTAATAATAAAAGCTCCACAGCTCGTCGCGTCCGCTGTCTATCTCGCCAAGGCACTGTCCCGAATAAATATTATAAACAAAGTATGTAACAGTTCCCGACGAGCCGTGATATCCAAACGGATGCACCAGCAGCTCAGGGACGCCGTCCATCGTAATGTCAAGCAGTCCGCAGGCGTAGCTCTGCGGAATGGTGGGTGCCTTGGGGTCGACAGACGCCTCGTATCCCCCGATCTCACCGTTCTCTCCGTACGGCACAAGCACATTTGAAAGCAACTTGGCAAGAGGAGCTCGCCACTCGCGCTTCTGTGAATCATCGACGAAATATATCTTCTTACCCGCAATTATGCAATCGCATTTTTCCTCGGTTGATGACGCTTTCGTCAGCTCCGCCTCACCGTCCGATGTATTATTCACCCTGCACCCCGCGCAGGTAATGAGAAGCGCGGCAAGCACCGTCAGGGCAACAAGCCTTATCGTATATCCTTTCATTTTTTCTTTTCCTCGCATATTTTATCTGTATTTTCGTATCTATGACGCTCAAATAAAAAGTAAGATGTGCCAAGCGCGACTCGAATCTTACATCACCCGATAATATCACCGCAAATGCACATCTTACCCTTAAAATTTTTCAATTTTCGCGGAATGTCGAAAACTCGACACTCGCTGCCGTGAATATCCGATATGTAATATTTTATTCCCGAGCTTAGCTCTTTGATTCGGTTCAATTCAAAAACAAATTTCTGTCCTCTGCTCAAGCGAATTACATATCAAAATCACACAAAATCTCCGCAGCGACGAGCCAGCTCCTGAACATCAGACGCGTTAAGGCTTCTGCCTATCGCCTTGAAGCTCCACGATCCGTTCTTTCTGAACGCCATACCGATAACAAGCGCCGTATGTCCGCTCATATTACCGCTTACACGGTACTGAATCAATGTCTTTTTAGAATCGGGATCATAGAGTTTTATGTAAAGATTTTTAACAGAGTCAAGCGTCTGTCCGCGCTCGTCACACTTGTATATATTCAGAACGAACACAAGCTTATCTCTCTGCTGCGGAACCTTGTTAAGGTAGACCGAAATATTTTCGTCGTCTCCGCTTTGAATATCGCCCTCGCCCGTGAGATTATCGCCGTGGTGGATAACGCAACCCGATGAATGTTCCTTAGCACCGAAATACACAAGCTCGAATTCTCGGTTGCTCTGCGACATAACCACGACAGAGGAATCCACATCCATATTGTTGGCGCCGCTCGCGGGGTCCCATCCCACGCCGACGCTTATCTTGGACAGCGGTCTGTCATCGGCATATCTGATCTTGACCTCCTGCCCCTGCGAGAGAGTAACGGTTCCCCCCGCCCTGCTTCCGACCTCGGATGCCGTAGGCAGAGTATAGTCTATCTTCAACTCATCGCAATAGATGCAATCAAACTGATACTTCATATTTTTTGAGCATTGATGCTTCTTCTTCGCGCAAGCGCAGCCCCCGACCCTTCTGTTTCCGCACTTCAGGCAGGGAATCAGATTGGCATTGGTCTCAAAAAAGCTCTGCTCGACTTCAGAGGAAATTATTTTCGCCTCGTCATCGGAAAGCTTTATCATATTAACGACCTTCCACGAGAACCCGAATTTCTTTATCTCCAAACCAAAATACTGATTAGTCTTTCCACAATACGCCTTTAAAAATTTGCTCTCTGCCATTTCCATTCTCCTTATACTTAATTTTCAGAACTGTTTTTAATATCCGAGTATGCGAGGACTTGCGCCGTTGGCTATCAATTGCCCCTTGAAGCGCATAACTCCCCGTCTCGCCTCGAGCAACAGACTTTTGCCCGAGTTGCATTTTGCGTTAAACTCTCTGTTCCAGCTTCGCTCGCCCGCAAAATCCGAATCCTTCAATCCAAAATATGTATACGACACCTTATCCCCTGCGGAATCCCAGGTCACATCAATGTGATAGTTGTCGGCTCCGCCGTTGAGTTTTAGAATATTCCACGCGTGGTAGGTATCCGAGTCCTTGGTCTGTCCGCAGACGACATCACACGGAATACCCGCGTAATCCATCAATCGCTTGAACGCCTCTGCATAGCCCTGACATACGCATTTTTTCTTTATAAGCGCGCCGTACGCGCTCTGCATATAGCTCTTTTCCAGACTTGACGCGTTTTCCTTCAGCGTATAATCTATCGTATCCGCAAGATAGTTGTGCGCGAGGAAGGCTTTAGTTTCGTCACTCATAGACGGCAAAAATAGCTGCTTCGCTATTCTCGCTATTTCGGCGTTCGTCTCATTCTCCATCATCGCAAGCTTGACCTTACCGATACGGTAGTCGAAGAAAAAGTCGCAAAACGGCATCGGCGCCGCGGAAAACTCTCCGCTCGTTATCTGCGCTCCGACGAAATTCGAATAAAACGCCGCGCGCGTCTCAACGAACTTCTCGTACGCCGAAACGATGTTCAACCCGCGCCTTGCAAAAAATACCAGGCGAGTCTTGTAATTTCCTATGTACTGACACATTATGCTCTGTATCTCGTCAGCCGTAGAAACAACATAAATATCGCTCGGCGAGACCTCTGTGTTTTGATACTCAACGGTGAATGTCAGCTTGGGCATACCCATAACATAGCTCACACCCGAGGATATTCTCGACAGATAATACGCCACTCTGATATCCCGCGCTATCGCGTTGCTAAGCAGATTGGAATCCGCGCCCGTAGCGTTCAATACTATTTTTTTATCAAAGCGCATCAGCGCCTGCAGCAATTCCTCTTCTCTGCTCATTTAATCCTCCGTCCGATTAAGCCAACCGCATAAAATATTTATCCTATCAAGCATTCAGCCTTCTGAGCGCCGCCACGGCATCCTCATTTCCCTGATCCGCCGCTTTTTTATACCATTCGATAGCTTGACGCTTGCTATACAAAACTCCGTATCCGTTTTCGTAGCAAATTCCAAGACCGTACTGCGCCTTCGCATTTCCCTGAAGCGCCGCCTTTTCATACCACTTTGCAGCCGTGGCATAATCCTTCGCCACGCCCTCTCCGTTGTAATAACAAAAAGCAAGATTATTCTGTGCCTTGGCGTCTCCCGACTCTGCCGCCTGCTGCCAAAGCTCCGCCGCCTTGACCGAGCTCTTCGGCACTCCCGTACCGTAGTAATAGCAAAGTCCGAGATTAGTCTGCGCGTTCATATCTCCCTGTGCCGCCGCCTTTGAATACCACTCCACGGCTTTGGCGGGATCCTTAGGCACTCCCGTACCCGTGTCATAGCACCAGCCTATATTGTTCTGCGCTCCCGCGTGTCCCTGCTCCGCCGCTTTGCGATACCACTCTGCGGCTTTGACGCTGTCCTGAGTCACTCCCACGCCGTGGTCGTAGCACCAACCGATATTGTACTGCGCCTTTGCGTGTCCCTGCTCTGCCGCCTTGAGATACCACTCCGCGGCTTTGACGCTGTCGCGAGCTATTCCCACGCCGTGGTCATAGCTCCACGCAAGATTAAATTGTGCGCTCGAGTGTCCCTGTTCCGCCGCCTTGCGATACCATTCTACCGCTTTCGCGACATCCTTTTTCACACCGAGTCCGTTATCATAAAGCCAACCAAGACTGAACTGAGAGCGCATATGTCCCTGCTCTGCCGCTCGGCGATACCACTCTGCAGCCTTGGCGTAATCCTTGGACAGACCGCGGCCGTTCTCATAGCACCAGCCGAGATTGTACTGCGCCGTAGTGTTATTCTGTTCTGCCGATTTTTTCCAATATTCCACAGCTTTGCTGTCATTCTGTGTGACGCCGTAGCCGTAGAAATAGCATATCGCAAGACTCGACTGAGCCGAGGCATGTCCCTCATCTGCCGCCTTCTGATACCAGAAAAAGGCAGAATTAAGGTCCTTTTCGACTCCAATACCCGAATAATAACAATCCGCAAGGGCGTTCTGTCCCGAAACACATCCACCCTCGGCAGACTTTTTATACCAGAACACGGCGGTTGCCGCATCCTTGGCGGTTCCTTTTCCGTATCGGTAGCAATATCCGAGATTATATTGCGCTTGGGCATTATCCTGCCGCGCCGCCTTTTCAAACCATACTACCGCCTGCGCCATATCCGCAGGAACACCCGTGCCGTAATAATAGCAGTCTCCGAGCTTATTCTGCGCGGGGGCATAGCCGCGGGCTGCGCATTCCTTCATTTTCGCAAAGCCCTCGGCAGGATTTGATTGCAGCAGCCGTCTGGCTTCCTCGTACTCCTCCTCGGCGTCAACAGTTTTATGCGCGTTAAGTATTCTGGAAAATCCTGCGTTAAGACTGTCTATCTGGGATTGCAGGTCGAATCCTAAACCACCTTCGGGGCGACTTGCATCACATACTATACATTTAGTTGCGTCATTTTCATTGTTTGACGAGCACATCGGGCAAACCCAACTCATAAAAATCCTCCTAAAGCACTAAGATTCTCCAAAGTAATACGGCATTGATAGCGAGATAGGAGATCAACGCCTTTAAATTTTCATATTCTTTGTAATATATCGTCCTCACAAGCATGACGATCTCTCCGCCAAGCACTATCAAGCAAAGGCAAACGCTCACCCATTTGAATTCCAGGGGGAATAAAAAGGAGAGCAGATACGACACAGTAAGAAATGAGGTCGCGAGAAGCAGCTTATTTTCTCTGATAAGCTCTCTATGCTCGTAATCCGAGAATTTTGAATAGATACAGTATACGAGCATTGATATCAAAGCAAAGCCGATAACGGCGTAATACCATACATCTCCCTCGTCCAAAAACTCGGAAACAAACAGACCGAGAAGCGGAATAAGTATAGCGGCGCTAATGCCGAGCAGTATTACGCAAGCCGTCAGCTTGTGCCAATTGAAGCCGTCGTATGCTCGGTAGTCGGTTCCTGTGCTCGAATAAGCGCTCGGAGTAGGCTCGGGCTTTTTCACGGTACGCGAAAGAGCCTCGGAAAAATCCGCCGTATCTCTCAAGCGCGAGTCCGTCGCGGTCTTTTTTACCGCGGTAGTTGGAGCTTCAACCTTTTTTTCGGGCTTTGGTGCAGGTTTTGGCGCGGGCGTGAGATAATAGGCGTCCTTTGCGGTATATTTTGATTTCGGACGCGAGGACACGGGAAGCGAGGTGCAATCGCAAAACGCCTTGATGCCTATCGAGTCGAGCATACCGCCAAATCTGACGCTTCTCAGATTACGGCACCCGCTGAAGGCTTCCTTCGATATTTTCTTCACATTGTCGTGCAGAGTTACCGAATAAATATCCTCTCTCCCCTTGAACGCGCCCTCTCCGATAACATTAAACTCATCGGGAACGACTACATCACCGCTCAGCCCCAGCTTCTGAACCTTGTTAAGGGTCAATGTGCAGACCTTGTCCGAAACGCGTTCATATTCACATACGATACATATTTTTTCAGAGTCCTCGTTATTTGTGGAACACATCGGACAAACCCAGCTCATATCAATTCTCCTCTCGACAAAACTCAGATCTTACGCGCCATTTTCTGTATAATGATCATTTCCACACGGATAAACTGGCGGTTGCCGTTTGAACGGACAAACTCGTATCCGTTAATACCGTTCATAGTCTTTCTTACGGTCGACACATATCCCTTAGCGCGGATTGCCGCCGTATCAAATTCTATCCTATGCTCAGGCCACGGCTCGGCAAATTCAGCCGTCGCAGTCGGTGTGGCGGTAGCGCTTGCCGCCGTTGCTCCGCTCGCAGTCGCAGAGGCTGCCGCCGTCTTTTTCTTGGCGTATTTCATAGCGACGAGCATCTCTACCTTAAAGAATGTTGACTGCGCGTCAGCGCGATAAAGCTTGTATCCCTTTATTCCCGCGCGTATCTCATTCTCGCTCGAAACAAATCCTCTAGACTTCAGCTTATCAACATCAAATTCGATGTTGTGCTCCTCCCAAGGCGCGGCAAATCCCGTAGGCGCCGCAACCTTTGCATATCCGCTTGAGAGCATCTCCTCCTTTGTGAGAACCTGCTTCTTGCCGTTCTTGAACAAAATCTTATACTTATTCTGTCCGCCCGATATCGTTTTCTCAAGCTTTGCGATCTGCGCCGCAACGATAGCCGCCTTGTCAAGAACTATACCGTGCTCGGGGAAGGGCTCCTCGAGAACAGGCTCGGCGTCATCGGTTTCGGGTGCCTGAAGGCGCTTGAGAACCTCAAGTGCCGTTGGGCGGTCATCGGGGTCGATACTGAGCATATCCGAAATGAGCGAGATATACTTAACGCTCTTTATCTCGGGGCTTATCTGCAGCTCACAGCCGCTGTTAAGCACGACCCAGGGATAGATTACCTTTCCTTTATCCTTGCGCTTCTGCAATCTCTCTGTCAGGGAGACAGGCTCGGGGAAAGCACCCACGAAATAGAAGTGATATATCAGACCGAGAGAGAAAATATCTGTCTTTTCGGTGATATACTTTTTCATCTCCTCGGCTTCGTCCTCGGAGTCAACATATCTTCCAAGCTCGGGAGAATAATAGTCGATAGTTCCGATTATCTCCTCGGGCTTGTTGTCGGCAGGGTAGCTGCTGTCAAAGTCAAGCATCTTTGCGACATAATTTCCCGCCGCGTTTCTGACAAGCAGAAGGTTTTCAAGCTTCAGGTCACTATGTATGATATGCTTACTATGTACGCTTGACAATGCTCCCGCCGCCGTTTTCATAAGAAGCTTCTTGGTGTCGAGCGAGAGACTTGCGAGTATTCCTATCAATTCGCTCTTGGGAATAGCTCCCTCTACGAATTCCGAAACCTCAACATAGTTGTTACCGTCAATAAACTCCTCGCAAGGAACGACGATATTTCCGCCCGGTCCCGCAATAGGACGGATACGGGTATTTACCGTTTTTCTCAGCGAAACGAAGTCCTCGAAAAGCTTCTTGTTGTGCGCGAAGGTTTTCGCGTCAAGCGTTCCGTTGTCAATAGGCGCGACGGGGGTCTGATATCTTTTCAGAAAATATCTTTTTCCGCCCTTGGTCGCCGTTGCTATCTTACCGCAGGTACTGTTTTCCCAATCGCCTACTATCTCATATCCGTGAATCGTCATCGCTGTCTCCTCCTATATACATAAAATACGCCTCGTCGTACTTAGCGAAAAGCATACTCTGCAGCTCGCTCTTTTCCCTTACGCCGTCGGTCTTTTCGCGGAAATCGTTTATTATCGTCCTCGCCTCGTCGGCAAGCTCCTCGCCTATTTCCGACTCTGGGTTCTCGATAACCGCCAAAATAATGTCTACATATTTTTCGTTCCAATAAGCCTCCACAGCCTCGCAGAGTGCCTGCGTCTTGGCATCGCGCTCGAGAGTCTGAATATTCTCCTTAGCCTCGGCAATCGCTTGGAGAGACTCGTCTATTTTAAGCTTCTCAGGCTCCAGAATTTCCATATCTGCGGTAGTCAGCGAGCCGTCAAGCACCATAGAGCAAATAAGAGAAATGTCCTCGGGGTGCTTTTCCGCCAGCTTTTCGTTTCTCGATATATATTCCTGTCTGTTAGCGATAAGCTTTCTTATGACATCGAGATTTTTCGAGCGCAAGCCGCCAAAGAAAACGAATATCTCGTTCATCGAGCGCTCACAGCTTTCGAGAAGCTCAAAGGTTATCTCGTCGTAATCGTCGAACGATGAAGGAACGCCGAGCGCATTGACATTCTCCAAAAGCTCGCTGAGCGCCGTTATCGTTTCGCTGAAATCGTTTTGATATCTGTGAACGCGGTCGATATAATCCACTGCGCTCTGCTGATATTTCTGCTCGAAATTCTCCACCTTAGAGGTGCTGAAAAATCTTTCCCAAGCGCTTTCGTCTCTATCAAAAACAGACTTGAACTTTATATAGTTATCCGCAACGACGCGCGATATTTCAGCCGTCGTCTCGCCAATCTTCCGATTTTCCTGCGCGATCTTTTCGTCAATAGCGCGAATTTTCTCGTTATACAGAGGATATTTTCCCTCGAGGATCTCCTTCGTGCAATAATCTATGACCGCCTGCTCGGACCTGAATTTTTCCTTCAGTCCCGCCAGCTGCGCGGGGAATGTGCTCTGGCACTGCTCGTACTCATACACATAGTCGGCATCCAAAAGATCGCCCATCTGCTCAAAATATTCGGCATTCAGCGTATTCAGTCTGTTGCGGCAGCTCTCCTTGAACGCATCAAATCCGTCATAACCGAACATCTTCATAGCGATAGTGCTACTGTCGTCGTGGCGTCCGTAATCAAGGAAGAACGCCGTGAGATATTTGCTCATTTTCTCGGTATCCTCGCTCTCAAGTGCGCTGTCGATTATCAGCTTTTCAAAAGCAAGCTGAGAGATAAATCTGCCCGAATCAAAGCATCCGTCACTCGCGTTAAAGAGAACGCAGGGCTTTTCAAATCTGAAATAGTCGCATCTTATTTCAAAATCAGCATCCTCATTTGCCTTGATATAGTTGGTCATACCGCCGTCTTTGCCCTCCTGGTCCTCAAGAACCTGACAAAGACCGTTTTTCTCTGTCCACACATACGGGCGGGAGTCACCCGCGGTGAGATAAATAGCCTCAACGCTATCCTCACTCTCCAGATATACCGTCGCGCAGATAGTACTGCCGAGGAGCGCAAGTCCCGAATATGACGATTCGTATATGAGATTGGCATTATTGGCTATCTGCTTTATTTTGCTCTGAATCAGCTCCTTGAAATACTGTCCGAGCGCACACAAATAGTCGCCTCTGACCTCCTCCGTCTCGCAGGCAGAGAGCGTTTCAAATATCGTCTTTGCGCTGTATTTTTCGTTATACAGCATCTCGTGAAGAATTATCGCCGTAACGATTCTCGACGCAAAATAACCGCTTTTCTTGATGTTATTGATATTCGCAGTATAGCAATCCTTTACAGCAAAAAGCTCGAAAAAGGACTCTTTGACATAATTCACAAAGGTGTCGTTGCTATAATCCTCGTAAACTCCCGCAAAAAGAGCGTCCATCAGCGTATCGCTCTCGAACAGCTCGGGAAGGATTTTCTGATGTCGGATAGCGGCAGCACCGCCCAGACCGTCGGCAACGAAAATAATCTGACCATCGACATAGGGACGCGCATCCTCGCCCTTGTAAACGATAGTTCCGTCGGTACGGGTCTTAGATGATTGTCTGTAAACAGTTAATTCCATAAATTTCTCCTCACACATTAATGATTAAAAAAGCACACATCTCGCGTTATGTATTTTTTTAATAACTAATCCGAAAATTGAAGCGGGGCAGATGCGCAATGCATCTGCCCCGGCCTACTCTTAGAACGATCCGACCATCAGATCAATTGCGGATTGAATATCAACATCCTCAAGACCTGTTCCTGCGGGTGAAAATGCAGGCCAGTATCTATTCCATGTGGTAATTTCCGTCCAAGGCTCTGCGTTAGGAACAAAAGCGATAAGTCTTCCCGCTTTTGCCTGATATGTGCTGCTGAGTGTCTGGTCTGTGCATTCCCACCAAGCGCCGAGCTGTGCGATATCAGCAGGCATTCCTGCGGGATAAGAAGCAGAGCTTGCGCGCTCGCCCAAAGGAAGTGCGGGAGCGTCAGAGAACATAAGGATCGCGTGACGGCGTCTTGAACCGCCCGTGGTCCAGTCAGACTTCAGCGCGAGAGCAATAGCCTCAAGTGCGTTCTCGGGGCCGTCTCCGCCGCCTCTTGCCTCGATGCTGCTTACAAACGCCTTGAAAGCGTCGGTCTGATCGGGAAGCGTGAAGAATTCAGACTCAACCATAGGCTCGTCATCACAACCGTAGTCTCTGAAGGAGATTACCTTGATTCTGAGCTGCGCTACCTCTTTGTCATTTTCCTCCATCGCGTCGAGGAATCTCTGATAAAACGACATAGCGTTTCCCTTAACCTCGTCGATTATAGGTGCCATACTACCTGTTGCGTCGATACACATTACGATATCAACATAGTATTCGCCCATTTGCTGTCCATTCATGTTTTTTTCCTCCATGTATTTTTTATTTTTATTTTTTAGTTT
>JAGAKG010000015.1 GCA_017625755.1 Clostridia bacterium | reverse complement strand
TAACCACCGGTAATGGTCACATCAACCGTACCTGTTTTGTTATTACCGATAGCAGGAGCACTACCTCCTGTAACTGTTGCAGTTACCTTTCCTCCGTTGATAGCAATAGTGCCGTTATCAGTTCCGGTGTAGTTTGCTGTACCGATAGCTGCGGCAGTAGATCCGCTTGCGGTAATGATACCTCCGTTGATTGTGACACTATCTAATTTTCCGGATTTGCTTGCGCCGATACCGCAACTATAACTGCCTGAATTTGGCATAGCTGCTACTGTACCGCCATTAATGATAATATTTCCACTGGAACCGTGAATGCTTCCACTGCTGCTTCCGCCGATAGCAGCCGACTCGCTACCTGCATTCGCCACAACTTGACCACCGTTTATAGTGATATTGCCACCGCTACCGCCGCCGCTGCCGCCGATGCCCGCGCCGTAATATGTGCCTCCTGTTGCCGTAACAGCACCGCCGTTGATGGTAATTTCACCGCCATTGCCACCCTTACCGCCGCCGATACCCGCGCCTGAATTGGTTGCTCCTCTTGCTGATACCATACCGCCGTTAATGGTGATTCTTCCTGCGTTGGGCAAGTTCACATTACCTCCGATACCTGCACCCGTTGAACTGCTGGAATTAGCCGTATTCGCCTTTAGTGTTCCCGTTCCGTTTTCTTGTCCATAAATTGTCAATTCGTTGCCTTCGGAAACGGTAAGTGTGTCAAAACTCATATCAAGAGCAGCACCATCGCAAAGGATAAGATGTACCTTTCCTGTAACCGTAATACCGGTAATTGCAGTGGGCATAGTAAGATTCTCATTTACCACATACCAATATTCGCCGTTTGCGTCGGCTACTGCCGCGGTGTCTGTCGCGCCCATCACGGTCGTACTCGTCGTTACGATATTGTATGTGCCGTTCGTAAGCGTCTGCTCTGCCATGACCACATTGCCGTCGCCGTCAAAGGTCACATTACCGTCAGCGTCATAGACGGGAGCAAGATAGGTAATATCGCCGTCTGCCGCCACAATCGAAACCGTGGCGAGCAGAGATGTCGAAAACATTACCATAATGGACGCAAGGACACTTGCAAGCGTTTTTTTCAAAATATGACTTGTTTTTCTCATTTTATGTTCTCCTAAAAAAATTTATATTAGCCAAATTCACTATCATCACTATCGGGAGCCCAGCCCTCAAGTGTTGAACCCTTCATACAAACATCACATTCAAAATTAGTATATGGACGAAGAATCGTATGATCACTTGCTTCAACACTTCTAACGGTTTTTTCGCAACTTTCGCATTGTGTCGAACATATACCCCTGAAAATGTGCTCGCCTGCCGAGAATGATTCGGTCTTGGTTTGCGTTTCAAAAGTGCTATCAGCAAATGTCGCCGTACGCGTAAGCGTACCGCCCGTTGAGCAATCTCCCGTCACGGTTATTACAACGGCTTCACGCATAGCAATTTCTTCTTCCGTTGTGTCTGCACAGTGATAACAGCTATGTTTTGCGTGGCAAACAGCTCCGCCATACTCCCAATGGTAAGTAATTTGATAATCGTGCCCTGCTTCAAAGCTTTCGGTCTTGATTTGTGTATCAAACTTTGTTTCCGAGAAGGTTGCTGTGTAGGTGTGTGTTCCACCGATATCGCAATTGCCTGCAGTTGATTTGGTTGCTATTGCATTTTCTGTCTTTTTGTGATTCTCATCTAATGTGCAAGTTATCGTTGCTGTACAGATCGTGTTATATGCGCTCCACTCATAGGCTACCTCGCCCCATATATGCTCCGTGCTGACGGGAATATCCTCGACCGTCTTGGTCTGTGTCACAAAAGCGATATTTGTAAAGGTTGCCGTATAGGTAGTCTCACCTTTTGCCGCACAGGTCGCGGCCTTGGCGATTTGGCTTGTGACTGCTCCGTTCTCTGTCTCCTTGTGGATTTCGTCTACGGTACAGACTCTCGTCGCCGTGCAAACGGTATGGTCGGCATTCCACTCATAGGTTGCCGTACTCCAAATATGCTCATGGGTCGGGGGAATAACATCAAGCTCATATCCGCAATCGGTGCATTTGCCGTCCGAGCCCACGGTATGCTTGGCATTAGCAGGCGTTGTTACCTCTCCACAGCGCGTGCATTTCACTTCTGTTGTGCAATCTCCGTCGTCCTCTGACGGTTTATGTCCGAGTGCCTCGCCGTCGGTCGTTCCGCAGACCTTACAGGTCTTGGGAGCAGTACAGTCCGCCTCTTTCCAGCTATGCGTTATCTCTCTTTCCTCGCCGCATTCGTTACACATCGCGTCGCATCCATTATCGTATGTATGCTCACATCCGCCGCTATTGATTATAACGATAGGTATTACTATCGCCGCTACGATTATTAAAGCAAGCGATATAGCAAGAGATATCATCTTTTTCTTTCCTAATTTTTCAACCAACTTATTGAATACTTCCATATGGTTCCTCCTTTGGTTAGCTTTGCGGGTATTTCCACACTCTTATTTTGTGTGATTCAGCACCTCGTCAAGCGCGCGCTCGTTGGTCTCGGTCACATACCTCTTGAAATCCTCATAGACCCTTCTTCCGATTGCTCGGTAGTCCATCGCAAGCACCTTTGCGACCTTCATCTTACGGGTTTCTTCGGGAACATCGAACAGAAGCATGATCGTATTTAACGCACCCTCTATTCTATGCTCCACCGATGCGGAATGCTCGGTTTTCATAATAGTTGCATACTCAATACCCGAAACAATTGCTTCGTTCTCGGTGTACTTTTCGTCATCCCAACCCTGCGTGTATTCGGAGAACACCTGCTTTACCTTTTCCACATCGTTGGCTCTGATAAGCTCGAGGGTCATCGGGTGAGAGTACGCCGCCGCGAAAAAGTCGTTCATTTCGGGAAATTCATCGGCGATGGCGACCAAGGTGGAAAGCTCAAGACAGTACGCAAGCAGAGAGCTTTTTCCCTCGTCTGCGGCGTTCTCCATCTCACGCCATTGGTAATCGATCATCATTTGTACGAGCACCGCTAAAATATGCTCTTTGGTCGGAAAATAGAAGGTCAGGTTACCCGTTCCCATTCCAACCTTCGCGCAAAGCTCGGACGAGGTCGTCTTTGAAAATCCTTTCTCAAAAAACAATTCCGATGCTGCTTTTACGATTTTCGCCCTCAAAAGGGACGGTTGTTTCGTTCTTGCCAAAGCGTTGTCCTCCTGTATGTATCATTAACATTATTTTGGATTTATCCAATTATAACATATTTTTCTAAAAAACACAATAGGTTTTGAAAAAAATTCTTGGAGATTTCCAAATAATTTTTTCGTCAAGAAAAGCATCGGATTTTAATACTATTTCTAATACTATGCAGATATTTAGGCTTGAGAAAGCCCTCGCTTCATTTTGAAACGAGGGCTTCTGACTATTCAGCATAAAAATAAATTGAATATGTACCGAGATTGATAGGCAAGGTAGGTTCTTCCGTTTCGTCTGCGTATGTTGTCATAGCCACAGTTGCATATCCTTCTTTTCCGTCAATCGTTATCTTATAATCAGTTCCGACATGTGTTTTCTGCTCGACCGCATAAGTTCCGTCATATGTTTTATTATTTGTGAGGTCGGAAATCGTGATTTTGCCATCTTTTGCAGTAAGTATCAATTCAACAATATTTGCTTCAGAATGTGCAGCATCATACTCTCCAACGGCATCTACAACTACTTCATTATCTTCGCCATGCATTACATAACGCATTTTCCACTCGTAGTCCTCAATATTTACCTTGCCTAAACCACAAGCAGAAAAAGCTATTGTTAAAGTAGCTATAAGTATGATCATGGATATTGTTCTTTTCATTTCATCTTATCCGAGTTTTGTATTTTCCTTTATTCATTATTTTGATCAATCAATCGGCGTATCGAGCTTTCTTATCCTCTCAAGCAGTATCTCATCCTCGGTAGGAACATCAACGAGCATTTCCATTTTCGAACGAATCTTCATCATATCATTGTCAGTTTGACTAATCGTTTCAGCGCACATACGGAGCTCATCTACAAGCTCGTCCTTGCCATCAAAATCGGTTTTGTAGTGAAGCTGATGCTCAAGACTTGCCCAAAAATCCATAGCGATGGTTCGAAGCTGAACCTCCACTTCCATCTCCAAACGGCGTTCCGAAAGGAACACGGGAACCTTAACTATCAGATGCAAGCTCCTATACCCGTTGTCCTTTGGGGTAGCAATATAATCCTTTCGTGTAACAAGCGTAATATCGTCCTGCTTCAAAAGAGCTTCGGCAACCAAATAAACATCATCGATATAAGAGCAGATCACTCTGACACCTGCAATATCGTGTATGTTTTCTGAAACGCTGTCGATATCAACGGGCAGATTCAACTTTGCAAGCTTCTCTATGATACTTGCCGTGCTTTTGAGGCGCGTTTGAATAGAATTGATCGGATTTCGATGGTATTGGAGATTGAACTCTGTATTTAATATATCAAATTTTGTTTTGATCTCCTTCATCGCGCACGCGTAGATCATTCTGAGCTCCTTGTAATCTACGATCCTGCCCATAATTTCCTTAGTTTGATGATAGAGTACATTCATTGCGGCATTTGACATTGTTGCAAGCGCGGTCGGAAGCATCTCTTCATTCAAATCATCAAACCGTGTATCCTTATCCCGATATTGATTTTTCAATGTATTCTCCTTTAATTTCCACAGCTATGGTTGCCACAATTATGCGATTCGCAGCCATGACTGCCGCAGTTGTGTCCTTCTTCGCCGTGCTCGTGATCGCGATGATCGCATTTGACCTCGGGATTGAAGTTCAATTTGTTTGAAAGCAAATCGTTTACCGCCTCGTCGCAAGAGCCGATGACACCGCCGTAAAGCTGAATACCTGCACTTGCAAGTGCCATCTGAGCACCGCCACCGATACCGCCACAAATCAAGGCGTATACATTTTGCGCCGCGAGAAATCCCGCAAGTGCGCCGTGACCGCTGCCGTTCGTATCGACGATCTCGGAAGAAACGACTTTTCCGTCCGCTACCGTGTAGATCTTAAACTGCTCAGTATGTCCGAAATGCTGAAAAATCTGTCCGTTTTCATAAGTTACTGCAATTTTCATAATAATATTTCTCCTTCGTTTTTGCTTATTCACTTGAAATTATACTTCTTCTGCGTTTTCTTCCACATCAAACTGACTCTGATAAAGCTGATAGTAGAAGCCTTCTTGTTGCATAAGAGCTTCGTGATCTCCGCTTTCGATCACGTCGCCGTCCTTCATGACAAGGATTAAGTCGGCGTTTCGAATAGTGGAAAGACGGTGCGCGATAACAAAGCTTGTTCTTCCACGAGTCAGCTCATCCATAGCTCTTTGAATAATGACCTCTGTTCTCGTATCCACGGAGGAGGTTGCTTCGTCAAGTATCAGCATGGGCGCGTCCTGAAGCATCGCGCGGGCTATGGTAAGAAGCTGCTTTTGTCCTGCCGAAATAGTCGTGCCCTCAGTCAGCACCGTGTCAAGTCCATGCGGTAAGGAGCGGATAAATTTGTCTATGCCACACACCTTTGCAACTCGCATAATATCGTCGTCAGTAATCTCTGTCATATTGTAGGCAAGATTTTCACGAACTGTTCCCTCGAACAGCCAAGTATCTTGCAATACCATACCGAACATATCGTGCACATCCTCGCGGCGAATGTCGTGAATTGGTGTGCCGTCAACGGTTATACTGCCGCCGTTGATTTCGAAGAACCGCATCAATAGGTTGACCATAGTCGTTTTTCCCGCGCCCGTGGGACCTACAATGGCAACCTTTTGTCCGGGAGTCACCTTTGCCGAGAAGTCCTTTATAATAATCTTGTCGGGATTTTCGGGGTAAGCGAATTGAACATGATCGAATACTACTGCTCCCTTTGTCTCCTCTGTTTCATGCTTTGGCTTATCGCTCTCATTCTCCAACTCCTCGGCTTCCATAAACTCAAAGATGCGTCCCGCGCCTGCGGTAGCCGTCTGTAAATTGGTCATTCCCTGCGCAATCTGCGTCAAAGGAGCGGTAAAGAGACGAACATACAGAATAAAGGAGATAATTACTCCGAATTTAATCGTTCCATTTATAGCAAGCGCCGCGCCGACAACACACACGGCAACATAAGAAAGATTGCCGATGACATTCATCAAAGGTTGCATCATACCCGACAGGAATTGAGATTTCCAGTTTGCGTCATAAACATCTTTGTTTAGCTTTCCAAATCGATTCATCACCTTCTTCTCGGCGCGGGATATGCGAACTACATCGTGTCCCGAATACATTTCCTCAACATATCCGTTCAGGGTGCCGAGGCTGAGCTGTCGCTGCTTGAAGTATTTTTGAGAGCGTCCCATAATGAGCATCAAAAGCACCATACCGACCATCGTGATCAAAACGGCGGTCAAGGCAAGATGCCACTCGGTAATAAACATCATAATCAAACATCCGACAAACTGCGTTGCGGCACTGATCATCGTGGGCAGACTATTGGTCATTCCCTGCTGAAGCACCGACACATCGTTGGTAATACGGCTTAGTATGTCCCCCGTTGAGGTCTCGCCGAATTGCTTTTGCGGTACCTTATTGATCTTGACCGAAAGATCGTGGCGCATCCTGCGGGAAGCCTTTAGTGTAACAGTCGCCATGATATAGTGCTGAACAAAATTTGCGAGCGCGCCGACCAGATAGAAAACGATAAGCGTAACACCTACCTTGGCGATAGCCGACATATCGATGCCGCCCACAAGTCCTTCGGAAATGATATCGGTGATCTCACCCACCTTATCGGGTGTGATTATCGTCATAACTGCGGCAAGCGCAGCAAGAAGCAACGCAAAAATAACGAGAGGCGCGTTGCCCATATATTTGAAAATTTTAGAAAGTGTTTGTTTCATATCAGCACCTCCTTACGCAAGCTCTGCGGCAGTCAGCTGAGACTGCGCAATCTCTCGGTAAACCGAGCAGCTTTCCATCAGCTCGTCGTGCGTGCCGATGCCGACCGCTTCACCGCGTTCAAGCACGATGATCTTGTCAGCGTCTCGGATAGTGCTGATTCGCTGTGCGACGATGACCTTGGTGGTGTCCGACAGCTCTTTTTCAAGTCCGTTACGAAGCGTTGCGTCGGTCTTATAGTCAAGCGCTGAGAATGAATCGTCAAATATTAATATCTCGGGCTTTCTCGCAAGAGCGCGGGCAATCGAAAGTCGTTGCTTTTGTCCTCCCGACACATTCTTACCAAGCTGTATGATGCGATGCTCCTTACCGCCCTCGGTCTTATCAACAAATTCCTTTGCCTGAGAAAGCGAGATCGCCATATCCACAGTTTCCTCGTCAAAGCCATCTTGACTTTCACCAAAGGTAATATTTTCTCGGATACTGCCGGCAAACAAAATTGCCTTTTGCGTAATATACCCGATTTTATTATACAAACCGTCAAAGGTATAGTCCTTGACATTGACTCCGTCCACAAGGACTTCTCCTCCCGTAGCATCATAGAAGCGAGCTATCAAGGAAATAAGAGTTGTTTTACCACATCCCGTTGCTCCGATGATAGCAAGAGTTTGACCCTTTTCAATGCGGAAGGAGATATTGGAAATAGCTTCCTCCTGTGCCTCGGGATAGGTAAAGGACACATTCTTGAATTCTACCGTTCCAAACTCGTCGGCATTGCGCTTTGCGCCCTCTGTGACGGTTGCCTGTCTGTCAAGCACCTCATTAATACGCTCTGCCGAGACCTGCGCGGCGGGAAGCATCATAAATACCATGACCATCATCATAAAGGACATCACCACATAGGTCGCATAGGTGCTGAACACAACAACATCGCTGAACATTGCAATCCTGCCCCCAATGTCGGTAAGTGCTATTTGATTGATAAGCGCCGCACCGAGCCAATAGATTGCCAAGGAAAGACAGTTCATACAGGTTCCCATCACAGGCTGCATCAAGGAAAACAGGCGCTGATTTTTCAACTGCGTATTCATCATCTCGGTGTTGGGCACATCAAACTTTTCGGTCTGATAGTCTTCAGCATTGAAGGCGTGAACCACATTTATACCCGTAAGGTTTTCTCTTGCCATACGGTTCTGCGTATCGGTCAGCTTCTGAACCTTACGGAAGCGAGGCAGACAAACCGACATAATGGCAAAAACTGTTGTGCATATCACAACCACCGCTGATGCCGTTACGGCAGACAGCTCCCAGCTCTTGCCGAGTATCTTTATGATTGCCCATACTGCCATGATAGGCGCTTTTACAAGCGATTGCAAGCCCATAACGACGATCATCTGCAATTGCGTGATATCATTGGTCGTTCTTGTAATTAAACTCGGAATCGAAAACTTTGATGTTTCTGCTTTGCCAAGCAGCATCACATGAGAAAACAGCTTTTCTCTGACGGCAAAGCTATATCCCGCGGCAATACGCGAGGTCAAAAATCCGCATGCAATCGCAAGCGCGGCGCTTGCAAGAGTACAGCCGAGCATTTTTGCGCCCACAGTCAGAATATCTGACATTTCACTTCCGGGGGTATTGATCAAAACCGTCAAATCACTCATGAAGTCGGGCATCGTCAAATCAAAATAGATCTGACCGATTATCAATGCAATACAACCGAGAACCATCCACCGTTCCCTTTTTTTCATATATTTTAGCAATTTGAACATTTTGAGTTATTTCTCCTTAATAATCCTATCTATGTTGGCATTCATTCTAAGGAAGCAACGCTCCATCACTGCGCGATCCTCCTCGCTGATTCCTTCAAGTACTGCACTCGCAAACTGAATCTGACGAGCTCTTCCAAGCTCCACAATTTTGGTTGCCTTCTCAGTACAAACAAGCGCATCCTTTCTTCTGTCTCCCGGAACGGCTCGTCTCTCAATGTATCCTCCTTGCACTAAACTCTCAACATGAGCAGATACCACGGGGCGCTTCAATCCCCTCATATCGCAAATATAGCTTGCCGTTGCAAACTCGGGATTATTTGCAATAAAAAGAAGGATACTGATCGCAGTATGTGGCATGTCAGTTTCCTTAGCCAACGGCAATAATGCCTTTTCATATGCCAACCCTATCTTTCTTGCGTAACCGTTCATTTCCTGAATAGTTATCATAAAAATCTCCTACTGCATTATTGTTCAATAATGAACTATTTTATAGTATACTATTCGTAATCAAAATTGTCAATGACAAGATTGTGAATTTTTATGATGTTTTTTTGAAAGTTACTAAGTCTTTGCTTTCAAAAATAAACACCAATATACCAAAAGCTACAAGCATAGGGCTCATTTCGCTTGAATATACTTTTGATGAAAATATATTTATATGGATGGACTTATGAAAAGATCAATTGGACTTTGGCAACTGATGGGTTTTGCCGTAACCTCGCTCGGTGGGACACTGTTGCATTTTTTATATGATTGGCTAGGTGAGGCGGTATGGATAGCACCGATTTCAGGGGTAAACGAATCGACTTGGGAGCATATGAAGCTACTGTTTGTACCGATGTTTATTTTCGCTATCGTACAAAGCTTTTTCTTCAAGGATCGCGAGGACTTTTGGTGTGTGAAGCTCCGCGGTATTCTTCTCGGAATCATTTTGATTCCCATAATCTTCTACACCTATAACGGTGTTATCGGCAAGTCGCCTGATTGGCTCAATATCGCCATTTTCTTTATTTCTGCCGCGATTGTGTATATTTACGAGACAAGGCTTTTCAACTTGCAAAAGCTCCATTGTAGGTCGCCAAAATTGGCTGTCACCGTGCTTTGCGTCATTGCCCTGCTCTTTGTTGTATTTACCTTTGCTACACCCGAAATTGGAATTTTCAAGGATCCGTTAACGGGAAGTTATGGGATATAAATAATATAATAGCCGATGAGAAATCGTAAGAAATCTCATCGGCTTATTTGTATTCGAGACGCTATCGTTTGTTTTTACTTTGTTTACTTAATCTTCTTCCCGTCCGAGAATGCCTGACCAACCTTCTCTCCGAAGCTCCAATAAGCGTGTGTCACGCCGTCGTAGATTATCGGCTCGAGCTTTTTAGCGTCAATTTTGCCCTTCTCGTCGAGGATGCTGTCGTCTGCGGAAATGTTTACGATCTCGCCGACGCATATTCCGTCCTCGTTGAATTTTATGAGCTTACACTCGACGGTCATAGGTAGCTCGTCAATGATAGGCGCGTTGACATATTCGCTCTTTGTGGCGTGAAATCCCGCTTTGGCAAATTTATCGGGCACATCATTCGCCGAAACTATTCCTACATAGTCACAAGGCACAACCGTCTTTACCGTGGCAAAGCTGAGGGTAAAAGCTCCTGTATTTTTGATATTTTCCGTTGTTTTGTGGTCATCCGCAAGGCATACCATAACCTGATTGGTATCGTAAATCCCGCCCCAAGCCGCATTCATAGCGTTTGGAGCTCCCTTTTCGTCATAAGTACCTACAATCAGCACTGGCATAGGATAAAGCCAGGTTTTGGCTCCGAAATTTTTACGCATAGTGATTTCCTCCGATAAACTCATTTGATAATCTTATGTAATTTTATTATACTACTTTTTAAGAAAATTGCAATATAATTTTCCAAATAACACTTATAGGATTTTTATATCAATCTCCACGCCTTCATTCGGTTAAAAAAACATAAAAAACACCGATTTTTATAAATGGGCAAATCTTTCTTTTCCTTTTCTGCAAATCCTTGAAAATACTAGAAAATTTATTGAAAATAGTCAAATATTTTTTTAAAAATAGCCTTGTTTTCTTGAATTTTATATGATATAATCTTGGCAAATAAAAGTAAAATTTTATTCATTTTTTAAGAAAAGAGGTCAAGACTATGAAGTGTATAATAGGGGCAAAAATTCTATTGCCCAACGCAACGGTTGAAGGCAAGGCTTTGCTTTTTGACAAAAAGATCATTGGCATCGTATCGGAAGAAGAAATCCCTGCAGACGCAGAGGTGATATCCGCTGATGGCGGATATGTTGCGCCGGGACTTGTTGATGTTCATATTCACGGCTATCTCAACGAGGATGTATCAGACGGAAATGCTGACGGTATCCGCAAGATGGCTGAGGGTATTATCAAGAACGGAGTTACGACCTTCCTTCCCACAACTATGACTGTTTCGATGGATGAGCTTGGGGTCGCGCTTGATGCTGCTCGTTCGCTCATGGAAGAAAGCGTAAGCTGGAACGGCGCGTATATCGCGGGTGTTCACGCAGAGGGACCGTTTATCAACGAAAACAAAAAGGGCGCTCAGGCGGCTGAGCATATCAAGCTTCCCGACGCGGATTGGGTAATCAAGAACAAGGATATAATAAGACTTTGCACAATAGCTCCCGAGACCGAGGGTGGATATGAGGCAATCAAGAAGATAAGAGAAAACAGCGATGTACGCGTATCGGTCGGACACACCGACGCAACATTTGAGGAGGCTATGAAGGCGTTTGAGTGCGGAGCAACTCATATAACTCACCTTTTCAACGCCCAGACTCCCCTGCACCACCGCAAGCCCGGTGTGGTAGGCGCGGGACTCGCAAGCGGAGCTTACACAGAGCTTATCGCCGACACATTCCATGTTCACCCCGGACTTTTCCAGATGGTCGCTAACTGCAAGGGCGACAAGCTCGTACTTATAACCGACTGCACAAGAGCGGGCGGTATGCCCGACGGAGAGTACACTCTCGGCGGACAGAAGATATTCGTTAAGGGTATTAAATGTCTGCTTGAGGACGGCACTATCGCGGGAAGCGTACTCAAGCTTAACGAGGCGGTAAAGAATGTTAAAGCGCATACAGACCTTCCTCTGCACGAGGTAGTTGCCGCGGCTTCTCTCAATCCCGCGAACGCCATTGGAATAGGCGACCGCAAGGGCTCGCTTGAGGTTGGCAAGGATGCCGACATCATTATAACCGATGTTAATTTTGACATAAAGAAAACTATAATACAAGGAGAAATAAGATATGAAGCTTAAGGTTGAAGCAATTTTGGACAAGGGCTTTAAGCCTATGGTTCTGGTATACCGCGAGTTCACCGAAGCGGCAAAGGCTGCGGGAGGAAACAAGCTGGTTATAGGAATTGAAAGAAACAAGGGATACATAAGCGTATTCGAGACTGTGATCTACCCCGAGGGAACAGGACACGACGAGGAAAACTACGAGTTTATAGAGAGAATCGTCAAGAGCTTTATCTGGATAAGAGGAGGACATAAGATCATAATTGCCGGCTCAAAGCTTATCGCCGACAAGCTTGCGAAGGCTTACTCACCCGACGGCGCTCGCGCGTTCGACTACGGCGTTATGAGCAAGGTATATGAAACTCCCGTCTCTGTTGAATACAGAGATATCGCGGACGCTCCCGTAAACAACGAGAACGCCGCTCCCGTTGGCAGACATCTTGACGGTTGCCGTATCGGATTTGACGCTGGCGGAAGCGACAGAAAGGTGAGCGCTGTTATCGACGGCAAGAGCGTTTACAGCGAGGAGGTAGTCTGGTTCCCCAAGACAAACTCCGACCCACAGTATCACTACGACGGAATTCTCGCGGCTATGAAGTCGGCTGCGGCTCATATGCCCCGCGTTGACGCTATCGGCGTTTCCTCGGCAGGTATTTATGTCGACAACAAGATAAAGATAGCTTCCCTGTTCCTCAAGGTTTCCGATGAGGATTTCGAGGCTAAGTGCAAGAATATGTATATAGATGTTGCAAAGGAATTCGGAGATGTTCCGCTTGAGGTTGCCAACGACGGTGATGTTACGGCACTTGCGGGCGCTATGGACCTTGATGACGGCGGTGTGCTCGGAATTGCTATGGGAACGAGTGAGGCAGGCGGATATGTTGACCTTGCGGGAAATATAACGGGTTGGCTCAACGAGCTTGCGTTCGCTCCCTGCGATTTCTCTCACGACGCTATGGTTGACGAGTGGTCGGGCGACTACGGCTGCGGAGTTAAGTACTTCTCGCAGGACGCCGTTATAAAGCTTGCTCCCGCCGCAGGCATCGAGCTTGACGAGTCTCTCTCCCCCGCCGAAAAGCTGAAGGTGGTTCAGGGACTT
This sequence comes from Clostridia bacterium, assembly GCA_017625755.1. Classification (GTDB taxonomy): domain Bacteria; phylum Bacillota; class Clostridia; order Oscillospirales; family CAG-272; genus HGM12713. The sequence goes on along the minus strand of JAGAKG010000015.1, from coordinate 34,773 downwards.
ATGGCAGAGGGCGACAAGCGCGCCGCAAAGATATATGATACGATAGGCGCGTATTTCGGCTACACCATTGCATACTATGCGCTTTTCTACGATATAAAGCATGTACTTATTATGGGACGCGTTACCTCGGGCGAGGGCGGAGTTATTCTGCTTGAGCGCGCGAAAGAGGTTCTCGCGAAGGAATTCCCCGAGCTTGACGAAAGGATCAAGCTTCACATTCCCGATGAAAACAGCCGCCGTGTCGGTCAGTCGGTCGCAGCGGCAAGTCTGCCTGAGATAAAGTAAGAAAAAATAACACAAAAGAAAAACTCCCGAGACTCACATTCCTGCGTCTCGGGAGTTTTATGTTATTTTAAGAAACAGATTATTCTCCAGACAAAAGCTTTTTTCTGTCCGAGAGTCGCTTATATTTACCAATAAATCCACACACTGAATAGACCGCGTAATTAAAGAGCGCGAGAATGGCAAACGCGAGCAAATAATCTATAATTCCGATGTATTCGACCGACGATATACTGTCAAAGCTGCTTCCGTGCTCGAAAAAGCCCGCAAGATAAAGCGAGCCGCCACCTATAAAGGGATTGAACTTGAAAAGCACCGAGATTAGCAGCTGAAGCGCGGTTGCGAGCCAGAAAGCGCCCGAGGAAAGTCCGAAGCTGAAATCCGCTTTCCTGTAAGAGATAAAATAAACTATTGCTCCAAGCATACCCGACACGGTCACACATGAGGTTATGAGCCTTATGACCGCCGCCGAAAAGTAATCAACGACGATAAAAAGATTTACTATCTTCACCGCAAGAGCCATAACCGCAAGGTTTACAAGACACGCCGAAAATATAAAAAGAAAAACAAATCCGCTCTCGGAAAACAAGCGCTTTTTCATACACGATCTCCTCACTTTATAAAAGCTTTAACGAATTAATTATATCACAGTCCTCATATAAATTCAATATCATAGTCAATTTTAATTCGGAGATTTTTCAATGCGTATCAGAATAAATTTTTTCGCGATCATGCTCATTCTCTCTCTACTGCTATCGGGCGCGTTTTACGGAATAGTTCCGCTTTTTGCCGCTCTTATACACGAGTTGGGACATATAATCGCCGCAAGGCTTCGAGGGGTACGGCTCGGAAAAATGGAGATAGGTGTATTCGGCGCTAGGATTTCGATAGAAAACGGTATTTATTCCTATGCTGATGAAATAATAGTCTGCGCCGCGGGACCTCTCGTGAATTTTATTTCGGCGGATATTGCCGCGATACTTATGAGGCTCGGGGCTATCGACGGTGATATCCTCTCAGTCTTTATTATCTCCTCACTCTGTCTCGGCGCGGTAAATCTTCTCCCGATACGCTCCTTTGACGGAGGAAGAATAATCTGCGCGATTATCAGTCGTATATCTACACCTACCGCCGCAGATATTTGTGTGAAAATTCTCTCCTTTATCTCACTTTTTTCTCTTTGGTGTGTGTCACTTTACCTACTTTTGCGGACCTCGGCTTCCCTCTCGCTTTTTATTTTTTCGGTCTCTCTTTTTGCCAATATTTTTCTCGAACAGCCTCAAAATAGCAAAAACAAAGCTTTCGGGAGTTATAAAAAGAATTTGGAAGAAAATTGATGTTTTACCTGTAATAATTCAATTTTTTCTCGTTTTAAAAAGAATAATCGAGATTATTGGGAAAAAATCAAATAAATTTTGTAAAATATATTGCAATTCACGATAATATCTGTTACAATATTCGCAAGGATTTTATAGGCAGAACAAACCCAAGTTTTTTGTGGTCATAGGGGCCTTTCATCCTGTATTTTTACCTTAAAGGAGTATTTATGCGGAATGAAAAGAAAACTGAACGAAACAGAGACCTTTTCCGAAACAACTGAAAGCGAACAGCCTCCCTCCGACGGATGCGTCGCCAAAACAAGCAATAAAATAATCGAGCTGAGAAATATCTCCAAGTCTTTTGACGGAGAGCCTGTCCTGAACGACATATCTCTTTGCATCAACGACAGCGAATTCATCACCTTTCTCGGCCCTTCCGGTTGCGGAAAAACCACAACACTCCGAATAATCGGCGGCTTTGAGTCCCCCGACATCGGAGATGTATTTTTTGACGGAGCAAGAATAAATAATCTTCCGCCTTATAAAAGACAGGTCAACACGGTATTCCAGAAGTACGCGCTCTTTCCCCATCTCAATGTTTACGATAATATTGCCTTTGGTCTGAGAATAGCCAAGGTCAAGGAAGCAGAGATAAAGGAACGCGTTACCGAAATGCTCAAGCTGGTCAATCTTCGCGGCTTTGAGAAAAGAAATGTAAATCTTCTCTCGGGTGGTCAGCAGCAGCGTGTTGCTATTGCGAGAGCGCTCATCAACAAGCCGAAGGTCCTGCTTTTGGACGAGCCTCTCGGCGCGCTTGATCTCAAGCTCCGCAAGGATATGCAGGTCGAGCTTAAAAATATACAGACAAAGACCGGTATTACCTTTATATATGTAACTCACGACCAGGAGGAGGCTCTCTCTATGTCGGATACGGTCGTAGTCATGGCTGAGGGTAAGATTCAGCAGATAGGCTCTCCTACCGATATTTATAATGAGCCTGTGAACGCTTTCGTAGCGGATTTCATAGGAGAGTCGAATATCATCGACGGCGTTATGCTTGAGGATTTCAAGGTTCGCTTTGCGGGACACACATTCGTGTGCCTTGACAAGGGCTTTGAGAAGAACGAGCCTATTGATGTCGTCGTGCGTCCCGAGGATGTCGATGTGGTAGCTGTTGAGCGCGGTATGCTCACGGGAACCGTTTCCTCTGTTACCTTCAAGGGCGTTCACTATGAGATAATCGTAGACATCGACGGATTCAAGTGGATGATACAGACCACAGACTATGTGGCTCCCGAGGAAACTATCGGTCTTTACATAGAGCCCGACGCTATCCATATAATGAAGAAATCGGAGTATTCCAATATGTTCGGAGACTACTCGTCCTTCTCTGACGAGCTCGAGCATCTTTCGGATATTACGGAGGACATCGAGGAATGACAAAAAAGAATGTGATTTCCGAAAACGGGATACGCAGAAACCCTCCTCAGAAAAAGGGTCTGCTTCAGCGTTACGCGGCAGCTCCGCATATCGTATGGTCGGTACTTTTTATAATCGCGCCCCTTATCTTCGTGGCGTATTATTCCTTCACCGACGCTGACGGAGTCTTCACTCTCGCAAATATATCCGCGTTTTTCACGGAAAAGTATCTTATAATCTTCTTCCGCTCGGTAAAGCTCGCGCTTATCGCAACGGCGATATGTCTCCTTCTCGGATATCCGATAGCGTATTTCATATCGCGCAGTAAGCCGAAAACGCAGAAGGTGCTTATTCTTCTGCTTATGCTTCCTATGTGGATGAACTTCCTTATCCGTACCTACGCCATAATGGTTCTTGTTCAGGACACGGGTATTATCAATTCCTTCCTTGGAAAATTCGGCATAGGACCGATACATATTCTCGGAACAGAGGGCGCGGTTATCATAGGTATGGTATACGACTATCTGCCCTTTATGATCCTGCCGATATATTCGGTTATGTCGAAGCTCGACAACCGTCTTATTGAGGCGGCATCCGACCTCGGCTGTAACGGCTTCGGCGTTCTCCGTAAGGTCATCTTTCCTCTCAGCCTCTCGGGTGTTATCTCGGGCGTGACTATGGTTCTCGTCCCCTCGATAAGCACATTTTATATTTCCCAGAAGCTCGGCGGAGTGGACACGCTCCTCATAGGAGATGTAATTGAGCAACAGTACACCGCATCGAACTACAATATGACTGCATCGCTCTCGCTCATACTGATGCTGATACTTCTCGTCGGACTTGCGATAGTCAATCACTATTCCGACGGTGACGGAGGAGGTATGATGCCATGAAAAAGCTTTCTTCGGTTTATATCGCGCTTATTCTTGTCTTTCTCTTTGCGCCTATCGCGGTGCTTATCTTCTTCTCCTTCAATGCGGGCTCCAGCACATCTACATTCAGCGGATTTTCACTGCGCTGGTACCTTGAGCTCTTCCGCAACGGAGAGATACTTGACGCGCTTAAAAACTCGCTTATTCTCGCGGTGGCGTCCTCCGCTATCGCAACACTTCTCGGCACTGCCGCCGCGTTTGGAATACACCATATGAAGAACAAGCACCTCAAAAACGGTGTTATGACGGCAACCAATATTCCTATGATGAACCCCGAGATAATCACGGGAATTTCCCTGATGTTTCTCTTTGTATTCGTAGGCGGACTTCTCGGGCTACAAACAAAGCTTAATTTCTGGACTATGCTCATAGCGCACATTACCTTTAATCTGCCCTATGTCATTCTCAATGTCCTGCCGAAATTTAAGCAGATGGACAAGTCGCTCCCCGAGGCGGCGCTTGACCTCGGCTGCACACCGATGCAGTCCTTCTTCAAGGTTCAGCTCCCCGCTATTCTCCCGGGTGTGCTTACGGGTATGATTATGGCGTTCACTATGTCGCTTGACGATTTCGTTATCAGCTATTTCACATCAGGTGTCGATTTCCAGACACTGCCCGTACTGATATACAGTATGACGAAAAAGAGTGTAAAGCCCACCATATATGCGCTTTCCTCTATCATATTCGTTGTGATACTCGCTCTGCTGCTTCTCTCGAACCGTGAAAAATCCAGCGACGAAAGACTTGAGGCTAAGAGACTCAAGGCAGAAAAGAAGCGCCGCGAGGCTATTATCAAAGCACAAAAGAGCGGAAAGGCTCCAAAGCAACCTAAGCGCGAAGCGGTTTACGAGGCAAAGGCTCCCAGAAGAAGTCGCTCGTATCTCAACAAAATCGTTGCGGTCTGTTGCGCTTTTGCGGTAATCGTTTCGCTCTGCGTTATGCTCGGCGTATATTCAAAGAACACGATAACGCTGAATGTATACAACTGGGGTGAATATATCTCCGACGGCTCTGAAGGCTCGCTTGATGTAAATAAAGCGTTTGAGGCATATTGCGCTAATGAGCTTGGTATGAAGGTAAAGGTCAACTATGTTACATACACATCAAATGAGGACCTCTACGCTAAGCTATCGACCGACGCCGTAAGCTACGATGTTATAATTCCCTCGGATTATATGATAGCGCGTCTTGCCTCGGAGGGGCTTCTCGCCGAGATAGATTTCGATAACATTCCCAACTACGAGGAATGCATTTCCGAGGATTTCAGAGGGCTGTACTACGACCCAGAGGATAAATATTCGGTTCCCTACACTTACGGTATGATTGGTATTATATATAATGCCAATGTGGTAAGTGAGGAGGATATCGGAGATTGGGACCTTATGTGGAACGAAAAGTATAAGGGTGACATCGTACAGTTCAACAACGCGCGAGACGCTTTCGGCACGGCATTCTACAAGCTCGGTCTTGATGTAAACTCGACCGATGTAGCCGACTGGGAAAGAGGTCTTGCGGAGCTGAAGACTCAGAAGCCCTATCTTGACAAATATGTTATGGACGAGATATTCAATATGATGGAGTCGGGCGAGGCGGCTGTCGGCGCGTATTACGCGGGCGACTATCTTACGATGCTCGACAATCAGGCGGAGAATGTCGACCTTCAACTCTATTATCCCGATAACACCAACCTTTTTATTGACGCGATGTGTATTCCCGCAAGTACGCAGAATAAATCCCTTGCCGAGGAATATATCAACTTTATGCTCTCCGAGGAGGTCGCTATCGCGAATGCGGAATATATCTGCTACGCGTCCCCCCACTCTGTGGTTTACAACAGCGAAACCTATAAAGAGGACATGGGCGAGGAGGCTATCGAGATACTCTATCCCAAGAATTTCAATTTCCACGAAGCCTACAATTCCAATTGCTATAAGGATCTTGACGCAGACACAAAGAAGCTGCTCAATGAATTGTGGGAAAATCTGAAAATAAGTAACTAACAGTAACAACGGCGGTGCGACGGATATACCATCGCACCGCCAAAATTTTGATAAAGGAGGCAATAGTCGATGAATGACGGCGCATCATCAGCCAGGATAAGGCTTATAATAGCTATGACTATATTCGGTACCATAGGAATATTCCGAGAGTTTATTCCCTTTCCGTCGAGCGTTATCGCCTTTATCAGGGGATTTATAGGAATGGTCTTTCTCTTGGCGGTCATAGCGATAAAGCGGGAAAAGATAAATTTTGCGGCTATAAAGAAAAATCTGGCGTTGCTCCTTATCTCTGGCGCGCTTATCGGACTTAACTGGATCCTTCTTTTTGAAGCATACCGATACACGACGGTTGCCACCGCAACGCTTTGCTACTATATGGCACCCGTATTCGTGATAATCGTTTCACCGTTTATACTGAAGGAAAAGCTGAACGCGAGGAAAATACTCTGCGCGCTCGCGGCTATCCTCGGAATGGTGATGATCTCGGGGGTATTTACAGGCGGTGGCGCAGATGCGCGGGGCGTCATCTTTGGACTCGGTGCGGCGGTGCTATACGCCACGGTCATAATACTAAACAAGTTCATATCGGGCGTTTCCGACTATGAAAAAACGGTAATACAGCTCGGAATGGCGGCGTTTGCCGCGCTTCCATACGCGCTCCTCACAGAGGATATCACAGCGCTGAAGATAACGCCGATTATCCTGCTGCTTCTTGTAGTCGTCGGTATACTCCACACAGGTGTGGCTTATACTCTCTATTTCGGAAGCATTGAGAAAATAAAGGCGCAGACAGCCGCTATATTTGGATATATAGACCCCGTTGTGGCGCTCGTGCTATCCGCAGTAATACTGAAAGAGGAATTTACCTGGCTTCATTTTCTCGGAAGCCTGATGATACTCGGCGCGGCTGTTATAATTGAATTACCCTCGAAAAATAAAAAGTAAAAAAATATCAAAAAACACTTGACAAAATTAAAGACGCATGGTATAATTGTAAAGCATTTTGCTTTACAGTTATATAAGGCGGTATGAAATGTTTGAAAAAAATCTTAATATAGGCTATTTGTTGGACTTCTACGGCGATATTCTCCCTGAGAGAAAGCGCTCGGTGATGGATATGTATTACAACGAGGACCTTTCCCTCGCAGAAATAGCCGCAGAGATAGGAATTTCACGGCAAGGTGTCAGAGATATCATAAAGAAATCCGAGGAAGAACTTACCTTTTACGAGGAAAAGCTCGGTCTGGCGCAAAAGCTTCGACGCACAGAGGAGCACGCGCGCAGGCTCACTTCCCTTGCCAAGGACTCCGCGCTTCCCGACGAGATCGTCAAGGAGCTGGAGCTTCTGACCTCAATAATTACGGAATAACACGCAATTTGCATTTAATGAAAGGAAGGTGTAGTTTATGTTTCAAAGCCTGAGTGAAAAACTCGAAAACGCCTTCAAAAAATTTAGAAACAAGGGTAAGCTCACCGAAGCCGATGTAAAGGCGGGTATGCGTGAGATAAAGCTCGCCCTGCTTGAAGCCGATGTTAACTTCAAGGTCGTACGAGATTTTATTAAGGTAGTTTCGGAAAGAGCTGTCGGCGCGGAGGTTCTTGAATCCCTGCTCCCCGCTCAGCAGATAGTTAAAATAGTAAACGAGGAGCTTACCAATCTTATGGGCGGCTCACAGTCAAAGCTTATCATTTCCCCCAAGCCCCCGACGGTAGTTATGATGGTCGGTCTTCAGGGCGCGGGTAAAACCACACACGCGGGTAAGCTCGCGGGGCTTTACAAAAAGCAAGGTAAGCGCCCCCTGCTCGTTGCCTGCGACATATACCGTCCCGCGGCTATAAAGCAGCTGCAGATAGTTGGTGAAAAGCTCGATATCCCCGTATTCACAATGGGCGATAAAACCTCTCCCGTAACGATTGCCGAGGAGGGCGTCAAGTACGCTATATCCAAGGGATACGATATGGTGTTTATCGATACGGCAGGACGCTTGCACATCGACGAGGAGCTTATGGCAGAGCTTCAGAGCATCAAGGAGAAGGTAAATCCCACAGAGATTCTTCTCACAATAGACGCGATGATAGGTCAGGACGCTGTAAATGTTGCAGAGACCTTCAACGAGCTTCTTGATATCACGGGCGTTGTGCTGACAAAGCTCGACGGCGATACCCGAGGCGGCGCGGCACTCTCTGTAAGGCATGTTACGGGTAAGCCTATAAAGTTCGTGGGAACGGGAGAAAAGCTCGACACGATAGAGCCCTTCTACCCTGACAGAATGGCGTCCCGTATTCTCGGAATGGGCGATGTTCTATCTCTTATCGAGAAGGCTGAGCAGGCTTACGACGAGAAGAAGGCGCTCGAGCTTGAAAAGAAGCTCAGAGAATCTACCTTCACGCTTGACGATTATCTTGAGCAGTTCGCTCAGATAAAGAATATGGGCAATCTCGACCAGCTTATGGGAATGATGCCGGGTATGAACGCAGGCGCTCTCAAGGACGCAAAGATAGACGAAAGGGCTATCGCGAGAACCGAGGCTATAATCAAGTCGATGACAAAGAGAGAGCGCGAGAAGCCCGATATTCTCAACGCGTCGAGAAAGAAGCGAATTGCCGCAGGAAGCGGAACATCGGTCGAGGAGGTCAACAAGCTGCTCCGTCAGTTTGAGCAGACCACCCGCCTTATGAAGCAGTTCTCCGATCCCAAGCGTATGGCTAAGCTCGGAAAACGCGGAAAGTTGAAAATCCCATTCTAAATAATGGATTTTATATAATAATATTTTTTATATTTTTGGAGGAATTAAAAATGTCAGTTAAAATCAGACTCAGAAGAACAGGAGCAAAGAAGGCTCCCACATACCGTGTTATCGTTGCAGACAGCCGTTCTCCCAGAGACGGACGCTTCATCGAGGAGATTGGTCACTACAATCCCCGCACAGAGCCCGTTGAGATAGTTATCAACGAGGAGAGAGCTAAGGTTTGGCTCAAGAACGGCGCACAGCCCACAGAGACAGTTAAGGCGCTTCTCAAAAAGTCAGGCATAGTTGACTGATTTACGGTGACTTAATATGGCAGATTTGAAGGAAACCTTATGCGGCATTGCGCGCGCTATTGTTGACAATCCTGATGAGGTTACCGTTGTCGATACCGTTGACGGCAAGGATGTGAAGCTCGTCCTTCGAGTTGCCGACGACGATATGGGAAAGGTTATCGGTAAGAACGGAAAGAACGCAAAAGCTATCCGCACTGTTATGAAAGCAGTTGCCGCTACTGACGGCAGACGCGTAACCGTAGACATCAGATAAACGAAAGCAAACATACTGAAATCTTAAGACAAAAGGAGTCATAATGATGCGAATTGAGGCACTTTCCTCGTTTACGCCGTTACGACTCCTTTTATCTACTGAGACGAAATACTTATGACATACGAAAATATTCTAAACACACTGTCCCCCGAGATAGATAAAATTCTCTCACTCACGGAAAAATTTCTGACCTTTCCCGAAAAAAATCAAATCGTTATGAGCGCCTCGGACGAGGATATAAAAAAGGCGTATATTCGATACCGCAGATTCACGGGAAAGCTGTTGGAGCGGCTCGGAGCGGCAGATATGCTTGCGGCGGAGCTTTCGGCACTCGTCTGCCTAGCAGACACGCAAATGGATAACGAGGAGCTGTCCCGCGCTTCCCTTTTGCTCGACAGATTTCTCTTGTGGCGAGGGGCGCTCTCTGAGTTTATGAGAGCAACAGACCTGCTCTTTACAAAAAACAAAAGCGATTTCAGATACGCAACTCTTATCGCAAACACCCAAAAATTTTATGAATCGACTAAATTTCTGAAAGGAAGCCTGAAATGAAAGATTATATTCTCTCTCTTGACCAAGGCACAACAAGCTCTCGCTGTATAATTTTTGATAAGAAAAACAACATAGTGTCGGTAGCCCAAAAGGAATTTACGCAGATATTCCCAAATGATGGTTGGGTTGAGCATAATCCATACGATATATATTTTTCTCAGGTAGATGTGGCTCGCGAGGCTATGCAAAAGGCGAATATATCGCCATCTGAGATAGACGCTATCGGTATCACAAATCAAAGAGAAACGGTTATAGTTTGGGATAGAGCCACGGGAGAGCCTATATGCAACGCCATAGTATGGCAATGCAGAAGAACGGCTCATATGTGTGACTCGCTCAAAGCGGCGGGATACACAGATATGATTCGTCGCAAGACGGGACTTGTTATAGACTCGTATTTCTCGGCAACTAAGATAAAATGGATACTCGAAAATGTTGAGGGCGCGCGAGAAAAAGCAGAGTGCGGAGAGCTTATGTTCGGCACGGTGGATTCCTGGCTGATATACAAGCTTAGCGGCGGGCAGGCGCATGTTACCGATGTCTCAAACGCGTCGAGAACGATGCTGTTCAATATAAATACTCTCAAATGGGACGAGGAGCTGCTGAGTCTCTTTGGAGTTCCCCGCTCTATGATGCCCGAGGTTCTTCCCTCGAGCGGAATTTTTGCGCATACCGATTCCTCTGTATTCGGTCTGCCGATACCGATAGCGGGCGTTGCGGGCGACCAGCAGGCGGCGCTTTTCGGTCAATGCTGTTACGCCAAGGGCGATGTAAAAAACACCTACGGCACGGGCGGCTTTATGCTTATGAATACGGGAGACAAACCTATATTTTCGGATAACGGGCTTGTTACGACAGTCGGTTGGAAGATAGGCGACAAGGTTACCTATGTCCTTGAGGGCTCTGTCTTTATCTGCGGCGCGGCTATTCAATGGCTGCGTGACGGTATCGGTCTTATCGAGAGCGCATACGAAACAGAAGCGCTTTCCCTGTCGGTTCCGAATACGGGGGGAGTCTATTTTGTTCCCGCGTTCGTCGGACTTGGCGCACCCTATTGGGACGCCTACGCGAGAGGCGCGATATTCGGTATAACACGCGGAACGAGCCGCGCGCATATAGTCAGAGCGGCGGTCGAGGCGATGGCTCTGCAAACTTACGATGTTATCAAGCTTATGGAGAAAGAGATAGGAACGGAAATTGACTCACTTCGCGTTGACGGCGGAGCGACAGCAAATAATTTCCTTCTCTCGTTCCAGTCGGATATACTCGGCAAGCCGATAGTGCGCCCCGAGTGCATAGAAACCACGGCTCTTGGCGCCGCCGCCTTTGCGGGACTTGCCACAGGCTTCTATCCCTCGCTTGAGCATATAAAGCAGAATACGGGAATAAACCGCGTGTTTGAGCCGTCAATCACGGCGGTGCAAAGAGATGCAAAGCTCGGTATGTGGCATAAAGCCGTCGAACGGTCGCAAAATTGGATATAATAATCTGAATAAGAAAATAACGGCTACCGTATTATACAATTTAAAGTTTACAAAATATTCTTGTTTTTGCTTACGCGGGGTGATATAATATCGGTGGATTGGAGGTGTTTATTATGGAATTTGAAAAGCTTTCAGAGCTTCTTGCGGAAAACAAATACGCCGCTTTTATGAAAGAATTCGACGAAATGAATGTAGTCGACGCGGCGGAATATCTGAATTATGTCGACTTATCTGTTTTGCCGAAGGTCTTTCGATTACTAAAAAAAGACAAAGCCTCGGAAATATTCCCTGAGCTTGAGCCCGAGCTTCAGGAAGCTATAATCACCTCTATCACCGACACCGAGATATCAAAGCTCGTTGAGGAGCTTTTTATCGACGATACCGTTGATATGCTTGAGGAGCTTCCCGCAAGTGTGGTCAGCAGAATACTGCGTGTGGCAAAGCCCGAAACGCGCGCTGAGATAAACAAATTTCTCAACTTTCCGCCCGATAGCGCGGGTAGTGTTATGACCTCGGAGTTTCTCGCGGTATATTCGGATATGACTGTAAGCGAGGCAATCGAGCGTATACGCCGACACGGAAACGACAAGGAAACGATATATGTTATCTATGTGACCGACAAGTCGCGTATGCTCGAAGGCTATATAGAGCTTCGCGACCTTATATTCTCACAGCAGACCGAGCTTGTTGGCAATATTATGGACACGGCGATAATTGCGGCGCAGACTATCGACAACCGAGAGACTGCCGCGCTTATGATATCGAAATACGACCTTCTCGCGCTCCCGATAACGGATACCGAGGGCAGACTCGTGGGTATCGTCACGGTCGACGACGCTATGGATGTCATCGAGGAAGCGGCTACCGAGGATATAGAAATAATGGCGGCTATCTCACCTACCGACAAGCCATATCTTAAAACGGGCGTATTCTCCACCTGGAAAACCCGTATTCCGTGGCTTCTGCTTCTTCTGCTTTCCGCCACATTTACGGGAAGCATAATCACGCATTACGAGAATGCGCTCGGCTCTATGGTAATTCTCACGGCGTTTATTCCTATGCTTATGGGTACGGGAGGTAACGCGGGTGGTCAGGCGTCCGCAACGATAATCAGAGGTCTTTCTCTCGGCGAGATAAAAATGGGCAATATTCTGCGGATAATCTGGAAGGAATTCAGGGTTTCCCTGCTTTGCGGTCTAACTCTTGCCGTCGTTATCTTCGGAAAGGCGTTACTTATCGACAGAGCCACGGTTCCCGTCGCGCTTGTCGTTGCAATATCGCTGCTTCTGACGGTAATAATCGCGAAGTTTGTGGGGTGTACTCTGCCAATACTCGCCAAGAGAGTCGGCTTTGACCCCGCCGTGATGGCAAGTCCTTTTATAACGACTATTGTCGACGCGGTTTCCCTGCTTATATATTTCCAGATAGCGTCTTATGCGCTGGGCTTATAAGAGTCAAGTGTAAAAAGGACAGAGAAAATTTCAATTTTCTCTGTCCTTTTTGTTATCGATAGCTATTGATATTTTTGCGATAATGTGTTATAATTATTGTCGATTTTATTTATCGGAGGTATATCATGACCGATTCGTGGGATAAATTATACGAGGACTGCGCCTCGTGCGAGGCGTGTGAATTATGCAAGACCAGAACGAATTGCGTTTTCGGCGTGGGTAACCGCAATGCTGACATTATGTTTATAGGAGAGGCACCGGGTGAGAACGAGGACAAAACGGGTGTTCCGTTCGTCGGTCGCGCGGGACAGCTACTCGACAAATATCTTTACGCGGTCGACATACCGAGAGAGAATATATACATAGCAAATATTCTCAAATGCCGTCCTCCCAAGAACAGAGACCCTCTGCCCGCCGAGGAGGACTGCTGCATAGATTTTCTGCGCAGGCAGGTGCTTTTGATAAAGCCGAAGATTATAGTTTGTCTTGGCAGGATTTCGGCAATGAGGCTCATAAAGCCCGATTTCAAAATCACCCGTGAGCACGGAACCTGGATTCAGAAGGGCAATTATCTTATAACCGCCGTTTATCACCCCGCTCTGCTTTTGAGAGACCCCCGAAAGAAAGAGGAAATGCTCGAGGATATGAAGGCAATCAAGGCAAAGCTTGACGAGCTTAACATTAAAGTAAATTAATTTTTCATAGAAAGGCACAACCATGGATTTCACATCACTTCTTAACACCATTGCAACTCTGTTCATTTTGATGATTGCGGGTGTTATCGCAAGTAAATGCAACATAATAGACGAAATTGCTTCAAAAAGGCTCTCCAAGCTCATTCTCAGTATCGGTCAGCCGCTTCTCATTATCAACTCGCTTCTCGGCGTTGAATATTCGACCGACAATCTCTTACTCGGTCTCAAAACGCTCGGCGCGGGATTTATCGTTCACGGAATAATTGCGGTTATCGCGTATTTCTGCTGTGTAAAATTCAAGGATTTCGACGAGAAAAAGATATCGGAATTTGCAATAGTTTTCGGAAATGTCGGCTTTATCGGCTTCCCTATTCTCGAGTCTCTTTTCGGTAAGAGAGGACTTTTTATGGGAGCTTTCTTCGTGATAAGCTTCAATATCGTTCTCTGGACCTGGGGTGTTGCAATTCTTGCGAGAAAGCGCAACGATATAAAGCTCACCGTGAAAAAGGTTATTTTCAATTACGGAACCGTTCCGAGCGCAATAGGAATTTTTATATATATACTCAACATAAATCTTCCGACCTTCGTAACTATGAGCGCATCTTACCTTGCTTCCCTTTGTACCCCCATATCGGTATTGATAACGGGTGCGCTTCTGGCTCATCAGTCGCTAAAGCAGATATTCCTTTCCCCAAAGGTATATTATGTCTCCTTTGTAAAGCTCATCCTCATACCGCTCGTTATATGCGGTCTTACTAAGCTTATAGGCTTGAATTATGAGTGGATATTATTCCTGACGACCGTATCGGCAATGCCCTCGGCAACATCTGCCGCTATGATGTCGGAGCTTCACGATATCACCCCCGGATACGCCGCCGAGGTTGTTGGAACGACCTCTCTGCTCTCTATCGCCACAATGCCGTGTATGCTCTGGCTTGCAGATAAAATTGCGGTTTTATAAAAACAACTTGTTTATAATATATTTGTCAATACTAAAATGTAGGTAATTTATTATGAATGAATACGGAACTATTAGAATCAAATTAAATGAGCTTATCCAAAAAGTCGGAATAAGTAAAAATAAGCTGAGTCACAAGGCAGAAATGCAACGAACTCAGTTAAACAACTACTGCAACAATAAAATTACAAGACTTGATACAGATGTTCTTGCAAGACTCTGCACCGTTTTGGATTGCCGAATTGAAGATATTCTTGAATTTATTCCACCTGAAAATAACGAGGAAAATCAATAAACAAAGCCATCAACTTTTGTTGATGGCTTTGTTTTATGAATTTTTATCAATCCAACATATATTTAGTCTCTATTTCTTCCTTGATGGTGCTTGTTGTACGAATAACAGCTATCAGGAATATGAGCGTTGTTATGATACCGAGAAATCCCGCGTAAGAAGCTCCCGCGGCGAAGAATGTATAAAAGATATCACTTGCCGCAACAAATATTGCGGATACGGCGACGAACCACAGCTTTTTCTGCGACTGCTTATGATATTGCGTAAGGCGTTCGCGGTCACGCTGAGCGTCGTTTCCGTAAACGAAGCCCGTATGCATTTTTATTATCTGACGCATAGCGTAGATAAGTATTCCTGCGAGGATAAGAAATCCTACCGTCTGCGCGATTGCCGCCGCGCTCATAGCAAGATATGCGTTGTATACCTCCTCTTTGCGGAATATCGAGGAAAGTCGGTAACCGCTAAGATAGAAATAGTATTCAGTAAGGCTCGCCGCAAGCGAGGTAAGTATATAAAAGGCTCCGCCAGCCCACACAACGGGGGACAATTTAATTTGCTTAGTGCAAAGGGCAAGTCCAACAACGAACAACACCGCGCCCACAAAATCGGGAATTATATTGATGTTATCAAGTCGAAGGTCAACGATAAATATTGAAGCAGCAACGAGGAAGAAAAACGCCGTCGCAATATTTCTGCGGATAAATAGTCCCTTTTTGGGAAGAATTTCTTCGCAATATTTTTCTTTCAGAGATACACGGAAATCGGTATCATTGGAAAGGCGGTAGAAGTATATCGCCACCTTTATAAGCCACACGACACCCACGACGGTCGTGATAAAAAAGCTCATTCCGCGCATAACACCTATAAATTCATAAAGATCAATAAGTCCGCTCGACTCGTCGTATTCATAGCTTGCGAGGTTTGAAAACTCGGGAAGCACCGACATTGCCGCTCTGAATATCACGAAAAAGAGTGTAAACGAGCGAATCTTTTCGGTATATGATTTTCCGTGCGGTCGTTTGCTTCCGAGAACCGCCGTATTCTTATGAGTAAAGCCCAGGGAGATAAATCCCGAAAATAGCTTATTATAGGCTATAAAAAGTATTATCGTATCTACAACCGCAAAGGTAAAGGCGATAAGGAGCGTTCCCGTATTCGTTTCCGCTTGACTCTTGAGGCTGAACACCCAGAGCAAGGAAAGCACCTTTGCTATTTCAACGAGAATCATATATCTGAAAAATTTAAGCGAGCAAGCGATATCATCGTTGAGGTCTGCAAGCTTGACGAGAGCTACCGATAAAATGATATATCCGATAATATCGGGCAAAATGTCAACAACATGCATATTCGCGTTAAAGAAAAACAATGCGGATATAATCAACGGTACAAATCCAATCGTTATGGCGCTTTTTTTATTTTCGGCACTCATCTGCTCTCCTCCTTTTTATTTTTTACTTTCTCATATTTTTCTTTTCTCTGCGCTTTTCCATTTTTTCGCGCTTGTATTCCTCGGATTCCCTACGCGCCTTCTCCTGCTTTGCGTCAAGCTCGGCTCTGAACTTATTCACAAAGGCAAATCGTGAGGGCTTTCTTTCCATTTCCACATCGCCCTCGTCGCAGATACGGGCATAGCAGGAAAATATCAATACGATCTGCAATACTATCCATACCAGATTCAAAATGACAAGGATAAGAGCTATAACATTTATATGCTCCTCCTTTAAGGAGAAAGGCAGCTCCATAACTGCGGAAAAGGCAAAATATAATCCGACGAAGAAGATATTACGCCCCGCGTTAAGCTGGATATTATATACCTCTGTATCCTTTGCTATCTTACGAACAGCAAGGAGCAGGACTATCTGCAAAGCAAACACGAAAAGAGCTTCGATGTAAAACATCACCTGTACGAATATGCCCGTAAAAACACTTTGAATAAGCAATTTTTCGCATACAAGCTGAGCGGTATCAAACACCGACAGCAAGGCAAGCACCGACGAAGTGACGCAGGTAAGCCTGAATTTACCCTCATACGCCGAGAGCTTATAGCCCGCATATGCGATGAGGATATATCCAAGCACTCTGAAAGCCGCCCCAAAGGGATTCAGCGCCATAATATATGTTATTAAATAGCCTATCAACAATAATCCGAATCCCATAGGACACCTTCCCTGTTTTTAATCGTAAATTATTTTGACTCTTGCCCCGGAGCGCCGCAGCATCTCTTATATTTCTTACCGCTTCCGCAGGGGCAAAGCTCGTTTCGACCGATTGTCGGCTCGGCTCTCTTAGTCGTTACATTGACCTTTTTGGGCTTTTTCTGAGTTTCTCCCTCAAAGCCCTCCTGAAGCGGCTTTGCAAGCTGAACTCGCTTGACCTCCTGAGTCTTGATCGTAACCGAGAGTATCATTCTGACGGTTCTGTCGCGTATGTCGTCTATCATAGCCTCGAACATATCCGCGCCCTGTATTCTGTACTCGTTGACGGGGTCTCTCTGCGCGTAAGACTGAAGTCTTATGCTATCCTTGAGGTCGTCCATAGCGTCAATATGCTCCATCCAGTTACGGTCAACATTCTGGAGCAGTATCGCTCTCTCTATCTCTCTGAAGCGCTCCTCGCCGATAAGCTTTTCCTTTTCCTCATAGAGTGCCATCGCTCTATCGCAGAGCATATCGACTATATCGTCGCGGCGAAGCTTCTTAAGCTCATCATCTGAATACTCGAAATCGTCGGGGGTGGTGAGAATACCCTTGTAATTCTCGCGAAGTCCAACGAGATCCCAATGTTCGGCGCTATCTCCCTGAAGGAAGGTATCAACCGTTTCATTGATGGTTTCGATTATCATCTTGCGTATGGTTTCGCTGATATTCTCGCCGTTGAGAACATCGTTTCTCTGCTTATAGATAAGATTTCTCTGCTGGTTCATAACATCGTCGTATGTGAGGACATATTTACGCCTCTTGAAGTTATGATCCTCTATATGCTTCTGCGCGTTCTCTATTCTGTTTGAGAGCAGCTTCGCGTCTATGGGGGTATCCTCGTCAAGTCCGAGTCTGTCAACTATTCCCGTCAGCTTTTCCGAGCCGAACAGACGCATAAGGTCGTCCTCAAGAGAGAGGTAGAATTTAGATTCTCCAGGGTCTCCCTGTCGTCCTGAGCGTCCTCTGAGCTGGTTATCTATACGGCGGCTCTCGTGTCTCTCTGTTCCGAGGATAAAGAGTCCTCCCGCATCTCTGACCTTATCAGCCTCGGGCGCTATCTCTGCCTTATACTTTTCGTAAAGCTCCTTATAGGTAGCCCTTGCCGCCTTGACATCCTCATCGTCAATCTCGGCGGTTCCCGTCGCCATTGCGATAAGCTCCTCGGGTATCTCGAGCTTACGCATTTCATTTTTAGCCATATACTCGGGATTTCCGCCAAGCATAATGTCGGTTCCTCGTCCCGCCATATTCGTCGAGATGGTTACCGCGCCAAGCTTACCCGCCTGAGCGACTATCTCTGCCTCTTTATCGTGATACTTTGCGTTAAGGACGGTATGCTTTATGCCCTCGCGGCGAAGTCTGCGCGACAGCTCCTCCGACTTATCAATCGAAACCGTTCCCACAAGCACGGGCTGTCCCTTTTCGTGACATTCAAGTATCTTAGCGACCACCGCGTTGTACTTTCCGTTGACGGTCTTGAAAACGGCGTCGGAGTGGTCTTTTCTTATCATAGGCTTATTCGTAGGTATCTCAACGACATCAAGCGCGTATATTTCGCGGAACTCGTTATCCTCGGTAAGCGCCGTTCCCGTCATACCCGAAAGCTTTGAATACATTCTGAAATAGTTCTGGAAGGTTATGGTGGCGAGCGTCTTGTTCTCCTTCTCTATCTTCACGCCCTCCTTCGCCTCTATCGCCTGGTGCAGACCGTTGGAAAATCTTCTTCCGGGCATAAGGCGTCCCGTGAAGCTATCGACTATCATAACTCCGTGCTCGTTGACCACATAGTCAACATCGCGCTTCATAACGCCGTAAGCGCGTATCGCCTGATTGATATGATGCGCAATCTCGGAATTTTCAGGGTCGGAAAGGTTGTCGATACCGAAGAACTCCTCCGCCTTTTTCGCGCCGTTAGGCATAAGAATGGCGTTATTCGCCTTCTCGTCGACTATATAATCGGCGTCTATATCGTCATAGCTCTCTTTGGTATCCATTTCTTTGATAACATACTTGCGCAGCTTGCGCGCGAGGGCGTCAGCTCTGTCATACATATCGGTGGATTCCTCGCCCGCGCCCGATATAATAAGAGGGGTTCTCGCTTCGTCTATGAGTATCGAGTCAACCTCGTCAACGATTGCAAAGTTATGTCCTCTCTGCACCATTCTCTCTTTATAGACTACCATATTATCGCGCAGGTAGTCAAACCCGAACTCGTTATTCGTTCCGTATGTGATATCAGCCTCGTACGCCGCCTTCTTCTGCTCGGGAGAAATTCCATGAACGACAAGACCCGTTCTCAATCCCATAAATTCGTAAACTCGTCCCATCTCCTCGCTGTCACGCCTTGCGAGGTAATCGTTGACCGTGACGACATGAACGCCCTTTCCCGAAAGCGCGTTAAGATATGCGGGCATAGTTGCGACGAGAGTTTTTCCCTCACCCGTTTTCATTTCGGCAATTCTTCCCTGATGGAGAATTATTCCGCCTATGAGCTGAACGCGGAAGGGGCGCTTTCCGAGAATTCTCTCGTCTGCCTCGCGTATCGCCGCAAATGCGTCGGGAAGAATATCCTCGAGCGTCTCACCGTTAGCAAGTCTTTCCTTTAAAACCGTAGTCGTTCCCGAAAGCTCCTCGTTGGACATTTCTTTATATTTCGGTGCCAACGACTCTATATAATCGACAACCTTTCTGAGCTTTTTTATCTGTCTTTCGCTATAGGTTCCGATAATTTTACTGCCAAGTCCCATTACAGACCTCCAAAATAAACATATTTAAATAATTATACTACATTTATCCGACTTTTTCAAGGGGCTTTAACGAATACATAATTTCTTGTTTGTAAATTTTTATATATTATCCTTGAAAGAATGTCGAAAGAGTTATATAATAGTATATATCACCGACATTGAAAGGCTATACGGATAAATGGTTAAGATAAACATTGTACTTCACGAGCCCGAAATTCCGCAGAACACGGGTAATATTGCGCGCACCTGCGCCGCAACGGGCGCGGCTCTGCACATAATAAAGCCTATGGGCTTCACCATAGACGACAAAAAGCTCAAGCGCGCGGGGCTCGACTATTGGGATAAGCTCGATATCACATATTATGAATCCCTTGAGGATTTCTATGAGAAAAACGCGGGAGCGCTCGTATATTACTATACCACAAAAGCCCCGAGAGCCTACACCGATATCAAGGAATATCCCGAGCGTGTATACATTATGTTCGGTAAGGAGAGCCGCGGACTTCCCGAGGAGCTTCTGCGCGACAACAAGAATTTTTGCGTCCGCATACCTATGCGCGACACTCTCCGCTCTCTCAATCTCTCAAATTCGGTAGCGATAGCGGTTTATGAGATACTCCGTTGCGACAATTTCGAGGGACTTCGCGAGGCGGGTGAGCTGACTAAATACGAATGGTAAAGGAAACTGAAATGAAGGATAAGGTTATGGTGGCAATGAGCGGCGGTGTTGACAGTGCCGCTGCTGCTCTGCTGATAAAAGAAGCGGGATATGACGCCGCTGGAATAACGATGAAGCTGTGGTCAGAGACAGAGACGGTCACCGATGTCGATTCGGGTATCATAAGCACCGACATAGCCGACGCAAAAAGAATTGCCGACTCTCTCGGTATGCCGCATTATGTCCTCTCGCTCGGCGACACATTCCGCGCCTGCGTAATAGACAGATTTATAGCCGATTACAAACGCGGAGCGACACCAAACCCTTGCGTTGAGTGTAACAGATATATCAAGTTTGGCAAGCTTCTTGAAGCATCTGTGGGTATGGGATACGACCGCATCGCGACGGGACATTACGCGAGAATAGAATGTCTGCCGTCGGGGCGATTCGTGATAAAAAAGGCGCTTGACGAGTCCAAGGACCAATCCTATGTGCTTTGGTCGCTCTCTCAGGAGACTCTTGCGAGGACTCTGCTTCCCCTCGGAAATCACACAAAAGCCGAGATACGCGAGCTTGCCGCGGCTCACGGATTCGCAAACGCGCACAAGTCCGACAGTCAGGATATCTGCTTTATTCCAGACGGAGATTATGCGGGATTTATCTGCCGTAACACCTCTGAGAATTTTCCCGCGGGAGATTTTGTTGACACCGAGGGAAAAATTCTGGGGCGGCATAACGGGATAATCAGGTACACCGTGGGACAGCGCAAGGGGCTTGGAATTGCCCTAGGGCGTCCGATGTTCGTCAAGGAAAAGGACACCGAAAAAAACACCGTTACCCTTTGCGACAACGACGAGCTTTTCTCGCAAAGACTAACAGCGTCACGGATAAATTTCGTCGCCTGCGAGGATATGCGAACGCCAACGCGCCTTGAAGCCAAGATAAGGTACAAGCACAGCGCCGCGCCCGCGGTAGTGACGCAGACAGACGACGACAAATTCACCCTTGAGTTTGACACACCTCAACGCGCCATCGCGCGCGGACAGTCGGTCGTTCTTTACGACGGCGATACCCTCGTCGGCGGCGGGATAATTGATTAAAATATACGAAAACACGGCTCCCGATTCGGGAGCCGTTAGTTATTAACCGTTAAAAAGCAATCACATCATCTGTTGACCGTTGATGATAAATCTGAATTCGAGTCCAAGGGCGTTTGCCGCCTTACGGCAGAGTATCATTCTACCGAGAAATATCTCAAAATAATCGGTGACAGAGCTATATTTCGTGTCTATCGTCATATTGAGGGTTATTGATTTTGCCTCTTTATCTATCGCAAGGTCGGTATCGGTGACCGAAAAATTGACTCTGTCGTGTATATCAAAGGTCGAAACATCGGCGTTACGGACACGGCTTCGGCGAACATCTGATTTATCGGCAAGAATAAGCGCCGCCGCGATAGGACTTACGGGAACTCCCGTTCCCTCGTCGTGGTTTCCGATAGCAGTTACCACAGTCGCAAGCTCCTCTGCGTCCATTCCGAGCCTATCGAGTATACGGAACGCCATAATCGCCCCGCTCTGCGAGTGGTCGACTCGGTTAACGAGATTTCCTATATCGTGCATATACGCCGCGATACAGCCAAGCTCAACCTCTCTCTCGCTGTAACCAAGTGTTGAAAGAATATATCTCACGGTATGAGCCGCCTTTGTCACATGCGCGAAGCTATGCTCTGTATATCCGAGAGCCAGTAGAGACTCATCGGCTTTCATAATATATGCCCTTATTGCTTTATCGTTCTTGATATCGTTATAGGTCAGAATGACTGCTCACCTCACTTTTTTCATCAATAGCTTTATTTTCCTCTCCAAAGAGATATCCAAGTTCATTTGGGTCTATGCGCACGAGCGCGACTACGATATAAACTGTAACGGCAACCGCCAATACCGCAGTAATTACCACCGTCGGGGTATCCCATATAGTTCCGCCGCCAAGCTCGGGAACTGCTCCGCCGCAGAAATTATATACCGCGTGAAGCAGTACGCAATGCCATATAGACCCCGTTTTCATAAGAACCACAGAGCACATTCCGCCGATAAGGAAGGAATATCCGACCTGAAGCAATACAGCCCCCGGGGAAGCTCCCACAAGTATATTTACAAGGTGTATCACACCGAATATTGCGGAGGATATCACTATCGACCAAAAGACATCTAATCTGCGCTTTCTGCGCCGTCCGAGCACGAGCATAAATATGCAACCTCTGAACGCCATTTCCTCGAAAAATCCGACGAACAGACATTGAACAGCATAGAATATTATGGCTGATGCCGCCGCGTCTATATACGCTCGTCCCGAGAAAAACGGTATTATCGGGAAATTATTGAGCGCAACAGCCCAGCACGGCAGAGTAAAGAGTAACGCACGTAAAAATCCCCTGCCCTTTATCTTTAAAATATTATGATACGAGCAATAAAAGACAAGCACCAAACAAAGCACGCCGCCGATAGCTCTCGTCGCGAGGGCGTATGTAGCGTCTGCGTTCTCTCCGACAAATATCTTTTTTTTGAAAAGCTCAAAAAAGACGAGAAGCAGCATGGAAACGGCAAGTGCCGCTATATATATGTAATTTTTAACCTTTTCTTTTTTCTGCATACAGCTTCTCCGATTTATATTTATTCAGATACCTATTCGCTCTTATCCTCGCTCTTGCCCGAGGATTCGCCGTAATCATAGTCGTATTCTTCTTCCTCGTCCTCACTCTCCGTCTCTGCACCTTTATTATCCGATATCACCGTCACAGTCCCAGCAGATGTGTCGTTGCGCTGAATACGGCGCTGAAGCAGAATAAGGAGAGCGCCGCCCGCTATCATAGCTATTGCGATAAGCTGAGAGGGGGTTACGAAATCGACGAAGGTCGAGCCCCTGTAATCATCTCTGAGATATTCGACCACAAATCTCCACGCGCCGTAGGCGCACATATATATCTGCAAGCAGTATGTCTGCTTATCCTTAACACGAAGGAAAAGATATACGAACAGAAAGATAAGGAAAAGTGCCTCAAGCAGCTGTGTGGGAATGACCTTATATCCGAGGTCCTGCATAAATATTCCAAACCAAGCCTCGGTTCTCTTTCCGTGACAGCAGCCCGCGAAAAGGCAGCCTATTCTTCCTATCGCGTGTGCGATGGCTATTGAACAAGCGGCAGAGTCGGCTACATCAAAGAAGCGTGTTTTATGCTCCTCCTCGGGCAGAATTTTATTTCCGACGAGGAAGTATATAAGCAGAAAGAAAGCCGCGCCGCCTATAAGTCCGCCGTAAAATGTAGCTCCCGTCTGAGAGTTTATAATGAACTCTCCGCCGTTCTCTTTGATATTATAAAACGCCTGAAACAGCACAGCCGAAAAATAGCCGAATATAATTGCTCCAACCGCTGTAAATATGCAGAGATTCTGGAGCTTCGCTTCTATTTTGATTTTATCGGCTATTATTCTGTAAACTATTATTGCCGCCATTACGGCAAGGCACATACAGATAAGATATAGATCTATACCCGGTAGTATTTCTTTAGGATACATTTTATTTTTCCTTTCATATTAAAGCTTATAGAACAATTATACCGCAAATCGACAAGCTTGTCAATTATGCGGTATAATTTTATAGCTATTTACTTTATCCTATCTTACGACATTGAAGAATAGTTAGGTGCTTCCTTTGTGATATTGATATCGTGAGGATGCGACTCGCGAAGTCCTGCTCCTGTTATGCGGACAAACTTAGCTGTCTGTCTGAGCGTTTCAATATCGGGCGCTCCGCAGTAACCCATACCCGAACGGAGACCTCCCATAAGCTGATAGATGGTATCGGAAAGCGCGCCCTTGAAGGGTACTCGTCCCTCAACTCCCTCGGGAACGAGCTTCTTGTTGCCCTCCTGGAAGTATCTGTCCTTGGAACCGCTCTCCATAGCCGCGATAGAGCCCATTCCTCTATATACCTTAAATCTTCTTCCCTGATAAAGCTCCTCGCTTCCGGGGCTTTCCTCGCAACCCGCGAACATAGAGCCTATCATAACGGTGGAAGCGCCTGCCGCGAGAGCCTTTACGATATCTCCGCTGAACTTGAGTCCGCCGTCTGCGATAACGGGAATGTTATACTTGTCAGCAACCTCTGCCGCGTCGCAAATAGCGGTTATCTGAGGAACACCGATACCCGCGACTATTCTGGTGGTACAGATAGAACCGGGGCCTATACCGACCTTTATAGCGTCAGCTCCTGCCTTGATGAGGTCGAGAGCAGCTTCAGCCGTTGCGATGTTACCCGCTACGAGCTGACAATCGGGGAATGCATTCTTGACCTTGTATATGTTATTGATGATGTTCATAGAATGTCCGTGAGCAGAGTCGAGAACGAGGTAGTCAGCGCCTGCTGCGAGAAGCTCACCCGCTCTGTCAAGCACATCCTTGGTAACTCCGATAGCCGCACCGCAGATAAGGCGTCCGCGAGCGTCCTTTGCGGAGTTGGGGTACTTGGTTGCCTTTTCTATATCCTTTATGGTGATAAGTCCCTTAAGCTCGTTGTTAGCGTTTACGAGAGGAAGCTTTTCGATCTTATGGCGTCTGAGTATCTCCTGAGCCTCTGCGAGAGTCGTTCCCTCGGGAGCGGTGACAAGGTTCTCCTTCGTCATAACATCGGCGATACGGACATTGAAGTCAACGAGAAATCTCATATCACGGTTTGTGATAATACCGATAACTCTTTTTTTATCGTCGCATATCGGAACACCCGATATCTTGAATTTGTGCATAAGCTGTTCAGCTTCGTATACATAATTATCAGCACCGAGGAAAAGCGGATTTGTGATAACGCCGTTTTCGCTTCTCTTAACTCTGTCGACCTGGTCTGCCTGAGCCTCGATAGTCATATTCTTGTGTATCGTTCCCGCTCCGCCTTCTCTTGCGAGCGCTATTGCGAGACCTGACTCGGTTACGGTATCCATAGCCGCACTCATAACAGGAATGTTAAGAGAAATCTTGTTTGTCAGACGAGTTTTCAGCGAAATATCTGCCGGAAGAACATCGCTTTTCGCCGGTATGAGAAGAACATCGTCAAATGTAAGACCTTCTTTGATAAACTTCGAATTATAATCCATAAACCCTCCCTGCCGATATCATCAGCAAATTATAAAATTATTAAAAAACATTATACCAAAACAATCGTAAATTGTCAATAGAAGTTTAAATAACTTTTTAAATTTTATGTCATAATCAAAAATTTTCAGTTATTTTCGTTATTAATTGTGGCATCTGTTCATAAAGATTTGATATCCACCCTATTTTTTGGAAAGGCGGCATATATGAAAAGTCGGAAAACCACCTCGCCCAGAGCATACACCGCGGCATATATTCTCTTTGCAGTAATCTTCTCTCTTACCTTGATTTTAATGATATTTTTCGCATCGAAGCTAAGCGCGCGAGGGGCGTCCGACAAATCGGTGCTTGACACCGACACCTCGCAAAAATATCCAACGGTTATCATAGACGCGGGACACGGCGGAGAGGACGGCGGCGCTATCGGGAAGAACGGTATTTATGAAAAGGAGCTTAATCTCGCTATCGCTCAGGACCTCGCCGCGATGCTCCGAGCAAGCGGAATAGATGTGGTTATGACTAGAGAGACCGATATTCTTCTCTACGACAGAAACACCGACTACCGCGGCAGAAAAAAGATGCTCGACCTTGCCGCGAGAGTAAAGATTGCGGAGAGCTATGAGAACTGTATTTTCGTAAGTATTCACATGAATTCATTTCCGCAGGATAAATACCGTGGACTCCAGGTATATTATTCAGTCAACACTCCCGAATCGAAACTGCTCGCCGAGAATATACAGGCATCTGTGCGCGAGTATATCCAAAAGGATAATAACAGAAAGACCAAGCAAGCATCGGGAAATATTTTTCTGCTCGACAGAATAAATCACCCCGCTGTGCTTGTTGAATGCGGATTTCTCTCAAACGCCGAGGAATGTGCCCTACTCTCGACTGAGGAATACAGGAAAAAGCTGACTCTTGCGATTTTTTGCGGAATTACCGAATATATTTCGGAAGATAATACTTGATTTCGGCGTCGGGATATAGTATAATTACTTTATAAACATTTTGAAAGGTAATTATTTGATGAAAGGTACAAAGCTTGTATATATATGCTCGGAGTGCGAGTATGAAACTCCGAAGTGGCTCGGCAAATGTCCTCGTTGCGGCGCGTGGAACTCCTTCGTTGAGGATATCGTCGCAAAGGAAAGCGCGCCCCCTGCGCAGAAGCGTGTTTCTATGCTCAGTGAGGCTGAGTCAGCCGCGTCTCGATTCTCCGAGCTTGAAATGCCCGACTACATAAGGACAGCCACGGGGCTTTCCGAGCTTGACAGAGTTCTCGGAGGGGGACTTGTATGCGGCTCGGTCGTACTTCTCTCGGGTGAGCCGGGTATCGGAAAATCCACACTTTTGCTTCAGATATGCGACACGCTCGGAGTGGACAAGCGTGTGCTTTATGTCTCGGGTGAGGAATCGAGAGGTCAACTCAAGCTCCGCGCAGAGAGACTCAACACAAAGGGCAACAATCTATACATTCTCACAGAAACCAATATAGAAAGCATTTTAGCCAAGGCGGACAAGCTAAAGCCCGATGTTATAATTGCAGACTCGGTTCAGACGATGTACTCCGACAGAGTCGCTTCTGCCCCGGGAAGCATAACTCAGGTCAAGGAGTGTGCAATGGCGTTTATAGGCACGGCTAAGGCTCACGGAATATCCGTGATACTTGTCGGTCATGTAAACAAAGAAGGCGGTATTGCGGGGCCCAAGGTGCTTGAGCACATGGTTGACGCGGTGCTCTGCTTTGAGGGCGACCGCAGACAGAGCTACCGAATAATCCGCGCAAACAAGAACAGATACGGCTCAACGAACGAAATAGGTGTGTTTGAAATGACCGACGCGGGACTTGCGGAGGTGGCAAACCCCTCGGAAATGCTCCTTGCAGACCGTCCGACCGATTGCTCGGGAAACTGCGCGGTATGTACTATGGAGGGCACTCGCCCTATGGTTGCCGAAATTCAGGCGCTTGTCACTCCGACGGTTTTCCCCGCACCGAGGAGAACCTCGAACGGCGTTGATTACAACAGAACCTGTCTTATTCTCGCCGTGCTTGAAAAGCGACTCGGACTGAAATTTTCCGCTAATGATGTCTACCTCAATGTCATTGGCGGTATGAGGCTTGACGAACCCGCGATAGACCTCGCGGTTGCTCTCGCTATGATATCCTCTATTACCGACAAGATAATCCCCGACACGCTTATCGCCATCGGAGAGCTTGGTCTTTCAGGCGAGTGCCGAGGTATATCAAATGTAGAGCAGAGAGTCAGAGAGGCGGCTCGTCTCGGATTTACAGAGGCTGTTATCCCGCACAGAAACGCGGAAAAGCTCTCGCCCGATATCCACTCGGCAATAAAAATAATTCCCATAAAGAATATATTTGACCTGCTTAAAATAATAAAGTAAACCGATTTCAAGGGAGATTTAACAAAATCTCCCTTTTATCTTTCAAAGACGACGCTAAAAGTATTGACTTTTTGAGTGAAATGAGTTATAATACTCGTATCTATGTTTAAACTCGTTTTGGAGGTCTTTAAATGATCAAGTTAACAAATCACGGTGTTTTTCTGAAGGACGGAAAAATATCCGACTCCGCGGAAATATCTGCGGCAGAGGCTCGTAAAAATACTATTGCCTATTCTATTCTTAAGGCGCATAATTCGGGAGACGACGAAAATCTCAGAATAAAATTCGACGCTCTCGTTTCCCACGATATTACCTATGTAGGAATTATTCAGACGGCTCGCGCGAGCGGTCTGCGTGAATTCCCCATTCCCTACGCTATGACAAACTGCCACAATTCGCTCTGCGCGGTTGGCGGAACCATAAACGAGGACGACCATGTCTTCGGTCTCTCTGCGGCAAAAAAATACGGCGGAATATATGTTCCCGCAAACCAGAGTGTTATCCACTCCTACGCTCGTGAGGAGCTTGCGGGCTGCGGAAAGATGATTCTCGGCTCAGACTCGCACACTCGTTATGGCGCACTCGGAACTATGGCTATCGGAGAGGGCGGTCCCGAGCTTGTCAAGCAGCTTCTCTCAAATACATACGATGTAAAATCCCCCGAGGTCGTTCTTGTTCACCTGACGGGTAAGCCCCGCCGCGGTATCGGTCCTCACGATGTTGCTATCGCGCTTGTCGGCGCAACCTTCGCAAACGGATTCGTCAAGAATAAGATTCTTGAGTTCACAGGCCCGGGTCTGAAAAATCTTCCGATAGATTTCAGAAACGGAATAGATGTTATGACAACCGAGACCACCTGCCTCTCCTCTATCTGGGAGACAGACGAGGTCACAGCCGAGCATTACGCAGTCCACGGACGCCCCGAGGAATACAAGAAACTCGCTCCCACAGGAACGGCTTATTACGACGCGCTTATCGAGATAGACCTCGACAAGATGGAATCTATGATAGCGCTTCCCTTCCACCCCTCGAACGCGTACACTATCCACGAATTTCTCGCTAACGCCGATGAGATACTCGCAAAGGTCGAACAGGAAGCAAAGGAAAAGTTCGGAAAGGCAAACTACGACCTTCGCTCCAAGATAAAGAACGGTAAGGTTCTCGCAGACCAAGGAATTATCGCGGGCTGCGCGGGCGGTATGTTCGACAGTATCGACGAGGCGGCGGCAATTCTTCGCGGCGGAAGCTGCGGCAACGGATACTTCTCGCTCTCGGTATATCCCACGAGCGTTCCCGTATCCCTTGAGCTGACGAGGATAGGAGCTACGGCAGACCTGCTTGCGGCGGGCGCTGTTATCAAGCCCTCGTTCTGCGGTCCCTGCTTCGGTGCGGGTGATGTTCCCGCAAATAACGGACTCTCGCTCCGCCACACGACGAGAAACTTCCCCAACAGAGAGGGCTCGAAGCCGGGCGACGGTCAGATAGCGGGAGTTGCGCTTATGGACGCGCGCAGTATCGCTGCAACGGCGCTCAACGGCGGCGTTATCACGGCGGCGACCGATATTGATTATGAATACACGCCTCACAAGTACCACTTTGACAAGTCGGTATATGAAAAGAGACTTTACTACGGATACGGCAAGGCTAACCCCGACGAAGAGCTTATTCTCGGCCCCAACATCACCGACTGGCCCGCGCAGTACGAGCTTGCAGACAATCTGCTCGTCAAGCTTGCGGCTGTTATCCACGACCCTGTAACCACGACAGACGAGCTTATCCCCTCGGGCGAGACATCGTCCTACCGTTCAAATCCCCTGCGACTCGCAGAGTTCGCGCTCTCTCGCCGTGTTCCCGAATATGTCGGACGCTCCAAGGCAGTTGCGGCAACAGAGGCAGCGCGCAGAGCGGGAGAGAATCCCGAGGAGCTTCGTAAGGTGCTTTCAAAGGTAGGCAACGCGGACGAGCTTATGGCAAACACACAGTTCGGCTCCTGCGTATTCGCAAACAAGCCCGGTGACGGCTCGGCGCGTGAGCAGGCGGCTTCATGCCAGAAGGTGCTTGGCGGATTTGCAAACATCTGCTACGAGTTTGCAACCAAGAGATACCGCTCCAACTGCATCAACTGGGGTATTCTTCCCTTCACGCTCCCCGCGGACGCTGAATTTAACTACGAGGTCGGAGATTATGTTTATGTCGGCGGAATCCGTCAGGCCATAATCGACGGCAAGGAGGAGTTCAGCGCAACGGTTATCCGAGCTGACGGAAGCACAGAGTCGCTCACGCTTTATGTCAAGGGTCTTACCGAGGACGAAAAGGAAATAATTCTTGACGGTTGCCTTATGAATTATTACCGCTCACATTCTTCAAAATAAGCAATAAAATTTTTCTTAAAGTATAGAGGTAGAAAATGAAAAAAATCAAAATGACAACGCCGCTCGTCGAGATGGACGGCGACGAAATGACAAGAATTCTCTGGAAGATGATAAAGGACGAGCTTCTCCTTCCCTTCGTCGACCTCAACACCGAATATTACGACCTTGGTCTCGTTGAGAGAGAAAAAACAAAGGACAAGGTCACCTTTGACAGCGCTTACGCAACTCAGAAATACGGTGTTGCAGTAAAATGCGCTACCATCACGCCGAATAAGCAGAGAGTTGAAGAATACAACCTCAGCGAGATGTGGAAAAGCCCCAACGGAACCATCCGAGCTATCCTTGACGGAACGGTTTTCCGCGCGCCTATCCTCATTGATTCTATAAAGCCCGTAGTCCGCAACTGGACTAAGCCGATAACGATTGCCCGTCACGCATATGGCGATGTTTACAAGGCAACCGAGCATAGAGTCACTGCTCCCGGTAAGGCAGAGCTTGTATTTACGGGCGAGGACGGAAGCGAATTCAGAGAGACTATATACGACTTTGAGTGCGGCGGAGTTCTTCAGGGACAGTACAACAAGGACAGCTCGATAGAGTCCTTCGCGCGTTCCTGCTTCCAGTATGCCATAGACACAAAGCAGGATCTTTGGTTTGCTACCAAGGACACTATTTCCAAGAAGTACGACCAGACCTTCAAGCTTACCTTCCAGGATATTTTTGACAGAGAGTACAAGGCGAAGTTTGACGAGCTTGGAATTACATATTTCTACACTCTTATCGACGACGCGGTAGCGAGAGTTATACGCAGCGAGGGTGGATACATCTGGGCATGCAAGAACTACGACGGAGATGTTATGTCGGATATGGTTTCGACCGCGTTCGGCTCGCTCGCTATGATGACCTCTGTTCTCGTTTCTCCCGACGGAAAGTACGAGTATGAGGCGGCTCACGGCACGGTTACCCGCCACTATTACAGATATCTTAAGGGCGAGGAGACCTCGACAAACCCGATGGCAACTATCTACGCTTGGTCGGGCGCGCTCCGCAAGAGAGGTGAGCTTGACGGACTTGACGAGCTTGTTGATTTTGCTAACAAGCTTGAAGAGGCTTGTATAGACACCCTTAACGACGGAATTATGACAAAGGACCTCGTTGGACTCGTCAGCGAGGGCTACACCGCCAAAGCTGTCAACTCGATAGACTTCATCAAGGCTATAAGAGAAAGACTCGAAGCAAAGCTTGCATAAAATTGAATAGAAATAGCTTGGGGAGAGGAAAGCGTTTAACGCTTTCCTCTCCCCTTTTAGCATATATACCCCCCACCTCCACTCCCCGCGCGTCATTATACTCCGCTACGCTCCGTGACGAGTTTGTTTAAAAACTCGTCATAGTTTGCGGGTCGTCGAGGCGCCGACCCCTACCGGGTTTGGCGTAATTTATTCGCATATTCAACCCTGACGCCACTCCCCGCGCGTCATCTTGAGCGGAGCGTAGCGTAGTCGAAACCCGTAGGGCGACCGCCCGCGGTCGGATCTCGCGGGAAAGCATTACTTTATTTGCAACTGCCCCGCTCGAGATTCTAACGCCTAAAGGCGTTACCACGCTAAGGCGTGGTTCGACTGCGCAAACAATTCTCAGGATTGTTTGCTCCGCTCAGAATGACACATAAATGTGTCGGCGGGGGCAAGACTAACGAAAAGGCTACCGCCGAAGCGGTAGCCTTGGAAATTATTTGTGTTTATTCTTCAAGCCGAACTACGGTTGCGTCCCCCATCCAGGTGCTGTTCCAAAATTTCGTGTTACAGCCTGCCGAGACATAAACAGTCAGATTATTTGTGTTGGCGAAAACATAGCCCCCCATAAACTTTACCCCGTCAGGAATTGTTACGGTTTTCAAGGAGGTACATTTAGTGAATACCCCCTCACCGATAGTCGTTACGCCTTCGGAAATATTTACACTTTCCAAAGAAGTACAATCCGCAAACGCAAATGCACCTATGGATGTTACGCTCTTGGGAATATCTATGCTCTTCAGAGAAGTACAATTATCAAATGTAGATTCGCCGATAGATGTTACGCCATCGGGTATATTAATACTCTTCAAAGAAGTACAATGATTAAATGCATATTCGCCAATAGATATTATGCTCTCGGGGATATCAATGCTCTCCAAATAGGTACAATAATCAAATGCACTGTCACCAATACTCGTAACACCGTTCGGTATCGTTATCTCCTTCAAACCGATACAATCGGAAAAGGCTCCATTACCAATGCTCGTAACACCGTTAGGTATCGTTATGCTAGTCAAGCCGGTACAACCGCGGAACGCATAATCGCCAATGCTTGTAACGCCACTGGGTATCGTTATACTTTTCAAGCTTCTGCAGCCGTCAAATACGCTTCTATCTATCGTTTTCAAGCTTTCGGGAAGCACAACGGTCTTCAACGCGGTACATCTGGTAAATCCTCCTGATAAAGAGACTACACCTTCGGGAATAACTATACTTTCTAACGAAACACATCCGTCAAATGCATTAACAAGGATAGAAGGCATCGTTCCTGCAAGCTTAACTTCTTCCAAGCTTATACATTCACCGAACGCATCACCGCCTATATCGAAGCCTTCTTCGCCGTATATATATACCCTTTCTATATCATAATTCATACAAAAAGCATACGATTCTATCGGCTTATCTATAAACAGAACCATATCGTTACAGCTTCCAATGCCCGTGATAACTCCGTTGGTTATCTCAAGACCCTTGCTCGGCTCCCAATCACCAACGCCGAAGTCATATCTTGTCTTTACCGTTTGTGTAACCGTTTCGGTATGCTTTCCTACTCCGTCGTTCAGGTCGTACTCGTAGGTTATCTTGACGGTATATTCCGTATCCGACAAAAGCTCCTCAAACAACGCGCTCGTCAGGCTATTGCTCGTTCGGGCAAGAGTATCTCCCTGATAAAGCTCGACCTTTGTCACACCGCCCGTGTTATCCACATCGGTCTCGGTGACATTGAACTCGATATGCTTGATGTTATAATCCAAATCGGCTATCTCAATAACAGGCTTGAGTTTCGCTTCTGTCCTAATATCAAGCGTTACGCTCTTGGTATGCACACCGTCACCGTCGTTGAGGTCGTAGGTATATGTTACCTTAACTGTGTAGATATTATTTGATAGCAAATTCTCAAACTCGCGAACGCTTACATTCTCCGCCGCAAGTGTTCCGCGAGTTGCGTGAACGAGTTCAACACTCGTTACGGTACAAATGTTATCAATATCCGTTATATCAACCCCAAAACCAACGCTCGTTTGCGTCTTTGTCGGATTGTTTATCGTCACGGTAGGCTCGGTTTTAGCATCAGTCTTGATATCAAGCTTCTTAATCTCTATATGGTCGCCCTGACCGTCGTTGAGATTATAGGTATATGTTACATTAACTGTGTAGATGTTGTTTGAAAGCAGATTTTTAAACTCTCGCACATTCAAGTTATCCGCCGAAACTGTTCCCAGCCTTGCGTGAACAAGCTCTATCTTATTTATCACTCCCACAGCGTCGGGGTCTCTGTAATCAATGCCAAATCCAACGCTCGTCTGCGTCTTGCTCGGGTTTGTTATCGACAATGTCGGTATTGTCTTTGCCGCGGTTTTCAGCTCAAGCGTTTCTGCGGAGGTCTGCTCTCCCTTGCCGTCGTTGAGGTCGTATGTATATGTCACCTTAACGGTATAGGTGTTATTTGAGAGCAATCCAGAAAAGCTTCGTATAGCTGTATTCTCCGCCGTTCTGTTTCCGTTCTTGTGGAGAAGCTCAATCTTTGTTATCTCTCCGACTCCGTCGATATCGGTGAAGCTGACGCCGAACTCAACGCTCGTCTGCGTTATCGACGACCTTGTTACAGACACTTTCGGCTTTGCCTTTGCCACGGTCGTAAATGTGAGATAGATGTTATCTGTCTTGCCGTTATTCTTATATTCTACGATTACCGTATACTCGTTATTACTCAGAAGCTCGTCTATCGAATTTGCCGTCGTTTCGATATCCTTTATCTTTGTCTCGCCCTGATAAAGCTCTATCGACACTATCTCTCTGTCCGAGTAATTCTCGTCCCAGATGAGACCGAAGGATACGCCCTCCTGTCCCACATTTACATTCTCAAACATCACCGCTTCAAGCGTGGTGAATGTCTTGCTTGCGAGTATGTAGGTATTGAATCCGCTTCCGTCAAGCGCGTCGTAGCTTGCCGCTATAACATAGGTATACTCTGTTGCGGGCTTGAGTCCGTCAAATTTTATCGAGGTCGCGTCCGCAATAGAAAGGCTCTTATTCGCTATGATATTCTCGCCATCGTAAAGAACGACATCAACTCTGCCCTCGCTCAGCTCAAGGAGCTTCAGGGTATCTGTTATCGCTACGCTGAGTGAGATATCGTTGAAGGATATCTTTTCACCCGATATCACCGCCGTGGGCTGCTTATCGGTGGCAACTCCGACCTTGACCGTCTTGTCGCCCTCCATTCTGACATCCTTTATCTCTGTTCCGTCGATATACTTTATCGCGTCTATC